>DKUE01000039.1:17892-111822 GCA_002490525.1 Ruminococcaceae bacterium UBA7212
TCCGGCGGCGACGAGCCCGACGGCAGTGGCAAGTTCATTACGGCATTCTTCCGCAACCCTGCGGTAAAAGACGAAGTGCACAAGCTGTTAAAAGAGCGGGACGGCTTAATGGCAGGTATCTGCAACGGCTTCCAGGCACTGATTAAGCTGGGGCTTGTGCCGTACGGCGAGATTATTGAGCCGAACGCCGACACACCGACACTGACCTTCAACACCATCGGCAGACACCAGTCGAGGCTGGTCAACACGCGCGTGGCTTCCAACAAATCCCCATGGCTGTCGGGAAGCGAAGTCGGCGATATTCATACCGTAGCCATCTCCCACGGCGAGGGTCGTTTCGTATGCCCGAAGGATTTGATTGGAACACTTATCGAAAACGGTCAAATTGCGACACAGTATGTAAACGACCAAAATCAGCCGACCATGAATATCCGCTACAATCCGAACGGTTCACTGCTTGCGATTGAGGGTATCACCTCGCCCGATGGCAGAGTCTTCGGCAAGATGGGACATTCCGAGCGATTCTCCGACAATGTTTATAAAAATGTGGACGGGATTAAGGACAACGGCATGTTCAAAAATGCGGTGGATTACTTTAAAATCTAATAAAAATACAAAAACACGGTTCCTGATTGGGAAACCGTGTTTTTCGTCATTGTCATTCTGAGCGAAGCGAAGAACCTCACACCGCACAAGGTATGTTTCTTCTGCTTGTCATTCTTCGGCTCTGCCTCAGAATGAGAGGTTGCTGACCCTTACGGCTTGTGCGTTGTTTTTCGCACCGTAAGGACGGCCCTCGCGTCTGTCCGTTTTCGAGACAAAACCCGTTTCTATGCGCTTGGTGCATTGCCGTCCATTTGCGTAAAATCGATACGAAAGCAAGATTTTTTACAAAAAATTTTTGCGTCCCCTTGATTTTTGGAAACGCTTTCTGTATAATAAATAGTGTCACACTTCGGCGTTGGGGTGCAGCCACTCGCCGCAGTGTGTTTTTGTTTTTTTTATTTTACTTACAGCAGGAGAAAAAAGCAGTGAAAATCGGTTTTGACAACGACAAATACTTAAAAATGCAGTCCGCTTGCATTAAAGAGCGTATTGAATCCTTCGGGGGCAAGCTTTACTTGGAATTCGGCGGCAAAATTTTCGACGACTACCACGCTTCGCGCGTGCTTCCCGGATTTTTGCCTGACAGCAAAATGAAAATGCTGCTCGAATTACGCGATGAAGCAGAAATCATTATCGCTATCAACGCCAATGACATTGAAAAAAGTAAAGTACGCGGCGACATCGGCATCACCTACGAGCAGGATATTCTGCGTCTGACGGATATTTATTCTTCTTTCGGACTCGCAATTTGCGGTGTGGTCATGACGCAGTATGCGGCTCAGCCCTCTGCGGTTGCGTTTGAACAAAAGCTGCAAAAACTCGGGGTACGCGTCTACCGCCACTATACGATTGAAGGGTATCCTGCAAATATCCCGCTGATTGTAAGTGACAACGGCTTCGGCAAAAACGATTACATCGAAACCTCTCGCTCTTTGGTTGTTGTCACCGCACCGGGTCCGGGCAGCGGTAAAATGGCGGTTTGTCTTTCTCAGTTGTACCATGAGCATAACCGCGGTGTGCAAGCAGGCTATGCAAAATTTGAGACCTTCCCGATTTGGAATCTGCCGCTTAAGCATCCTGTCAATCTCGCCTATGAGGCGGCAACCACGGACTTAAACGACGTCAACATGATTGACCCGTTTCATCTCGAAGCCTACGGCGAAACGACGGTGAATTATAATCGCGATATTGAAATTTTTCCTGTGCTCAATACGATTTTTGAACGTATTTTCGGCGCATCACCATATAAATCCCCCACGGATATGGGCGTAAACATGGCGGGCAACTGTATCATAGACGATGCGGTGTGCTGTGAGGCTTCCCATCAGGAAGTGATTCGCCGGTATTACAAGGCATTGGTGGCGGCGAAGAACGGTGAAACCGTACAGAATGAAATTCTCTCTTTAGAGCTTTTGATGAAACAGCTCGGTGTGACGGCGACCTCGCGTCGCTGCGTACAGCCCGCTTTGGATGCGGCGAAAAAAACCGATGCACCCGCAGCAGCAATGGAACTGCCTGACGGACGGATTGTCACGGGGAAAACCAGCGACCTGCTCGGCGCGTCTTCTGCACTTCTGCTCAATGCATTGAAAGCATCGGCAAACATTCGCGAAGATATTGACTTAGTCTCCCCTGTCGTCATCGGTCCGATTCAAGATTTAAAGGTAAATCATCTCGGCAATAAAAATCCTCGCTTGCACACCGATGAAGTTCTTTTGGCGCTTTCTATTTCGGCGGCGACCAATCCAACGGCGGAAAAAGCCATGCAGGCGCTCTCCCTGCTTCGCGGCTGTGAATTACATTCCACCGTCATTTTGGCAGATGTGGACATGCATACCTTCGCAAAGCTCGGCGTACATGTCACCTGTGAGCCGATGCGGCAAAGCAAGGCGCTGTATCACAAATAAACAGCAAAACAAACATATGGGTAATTCATGCAGTTTTCTGCAAAAGGGGCAATTTATATGGCAGCAAAATACATTTTCGTCACAGGCGGCGTGGTTTCGGGTCTCGGCAAAGGCATCACCGCCGCATCTTTGGGCAGGCTTCTCAAAGACCGCGGACTTTCGGTCACAGTCGTGAAGCTGGATCCGTATCTCAACATCGACCCCGGCACCATGAATCCCATTCAGCACGGCGAGGTATTTGTGACCGACGACGGTGCAGAAACCGATTTGGACTTAGGGCATTATGAACGCTTTATTGATATTTCTTTAACGAAAAACAGCTCCTGCACCTCGGGCAGTGTGTATTACAACGTGCTTTCCAACGAGCGCAAGGGTGTTTACGGCGGGCAGACGGTACAGATTATTCCGCACATCACCAATGAAATCAAGCGCCGTATCCGTTTGAATGAAACTGAAAACACAGATATCGTTCTGGTGGAAATCGGCGGCACGGTCGGCGATATTGAAAGCCAGCCATTCTTAGAAGCCATCCGCCAATTCGCCCAGGAGCGACCCGGTGACTGTATATTTGTACATGTCACACTGGTGCCCTTCCTCGGCGCGTCTATGGAACTGAAAACCAAGCCGACCCAGCACTCCGTGAAAGAACTGCTGAGCATCGGTATCCGTCCCGATATTATTGTACTGCGCACAGAACACGCGCTCGGGCAGGAGATAAAAGATAAAATCGCGCTGTTTTGTAATGTGCCCTCTGAAAACGTCATTGAAAACCGCGATTTACCCACGCTTTATGATATCCCCGTAGCACTCGAAAAAGAGGGCATTGCCGATATCGTAGTGCGGCGGTTACAGCTTTCCTGCGGCGAACCCGACCATACGGACTGGCTTCGGATGATGGAGAAAAACGCCAACCTCAAAAAACAAGTCCATATTGCGCTGGTCGGTAAATATGTGGAATTGCACGACTCCTACTTAAGTGTTAACGAGGCACTCAAGCACGGCGGATTAGACCATGACGCACATGTCCATATTGACTGGATAGATTCCGAAACCATCACAGAAGAAAATGTCCGCGAACTGCTCGGCACAGCAGACGGCATTCTTGTCCCCGGGGGATTTGGCACGCGCGGCATCGCAGGCAAAATATGTGCGGCAAAATACGCACGTGAAACTAAAGTCCCCTACCTCGGCATTTGTTTGGGACTGCAAATTGCGGTTATTGAATTCGCACGGAATGTTTTGGGGCTCAAAGATGCCAATACCACAGAAATCGACCCCGACACAGCATATCCCGTGATTTATTTAATGCCCGACCAGCACGATGTCCAAAATCTCGGCGGCACAATGCGTTTAGGGCAGTACCCATGCGTACTGGATGAAAAGTCCAAGGCATATGCTGCCTATGGCAAACAGCTCATTCATGAGCGTCACCGCCATCGGTATGAGGTAAACAATGATTACCGTGCCGCACTGGAAGTCAACGGTATGCATATCTGCGGTGTTTCGCCCGACAAGCATATTGTGGAAATGATAGAACTGCGTGACCACCCGTGGTTTGTCGCCAGTCAGGCACACCCGGAATTCAAATCACGCCCGACCCGCCCGCACCCCCTGTTTTCCGGACTGGTCGGCGCGGCGGTAGAGTACAAAGAAAATCGAAAATAAACATTGCATAGGACAAATTCCGCCTTGCAAGAATTCAAATCTGCTTTGTGCCGTATAAAGCTTTACCGACATCACAAAATAACATGTGATAGAAATACTTAAAAACAGCTCTGCTTGACAGTAAAAGCAGAGCTGTTTTTGATTTAGTTATCTATTCCATTTAAAATCCGCGGGAACTGCCGCCGCCCCCAAAGGAACCGCCGCCGCCGGAAAAGCCGCCGCCCCCTGACGAGTGACCCCCGCCACCGAATCCGCCCCCAAAACCGCCGGGCGGAAAGTCGTTGCCGTAGTAACGTCTGCGGCGATACCCGCCTCTGCCGCCTCGGACAATACTAAGCAGCACCAAAACCGCCACAAGGATAAACGCAACCGCCCGACCGCTGAATTCAATCATATCCATAGCGTTTTCTTCGGGAACAGCGTAATCCTCTAAACCTTTCTGCGGGGTCACGCCGTATTCGGTATATACCTCGTTGACAATCGATTTATAGGCTTCCGTAAGACCGGTTGAAAAATCATTGTTTTTCAGGTGGGGAATGGCATAATTGTCTAAAATTCTGCCCGTTTTGCCGTCGGTCAAACGACCTTCCAAGCCTTTGCCGACTTCGATGCGCACTTGTCGGTCTCCTGTAGAAAGAAGCAGAAGCACACCGGAATCCGCCTTTCCTTCACCGATACCCCAAGCATTTGCAAGGTCATAGCCGTAATCCGCAATACTTTCACCGTCCAAAGAGGATACCGTCACCACCACCGCCTGTGCCTTTGTCGCCCGATACAGTGCCTCGCCGATTTTTTGCATTTCAACCGCGTCCGCAGGCGTCAGGCAGTCTGCAAAATCATTTACAAAGAAATCCTTTGTCGGCTGCGGATACTGCGCTTTTGCCGCCGCAGGCAGACAAAGCAGTACAAGCATTGTCAAAACGCACAAAAAAGATGCTGTCTTTTTCATAACACACCCACGAAGCCTTCATCAATCGAAGTTTACGGTCGGCACGGTTTGGGATTCAGCCGTGGCTTCAAAATATTCCGCCGCATCAAAGCCAAACATCCCCGCAAACAGAGAGGTCGGGAATTTTTTAATTTTTGTGTTGTATGCCTGCGCAATTTCATTATAATTCTGTCTGGATTTGGCGATACGGTTTTCAGAGCCCGCCAACTCATCCTGCAAATTGATAAACTGCGTGTCAGCCTTGAGCTCGGGATAATTCTCAACGACCACCAGCAAACGCGAAATTGCAGAGTCGAGCGCACCGTTTGCCTCATTCAGCTCATCCACTGTTTTTGCACCCGAAAGTGCCGCGCGCGCATTGGCAAGTGCAGTATACACCTCTTCCTCATGCGCGGCATAGCCTTTAACTGTGCTGACCAAATTCGGAATCAAGTCTGCACGCCGCTGCAAATAGGTTTCCACCTCGGACTGTGCCGCAGAAACGGCCTCGCGCGACTCTACCAGTCCGTTGTAAGCGGAAATCCCCTTGCCCGCAACGGCAACTACCAAAACCAAAACAATCGCTAAGACAATCCAAATCTTTTTGTTTTTCATTGTATTACTCCTCTCACATACAGAAAAGGAACGTATGCTTTTTCATCAGTCTTCAAAACCGTTCGGATTCATGCTCTGCCAACGCCAGGAATCCTCACACATCTCCGCGAGCCCGCGTTTTGCTTCCCAACCGAGCACCTCTTTCGCTTTGGACGGGTCGGAATAGCAGGTCGCAATATCGCCCTGTCGGCGTGCAACAACTTTATACGGCACTTTTTGCCCGCTGGCTTTCTCAAAGGCTTTGACAATATCCAGTACACTGTAACCGTTGCCCGTGCCGAGATTGAAAATCTGCACGCCCTTTTTGCCTTCTAAAATATTGTCCAGCGCCTTCACATGGCCTTCGGCAAGATCCACAACATGGATATAATCGCGCACGCCTGTGCCGTCATGGGTATCGTAATCATCACCGTAAACCGAAAGCTCAGGCAGCTTGCCGATGGCAACCTGTGTAATATAGGGCATCAGATTGTTCGGGATGCCATTCGGATTCTCACCGATACGTCCGCTTTTGTGCGCACCGATGGGATTGAAATAGCGAAGCAATGTCACGTTCCAGTCGCTGTCGGATTTCACAATATCCTCTAAAATGATTTCAATCATGTATTTGGTGGTGCCGTACGGGTTGGTGGTGCCGCCCGCAGGCATAGTTTCCTTCAGTGGGGATACATTGTGCATTCCGTAAACCGTTGCAGAAGAGCTGAACACAATGGTTTTGCAATTGTTCTTCCGCATCACATCGCACAGTGTCAGCGTACCGCCGATATTGTTGTCATAATACTCAATCGGCTTTTGACAGGATTCCCCAACCGCCTTCAGACCCGCAAAATGGATGACTGCTTCGATTTTGTTTTCCTTAAAAATTTTATCCATTCCTGCGTGGTTTCGAATATCGCACTCGTAAAGCTTAATATCTTTACCGCTCAGTTCACAAATACGCTCCAAGGATCTGGGACTGGAGTTGTAATAATTATCTACAATTACAACCTCATAGCCCGCTTCTGTCAAAGCCACACACGTGTGCGAACCGATAAACCCCGCGCCGCCTGTTACCAAAATTGCCATATAACTCATTCCTCCTGAAAATATTGTCTTGCTGATTTGTAAAGCTGATTTGCATTACACAGTGAGCTGTACACCGCTGTAATATTTTGACAGAATCTGCGCATATGTCGAGCCCGTTGCTGCCATTCTGTCCGCACCAAGCAGGCTCATGCCGACGCCGTGCCCAACGCCGTAAATTTCCAGCATAAACTCGTTTGTCTGTGTGCTGTATGTCACTGCAAAGCAGTGCGACGGCAAATTTTTGCCGGCCATAACCTTGTTTACAAATTCCACACCTGAAATTTCTTTACCGCCGACTGATACAGCCTCTACATAACCGATACCGGTATTTACCGCACCATCGTGCCGAAGCACCTGAATCCATTCCTCGGGATTTTCCGAGAAGGTCAAGGACGCATCGTAGGCAGTCAGCAGAGCACGAATATCCTCAGCGGAATAAATCAGCTCTGTTTTGTAATCCGCCTGCGTTTTGTCACTGACGGAATCCACAGCGCGCAGATACGGGTAATTCTGCCCGAATACCGCATCTGCTGCCGTCGTTCTGCCGGCACTCAGCTTGCAGAACGGCGTAAATGCCGTTGTACCGCCGAAGCTTAAATACTCACCGAACACGGCACGGACCGCATTGTAAACCTCATCGCTGTATTCCTCGGCAAGCGTAACACCCGTAATTTTCCAATTTGTGTTTCTGTATTTTAAATACGTATATACCGCTACCGCCTGTGCTTTGAGCGCTTCCTCCTGCTCGTTGCCGCTGAGCTCAGCCGCCATCATACGGGCTACGGCCTCTTTAGCATCTAAGGTTTTACCGTTTACCAGCATTTCCGAAGGAATTTCCTGTGCATTCGGGTCTGTCACGGTCGTGTCAATCGCCGTGCCCGCCGCAGGTGCTGATGTGTTTTCGGCCGGCGTTTCCTGAATTCCGTTTTGCATTTCGTTATAGATAAACTTTGACAGCACCACCGTATCCAGCACTGTAGGCGGTTCGCTGACAGACGGAATTTCCGACTGTATCGGCGCGGAATTGTTCTCTTGACTTTCCGCATCGCGCTGTTTCTTTTCACGCACAAAGAAAATACAGCCTACCGTAATCGCCGCCACAAGCACCAGAGCAATCACCGAAATCAAAGCCTTGCCCGACTTCCCCGCGAAAAAGCCTTGCGGCTCTGCGGCGGGACCTGCGACTTCAATCCCGACAGCGCCCTTGCCCGATGCCTTCTCCCCAATCAGCTCTGCCAATTCCTCTGCCGCATCCTGCGTAAAATCAGCTTCGGATTCATTGTCCTCGCGATACAGCTTGCGCACAACAGCCGTTTTATCATCGGCAACCGTAATACAAATATAGTCTCCGCCCTCACTGCGGCTGATTTCCGAAATACACGCACCATATGCCGCACCTGAAAGCTCTTTCGCCGCTTTTGCAGTAATTGCCACATAATCGGTTAAATTATAATCGCCTTTATCTTCTACATGCGGTGTAAAAATAAAATAATCGTCAAAGTCTGCACAGCCAGCACCAAGCGTTTTTAAAATTTCAGCAGCAGGGGTACAGCTGACAGCCGCCCTTGCCCCGACCTCGCGCAAAATATTGACGGTATGCTGTACAACCTCAGACACCGCCACATCTGCCGCCGTCTGTGTCTCCGCCGGCGCGGAATCCGAAGCCGCGATATCCTTTTGCATCAAATACGGTACCAAACCTTGTTTTAATACCCCATCCAGTCTTTCTCCGTCCAGCGGCAAAAAGACAATTGTCTGTTTACCCTTTTCCACCGCAAAGCCCGGATACATACCGTCGGCGGTCGGAAAGACCGCGGCATGCTTCGGCACAGAGGCGTTTTTAAGAGCCTCCTCGGGGGGGAGCGCCGTATTCTGCGCAATTCTCTGATAAAGCTCCTCGTTTTGTTCTATACTGAGTCCCAGCGCTGCACAAAGCTTTGCGCGCACGGTATTGTATTTCGCTTTTTCGATGGCAAGCACAATGCATGGGCTTTCCTTCAGTGCCGATGCAAACCGCGGCAACATCGCTTTCAGCGTGCCAAACGTGTGAAACGCCGTGTCCTTCTCCGAAAAAGCGCTTAAAGCGCCGGAAATTCGTGCCAATACCCCTGAATTTTGTTCTTCAGGCATTGCCGACAAAGCAAGCAGTTCCATTCTCATATCCTTCATCATCCCTTGTTCGCTGACGAACCGTCTTTCACGCGGTCCGCTTCATTTTAAGCCTCGTCTGCAACTACGGCAGTTTCCGACTGTGCATTGAGCAACCACTTCGGCGCATCTGCATACGGATTGGTTTTTCCGTTTTTATCATACCACGCCTGCGGATACCGCGGGTTTTCATTGGCGACCGCTAAGGAAGTGTCAATCGATGAGCCTTCATTTTCGCGCAGCATTCTGCCGACCACTACCAAACGCGCATCGGAAAACTCATAGGTACAGGTTTGCAGAGTAATGATTTTGTCGTCAGGCTGTATATCCACCCCTGTGGAATACAGTTTTCGCTCATCGACCGCGGCAATATACTCCATAAACTTGTCATTGGATCCGAAATCCGTCACGGTATAGTTGAAAATATAACCGTTGTCATCCGCTTCCTTACTGTTGGTAATGAATGCGGCGTACACCTTAAATCTATAGCTGCGATACAGCGTATCAAACTCAATGACGGGAGACGCCTGAAATCCTTCAATCTCCTTATACTTTTTCAAATCCGCAAACACCAAGCCGTCGCTCATATGGTGCCCGTATAAAATCGTATTTTTATTTAAATACTTCGGGTCGTTGCGGTAATCCATACACGGACAGCCGTAACGGCTGTAATTGCCATAGAAATCCTGTTTCAGATAGGTCGCATTATCCTCCGCCTGCACAACCTGCACATCAATCAGCGAATTGGGAATCTTAATCCAGCCAACCAAATCCTGATTAATGGCATACAGATATGCATATTTTGCCATCATGCCCTCAGGCAGGCGGATATTGGGGTATTTTGAAAGAAATTCCGCCCAAACATCATTTTCTGCCGACGGCGGCACATCGTCAATAATTTGCCCCTTAATCGCATCGCTCTGCTTGCTTGCCTGATAACTCTGCACACCGTAAATGCCGAAATAAATAAGACATCCCACCAGCGCCACAACCGAAAGGTTCACAACCGTTTTTCGAATTCCCTCACCGACACTGTCCCGCCGATTGGGGAAAATCTTTAAAAAGGTGTCTTTAAAAATTTCGTTAAAGGTTCTGTATTGCTTTTCGGGTTCGTCTGAAATCGGCAGTTCTTCTTCCGCAGGCTCGGATTCCGCATGCGGCTCCTGTGCCGGCCGCGGCGTTAAATCGGCGTACGCCTGATAATGCTCCGTTACGTCAACAAACTGATTTTTATCCGCTAAAAATTTGCTTCGGCGCCCGGTCACCTCTTCGTCTTCCGAATTATGCGCAGACACTGCCCGCAAAACATCATCGTAAATGCTTTTATAATTCTGTGCTTCATCCGCCTGCAAGCTGTCAGACGCCTGCTCAGCCCCGTCCGCCGATTCGGATACGTTCTCTGCCTGCGTATTTGGCTCGGGAATATCCCGAAGAGAAGAAAGCAGTGCCTGTACTTCTTCATCCTCCGCCGAATCCGAATCCTGCGAAGAGACCTGTTTTTTCAGTGCATCAAACGAGAGCATTTCCTCTTCGTGCTTTTCATCGTATTTAGACATTCGGGTCTTCTCCTCTCGGGTACCATTTTTCATCGTTTCTGTATGGATTTTGGGTTTTGAATTTATCATACCAAAGCTGTGGGTATTTCGGATTTTCGTTGACCTGTACCGCCGAAACATCCACAGAGGCATTTTCGCCTTCGCGTACCAGCCGCGCCATCACAACACAGCGTGCATCCTGCTGTTTACGGGCGCTTAAATCCATATCGCGTGTACAGGTGGAAAGGGTTAAAATTTTATCGGTCGGCAGTACCTCAACACCGGTATGGTAGAGACTGCGTTTATCCACCTCGGCAATAAACTCGGCAAAGCTCTCATCGGTCATAAACGGGTAAATGTAGTTAAAAACATAGTTGTTATCCAATTCCGCAGACGCGGTGGTCAGGAACACGGCAAACACTTTCCATTTATAGTCTTTATAAATGGTGTTAAAGGTGATGACCGGCGCTGTTTTATAAAACTCCGCATCTTTATATTTTTCCAAATCGGAAAACATAGTAGAATCGAGATAATTGTGCCCGTATAAAATCGTATTTTTATTGAGAAGTTCTGCATTATTGCGGTAATCCATATAAATCGTTCCGCGGCGCAGATACTCTTTGTAGAAATCATGACGCAAATAAAATTCATTGTCCTCGGACTGCATGACAGGATGGTCAATCGTGGTATTCGGTACGGTAATCCAGCCGACTAAATCGTTATTTTCGTTATATGCAGCACGGTACCGCGGCTGTACAAAGGCAGGCTCGGCAGGATAATTTTCTGCCGGCTGTGTAGTCAGCTCGGCAATATTCTGCGCCTGCTTTTTGCTTTCATAAATATCATGAAAATATTTGACGCAAATCCCGCCCGCTACCAGCAGTACCAGCACGGCGATTACCGTAACCAGACGGTTTACAACCCCGCCCGATTTCTTTTTCTTTTTTTGCTTAGCTCTTTCTACAACCGTTTTATCGGTCGCTTTTTCATATTGACTGCTCATGCGTACAAATACCTCCGAACCAATTCAAGCGCATGTGTTGCCGAAACCCTGCGGTTATTTTCGCGGACATTGTCGGTAAAATGATTTTCATATTTTTCGACGGTGACACCATCGGCATCCGCCAGCGCGATATACACCAAACCAACGGGTTTTTCGGTATCATCGGAATTCGGACCGGCAATACCCGTCACCGCTACCGCCAAATCCGCTTCGGCAAACCGCCGTGCGCCCTGTGCCATTTCACGGGCGGTCTGTTCGCTGACGGCACCGAATTGCCGCAGGGTATCTTCTTTCACACCGAGCCATTTCGTTTTTAAACGGTTGGAATAGGTCACCGCACCGCCGTGAAATACCGCCGAAGCGCCCGAAACGTCCGTCAGACGTTTTGCCACCAATCCGCCCGTGCAGGATTCCGCCGTGGTCAGCGTCAGGCCTTTTTGCGCAAGGCGGGTCACAATTTCTTCTTCTAAGGTCATAACCGTCTTCCTCATCTAAAAAGTACAGCGAATGATTTCAAATCTTGCACCGTCCACGGCACGCTGTATCAGATTTTCCACATCCAGCGCCTGCTCCGCCTGTTCTAAAAATTCAAGCTTCGGACGGGTGCGCGGATGCTTCGGCGTAAATACCGTACAGCAATCCTCATATGGGCGGATAGAAATATCAAACGTATCAATTTGCCGCGAACGAACGATAATTTCATCCTTATCCATACCAATCAGCGGACGGAATACGGGCATACCTACAACCGCGTCCGTACAACCGAGTGCCAGCATGGTTTGGCTTGCCACCTGCCCGACACTTTCCCCCGTGATGAGTGCGGCACAGTCCTCTCGGCGCGCAATCCGCTCGGAAATGCGCATCATAAACCGCCGCATCACCAATGTAAACAGTTCTTCGGGGCAGTTGTCGCGAATCTGCTCCTGGATTTCGGTAAACGGCACGGTGTAAAGCCCGATATCCCCACTGTATTTTGCCACCTGAGCCAGCAAGTCATGCACTTTCATTTCCGCCTGCGGAGAAGTAAACGGCGGGGAAGCAAAATGCACTGCATCCAAGATGATACCACGTTTTGAGAGCATCCAACCTGCCACGGGGCTGTCAATACCACCGGAAATAAGCAGCGCCGCTTTGCCGCCCGTGCCCACAGGCATACCGCCCGCGCCCTTGATTTGATTGCAGCGGATATACGCCGCTTTTTCACGGACTTCCACTGTAACAATCCGGTCGGGATTGTGCACATCCACTGTCAAATGCGGAAATTTCGCAAGCAGTGCGCCGCCGACCTCGCGGCTGATTTCAGGAGACTTCAGCGGAAAGGCCTTATCCGAACGCTTTGCCTCCACCTTAAAGGTGGAAATATCCGCAAGCTGTTCTTCCAAATATTCCTGTGCCGCCGCCAAAATCACGGTCATATCCTTCTCAACCGCCGCTGCGCGCTGAAAAGCCGCAATCCCGAATACCTTTGAAAGGCGCTCCACTGCCTCATCCATATCAAAGCTTTCCTCGGTCGGCTCTATTATAATCGTAGATTGTGAACGAGATATGACAAAACCGCCCAAGTCCCGCATTCTGCGCTTAATATTTTTTACCAAAACACTTTCAAACGTAGAGCGGTTTAAGCCCTTCAGAGCCAACTCGCCGTTTTTAATTAAAATAATTTCCTGCATGGTCTTATCCCTTTTTCCGTAGCTGTTCGGCGGCGTTTTGCAAAGCACGCACACAGCTGTCAATTTCGTTTTCGGTTGTTTCGCGCGAAAGGCTTAGGCGAATCGCGCTGTCAATTTCTTCTGCGGAAAGCCCCATTGCCGTCAGCACAGGACTTCTGTGCCCTTTGGAGCAGGCTGAGCCTGCCGAAACATATACGCCTTCACCCGATAAAAAGTTAACACTGACTTGAGAGGGAATACCTTCTAAAGAAATGTTTAAAATATAAGGCAGTGCGCTTTCGGGGGAATGTACGGTAATGCCCTGCACCCCTGCAAGCTTTTCACGCAGACGGCCGTTTAAAAGCTCTGTGGTTTCCAAATTTTCCCGAACATCGCCGCACGCTTTCACCGCCGCCGCAAATGCCGCAATCGCAGGCATCGCCTGTGTGCCCGAGCAAAGACCGTTCTCCTGCCCGCCGCCCAAAATATACGGCGGAAGCTGTACGCCCTTTCGCATATACAGTGCGCCTGCGCCTTTAAGCCCGTGCACCTTATGTGCGCTGACGCTCAAAAGGTCGATATCGTATTTTTTCGGTATAATCGGCAGTTTCAAAAAGCCCTGCACGGCGTCCACATGTAAAAGCGCCGGTGCTTTTTTACGCCGAATAACAGAGGCAATTTCCGTAAACGGCAAAACACTGCCGACCTCGTTGTTGACCGCCATCAAACTGACTAATATTGTTTTCTCGTCAATCACTTCTGCAAACTGCTCTGCCGTAATAATCCCTTTTTTATCGGGAATGAGGCGTACAACGGTAAATCCCTCTGATTCCAAGCGCTCCATACACTTTTCCACACTTGGATGTTCAAACGCAGTTGTCACAATTTTATTGCCTCTGCGCCGATTTTTCCGAACCGCACCGAAAATGGCTGTATTATTTGCCGCCGTACCGCTCGGCGTAAAATAAATCTCCCCCGGCTCTGCCGAAAGCGGTTTTGCCACCGCCGCACGTGCGGACTCAAGCAGCTGCATCGCCGCAAACCCGTGGCGGTGCAGAGAGGACGGATTGCCGAATACATCGGTCATTGCCTGCACAGCCGCCTGTACCGCCGCTTCACAGGGTTTTGTTGTTGCGCTGTTGTCCAAATAACACTCCACCGTGCACACTCCTTTTTTGCACAATAGCTCAGTTTTTTATTATACACGAAATTCTGCGCTTTGGCAAACTAAATCCGCATATTTTTCAAAGATTTTTCGGTATATTTTCCGCTTTTCTGCAAAATGTAACTAAGAGGTGAAAACTATGGAAAAAACCATGTCCAAACGCACCAAAGTCCGTCTGCTCGCCTACGCTTTGGCGGTGCTTACGGTACTGCTGACCTTTTCTATTGTCGGCAACGTCCGTGCCGCCCGCATGACACGGCAAATCCGCATTGCACGCGAACGCGCGCTTTGCGAACTGGACACATATATCAGCAATATCCATACCAATTTGCAAAAAGGTGTTTATGCAAATACGCCCACCATGCTCGGCAGTATGGCTTCACAGCTGCGCCGCGAGGCAACGGGCGCCAAAAGCAGTCTTGCCGTATTGCCGCTTTCCGAGGCAAGACTTGACAACACCTATAAATTTTTGTCGCAAATCGGTGATTTTGTCACAGCACTCAGCAAAAAGGTAGAACAAGGCGAAAGCATATCCGACGAAGAACGCGAACAATTATTCTCTTTACTGCATTTTTCCGAAACGCTGACCCAAGATATTTCCAACATGCGGCAGCAGCTGTTCGACGGTTATTTGGATTTTGAATCCGCCGAAAGTACACTGGAGCAGAAAGGTGAGCAAATCGCATCTTTATCGCAAAACATGGAAGATGCCGAACAGTCGCTGACAGAATATCCGTCTCTTTTATATGACGGACCGTTCTCCGACCATATTCTCCAACGCGACGCGGCACTGCTGTCGGATAAATCGGAAATCTCCAAAGAGGAAGCGCTGAAAAAAGCTGCTGAAATTTTAGGAATTGCAGAAAACGACGTCACCTTTCTTTCCGAAGAAAACGACGCAACCGCCGCCTACTGCTTTTCAGGCGGAGACAAAACCGCAGCGGTCACCAAAAAGGGCGGATATCTTTTATATATGCTTTCGGGGCAGTTTGCCGGCGAAAGCAAATTGGAATATACAGATGCGCGGAAATACGCTTCGGAATTTTTGAATAATAACGGTTTTTTGGATATGCAGGAAAGCTACTACACTGTATCCGACGGCATTTGCACCATCAACTATGCCTACCGCGATGGTGAATATATCTGCTATCCCGATTTGATTAAAATCAGTGTCAGTTTAGAAGACGGTAAAATTCTTTCCGCCGACTGCCGCGGATATGTGATGAATCACAAAGAACGTACCCCCGCCGCCCCTGCGCTAACGGCGGCAGAGGCGCAAAAAAAGGTCAGTCCCCTGCTGACGGTTACGGGCACACGCCTTGCCGTCATCCCGACAGACAGTATGGGGGAACGCACCGCGTATGAATTCCACTGCAAAAACAAAGAAGGTGCGGAATTCTTAGTTTATATCAACACCGTAACAGGTTACGAAGACGATATTTTGCTTCTGTTATATTCCGATGACGGTGTTTTAACAAAATAGCGCATAAACAAAAGTTTTTTCGGCACACTAACCATGTCCGAAAAGTGTAAAGAGGGATTATCCATGAAGAAAAATATTCTTTTGATTGCCGTAATCCTCGCCCTGATTGCCATCAGCTTGGTTGCCTGCGGCAAAAGCGATGACGGGAAAGTGTCCGACCGCACCCCCTCAAACAGTGCGGCGGCAGATGTCACCAAAGGCGCAACGAATGCAGAAAACGCTGTCGGCGATGTCGCAACCGGCGCTGGTGAAGTAGTCGGTGAGGCCGCAACGGGTGCAGGCGATTTAATCAGCGAAGCCGCCTCCGATGCCGGTAAGGTTGCGAGAGACGCAGTAACAGGTGCGGGCGATGTCGTTTCCGACGCCGTTCGCCGGTAAATCGGCACAAAAAAAACACAACCGTAAGCTTTGCGCTTCGCGATTGTGTTTTTTATTTTGCTTTATTTTATCCACCCGTACAGCGTCGGAACAAAAGTACTCAAAATATACGGCACGGCAAATGAAAATGCAACGGACGTTATAAGCGTCAGTCCGTACCGCTGTAAATAAGCACCCCCATACAAAATTCCGAAAATCGGCGCGGCAATAATTTTGATAAACAGGTTCGATTTGCCTTTGCCGTAAATTTGCTCCTTCAGTGTCAACGCGTCTTCCCACTGCGGGAACAAATTTGTCAACGCGGAAATCCCGACCCAAAGCAACAGAAAATTCAGAAAATGCGGAAACCCCTTTGCCGTAAAGAATTCACCGAGATAATACACATTGACAGCGCCCGCCGAAACCGTCACCAAGCCGACCAATAGATTAAATAAAAACGGGAAAAAGCACATGCCGAAGGCCGTGGCACGTTTGCGGATAATCTCATGCTCAATGTGCCCGCACATTTCATTTTGACGCAAATAGCGCCCGTCCTCTATGAGGATTTCATATACACGGCAGGTCAAATGTTCAAAAAACGCCTGCAAAAATGTGCCGATGACCGTAATATATTTGACAGCTAAATATACGATTCTCATGAAATGTCACAATCCCCTTCCGTCAGGATTTGCTCCAGTGTCAGTACACCGCTTTGATACTGCGTAACTTCGCCCGACAGGGTAAACCCACTGTTTTCAAGTAAATTCTTCACTTCGTTGAACGCATCGGTTCTCCCAGCCGCCAGCGCGGCGAGCGCGAGCGTATTGCACATCTGCACAGAGGGATTGCCGGAATTTTGGAATCCGTCATTCACAGCGGTATATGCCGCTTCATATTCGCCCTTTAACAGATTGCAAATCCCAATCTGACGGTACAAATCGCCCTCAACGTCACTGCCTTGTGCGATTTTTTCCTCACAAAGCGCTATCGCACCGTCATAATCCTTTTGCATCCGCAAAGCGGTTGCACGAATCAGCGTCGGCGCACCGTCCTCTGCATTTGCTTCTTCCAACTGTTCACAGATAGACGTAACATCGCGGCCCGTTTTCGCATACAAATCACCAAGGAACTGCCCATAGAGCCAAAGCTCCTTCGGTGCGGTCTCGCGGATTTCTTCAATAAATCCAAGCTGTACTTCCAAATCACGATCACTCAGCAGTGCAAGGTAATACTGATAAAACAGCACACCGGGCAGACTGTATTTTTCTGCTTTTGCCTGATAGCCCTTTTTGCTTGCGGTTTGACTGTTCCCGTCCGATTCGGATACAGGCTGTGTTTTCAGCGCTTCTAATTTCGCCAGCAAATCGTCATACGGAATTTGGTCGGGTTTCTGTGTTTGATACGGGGAAAGCAGCTCTTCTGCCGCCGTTACGGTCTGTGTAAATTCCGCCCCCGAAAGCAGTGCACGCTTCACTTTGGAAAAATGCGGTAAAGACATCTCCCACGGCTGTATATTCTTTGCGGGCTCCTCAATGCCGTTTACAAATCCCAGAGACGCAGCGAGCACAATTTCACGCTTATATACATACTCCGCATTGATTTTGTCATCCTCCAAAATTGCCGCGGCCTCTGCGTATGCGTCCAGCGCAGAATACATTTTATGCTCCCGGCGCAGTGCATCCGCTTTGCAAACCGCCGCAAACCCTTCGGTATGCTCGGCAAACACATAGCCGCCGAAAAACACCAAACACACTGCCGCCAAGGCAAATAAAACATTTATCCAATCAAAGGGATAGTGCCGCAGTCCCGCATCACATTCCTCACAAAACGCGGAATGCGGGTTTTTCGCTGTACCGCGCCGTTTTTCACCACAGCATTCGCAAAGTTCCTCTTCGGGAACGGCTTCTTCCGTCACGGACTCCGTTTGCGAAGGATGTTCGGTTACATCCTCCAAGCCCTGAATCAAAATCTCCGGATCTTCCGTGCCGTGTTCAGCCACCTCGCGGGCCTCTGCCTTTGCACGGTCCAATTCCTCCTGAAACACTTTCGCCAAGTCTTCCAGCTCATCATGCAGTGCCTGCGCAGTATTTTCATCTGCTTTAGGCAAGCTGTCGGCTTTTTCTTTCTGTTCGTCCAAGGCAATACCTCCTTGTGTAATGTCCTGTTTATTTTAGCACGCTTTCAGGCGTATTTCAAATAAAATCGTGTCGTCTGCCGTAAAGTTTACAATTTTGACACATAGCACTTCCTTTATCGAACAAAATATGCTATTCTAAAAAAAATGCGCAGGGATGTGACAAAAATGCGAAACAAGAAGCTTTTCAAGGTGGGTGCCGCGGTGCTCTGCCTTTGCCTTACCGCGGGCGGCACGGCGGGCTGGTATTTCGGTTCGTACACAAAAGATTTCAAAATCACCAAGGGCGAAGTCTTTTCGGAAGTTTATAAGGGAGATTTTTACGAAAATCTACCCTATGATACATATTTACATGCTGTTCCCGCCCCGACAGAACAAAAAATCTTTGACATTCGGGATTACGGTGCATCGGCTGACCTTGCCGATAACCGTAACGCTATACAAACCGCATTGGATAAAGCTGCAGAAAACGGCGGCGTTGTTTTTGTCAGCGGTGGCAGATACGTAACGGGCAGTCTGAAAATGGGCGGTAACACCACGCTGTTTATTGAAAAGGATGCCGCGTTGGTCGCCTCGCATACGCAGTCCGACATGGATTTCGGATGCCTTTTGCTTTGCGAAGATGCTGAAAACATTACGCTGACAGGCGGTGGTGCGATTTGCGGCGAGGGGAATTTTTATTCGTTAGCCCCGAAATACGAACCGAAAACCGAACCGTTCGAGGATACGCTCGGTGTGTGGGAAATGCGGCAGGAATACCGTAAGCGTGTGCGTTTCGCGGCTGAAAACAAATACGGAAACCTTGTGCGTCTGGTACGCTGTAAAAATGTCACCGTTGAAAATTTCATGCTGCAAAATTCCGCCGCATGGACACTGGAGTTGAACGGCTGTGACGGCGTGCGGATTCAGGATTTTATAATCGACAACAACCGTCACGTCGCAAATACCGACGGCATTGATGTGGCAGGCTCGTCCGATGTGGAAATCACACATTGCTTTGTTTCCACAGGCGATGACGGCATCGTGCTGAAAAACAGCAAGTCCTTAGGTCTTCAGACAGCAATGGAAAATATCACTGTGCGAGACTGTAAAGTAACTTCCTGCACAAATGCCTTTAAAATCGGCACGGAAACGAGCTTTGATGTACAAAATGTGCTGGTGGAAAACTGCGAATTTTTCTTAGACGATATCTACCCCGGCGGTGTATCGGGGATTTCTTTGGAATCTGCAGACGGGGCAAAGGTGCAAAATGTGACCGTACGCAATATTCAAATGCGCGGCGAAGCCTGCCCATTGTTCGTAAGCCTCAACAACCGCAACCGTGACAAGGATTTTGACGGTGCGGGTTCGCTTGAAAACATCACTGTAGAAAATGTAATTGCAGAGGATGCGGAAATCCCGGTTATCATTACAGGGACAAAGGATTTGACCGTGCGCAATGTCACACTTCGAAATTTTGATGTTCGCTATGCCGCGGGCAAAGACTACTACGATTACCGCCCGTTCGTGCCCGCATATGACGACACCTACCCCGAATGCAACCGTATGCGCAATCTCAATGCCTACGGACTGTTTGCGCGGCATGCCGAAAATGTACAGCTGGAAAGTTTCATGGTCACACCGCGTGAGGATACCAAACGCCAAGAGATTTCGCTAAAGGATGTTGCGGATTTTAACAGAAAATAATATTTAAAACGCATATCATACCCCCGCCGCGGAAATTCCGCGGCGGGGGTTCTTTATTACATGTATCAGTGCTCATCCCGCAGTACGGCTTCGGCACATTTAATGCCGTCTACAGCGGCGGAGATGATGCCGCCCGCGTACCCTGCGCCTTCACCGCAGGGAAATACGCCGTTTGTGGCAGTTTGGAAAAACTCATCGCGCATGATGCGTACGGGAGAAGAAGAACGCGTCTCGGGACCTGTCAGCACCGCTTCGGGGCACGCAAAGCCCGCGAGCATTTTGTCCATTTTGAGGAGTGCTTCACACATCGTTTCTGTGACACGTCCAGGTAAAACTTCGCACAGATTGCAAAGCTGAACGCCTGTCGGGCAGGTCGGGTGAATCGAACCCAATTTATGGGAACTTTCTCCCTTCAGAAAATCGCCGACCAAAGTTGCAGATGCGGTATAATCTCCGCCGCCGATTCGGAAGGCTTTTTTCTCGATTTCCAGCTGATAGTACATCCCTGCCAACGGATGTGCACTCGGGAACTGTGCAGGCTCAATACCCACAAGCAGTGCAGAATTGGCGTTTTCGCCGTCACGCGCGTATTCGCTCATACCGTTTGTGACGACTGTTCCCTCTTCACTCGGGCAACAAACGACTGTGCCGCCCGGACACATACAAAATGTATACGCCCCGCGCCCGCCTTGCGGATGGCAGGCAAGCTTATAATCCGCCGCACCCAATTTCGGGTGATTGGCAAACGCACCGTACTGCGAACGGTTAATCATTTCCTGCTTATGCTCAATACGTGCGCCCACAGAAAACGCCTTTTGTGTTATCATGAAACCTTTTCGATACAGCATTTCCACCGTATCACGCGCGGAATGCCCTATGGCGAGAATCACTGCGTCTGTTTCGAAGTCAGTCCGTTTTTCTTGCTTATCCGTGAGAGTTACACCCTGCACCGCGCCGTTATAGATAAGAATATCCGTAAGCTTTGTTTGGAATCGCACTTCACCGCCGAGACGGATAATCTCTTCACGGATGGAGCGCACCACCGCACACAGCCTGTCCGTGCCGATGTGCGGCTTGGCACTGTATAAAATCTCCTCAGGCGCACCGTGCTGCACAAACTGCAAAAGCACCTCGCGCTGACGAAAATCCTTTGTCCCCGTGTTCAATTTTCCATCGGAAAACGTGCCCGCACCGCCCTCACCGAACTGCACGTTAGACGCAGTGTTGAGCTTTCTTGTTTTCCAAAACTCCTGCACGGATTTCTGCCGCTGTTCTACACACTCGCCGCGCTCCACTACCAACGGGCACAAACCTGCCCGTGCCAAGGTAAGCGCCGCAAACATGCCTGCGGGGCCAAACCCGACCACCACAGGGCGTAAATCTGTTTTGCGGCAGCTTTCGGGAATCTCATACCGATAAATTTCCGCCTTAGAGACCTTCGGATTATGTATTTTGGCAAGGATTTTTTCATCATTGCCGTCTGTTTCTACATCCAGTGTATAAATGAATTTGATTTCATTCTTTTTTCGGCAATCGAGGGATTTCCGAAAAACCGAGACACTTTTTAATGCCGTCTGCGGAAGCTTCAATGCTTTGGCCGCAAGGCGCGGCAACTCGGTTTCGTCTGCATCAAGCGGCAGTTTGATTTCCTGTATTCTTAACAAACGAATTGCTCCTTTATAATATCCTCACCTGCGGCACGTCCCGAGCTCCATGCCCATTGCAGATTATAGCCGCCGCAGCCGCCGTCGACATTGAGCGTCTCCCCGCATACGTATAAATTCGGATATTGCTTTGCCCGCATCGTATGCGGGTCAAAGGCAGTACAGTCCGCACCGCCTGCCGTGACCTGTGCAAAATCAAAACCGCGCACACCCGAAATCCGAAAAGTATAGGACTTTACCGTCCGCGCAAGTGCATGCCAACTCTGCACAGACAACGCCCGACCCGGTGTATCCTTTAAAATGTGACAAGCAAGCAAAACCGCATTGCCAAGCGCCTGCGGCAAAATGCCGAGCAACAGCGCCCCAGCGGTTTTTTCGCCACGCACAGCTTCTTTTTTGAGGAAGTCGGTCAAATTCGTCTCCGTCATTTGCGGCAAACAATCGAGCGTAACGGTAAAATCGGAATTCGGCTTTACAGACACCAACCGTGAAAGCTGCATTATCGGAATCCCGGACAGCCCGTAGTCGGTGAACTGCACCTCGCCTTGTACCGAACACACCTCTCTGTTATCGCAGAACAGGCGTACAAAGCACGTTTGCCGCACGCCTTTTAAGGCCTTCGGAAAATCTGCACACATCAATGCCGTCAATGCGGGTGCAGGTGTTTTCACAGGAATCGAGAGACTTTCTAACAGCCGAAATGCACTGCCGTCCGTGCCGTGCTTCGGCGCGGCAGAACCGCCTGCGCACAGAATCAGCTTGTCGCAGGCGTACTGACCGTTCAGCAAAAATCCGCCGTGCTTTGGCTGAATCTCCGTGATATCGCAATCGGTTCTGATTTGCACCCCGAGGCGCGCCGCTTCCGCAAGCAAAGCTTCCCGTACAGACGCCGCCTGCCCCGACAGGGGGTATACGCGCCCCAACTCTTCGGTTTTCGTAAGCAACCCCATAGAAGCAAAAAATTCCAAATTGCTTTGCGGAGAAAACCGCGTCAGCACGCTTTGGGCAAATTCCGTGTCCCCGAAATAATCGTTTCGGCACAAATTCGCATTGCTGAGGTTGCACCGCCCGTTCCCCGTTGCCAAAATTTTTTTTAACGGTTTTTGCAATCGTTCATAAACCGTCACTTGAAACGCTTTCCCTGCACGCGCAACCGTGATTGCCGCGGCAAAGCCCGACGCACCGCCGCCGACAATCGCCACCCGTGTCATTTTTTATCTCCCTTTTTCTTTTTTTTGCAAGCCTGTTTCGAACAGGCATCGCAATCTGTTTGAAAACTGCAACCCGCACAGCCGTGACAGCCACCGCACATATCTCCGTTTTCTTTACCCTTGCGGAAATGCCGCACCTTCAGAACAATAAATACCAGCACCGTCGCCACTGCCACGGCTAAAATGATGATATCCGCCAAAGACATGGTCTTCACCTCTTACAAAATCACTTTGCATATATTATATACTATGAAAGTGATAACCCAAGCGGTGACTGCCTGAAATCCGATCGCAATAGCCGTCCATTTGCGGGAATTCATTTCACGCCGCAAGGTAGCGACCGCCGCCATACACGGAATAAACAAAAGGCTGAACACCATGAAAGAATATGCCGCCGCAGGCGTATAGACCGAGGAAATGATTTCGGAAACGGCGCCTGCCTCACCCGCACCGTGCAAAATACCCATCGTGCTGACAATGGATTCCCGTGCAATCAGCCCCGTCAGCATGGAAACAGATGATTTCCAGTCCCCGAAGCCCAGAGGCGCGAAAATCGGCGCAATCACCGAACCGACCACACCGAGGATGCTGTCCTCGGAGTTTTCCACATGCTGTAAAGAGAAGTTGAAATACTGGCAGAACCAAATCACAATGCTTGCACCCAACAGCACTGTACCCGCCTTGGTCATAAAGTCTTTAATTTTATCATATAAATGCAGACCCAGAGTTTTTGCCGTGGGCAGTCGGTACGGCGGCAGTTCCATCACAAACGGTGCATGCCCACCCTTTAAAACAGTTTTTTGCAACACAAATGCCGAGGCAACCGCCACAAGCAGACCCAAAAGATACAAACTGCCGACCACCAAACCGCGGCGTGCCGGGAAAAATGCGAGAATAAACATCGAGTACACGGGCATTTTGGCACTGCACGACATAAACGGAATGAGCATCATGGTAATGCGGCGGTCTTTTTCGTTTTCCAAAGTGCGCGTTGCCATAATCGCGGGTACGGAACAGCCGAAACCCATCATCATCGGCACAAAGGATTTACCTGAAAGCCCGATAGAATGGAGCGCTCTGTCCATAATAAACGCCGCGCGGGACATATAACCGCTGTCTTCCAACACAGAAAGGAAGAAGAACAGCAAAAGAATCTGCGGGAAGAAGGAGAGCACGGCGCCCACGCCGCCGATAACACCGTCACATACAAGCCCGACCGCCCAGTCGGACGCGCCGACACCTACAAGCATTTCCCGTGCCCAGGAAGCAAAGGTATCGTTAATCAGTGCATCCACCCAATCTGTCAGATTCGCGCCGAGCGCACCGAAGGTGATGTAAAAAATCAACAGCATCAGAGCAAAAAACAACGGGATAGCAAGATACTTATTGGTCACTACACGGTCGATTTTATCGGAAAGTGTCATATGCCCTGCCTCATGGGCGCGTTTGACGCATTTTTCTGTTACCGAACAGATATATTTATATTTTTGGTCGGCAATGACCATTTCACGGTCAATATTTTGCGTTTCCAGCTCAGAAACAATGGATTCTATACAGGAAAGCGTCGTGTCGCTTAATTCCAACGTCTGCAAGGTCGGTTCGTCGCCCTCAATCAGCTTGACCGCAGACCAGCGTAGCGGCAATTCCTTTTGGCGGCACATCTCGCCAATCAGTTCCTCGATGCGGAAGATTGCTCGGCGCACGAGCCCTGTGTAAATATCAGGCGGGGCACACATATTGCAATGCTTATCCATATGGCGCCCTTTGTCATCCGCACCGTGGGTCGCCTCATGATTTGCCGCATGCAGCAGTTTATGAATCCCCACACCTTTTGCGGCAGAAATCGGCACAATCTTCAGCCCCAGCATGGCGGAAAGCATATCGGTATCAATGCTGTCTCCGTTTTTTTCGACCATGTCAATCATATTGAGTGCAATCACCATCGGAATCCCCAGTTCCGCAAGCTGCATGCTCAAATACAGGTTTCGCTCCAGATTGGTTGCGTCCACAATATTGACAATCAAGTCGGGTTTTTCATCCAAAATATAATTGCGGGTAACAATTTCTTCCATCGAATAGGGGGACAGCGAATAAATGCCCGGCAAATCAACAATGGACGCATCCATATTGTCGTGTGTAATTTTACCCTCTTTTTTCTCTACCGTAACCCCAGGCCAGTTGCCGACATATTGATTGGAACCTGTGACGGCGTTAAACAGCGTGGTTTTTCCGCAGTTGGGATTGCCCGCCAAAGCATATCGGTAGCCCACTTGTCATTCCTCCGTTTCCACGGTAATTTCCTGTGCTTCGGATTTGCGCAAGCTCAATTCATAGCCGCGCACATTGATTTCAATCGGGTCACCCATCGGTGCGGATTTGCGCATGATAATCACCGCGCCCGGCGTAATGCCCATATCGATAATATGCCGCCGCACTGCACCCGAACAGTTCAGGGAAACGACACGGCTTTTTTGCCCGATTTTCAGTTTTGTCAACGGAATGGTCATTGAAATCCCCTTTTACAAAAAACTTTCAAAAAAATGCACGATTTATTTTACTGCACAAAATAAAAGATGTCAATTCTCCGCAGGACTTTCCCAAAAATAAAATCCCGCAATGCTGCCATTACGGGATTTTGACTATTCTTACAAATTACTTTTGCGCTTTTGCTTTTTTCATCGGATTACACTGCGAAACCATCTCGCGTACTTTTTTCTGATCTGCTTCGCTTAAAACGCGGTATTCTGCCAAAAGCTCCCGCTCCGTGCGGTTCAACTGCGATACAAGCGACTCACTGCGCGAGGTTTCGTATTCGTCCGCCTCGTCACACAGTGCCTCGGGGTTTTTGGTGTCGATATTCAGAATAAAGTCAATACTTACAGAGAAAATCTTGGCAAACGCATCCAACAGCATAATGTCAGGCGTATTTTTAGAGATTTCGTAAGAAGTATATGTCGTTCTGTCGATATTCAATATATCGGCAACCTGCTGCTGCGTAAAATGGTTAATGGTACGAAGCGTACGCATTTGCTTTGCAAGTTCGGGATTTTTCATCATAGCTTTACTCACCCTTTTTATCTATCTATCCACATTATAATAGATATTTTCCGTCTTATGTGAAAAAGTGTGTATAAATCACAAACTTTTTTTTATTTTTTTTACGCCGCAGCAAAAAAATGCGTAACAGAGCTTTATATTCTTTTTCAATGCGAATCAGACAAAAAATGTATGAACAAACCGCTCAGCAATTTCGGTTCAAACCAAGTGGATTTCGGCGGCATAACCTGACCCGCATCTGCAATGGACATCAGTTCCTCTGTGGAAGTCGGGAACATGGCAAACGCCGCCTTTGCCTCACCGCTGTCCACACGGCGTTCCAGCTCTGCAAGCCCGCGGATACCGCCGACAAAATCAATACGCTTGTCGGTACGCGGGTTTTCGATACCGAGCACAGGCGCAATCAGTTTTTCCTGTAAAACGGAAACATCCAAACGCTTTACAGGGTCACTTTCGTCCACAGAATTCGGTTTTGCAGTCAGGCAGTACCATGTTTTGTCAAGATACAGCCCAAAGGTGTGGTTCTGCGTCGGGCGGTACGGAGAAGACACCGCTTTTTCCACTGTAAAATCGACCGCAATGCGCGCCAAAAACTGTTCTGCGCTGTACCCGTTCAAATCCAAAATCAAGCGGTTATAGTCCATAATGGCAAGCTCTTCCGCCGGGAACAGTACCGACAGGAAAAAGTTGAATTCCTCACTGCCGTCATAATCCGGATGCTCCGCACGGCGTTTTTGTGCCACTTTGACCGCCGACGCGGCGCGGTGATGCCCGTCGGCAATATACAGTGCGGGAATTTCGCCGAACAGTGCAGTCAGCCTTTCAATGACCGCCCCGTCGTCAATGACCCAAACCGTTTGCCGAACACCGCCGGACGTAAAATCATATACCGCGGTGTGTGCCGTTTTCCATTGTTCTAAAATCTCGGTCACTGCCGATTTGCCGCGATATGTTAAAAAAATCGGACCTGTGTTTGCATCCAAGGTATCAACATGGCGAATACGGTCCGCCTCTTTGTCGGCGCGGGTAAACTCATGTTTTTTAATCACGGACTGCAAATAGTCGTCCACCGACGCACAGCCGACCAACCCCGTCTGCGTACGCCCCGCAAAAACCTGCTGATAAATATACAGGCAGGGCTTTTCGTCCGCCAGCAAAACGTCTGCAGAAAGCAACTTGCCGAGATTCTCCTTGGCTTTGCAATAGACCTTGTCGTCATAAATATCGACACTTTTCGGCAAATCAATTTCCGCCTTATCCACATGTAAAAAGGAATAGGGGTTGCCGAATGCCATTTTGCGCGCCTCATCGGAATTCATAACGTCATACGGAAGCGCCGCAACCTTATCAGCGAACGCCGCGGCGGGACGAACCGCCCGAAATGCTTTAAATACTGCCATTGTCTATACCTCTCTTTTTCTGAATCCATCGAAAAATATGCCACACTGCGGTACAGAAAGCCGTACCGACCGCCGCACCGACAAAATCAATAAAAACATCCCGCAACTGACAGGCACGCCCGGAGATGAAATACTGATGTATCTCGTCGCCTGCGGCATACAGCACCGCTGTCAGCAAAGTCAGCATCGGCTGTACCGAGCGAAACAACTGAAAATATGCATTGTATAAAAGCAGTGCCAGTCCGCAGTATTCTAAGGCGTGCGCTGTTTTCCGAATCACATGGGAAGAAACTGCGATACCGAATCGCTCTAAAAGCAGTGTAAGCAAGCCGTTACTTTTTGCGGAAGAAACGGATGCCGGTTCCTGCGACAGGCAAAAAATGACTGCCATGCAGGCGATCACTGCCGCCCAAGAGAAAACAAGTATGCCCACACGCTTACTTTTTGGTTGCATTGATGAAATAAACATAATCTTTAGATGAGTAAAAATAAATATCCTTGGTATCCTTAGAGGTCACGAAATAGTTGCCCTCCCACAGCACAGGCAGTAAAACCGCATGCTGTAAAAGGTAGTTCTCCGCATCGGTACACGCGGCGCGCAGTGCCGTAAAATTTCCCGAATTGCTGCGAACGGCCGACAGCTTTTGTGTATATTCCGCAGAATCTATGCCGAATTTTCCGCCTGCGCCGAAGCTCTCTAAAAATACAGAGGTCATCACGGAATCGGCAGTCAGCGGGTAAAATACAATATCATAATTTCCGTCGGTTACTGCCGCCTGCAAAGCATCGCCGGACAAAGTCTTAACCGCCGCCACAAATTTGACACCGAGTGTTTTTTGCCAACCCTGCACAACGGTACGCACAAAATCGGCATAAGCTTCTTCACACAGTACCTCTAATTCCGCAGATGAGGCACCGAGCTCCAAAAGTGCCTCGAAAAAGCAGGACTTCGCCTGTTCGGCGTCATACGGCAACATCGCCGCGCCCGATTCCGTGCGGTACGCACCTGCACCGATACGGCAATACGGCGGAACCAGTCCCGCCGCGCGGGTAACCGGCTCACCCAGTATGGTAATTTTGTCCAAATCAGCGGCAAAGCAAAGAGCTTTACGTAAATTTTCATTCGCAAGCACACTGCTTTTCGGATGGAACAGGAAAGAGTACACGGTATTTTCCATACTCTGTACATTCAGCCCGGAAGTATCCGACAGATTTTCGTACTGTGCCTTCGTCAAAAATGCGGCATCATAGGTGCCTGCTGCCATCTTTTCGGGAATCTTGCTGCCATCATCATTGTAATACAGTGTCAAGGAAGCAGGCTTTACATCCTGCTCGCCGTGATAATCGTCATTTTTTACCATTTTCAACGAGGTCTTTTCCGTCCAGCGGGAAATATGCAGGGGACCGTTGCAAAGCGTATAGCCTGCTTCCAAACCGTAACGTCCGTTTGTCAGCGCAAAAAATTCCTCATCGCAGGGCATTGCCGCAGGCGAAGTCAGCGCATACAGCAAGTTTTCATCCGCATGCTCCAAGGTAATTTCCACCGTAAAGGCATCTATTGCCCGCACGCCGAGAGAGGCAACTGCCGCGCGTCCCTCCATAATATTCTTGGCATTTGTAACGGCCGCAAACAAAAATGCGTCCGATGAACCTGTTTGCGGGTCAACGGCACGGCGCAGTGCAAACACAAAATCCTCCGCATACACGGTTTTATCAAACTTCTCTTTAAAATCGTTTTCGCCGTATTTTTCGCCTAACACGCTCTTTTGTCCGGAAAACAATGCCCATTGCGCATCCTGACGCAGGGTGAATGTATAAATCAATCCGTTCTCTGAAACGGTATAGCCGGTTGCCACACCGTTCTGAATCGACCCGTCCGCCGCCACGCGCACCAAACCCTCATAACAGTTTGACGCAACCAGACGCTCTGCATTGGAATCGGCAATCTGCGGATCAAGACTTTGCGGTTCATCGGTAATCGGCATGGAAAACGGCTCGTTGGCTTTGGTCTTTCCGAAGCACCCCGTAAAAGAGAGCGAAAGCATGACAAGCAGCAAAAGAAATGCAACGATTTTTCTGCCCATATTCCCACACCTTTCCGAGATTTTCTTTCATTTTACCATAAGTCCCGTTAAAAATCTATACACTGCGGCAAAAAATTCCATTTGCAAGCTTACCGTCCCCGCCGTTCCTTCTTAAAAGCATGTACGCACAAAGTTGCCGCAAATGCAAGGTTGCATCTGCGGCAATATATTGGATAAAATCCTATATTCTATGCACCAGGTTCCTGCGGCGTATCGGGGTTTTCGGGCTGTTGCTCGCCGCCCGACGACGTTTCCTCCGTTGGCTTGGTGTCAGGCGGTGCAGTTGACTCCGTTACATCGGGATTCGTCAAAGATTCCGTTTCAGAGACCGCAGGCGCTGTTGTCGTGCTTGTATCCGGCTTTGACGCAGTTGCCGGCTCTGTACTCGGCTTATTATTTTTCGGTTTTGTAGTATCGTTTGTATTATTTTTCGGCGTATTGGATTTTGTGCCCTTTTTCGTCACAGGTTCGGGCGGCACTTCACCGTAAATAAACAAATGCAAATGTTCGCTTGCCTTTTGCAAATCGTAACGCCACACCCAAGCACCCTCATACGTACCGCCGATGGCATTCTCTTCATCACCGGGAATATTAATCATTTCAATACGGAGATCCGCCTTAATCATCGGTGCAAACGACATAATCTCCGAGAACGAAAGCGAAGTTTCGCACAGCGACATACCTGTCTTTAAAAGCTCCCCGTATTTTGAGGGGCTGACCTTGCGCGCCTGCACCAGCAATGCCTCCAAAACGCGCTTCTGGCGGTTCGAGCGCTCCACATCGGAATCGATTTTGCGAAGTCTTGCATATACAACCGCCTGCTCACCTGTTAGATGTACATGCCCTGACTGCTCCAAATAAGGGAAATTCGGATTTTCATCGTCGCCGATATCATTGAGGTGCACACGCTCTCTTTCCGTCACATCCAAATCCACGCCGCCCAACATATCAATGGCTTGGCCGAGCTTGGCAAAGTTAACCGTCACATAGTCGGTAATATTCATATTAAAATTTTGATTCAGCGTTTTCACAGCAAGCTGCGCACCGCCGAAAGCATAAGCATGACAGATTTTTTGGTCCTTATGCCCGTCAATCGACACATAGCTGTCTCTGAGAATCGAAGAAAGCTTTACGGTATTGTTCTTTCTGTCTATACTGACAATAATGATGGAATCACTGCGTCCGGAAAACGAGTTTTCATCACGCGTATCCAGACCGAACAGGGCAACATTAAAAATATCCGTATCGCCGTATTTGTCGACAATCTCGGTAGAAATACCCAATTCGCCCTCATCAATTTTATTATGAAAACCGCTGTAAATCCCGTAAACAACACCAAACGCCGCGAGGCACAGCACCAGCAACACAATAACCGCATACACAATGCCGCGTTGCCACTTTTTCAAAGCAAACCATTTTTTGCCGAATTTACTGTTGCGGAATTTGCTGTTTTGCTGTTTTTCTGCTTTTATTTTTTCTTTTTGCAGTTTCTTTTCGACTTTTTCATCTATTTTTTTATCTAAACGGATTTCACGTTCTTCCGAACGCGTTCTTTCTCTCTTCATAAAACACCTCAATATGTATTGTCTTGTTCCGAACAGAACAAATTATGCACACAATATCCGTATATAACTTTGTTGATTATACAACCAAAGTCGAATACTGTCAATTCAAGGTGCCCATTCTTCACAAAATTGTCACAAATAAAAACCTGTTCGGAACACAGACATTCCGAACAGGCAATGTACATATAAAATTTAAAATCAGCCGCGCAACGCACGCTCCAGCCAAATTTCGGCAATATCCATTGCGGCAAAAAGCCCTTTCTTTTCGCTGGTCTTTACAATGCGTTCCTTTGCGCTCGCATCAGGGTCGGTCTTTAAAAGCTGTACGGTTACCTTTGACGCCAAATCCAAACCCTCGAATTCTTTTTTAGACGTAATCCGCATCATAATCACGTAATCATCGGACATACTGCCGTAATAAATAGTATCGCCGTTACGCACCAGCGGCTTACCCTTATAGGTCAAAAAATCGTTTTTTACTTTTTCAGCCATACTGTCTCCTTCTCCTCATTTCTCATCCGCGCCGAGATGCAAATAATTTTCCACCAATGCTTGCAAAAGCTCATCACGGTCCAACCGACGAATCAGACTGCGGGCATTGTTATGTGTTGTAATATAAGTCGGGTCTTCGGACAAAATATAACCGACAATCTGACTGATAGGGTTATAGCCTTTTTCCCGAAGCGCGTTGTAAACCGTGAGAATCGTCTGACGCATGACTTCCTCATGTTCATCCTTAATTGAGAACTGAATGGTTTTATTCGGGTCTAACATGGCAGACACCTCCGGTTTTTGTAAAAATCTAAAGTATATTATATACTAACCCGATATAAAATACAATCATTTTATAAAAAATTTTTAATCGGTCAGCTTAAGGGTTCGTTTCTGTAGTCCTCGACCACCTGACCGTCCTGAATGCGAATCACGCGCTTGGCTTCTTCGGCAATGCCGTTGTCATGCGTGATGAGAATAACGGTTCTGCCCTCATTGTTTAATTCATGCAGAATTTTCATAACATCTTTTCCTGAACGGCTGTCCAAATTGCCTGTCGGCTCATCCGCCAAAATAATCGGCGGACGTGCGGCGACAGCACGTGCGATGGCTACGCGCTGTTGTTGACCGCCGGACATCTGCTTCGGCAAATGGTCAATTCTGTGCCCGAGTCCCACACGTTCGAGTGCTTCTAAAGACAGCTTATGCCGTTCTTCCTTCGGCATACCGCGGTAAGCCAGCGGCAATTCCACATTGCCCTGCGCGGTCAGGCTGGAAATTAAGTTGAATCCCTGAAAAATAAATCCGATTTGCTTGTTGCGGATTTCCGAAAGCTGGTCATCGGTCATATGCGCCACATCCTCGCCGTCGAGATAATACTCGCCGCTTGTCGGCACATCCAAAAGCCCGAGCATATTCATCAGCGTGGACTTACCCGACCCCGACTGTCCGATAATCGCAATAAAATCCCCGCGCTCCATTTGAAGCGTTACGCCGTCCAGTGCACGCACTTCATTTTCACCGGGATTGTAAATTTTATAAAGGTCCTTCACTTCAATTAAACTCATATGATGCACCGCCTTTAGAATAATGGTACAGTATCATACACTTTTTTTCAATGTATAAATTGTGAATTTTTCCGCAAAAAACGGCTATTCTAACAAAGACAAGAATTTGGATATAAAGGGGTTGACGAAATATGTCTACAACCGGTAAAGAATATAATGAAATGACGAAAAAAGCGTCGCCGCCGTCGCCGAAGGTGATGGACATTCTCAAAGCCTTTCTTATCGGCGGACTCATCTGCGCGTTCGGACAGGCTTTAAACGCGCTCTACACCATGGCGCATCTCTCCGAAACAGAGGTCAAGGCTGCAGTCCCTGTCACGCTGATTGTGCTGACAGCCATTCTCACGGGAATCGGCGTATTTGATAAAATTGCCAAACATGCGGGCGCGGGTACCATTGTACCGATTACGGGCTTTGCCAATTCCATTGTGTCCCCCGCCATGGAATTTCAGGCGGAAGGACGAATTCTCGGCACAGGTGCAAAGCTTTTCACAATTGCAGGTCCTGTAATCGCCTACGGATGTTCCGCCGCCGTAGTTTACGGACTGATTATTTATATTTTCGGACTGTATTAAGGGGGAGCAAACGTATGGCAATTCGGCAAGGCAGATACACATTAAACCTGACCACACGCCCGTCCATTCTCGGCAATGCGGCAGTCGTCGGGAAAACAGAGGGAGAGGGACCGCTTTCTGCGGAATTCGACCACATTTATACGGATGATACGCTCGGTGAAATTTCATTTGAAAAAGCAGAAAGCACCTTACAGCGTGAAGCGATTATCCGTGCGCTGGACAAGGCAGGCAAAACACCTGCAGATATCGACTACATTCTTGCAGGCGATTTGCTCAACCAATGTATCGGCACATCATTCGGCATTCGTGAATTGGGTATACCGTTTTTAGGGCTTTACGGTGCATGCTCAACAATGGCGCTCTCGCTGGGGCTTGCCAGCGTGCTGGTCGATGCAAAGGCGGCGAATTTCGCGGTTGCCTCTACATCCTCGCACTTTGCTTCGGCAGAACGACAGTTCCGACAGCCCCTGGAGTACGGCGGACAACGCCCGCCCACAGCACAGCGCACTGCTACAGCGGCAGGGGCTTCCGTTGTGGGCTGCAGCGACCCGAATAAACCATGCGTAGAAGCAGTCACATTCGGAAAAATTATGGACCTCGGCATTAAAGACGCAAATAATATGGGGGCGGCTATGGCGCCCGCCGCCGCCGATACCATCGCAAACTTTTTCACAGATACCGCAACTTCACCTGCGGATTACGATTTGATTCTGACAGGCGATTTGGGTATTGTCGGTTCTCAGCTTTTAAAAGAGCTTTTACAAAAAGACCACAATATCGATATCAGCCGCAATCACACGGACTGCGGATTACTGATATACGATATTGAGGGACAGGACGTGCATGCCGGCGGTTCGGGCTGCGGCTGTGCGGGGTCGGTGTTTAATTCTTATATCCTGCGCCGCATTTGCGAAGGCGACCTCAAAAATGTTTTGTTGGTTGCCACAGGCGCCCTAATGTCGCCCACCTCAACCTTACAGGGCGAAAGCATTCCGTCCGTTGCCCACGCAGTACTGGTCTCCAAGCCGCAGAATGTTTCATAAGGATAAGCATAAAGGGGTAAAAGAAAGAATATGGATGTATTATTTCGGGATATGCGCATTATCAGCATCGGCGCAAAGCTGATTAAAGGACTGTATTTGCTCAAAACGGTATTGACAGTTGGGATAATAGTCTTTTCCGCTTTAGAGCTGTGCACAGCGGTGCGCGAAAAAAAAGAAGCGATACCGCAAATTGCGCAGTGACAGAAACACCCCGCACCTGTTCCCGTGATGTTCTTAACGGAGAATTGGTGGGAGGTATGTAACCGGAAGGTGTAAAAGCCTTCCGGTTACTGCTTTTTAAGCAGTTTTTGCTGTGGGTTGTGCGAGGACTTCGATGGCAGGTATACCGTTTTGTTCCGGTAGTTGAAACGCATAGTGGATAATGATTGGGTTTCCACAAGTTCGAGAATACTTTTCCGGTTTCTCATATACTTCAATTCTGCGGATAAATACCCGTAGCAGTTCAGGAGTCAGCTTGGGCATCTCAATATAGAATTTTGCCTTGTCCATAAATTCTTGAATGCATTTTTCCCGCATATCCATTTTTAGTTTTTGCCGTCGCAGGCGTAACACTGACCGTCGGTACACCGTGCGGTTATCTGCTCAGCATTATGCTGTACCGTACAGGCGCATTCTATATGGCATTTCGCTTCCCGACGGGCTTTGCACTTGCCTATACAGGCGTACTGACCGTGATACCGATTCTGATTTCTGTGCTTTCTATGCACGGTTTTTCAAAAGAATCACTGACAGAACGGTTAAAGGGCGCAGAATAACAAATACCGGGTATATAAAAGCCCTTCGAAACATGAAACTCCGAAGGGCTTTTAAAGTATCTATGGTATTGTCTTACAGCCGTTTATCCTTATCCAGTGCAGCTTCCACTGCGCGAGTAACGGCGGCGTCCAAGCCATCCGCCTGCAAAGAGGATACGCCCTCAATGGTAGTACCGCCGGGAGAACAGACACGGTCCACCAGTTCCCACGGGTGCGTACCGCTTTCCAAAATCTGTTTCGCGCTGCCGTAAACGGTCTGCGCGGCAATTTGCAGGGCTTCCGCCTTCTGCATACCGTTTTTTACACCTGCGCGCGCCAATGCGTCAATGAACATATAGCTGTATGCAGGCGCACAGCCTGCCAAAACGCCGAACAGCGGGAAAGCACTCTCCGAAAGACACATCACCTTACCGAATGCCCCGCAAAGCTTTTCGGTCAATGCTTTTTGTACTTCCGTTACACGGGCATTAAAGCAATAGGCAGTCATCGCCTCGCCAACCGTGGCATTGATATTCGGCATGACGCGCACCACCGCCGCCGAATACGGCAACAGATTCTCAATAAATTCTATGGTTTTCCCTGCAGCAATGGAAATCACCAACGGGTCTTTCTCTTGCAAAGCGGTACCGATGGACGGCAGAAGCGTCGAAAACACATTGGGTTTCACTGCCAGCACCACCGCGTCGGACAGCGCAATCAATTCCGCAGGCGTTCCCGCAGTCAAAATCCCCAATTTTTCTTTTAATGCCTCTGCCTTTTGCAAGTTCACATCATAGGCGCAAATGTCCGCCGCCCGGAAGGTATCCGAACGCACCGCGCCCTCGATAATCGCGGACGCCATATTGCCCGCGCCGATAAAGCCGATTTTCACAAAAACATATCCTTTCCGAATAAATTCTGCGCACGCTAAAACAAGCGTGCGCAAAATACAGTTTCTTATTCTACGTCCGAAGTGCAGTGCGGACATTTGGTTGCCGCAATATCGATTTCCGATTTGCAGTACGGGCATACTTTGGTTGTCGGCACGGCAGGCTCTTCAGGCTTTTCCTTCTTCAGCTTGTCAGACACCGTGTTAATGATTTTAATAAACACAAAAATCACAAACGCCATGATCAGGAAATCCAGTGCTGTACCGATAAATGTACCGTAGTTGAGGGTAGCCACCCCAGCCGCTTTTGCATCCGCCGCCGTGGCAAACTCCCCTTCGCCGAGCACCAGAAACCAGTTGTTGAAATCCACCCCGCCCGTGATTAAACTAATCAACGGCATCACAATGTCGTTCACCAGTGAATTGACGATTTTCTGAAATGCGCCGCCGATAATTACACCGACTGCAAGGTCAATCACGTTGCCGCGCATGATGAATTTTTTAAATTCTGCAATAAATCCTTTTCCTTTTGCCATAATTCTCACCCGTTTTCCAAATTTTGAAATATTGTATCATAGATATAAAAAGTTTGTCAAACCCCTGAAAGGTCAAAATTCGGAATATAGCAGGCATCCGCCGCCGTGCGTTCCTGCATAAAACCGTTGTGAAAGCCCAGCCGCCAAAATTCGTCAATCACCTTTTGATATTCAGCGGTTGTTAAACGGCGGTTTAATTCCTTTTGCGGATAGGTTCTGCCGCAGGGCGTATACTGGCTCATCAGACTGATATAGGTATCCTCGCTGAGATTTTGCCGAATCCACCGAAGAATATTTTTCGAATCCTCTGTCTGCTTCGGCAAAACCAAATGCCGCACAAGAAGCCCTGACTGCATCATACCGTTTGCATCGAAAACATCTGAAACCTGTGCACGCATTTCCAAAATCGCCTCTTTTACCGCTTCGGGATAGTCCGCCGCTCCGGAATAGCTTTTCGCAAGTTCGGCATCAAAATATTTAAAATCAGGCAGATAAATATCCACAAGCCCGCGAAGCATGCGCAGAGATTCCACCGAATCATACCCGCCGCTGTTATACACTACCGGGATTTTCGGCTTGTATTCGCGCAGTACATCCGCCAAAAACGTTGTAAAGTGCGTGGGGTTTACAAGGTTTATGTTGTGCGCGCCCTTTGCTTCCAATTCTTGCATAATTTCGATGAAGCGCGCTTTGCTTACAGGCTTGCCGACCGTGCCGCGACTGATTTCGAAATTCTGGCAAAACACACAGCGCAGGGAACAGCCCGAAAAGAAAATTGCACCCGAGCCGTTTTTGCCGCTGATGGGCGGCTCCTCCCAAAAATGCAGTTCAGCACGTGCCAACACAGGGTTACAGGGCATGCGGCAGACACCTGCAGACGCTGTATTTTCCGTTCTTTCTGTACCGCAACGGCGCGGACAGGCTGTACAAATCATAGAGACTCCTTGGATTTAATTCGCTTTTACACGGTAAACCTTTACACCGTGTGCAGGCACTACGGCAGACAGCATATCCAAAGTGTCTGTAACATTCTTGTCCCAGAGGTCTGTACACGCATATTTTTCTGCACTCGGCAGTCCTGCAAACGCAAGATTGGACAACGCGCGCAAAGAAGTACCGATTTGTATTTCCTTCGGTCCTTTGTTAAACAGGCAAACAGCCACCTCACCGCCGACCAGCGGTTTTACGAGCACATCATAAATGCCTGTTGTTTTAATGCGGCGGCAGGGCACACATTTCTCATCCTGGTCCACGGCAATTAAATCGGTATTTTTCAGGATTTGCAGTACCGGGTGCTCCGTATCCGCTGTACCGTCGGCACGCATAAAGCTGCGCAGGTCATTCCCGAGAATCAAAGGTGACGCCATCATGCACCACAAAGTAAAATGTGATTTATTTTCTTCAACGGTCAGCTTGCCGTTGCCGACTTCCAGCATGTCAGGGTCGTTATAACCGCCGACACACGCATGCTTGTAAAGCCGCACATTGGCTTCGTAAATGCCGACAATTGAAGCCCAGTTCGCCTGAATGTCGGGGGTCGTACGCCAAAGGTTGCCCGCTTCGCTGCCCCAGCGCCAAGGCTTGTTCCTGCCCCATTCGCAAATGGAAAACACAATCGGCTTTTCAGGCACGCCGTTTTTCTCGGCATATTGCTTTGTAGCTCGCTTCAGCTCTTTGCCCATTGCAATGTACTGTGCGGCAGCGCTGTCCATTTTAGAGGCAATCGGATTGCGCAGTTCAATCGTATTGTCGCCCGCTTCCAAATGTATCATAACCTGCGTTCTGCCGCCGCGCGGGTTAAACGCTTGGGTCGGCGGAAATACAACGGGGTATTCGTCTTTGCCGTTGACCGTTGCGACCAAATATTTCTCCGTATTTCCCTCTTTATGCACCAAGAAAGTCAGGACATACTCCCCGGCTTTCGGAACGTTCACAAAGCTGAATTTGACGGAACCGAGATTGCTGTCCAAACGGGTGACATAGGAATCGTCCTCTGTCGTAACGATTTTTGCCGCACCGTACAATTCCGCATTTTCCGCCGCCAAAGAAATTTCTTCCGTCAAATCCCCGCCCCCGATTAAAATGCCTTCAAGCCAAGGCGCTTTTGTCGGGATATACTGATGATGACAGAAATCGTATTTAAAGTATTCAATGCCCCACTCGGCAAAGGTTTCCGCATCGATACGCTCATGCCCGAGCGAAGCAGGTAAATCCTCGCAGGTCAGCGTGCCGTTGGAAGAATAAATCCCTGCTTTAAAGCCTTTTTCGTTTAAGTTGCGGACAAGGGCGGGGATCCCCGACGGAAACGTTGTCAAATCGCCCTGCAATTTACCGTTTTTGTCACGCAGAGAGCTTTGCCAGCAATCGTCTAAATTCACATAATTATAACCTGCGTCCAAAAGCCCGGTGGCTTTCATGGCATCGGCGGTTTCCAAAATCAAATTTTCATCAATATGATTATGGAAAGTGTTCCAGCTTGACCAGCCCATCGGGGGCTTGAGCGCCGCACCGTTGTTGTAGGGTGCACTTGCTTTCACATGCACACCTGTACGCGCGACTGCCTTTTTTATCTCGCAAACCGGGCAGATGTTTTTCTTTTTCAGCACGGCAGCACCTGCCGCCGCTGCACCTACCGCCAGCGTAACTGCGGCGGGAATGATTTTTTCAAGCATTGCAATAACCTCTCTCGTATCGTATTGTAAAATACAAAAAGAGGGCAGGCGTCCCGCCTGTCCTCTCTTTTTCTGTGCCTTTTTCGGCGGAGTTTTGGGTTCTATAACTTATTCTTCCGTTGTTTCTGCCGCAGCCGCCGATTCATCAATGGAAACGGGCTCACTGTCCGCAGTATCAGCAACCGGCGCATCCAAAAGTGCTTTCATGGAAAGGCTGACACGTTTTTTGTCGAAGTCTACGTCCAAAATCTTTACGTCAACTTCATCGCCGACCTTCAGCACCTCTGCCGGGTTACCGATATGGCTGTGGGAAATTTCAGAAATGTGAATCAAACCGTCAATCCCCGGAATCACCGATGCAAACGCACCGAAGGTGGTAAGACCCACGATTTTCGCCTTTACAGCCGAGCCGATGGGATAATCTCTCTTGAGGATTTCCCACGGATTGTCCTCAATTTTCTTGTAACCGAGCGAAATCTTCTTGTTTTCACGGTCCAGACCCTTTATGTAGACCTCAACGGTATCGCCGACCTTCACAACATCCGACGGATGCTTGATACGGCTCCAAGAAAGCTCGGAAATGTGCACCATGCCGTCTACGCCGCCGATGTCCACAAACGCACCGTAGCTTGTAAGCGAACGGACGGTACCTGTATAGGTCTGCCCTTCCTCAGCCTGCGCCCAGAAAGCTTCTTCTGCCGCCGCACGTGCATCTTTGTATGCCGCTCGGATAGAGCCAACCACTCTTTTTCTTCTTCTGTCCACTTCAATGATTTTGAAGGAAACTGTCTTGCCGACCATTTCTTCCAAAGAATCACTGCGGCTGATTTTGGAAAGCGATGCAGGCACGAACACACGAATGCCGTTGTACTGCACAAACAGACCTTTGCCGTCACCGACAACGCCTGTAACCTTGCCTTCGACTGCCTCTTCATTTTCTTCGGACAGCTCGTCCCAAGCTTTAATTGCATCGTAACGTCTCTTAGAAAGGGCAACGGTGCCTTCCATATCGTTTGTCTTCATGATGATGAGGTTGAGCTCATCGCCGATTTTTACTTCCGCAGTCATATCTGCGGTGGGGTCGCTGCTGTACTCTGCGGCGGAAATATAGCCTGTGTGCTTTCTGCCGGTGATTTCAACCTGAATCTCGGAAGGCGTTACCGCGACAACGCGGCCAACGACCTTCTGGTCAGAGCTTGTGTCTATATATTCTTCAAGCATATCGGCAAAGCTGGTTGCTTCAGAAGACATTGCAGACTCCTCCTTTTCAACTAATTCTGCCTGTGTTTGCGTAAGATTTTCGGACATTGTTTTTAGTACCTCCTTAATAATACTGTCCGGTGTAGATGCACCGGCAGTAACGCCGACTGACGGAAAACGGGACAGGTCAATGCCATTTAACTCCTGTGCCGTTTCAATCAGAAAGGTTGGACAGTTTTCGGCGCAAACCGCTTTGAGCTTTGCGGTATTGGAGCTTTGCCGCCCGCCGATGATGAGCATCGCATCGTTCTCAAGCGACAACCGCCGCGCTTCTGCCTGTCTTTCCTCAGTCGCACTACATATTGTATCAAAAATTACGGCGTTTGTATATACCATTTTTATTTTTTTTACACATTTTTTAAAGGAATTTGTACTGAAAGTCGTTTGCGCAACCACAATTAAGCCGTTTTTGTCCAAATCAGGATAAGTTTCCAGTAAAGAAAGCAGCTCCGCATAAGTATTAAATACAAAGGATTGACCATTGCAAAAGCTACGAATTCCAATCACTTCGGGGTGTGTTTTGTCCCCCGCTATCAGCGTCACATTTTCTTTTGCAGAATGTTCACGGACAATTTTGTGGATTTTCGTAACAAACGGACAGGTCGCATTGCAGAACGGTGCGCCTGACTGCTCTACCTGTGCAAGCGTTTCTTTCGGTACGCCGTGCGTACGGATAACCAACGTTTCGCCGTTGTCACATTCCGCAGGGCTCTCAATGACACGCACGCCGTGCCGTTCAAAATGCCCGATGACCTGCGGATTGTGGATAATCGGGCCCAAAGTGCAGGCGCACGTACCCGCCTCGACCATATTTTCAAGCATTTGCACCGCACGGTTCACACCGAAGCAAAAACCCGCAGTTTTGGCAAGTGTTATTTTTTGCAATGCCCTTCCTCCCAAAGCTTAGTGATTTCATCCATAATACGTCGGGACGCTTCCTTCAGCTCACGGGATTTGCCTTCTTCGGTAAAGCCGAATTCTTCATTTTTGATAAGCGTGCCGAACCGAACCGTCAGCCGCGTGCCGCGTTTATATTCTTCATCGGTATAAATGGAAACAGGCAGTACATCCGCACCCGTCTGCTTCGCGATAAGCGCCACCCCCGATTTTGCCCGTTTCGGTGCATAATCCTCTGAACGCGTACCCTCCGGGAAGATCCCCAGCACCCAACCGTTTTGCAAAATCTGTTCCGCATGCGTAATGGCTGTCATATCGCCCTTGCCGCGCACCACGGGGAAAGCATTCAAATGCGTAATAAAGATTCCAAGCGCTTTATTTTCGAACAACTCTTCTTTTGCCATAAAATGAATCACCCGTTTGCCCGAACCTCCCAAAGCAATAGGGTCAAAGGAGCTTTGGTGGTTGCACGCCAAAATAAAGCCGCCCTTTTTCGGTATATTCTCCGTGCCGACATAGGTGCATTTCTGTACGGTTTTACACACCGCTTTTGCAAGCGGCGTAAGTACGGTGTACAGCTTATATTCCTTAACTTTTGAAAAATCGTAAAGTTCTGACATGGTTTTTGGTTCTCCTATGTAATCAATCGGTTATCTTACTTTGCACAACAGAAATCACCTTTTCCACAGACTCTTGGAGCGTCAGTGCGGTGGTGTCTACCAAAATGCTGTCGGCGGCAGGCTTTAAGGGGGCTACCGCACGGTGCGAATCATTATAATCACGCTGTTTCAAATCAGCGAGTACGTCCTTGAATGTATCCTGCGCACCCTTTTCCTGCAATTCCTTATAGCGCCGCATGGCGCGCGCCTCCGGCGAAGCGGTTAAAAAGATTTTCACCTGTGCCTCAGGCAATACAACCGTACCAATATCGCGTCCGTCCATAATACAGTCGTTAAGCTTTGCAATATTTCGCTGTAAATCAAATAAAAACTGCCGCACGCCGGGTACTGCGGAAACATCGGAAGCCGCCATACTCGCGGCAGGTGTACGGATTTCTTCCGAAACATCCTTGCCGTTTAAAAACACATGCTGTATGTCGCCGATGAATTTCAGCTCTACGCAAATATCTGAAAGTGTCTGCGCCACTGCATCGGCATTTTTTGTATCCACGCCGCGGCGTAAAGCATATACGCCGACCGCACGGTACAGCGCACCTGTATCTACATAAATATAACCCAATGCCTTTGCTGCCGTACGGGCGATGGTGCTTTTTCCCGCTCCCGCAGGACCGTCGATTGCTACGTTTATCATATATTCTGTTCCTTTTTCTTTTATTCGCTCGCGGAAACGCCCGCAAGCCTTCCCGTAGAAAATGCAATCTGCAAATTGAAACCGCCTGTGTAGCCATCGCAGTCCAGCAATTCGCCTGCAAAGTACAACCCGCGGCACAGCTTGCTCTCCATGGTTTTCGGATTGATTTCACTTGTTTTCACGCCGCCCGCAGTCACAATTGCCTCTTTCATATCGTAAAAATCCATAACCGTCAGGCGAAGCCCTTTTACGGTTTCCACAAGCTTTTGACGCTGTTCCTTAGTAATTTGATTCACCTTTTCGGACGGACGCAGTCCCGCACGGTGCAATACGGCAGGGATAATTGCACGCGGGAGCAAAAGCCCCAGGGTGTTGGCGATGGATTTGTTTAAATTCTCCGAGAAGTCGCGTAAAACACGTGCATCCAATTTTTCGTGTGACAGTGCGGGCTTTAAATCAATATCTATAATATACCGTTCCGCCTGCATTTCACGCATATGTGCACTTGCCGACAAAATCATCGGTCCCGAAACACCGAAATGCGTGAACAGCATCTCGCCGAAATCCTCATAAATCACTTTTTTCGTTTTTGTGTCTTGCACGGAAATCGCTGTATTTCGAAGGGAAAGCCCCATACAGTCACTGCAAAACCCTTCACGGCAACGCAGTGCGGACAAAGAGGGATACAGAGCTGTTACGGTATGTCCGACGCTTTTTGCCAAAGCATAGCCGTCCCCTGTAGACCCCGTTTTCGGATAAGATTTTCCGCCTGTCGCCAAAATCACACGGTCGGCTAAAATGCATTCGCCGCTTTCAGTTTTCACACCTTTTACCGCACCGTTTTCCGTCAGCAATTCCGTTACACGCGCCTGCGTTATCTGCACGCCGACATCCGAGAGATAGCGCGAGAGCGCATCCACAATATCCGCCGCCCTGTCTGACTGCGGGAAAACGCGGTTTCCGCGTTCCACCTTCAGCGGCACACCGTAATCCTCAAAAAAATCAATGGTGTCCTGCGGCATAAACCCCGCAAACGCACTGTATAAAAACCGCCCGTTGCCGGGGATATTTTGAATCAACATATCGACTGCATCCGTATGATGTGTAACGTTACAGCGTCCCTTCCCCGTAATCAGAACCTTTCTGCCGATTTTGGCGTTCCGCTCCACGAGCAGCACATCGGCACAGTTTTCCGCCGCCGTGCCCGCCGCCACGGTACCTGCCGCACCTGCCCCGACAACAATGACTTTCTTACTCTGCATTTTCGGGAATATCCTCCGTTTTTTCATAAACCTGGTATTCATCCCAGATGCCTTCGAGTTTATTGAAGTTGTCATATACCTCATCGCGGCGCGAAAGTGTTACACCGACAATCAAGGCATTCATAAGACTCAGCGGTGCGGTAAGGGAATCGACCACAGACGCCATATCGCTGCGCGCGACCAAAAGATGATTGGCATACAGCGCAATCGGCGATTTTTCCGTATCGGTGACAGCAATAATTTTTGCACCGCGGTCTGCAATAAAGCGCAGTGCGCTGACCGTTTGCTTAGAATACCGCGGGAAGCTGATTGCAATACAAACATCCTCTTCCCCAATGCGGAACATCTGCTCAAACATTTCCGATGCACTGGAAGTATCGACCAGCACAACCGAGTCAAACACTAAATTAAAATAGAAAGCCAAAAATGATGCCAACGCCGCCGAGGAACGGACGCCGAGAATATAAATACGGCGCGCACGGTTGATTTCCTGCACGGCATTTTGAAAATCGGCACGGGAAGTACGCTCCGCCGTTTCGCGTATCAGCTCAATATCATCACTCAAAACCGAACTGATAATATCCCCGTCGCCGATAAGACTTTCGGAAACCTCCATGCGCTGTACGGCAGTCAGCTTCGATTTAATCATCTGCTGTAACTCGCGCTGTAATTCCGGATAACCCTTAAACCCCAGCTCTGTGGCAAACCGCACCACAGTGGATTCGCTCACGCCGACCTTATTTCCCAATGCGGCGGCGGTCATAAACGCCGCTTTGTCATAGTTTTCTGCAATATACGCCGCGATTTTTTTATGCCCTTTTGACAAGCGGCGCAAATTGGCCTCCATGGAAGCTAATAAAGAACTGTTCATAACACCCTGTCCTTTTTCCTTTATATTCACTTTTATTATAATATTTTTTCAAAGGAAATCAAGCAAAAATGCAGGATTTCATGCAAGGAAATTCAAATCCGCACCGTGTTCTCTGTCATTTCCGTGCCGCACGGGCGTATTTCGGGCAAGGTAAGATTATAAATATCAGTGGCAAGACATTCCAAACGAAATTGCCGCTGTGCATATGCCGAGAGATATGCCGCATCGGAAGCCCGCATTACAATCGGCAGTTGCGCCGTTTCCCGCGCGCGGCGCAGAAGGACTTTTCCGCGCTCGGAAAAACCCAGCACCCGCAAATACGGAATTTTTTCTGTATCCGAACGCCGTATGCCGAGAAATGCACTAAGCACAATGCGGCGAATTCGTGCGTGACTGTAGCGCTTGGTTTTGGCGTTGTCAAATGCTTCAAGAAGTGTGCAGGCGGTACGGGCGGCGGTGAGAATCCGGTTTTCAATGCCCTCAGAGACATCCGGTACCGCTTCAAAATCTTTTGCTTCCGCTCTCCGCAAAAATGCAAGAACGGCAATATCCAATTTCGTATATAGCGCAGGGGCTAAGCCTTTCATGATTTCCGCATGTAAAATTTCCGCAGACGGCGGCGGCAGAAACGCCGTTACATCCTCCTGAATTTCTATTTTTTTTCGCAGTGCCGAACCGCTCGCAAAAGCATCTGCGGTCTCTGCCGCATCATGCGGTACACCCGCGCGCAAAACGGTCTGCGGTATAATTTCCGCATGCAGCTCCCGCAGGGCACGAATGTATTCAATGCCGAGAATATTGTTCGGCGTTTGTAAAAGCGCAGCGATTTCCGTCCCATATAAGGTGCGCACCGCCTGCTCCCGTGCGGCGGCAAAGGATTCGCCCGCCTGCATCTGCCTGTGTATCACAGATTCCACAGCGGGATCAAAAAGCGTCTGTGCTGCCGTTTGCAGTTTGGAAATCTCGCCGCATTCGCTACCGAACAACAGCATATCTACCATTCCCAGTGCGCCCAGTACAGACACGCCGCCGCGTGCAAAGGTCTGCGCCCCCGCAACGGAAAACGCCAGCGGTAATTCTAATACCAAATCCGCACCGCACAAAAGCGCCGCTTCCGCACGCCTGTGCTTTTCTAAAATTGCAGGCTCCCCACGCTGTGTAAAATTGCCGCTCTGCACAACAACAATGCCGTCCGAAGCCATTTTTTTCGCTTCAGACAACAAATACGCGTGCCCGTTATGCAGCGGATTAAACTCCGCAATGATTCCCGCAACCGACATAACTGTTTCTTCCTTTTTCTACTTGAAATTCCAAAAGACACAGTATATAATAATATAGTTTAAACAAACTTGCAAGCCTTGTTCTATCAGGGCGGACAAGCATCAAGAAAGCTATTTGGAGGAATTTTTGTGAAAATTCTGGTTATCAATGCAGGCAGCTCATCGCTCAAATATCAGCTGATTGATATGGACGGCGAAAAGCTGATTGCAAAAGGCATTTGCGAACGTGTGAAGGATGCCCAAAACAGCTGTGTGTCCTACACACACTATCCGAACAATCAAGAAATAAAGGGCAAAGACGTTCCCGCGCCGATGGCGAATCACACCGAGGCGTTCCACGTGGTCAAAGCCCTTTTGACCGAAGGCGACAGCAAAGTGATTGACGATTTGTCCGAGGTCACGGCAGTCGGTCACCGCGTGGTGCAGGGCGGTTCCCTGTTTAACAAGAGCGTATTGATTGACAAAAGCGTCATTGACGGCATCGAGAGCCTCTGTGACCTCGCGCCTTTGCACAATCCCGCGCATATTCAGGGGATGGAAGCCAGTATTGCGCTGTTCGGCGACAAGGTTCCGCAGGTTGCGGTGTTTGACAACGCCTTCCATTCCACCATGCCCGCAGAGGCCTATATGTTCGGTCTGCCGTATGCATATTATGAGAAATATAAAATCCGCAAATACGGGTTTCACGGCACATCACACCGTTTTGTCAGCGCACGCTGTGCCGAGGTCATGGGCAAGCCGATTGAGGAACTGAAAATTATTACCTGCCATTTGGGCAACGGCTCTTCCATTACCGCAGTAAAAAACGGCAAGGTCATTGACACCTCAATGGGTCTTACGCCTTTAGACGGTGAAATTATGGGCACGCGCACAGGCTCTATTGACCCCTCCGCCGTTCTGTATGTCATGAAAAAAGAAAACAAAACGCCTGACGAAATGGATACTCTGCTCAATAAGCAATCGGGAATTCTCGGTGTTTCGGGGCTTTCTTCCGATGACCGCGACATCAAAAAAGCCGCGGCAGAGGGCAACGAGAGAGCCGCACTTGCACGCAAAATGCAGATTTATGAAATCGTAAAATACATCGGTTCCTATACTGCTGCTATGGACGGCGTAGACGCGATTGTATTTACGGGCGGCATCGGTGAAAATGCCGACGATATGCGCGCAACCGTTTGCGACAGACTGTCTTTCCTCGGCATTGATATTAACAAGCCCTACAATGCAACGCTTGTCAAAGGCGCAGAAGGCGAAATTTCCACCGAAAACTCCAAGGTTCGCGTATTCGTACTGCCGACCAACGAAGAGTTACTCATTGCAAGAGATACAAGAGACATCGTAAACAGCCTGTAAGAGTCCTTTTTCGGCAGGGACGCAAAAGAAAAATCATATGCACAGCAAACCAACAGCGGCAGAGTATTATGCTCTGCCGCTGTCTTATATTGGAACGGTTGCTATTCCGGAAGAAAAAAATATATAATTAAATCAGGACATTTTGTGTCATGATTTAAGTGCTGTTTTTGAAACCCACACTCCAGACAAGGAGAAAATCAAGATGCAGGAAAGCAGATTATTTAAGATTGTGTATCATTTACTGGATAAAGGCCGGGCTACCGCCTCAGAATCGGCCGAAAAATTTGAAGTTTCCGTCAGAACGATATACAGAGATGTGGATGCTTTGAGCGAAGCCGGTATTCCTGTTTATGCAGAAACGGGTCGAAGCGGCGGTATTCATTTGATGCATAATTTTGTTTTAGATAAAGCTGTATTGTCGGAAGAAGAAAAGCAAGAAATTCTGACAGCCTTACAAAGTATGAGTTTTATGAAAAATACGGACAGCAGCCAAACATTGCAAAAGCTTTCTGCAATCTTTCATCTCCGTTCGGAAAATTGGCTGGAAGTGGATTTTTCCAGATGGGGAAATAAAGGCACGGACAACGAGAAATTTGAATTGCTGAAATCAGCAATAATTCAACAAAAATGCATAAAAATAACCTATGCGAATTCCTATCTTTATGAATGGCATCAGCTTCTGCTGAATTGGGTACATTCCAATCAGAACGGTGATAATCAGCCGTTTATTCCAAAGCCTTACAATTGGAAAACCTATGGAGATATGAATATGGAGTTTTTCCGCAAACACCAGTCCACCCCGTTGGAAGCAGCAAAATGCATGCTTCGGGAATCGCATACCGAGGTCATGGAATTGGCAAAAACATTTTCAAATGAAGAATTATTTACAAAAGGCGTTTACAAATGGGTCGGCGGCAGCACATTAGGCTCATATTTTGTCAGCGTTACGGCAAGTCACTACGATTGGGCAATCAAAAAACTGAAAGCACATAAGAAAAACTGCGCCGATAGGTAAGATGAAACAGCTTTTCTCCGAAAACAGAAATGCACCAAAAGAACGCACTCCCAATTCCGCTTTGCAGGAAGCGATTGAGGGTGCGTTTATCTGTGATGAAGCAACCGTCGTTTTCGTTGCGCAGGGCGCCTGCCGTTATTTGAGTTTTGCATTCATTTTTTTCAATTTGCATTTCCACCCAATATACTGCGACAGCCATACCAAAAGAAAAATCAGCACAAACACAAGGAAATAGCCGATTGCGCCCCACAGGCTGTGTTCCATCCAGTACAGCACATAGGCTATCGGCATCATGGCGGCGCTCAAAATCAAGAAATATATGCCGGACTGTTTTAAAATACTCCAGCTGTCTAAACTGAAAATCACGGAACCCGCACAGGACACTGCTCCCAGCACACCGCACAAAACGGTTTGCAGAATCACTGCACGGAGCGGTGTACCCACCGTTTCAATGAGCGCGGGTACATAAGGATAGTATTGCCCGTCCCTAAGTCCGATAGAAATAAAAATGGTGATAACAGAACCGATGGCTATCCCGAACGGAATGCCCAGAAGCAATCTTTTGCAAACTTCTTTTTTGATATTTTTCACAGTAAACACCTCACACACCTAAAAGCTGTTTGATTTCACGGACATACCGCCGCGACACATACGTGACCGTCCCGTTTAAAAAGCGGATGCAAATTGTGCCTGTAAAGCTCAAATCGAAGCTTTTCACCTTTTGCAGATTGACAATTTCCGATTTGGAAATCCGCACAAACGAGCTGTGCGGCAGTCTTTCTTCCGCTTCGTATAGACGCAGGCGCAAATCGTATGTGCCGTTTTCTGTCACGGCAGCCGTTTTTCCGCCATCCGCAAACACCCGAATCAACTCAGCCGGCTTTAGAATTTCCATTTCTCCGTCCCGGCTGCCCGTCAGCAGTTGCGGGGGCGTATCGGCTATGCGTTTTGCCAGTGCCTGTACCGTTTCGTCCACCTGCGCCGTCCGTATGATGACCTGCGGCTCGGCACAGGCGGCGTCCACCTGAATTTCGACTTTCACTGCCCTGCTCCTTTCTTTCCGATTGATTTTATATCTATAGTATAAGGCTTCTCTGAAAAATTGCATCTGTTTTTCCGTAAACGGTCTTTTGGGGACGACAAACGGTAGAAAAAAACAGAGGTTGCGATGTGCACCTCTGTTTTTGTTTGGCATTGCCGTTGGTTTTGTACGGATTTCGGCGGTCGAACACAGTTCACCCCTACGGGATGTACAAATTTGTCATTCTGAGCGTAGCGAAGAACCTCACACAGCACAAAGTGAATTTGATTTACGCGTAGGGACGGACATCCTTGTCCGTCTGCGGGCGAACGCAGTTCGCCCCTACTTTTAATCCAAAGGCAAGCCAACGGCCGTCTAAATCTTCAATAACCAACTCTTTATTCTGATAGTCCGTCATATTCAAGGGATGAATCACTTTTACCCCTTTTGCAACAAACGCCTTTTCAAGCAATTCTTGATTTTCTGTATATAAATACGCATCATAGCCATATCCGTATAATGTTCGGTTCGGCAATACTTTATCCGTATTCGCTTGAAGTAAAATAATTTCAACATTGTCTTGATACAGACAAATATGCGGTTCTTTGCATTCCAAATATTCAACTGCTTTAAAAGCTAACTTTGATATATAAAATTCCGCAGTTTTCTTTATATTTGGAACAGGAAAAATACAGCTTAATCCCAAGATACGCATATACAATTCACACCTTTGCACTTCGATTTTCACACCGCACCTACAATTTGCAAATCCAATTTACATTGCGTTGCTTTTACGGCGAGGGCAAGTTCTCGCCCTACGGCATTTGGTATTTATTTCTGCAACAACGGTTTCAAATACTGCCCTGTATAGGATTTTTTGCATTTGACGATTTGCTCAGGGCTACCTTCGGCAACAATGGTGCCGCCCTTGTCGCCGCCCTCGGGTCCCAAATCTATAATGTGGTCGGCAACCTTAATGACATCTAAATTATGCTCAATCACCACCACGGTGTTGCCGCCGTCCGCAAGCTTTTGCAGGACTTCAATCAAACGGTGTACATCTGCGGTATGCAGACCTGTGGTCGGCTCGTCTAAAATATAAATCGTGCGTCCCGTCGGGCGTTTGGAAAGCTCAGTTGCCAATTTTACGCGCTGTGCTTCACCACCCGAAAGCGTGGTGGCAGGCTGCCCCAGCTTCACATAGCCGAGTCCTACATCGTAAATGGTTTTCAGCTTGCGGTGAATTTTCGGAATGCTTGAGAAAAACTCCATTGCTTCCTCAATCGTCATTTCCAGCACATCGTAAATCGACTTGCCCTTGTATTTCACTTCTAAGGTTTCACGGTTAAAGCGTGCGCCCTTGCACACATCGCACGGCACATACACATCCGCCAAAAAATGCATTTCGATTTTTACAATGCCGTCGCCCTGACACGCCTCACAGCGTCCGCCCTTGACATTGAATGAAAATCGGCTTACCGAAAAGCCGTGCATTTTTGCATCCTGCGTCTGCGCAAACAGATTGCGGATATCCGTAAACACCCCGGTGTATGTGGCAGGGTTGGAGCGCGGGGTTCTGCCGATAGGCGACTGGTCAATGTCCACAACCTTATCGAGATGCTCCAGTCCCAAAATGTCCTTATGCTTACCCACAGGTTTTTTTGCCCCGTTCAGCTCGTTGGCAAGATGCTTATATAAAATTTCGTTGACCAGTGAGGATTTGCCGGAACCCGATACGCCCGTCACGGCAATAAATTTGCCTAAGGGAAAATGCACGTCAATATTCTTCAGGTTATTTTCCGCCGCCTTGCGGACAATCAGTTCCTTGCCGCTGCCCGCTCTGCGCGTTTCGGGCACAAGAATTTTTCGCTTGCCGCTTAAATACTGCCCTGTTATGGATTCGGGACAGGCTTTAATTTCCTCTACTGTACCCGCGCACACGACATTGCCGCCGTGCACGCCCGCACCGGGACCGATGTCCACAATATAATCCGCGGCATACATCGTGTCCTCATCATGCTCCACGACAATCAGCGTATTGCCGAGGTCTCTAAGATGCTTGAGCGTGCCGATGAGCTTTTCATTGTCGCGTTGGTGCAATCCGATGCTCGGTTCATCTAAAATATATAATACGCCCATCAAGGAAGACCCGATTTGTGTTGCCAAACGAATGCGCTGACTCTCTCCCCCCGAAAGCGTACCCGCAGAGCGCGAAAGGGTCAGATAATCGAGACCGACGCTTTGCAGGAATTGCAAGCGGCTGCGAATTTCTTTTAAAATCTGCTCTGCAATCACGCGGTCGCGGTCGGAGAGCACGAGCTTGTCTAAAAATGCCAGTTCATCAACGATAGACATTTTGGTGAAATCGTAAATATTGATGCCGCCGACCGTAACGGACAAAGTAACCGGCTTGAGCCGCGCGCCGTGACATTCGGGACAATCGCAAGCCTTCATCACCTGCTCGATTTCCCACCGCGCCCACTCACTGTTGGATTCATTATAACGGCGCTGTAAATTATTGATAATGCCCTCAAATTCCGCATTGTAGCTACCCGTGCCGTAGACATTGGTGCGCTGCATTTTGAGTTTTTCACCCTTTGTGCCGTACAGCAGCGCATTTAACGCCTTCTTCGAAAAGTCACAAATCGGTGTATCCAAAGTAAAGCCGTATTTCTTTCCAAGTGCCTCATAATACATCTGCGCTATGGTGCCGCCCTCGGCATTTGTCCAGCCGCTGGCGCGGATAGCGCCGTCACGGATAGACAGATTCTTATTCGGAATCACCAAATCGGGGTCAACCTTTAAAAAGACACCTAAACCCGTGCAAGTCTCGCACGCGCCGAACGGATTGTTAAACGAAAACATCCGCGGGGTCAGCTCATCCACGGAAACACCGTGTTCGGGACAGGCATAATTCTGCGAAAAGAGCAGATCCTCGCCATCTAAAATATTTATAAGCACCGTACCGCCCGTAAGCGCAGTCGCCGTTTCCACCGAATCCGCCAGACGGCTGCGGATTTCACTGCCGATAACCAGTCGGTCCACCACGATTTCAATATTGTGCTTGATATTTTTATCAAGCTTGATGTCTTCGGAAAGGTCGTAAAGACTGCCGTCAATGCGGGCACGGACGAAGCCCGAACGGCGGGCAGCATCCAGTTCCTTTTGGTGTTCCCCCTTTTTACCGCGTGCCACAGGCGCCATCACCTGGATTTTTGTGCCCGATTCCATTGCCAGCACCTGGTCAACAATCGTATCTACTGACTGACGCACAATTTCCCGTCCGCAGACGGGGCAGTGCGGCACGCCGACACGTGCATACAACAGACGCAGATAGTCATAAATTTCCGTCACTGTGCCGACCGTGGAGCGCGGATTTTTCGAGGTGGTTTTTTGGTCGATGGAAATAGCGGGAGAAAGACCGTCAATCGCGTCTACATTCGGCTTTTCCATTTGCCCCAAGAACATACGCGCATAGGAAGACAGCGATTCCATATACCGCCTCTGCCCTTCGGCGTAAATCGTATCAAACGCCAATGACGATTTTCCCGAGCCCGAAAGCCCCGTCAGCACGACCAGCTTATCGCGCGGGATTTCCACATCGATATTCTTTAAATTATGCTCACGCGCACCTTGAATCACAATATTTTTGCTTGCCATTTTCAAAAATCCTTTTCTTGAGCTGAGGAGATTCGAACCCGATATGGTTTAAAATGCCCTATTTCCGCTGAAACTGCGTTAAAAATCTCGGCATATGGCAGTATGCCATCGATTTTGCGCCTTGTTTCATCAAAAATATGTCTATTTTAAACTGCGAAGCACCGAAAACGTGAAAATTCGCCGCAAAAACAAGTTTTCGGCATATTGTGTTCGACTCTTCTCAGCTTACTTTCCGTTTTTCAGTTCCTGAATCTTGTCACGCAGCATCGCCGCATGTTCAAATTCCAACAGTTTTGCCGCTGCACGCATTTCCGCCGTCAATTTCGCAATCATCGCCTGTCGCTCGCGTTCACTCATGCGCTTACGCGGTTTTTTGTCATCCAAATGCGTGGAAATTTCCAGAATTTCGCGCACATCCTTTTGAATGGTTTTCGGCGTGATACCGTGTGCCTCGTTATAGCGCATCTGCTTTTCGCGGCGGCGCACGGTTTCCTCAATCGCACGCTCCATAGACGGTGTCACGGAATCGGCATACATAATGACCTCGCCGTGCGCGTTTCGCGCCGCACGCCCGATGGTCTGCACCAAAGAGGTTTCGGAGCGCAAAAAGCCTTCTTTATCCGCATCTAAAATCGCCACAAGTGACACCTCAGGAATATCTAATCCCTCGCGCAAAAGGTTGATGCCGACCAGCACGTCGAACTCGCCCAAACGCAAATCGCGGATAATCTCCATTCGTTCAATCGTATCCACATCAAAGTGCATATATTTGACCTTGATGCCGTGCGCGTCCAAAAAGTCGGTCAGATTTTCCGCCATTTTTCTGGTGAGTGTCGTCACCAAAACGCGCTCGCCGCGTTCGGTGCGCAAATGGATTTCCGAAATTAAATCGTCAATCTGCCCCTCAGTCGGGCGCACAAAGACTTCAGGGTCCAAAAGTCCCGTCGGGCGAATGACCTGCTCGGCAATCTGCACACTTTTGCTTTTTTCTAAGTCTCCCGGCGTAGCACTGACAAAAATCTTCTGCCCGACACGTGCATAAAACTCGTCAAATGTCAGCGGACGGTTGTCAAACGCAGACGGCAGACGAAAGCCGAAGTCGATAAGCGACTCCTTTCGGGAACGGTCGCCGCCGTACATCCCGCGCACCTGCGGCAGGGTTACATGGGATTCATCGACGAACAGCACAAAATCTTCGGGGAAATAATTGAGCAATGTAAACGGCGCACTGCCGGGTTCTCGCCCTGACATGACGCGCGAATAGTTCTCGATACCCTTGCAAAAACCCGTTTCGCGGAGCATTTCCATATCGTATTCTGTGCGCTGACGGATACGCTGAGCCTCTAACAGCTTGCCCGCTTTTGTAAAATCCTCAACGCGCTGTTCCATTTCCGCCAAAATTTCTGCAATGGCGTGTTCCAGTTTTTCGGGCGCGACCACATAGTGCGATGCAGGGTAAATCGCCACATGAGAAATGATATTTTTCACCTGCCCTGTCAGGGCGTTGATTTCAGAGATACGGTCGATTTCGTCCCCGAAAAACTCCACACGAATTGCCGTTTCGTTGGAATACACGGGAAAAATCTCGACCACATCGCCGCGCACACGAAATTTATTACGGACAAAGTTGATATCGTTGCGTTCATATTGAATCTCGACCAGCTTTTTTAATAGGTCATCCCGATTTTTCTGCATTCCCTGCCGCAGGGAAATGACCATATTGCGGTAATCAATCGGGTCGCCCAAGGTGTAAATGCAGGATACACTCGCCACGATAATGACATCGCGCCGCTCAGACAATGCGGATGTTGCAGAGTGGCGAAGCTTATCAATTTCATCGTTAATGGCGGAGTCCTTTTCGATGTAGGTATCCGTTGTTGGGATATATGCCTCGGGCTGATAGTAATCGTAATAGGACACAAAATATTCCACGGCGTTCTCGGGGAAGAACTCCTTAAATTCCGAGCACAACTGTGCCGCCAGCGTTTTGTTATGTGCGAGCACTAATGTCGGACGGTTGACATTGGCAATAATATTCGCCATGGTAAAGGTTTTGCCTGAGCCCGTTACACCAAGTAAGGTCTGCTCCTGATAGCCCTTTTGCAACCCTTCCGTAAGCTGTGCAATCGCTTCGGGCTGGTCGCCTGTGGGCTTGTAAGGCGAATGTAATTTGAAAATCTGCTCTTCCATTGCCTTTTACCAATCCTTTCCCCGGATACAAAATTAGAACATTTGTTCTACCTATAATACCGCAAAAAATTCTAAATGTCAACTGTTAGTATGTCAAAAAAGTATGAAAAACGAACTTACACCGAACAGATAACGGCATCTTGCTTTGTAGCCCACAATATGATATAATTCAAACAGAAAAATAATCACTTCTTGGGGAATGGAAATGCAAGGCTATAACACCATCGTTGTTTTTAATGCGCGTGTCGACAGAATGCTGATGTGCAAAAGAAGAAAAAATCCATATAAAGGTTTGTCCAATTTTGTCGGCGGAAAAATAGAAGAAAATGAGAACGGACAGGATGCGGCATATAGGGAATTGGAAGAAGAAACAGCCATAACACGGAACGATATTATTCTTTCGCATTTAATGAATTTTACATATCCTTTGGATAATTGCTACCTTGAAGTTTATGTCGGAAAACTAAATAAGTCCGTAGAAGTTTTCGGAGATGAAAATGAATTGTATTGGTCTGCATTAGATAGAAATTTTTTTGATGTAACACAATATGCAGGAGAAGGAAATATCGGACATATCATGATGCATGTTGCCATGCATCGGCAAGAACTGCTGAAATAAATTACATAACTTCCGAGCATTACAGCAAAACCCACTATGACAGTTTTCGGATTTGAAACTGTCATAGTGGGTTACATATTTTCGTGATATATGGTAGAGGATACCGTCCTTACGGAACTGTCCCCAAACGTAAATTTCTTTTGCATTTATAAAAATATGCTTTTAAATTTCTTTGAGGTCGCCATAGAAAACCAATCCTCACCCGCCACAATGATGTGGTCGTTCAGCTTTACCCCAAGGTTTTTCAGCATGGAAAACAGATACCGCGTCGCTTCTACATCCTGCATAGACGGTGCGGCAACGCCTTCGGGATGATTGTGCGCGACAATTACATGCGTCGCCCCTGTATGAATCACCGCTTCCGCAAGCTTACGTGAACGAAGCGCAGTGGAATTCACCGTTCCGTCGGAAATCACCACCGTTTTTAACACCTTACACTTGTGATTCATGCAGATTGCCAAAAACCGCTCTGCATTTTGCCCCACAAACTGCGGCACGAGATATTCTCCCGTTGCCTGCGCGGTTTTTAAAAACAGTGTTTCTGCGCCCTGCTTGCTTTGCGCATATTTCCCGTAAAGCGCAGGAATCAGTTTGATTAAAATTGCCGTGTTTTCTGTAATCCCACCGACCTGCATCAGCGATTCCACCGATGCGTCAAACACCGCGGAAAATGAGCCGAATGCGGAAATCAGCTTGTGCGCCAATTCATTGGTATCACGTTGCGGTATGGCGTAAAACAGCAACAGTTCCAATGCATTGTGGTCCTCAAAAGCATCTAAGCCCTCCCGCAGGAAACGTGCCTTGACTCTGGCGCGGTGTCCCGAATGGGGATGCGCTTGTTTTTCTTCCATCGCGTTTATTTGATTTTGCGGCTGCCGGGCTTAACAAGCTCCAGCTCGCCCGCCTTGCAAAGCGGGCACTCGTCTTTTTCCCAAGAAGTGACATCTGCCGAATACACTGCCTTGAACGGTACGCCGAAGTCAATTTTGCCGCCTGTACGGTCTACAACAGACCCGACACCGACAATATCGCCGCCCGCCGCACGGACAAGCTCAATAACCTCTTTGACAGAGCCGCCTGTCGTAACAACATCCTCAACAATCAGAACCTTTTGACCGGGTTCGACCGCGAAGCCGCGGCGCAGTGTCATTTTGCCGTTTTCATCACGCTCTGTAAAGAAATTTTCACAGTGCAGTGCACGCGAAACCTCATACGCCATTTGTACCGCACCCATAGCAGGTCCGATAACCACTTCTACGCCCGCATCGGCATATTTTTCGCCGAGCGCGGCGCAAAGCTCCTCGCTGTATTTGGTATTGCGGAAAATTTTGGCACATTGCAGATACTTATTGGAATGTCTGCCCGAGGTCAAAAGGAAATGCCCCTCTAAAAGCACGCCCGCCTCTTTTAAAACCTCGACAACTCTTTCTTCTGTAATCATATTTTAACACTCCCTGTTCTGTTTTTCTGTATTTTACCATATGAAATCTATTTTGAAAAGAGAAACAGGTGCAAAAAATGCACCTGTTCGGAAGATTTTTAAAATTTAAACAGTTTTCGAAAGGATTTGCGCCATTTCAGCATATACAGTGTGACAAGCCGTGACAAAGCAATATCATAAATCACAAAAACTACATTACCCATTGCGAGCAGTATCCACACCGCCCACTTACCGTATTTTTCCATGTCTTCAAACGGCAGCTGAAATACATACAGTATAATCACATAAGCGAGCACAACGGATGCATTGAAAATCACAAATTTCAGCACCCATAAAAGCGCGCCCTTGAGCCGTTTTTCCAAAACGGCTTTCACAATCGGGTAATGTCCGAAAAAGAACACATACATTACAGCGGCTTCTTTATTGGGCAATACCAAAAGTGCCAAAACAGACGTTGCCGCATACACACCGAACGCCCATTTTTTATCAACGTCTATCACCACAACCACAAGCAGAATACCTGCCGCCGCAGGCAATGCGTAAGAAAGCGTGGTAAACACTGCCGTTAAAAACATGGTCGTTACAGAAAGCGCCGCAATAATGCCGCCGAGCGCTGTTTTTGAAGAATTGCGAATCCCGCTTTTGTTCGCCATCTCAGCACCCCGGAATCAAATCGCCGCCCATACACTCACAGCAACAATCCGCACACAAAAGCGATGAGCAAATATCACACGCACTGCACCCACCGCCGCGTGTCTGTCGGTAACCGCCGCGTGCATTGTTGTTGAGACTGTTAAACGCCGCTGCATATTCGCTGTTTTGCGGGTCCATTTGGCAAGCTTTGGACAAATTGCTGTAGGCTTCGTCAAACCAGCCGCGGCGCTGCTGAATCTGCCCCTTTAAGAAATACCATTCCGCCGAGCGCTGTTCGCGCGGAATCCCGTCTAAAAGCATTTCCGCATCATCCATGCGTCCTGCATGGATTTGCGCCCGAATATCCGAGAACTGTGAACCACTGTAGCTGTAGGTATTGTAATTCGTATTCTGATAAGCCGAACGGTTTGAACTGCCGTAAGACGTCTGCCCACGGCGCGCGGTAACAATTGCGTCATAAGCCGCATCCAGTTCCGCCATTTTTTGCTGTGCAACATCATAGAGCGGACCGTTTTGCACGGTATCATCCTGATATTGCCGCGCCAGACGGCGGTAAGCGTCTTTAATCTGTTCATCAGTCGCATTTTCAGGCACACCTAAAACCGCATACGGATTCATACGCTTTCGTTCACCTCTTCATATTTCTTACGGACAGTCATGCAAACCGACTCCAACCCGTCCTGTAAAATATTTTCCAAAATACCGCGGTGCACTTCGCCCGAGAGCAGGTGAAAGCTGACCGCCGCTTCGTTTGCCGTCATGTGCAAAGCGCGCAAAATATTTTCATGCAGTGCTGTGTCACGAAGCTCTGCGACATCACGAATGTCATATTTCGTTACAAACGGATTGTAATTTCCGCTTTTTAAATCGTCTTCCAAATCATCGTAAGCATCAAGCAAATACACAAAGCGCCCCACACAGTACGCGACACGTTCTATAATCCGTTTTTGCGTTTCAGACTGTATAAACGCCGTACACACGGCGGCAAGTGCCCTGGCAGACGGGTCTGCCGCGCGGTCTGTGGAAACACAACCCTCTTTTTCCAGCACCGACTGTGCTGTCATTGCCTGCTCCACAGCCTCGGCAAACTGCGGGTAACGCGTTTTTGCTTTTTTATATTTCCCGCGAAGATACGGACTAACCATATACGCCGCTATTCTTTTGAGAGCTTTGCCGTCTGCAATGTTGTCCCGCACTTTTTGATAGGACATCAGCACCGTCAGCGCGGCGGCGGCGCGATAGCTTTCACCGCAATTTGTTTGATAATTACACTTTTTCAAGGGATTGAAACGGCATCTGCCTGCTTTATATTCAGGATTTTCGCCGCTTTCGGCACAATCTTGCAGTAAAACGTAAAAGCAAGCATCGTAGCTTAACAGTCCGCGTGCGGCAAGTCCGTATTCTTCGCCGAGTACGCGGCAAAGCGTACAGTACACAGCTTTGTATTCTTCATATTCGCGCACACGAAGCTCCGCCTTGCAGACCTTGACATAGCCGAACAAGCAAACACTTCCTCTTTTACAGAATTGAAGAAAGATTGTGCATAATCGCGCCCGCAACTTCAGGACGGTTCATCGTGTAAATGTGAATCCCATTTACGCCGTTCGCAATCAAGTCGATTATCTGCTCCGTCGCGTACGCAATCCCCGCTTGTTTCAGCGCTTCGGGATTGTCGGAAAATTTGTCAATCATCACTTTAAAACGGGAGGGCAGCGTTGTACCCGAAAGTACACAGGAGCGTTCTATCTGCCGTTTATTTATCACGGGCATGATACCCGCGAGCACAGGAACGTCAATTCCTTTTTTCAGTGCGCGGTACAAAAAGCTGTAAAGCGCGGTATTATCAAAAAACATCTGCGTTACCAAAAAATCCGCACCGCAGTCTACCTTTTCCTTTAAATGCTCCAAATCCGCATCGGGACTGGTCGCTTCGACATGCCCTTCGGGATAGCATGCCGCACCGACGGAAAAGCCGCCGATTTCCCGTAAGACGGTAATCAATTCGCTTGCATACCGATAATGATGCCCATCAGGTGCGTAATTTTCAGGCAAATCTCCGCGCAGTGCAAGAATGTTCTCAATGCCTTTTGTTTTCAAATCCATCACGATGCGCTCAATTTCCCGCTTACTGCTCGATGCGCAGGTTAAGTGAGCAAGTGCGGGAATATGCAAATCATTCTGAATGTGCACGGCAATTTTCGGCGTATTCACGGAAGTACCGCCGCCCGCACCGTAGGTTACGCTGATAAAATCGGGCTGAAAGCCCGACAGCGTATCCACAGCCGCTTCCACCGGGGCATATGCCGCATCGTTTTTCGGCGGAAATACCTCAAATGAGGTTGTACGCGTTTGATTCTTCAGCTGTTCGGAAATTTTCATAGGTCGTCTATCCGTCCAAATCCATATATTTTAAGCGTATACGTTCGGCGCGGCGCAGAAACGGCATTGCGAGAAACGCCAAAAACAGCGCCGTAGACCCCATATGCGTTGCATTAAACAAAACCGACGCCGAAAGCGCCGTCAGCACCGCAGGAAAACTCAGCGGTCTTACAAAGAAAAACAGATTCCAAGTATCTAATATCATACCATAAAGCGCCGCACAGAACAAGCCGAACAGCACGATTTTCCACAGCTTATCGCGGAATTTACAGTTTGTTAACAAACCCGAAAGCCAGCCCACCAGTCCCCATGCAGCCATTTGAACAGGCGTCCAGAACCCCTGCCCAAAATAAAAATTGGACAAAAGTGCCGAAAGTACACCCGTCAAAAAGCCACTTGTAGGTCCGAACGCCATTCCGGACAAAATTACAATCGCAGTTGTTGGTTTAAAATTCGGTATCGGTGCAAAAGCAATACGTCCGAATACCGCGAAAGCCGTCATGACGGAAACGGACACCATACGCGGCAAGGTGAAAAATTTACGCTTTTCCATTTTCCACCTCCGAAAGGGACACGGGACGGCAGACGGGGTCGGTATCGCAGAACACCTGCGCGGTTGAAGAGGTATATACTGTACCGCTTGTAAAAAACATGCGGCGCGGCGCCTGCAATACGAATTCGCCGTCGAACAGCAAAGCGCAGTGCGCGGCGGTTTCAGCGACAAAATCCAAATCGTGCGTCACAAATAAAACCGTTTTTCCGATTTCCTGCAGTTCGCGTAGCTGACGGCACAGCGACTGCCGGCAAGCAGGGTCAAGCCCTTTTGTCGGCTCATCGAACAGCAAAACATCGGGATCCTTGAGCAATGCCGCCGCGACCGCAACGCGCTGCTGCTGTCCCGCGCTCAAATCGAACGGATTGCGCGGAAGAAATTCGAGGAGTCCGAGCGTTTCGGCAATTTCCTGCACACGAGAATTCACGGGGGCGGGATTGGACGTACCGTTAAACAGCTTGAAAAGCGTTTTTGCTGTCGGCGGCACTGCGGCGGCATTGAGAATTTCGCCCACAGTATCAAAGGCAAAGCAGGCTTGCGGATTTTGCGGCACAACTGCACAAGAGAGGTGCTCCGCGCGCTTCACTTTACCGCTGTACGGTGCAAGTTCTCCTGAAAGCAATTTCAAAAATGTTGTTTTGCCCGCGCCGTTTGCACCGATGACGGCAAAGCAGTCCCCGCGGCAAAGTGTAAAATCCACCGCACGAAGCACATCTTCGCTCCCTTTTTTGTATCGAAAAGAAGCATGGCGCAAAGAAATCAGCGGTTCGCCGCGCGGCACCTCAATCGGCTCGGAGAAATGCAGAGAGAGCTTATGCGACTGCACCAAGGTTCGGCACTGCCCGAGCGTTTTCGGTACAGAATCCAAAACGGCAATCCCCGTCACAGACGGAATTAACGCAGACGGTGCGGCAGTCGGATACGCCCGCAAAAATGCATCGGCATCGGCATAAGCTTTGCACCGCCCCTGCTCCAAAACCAACACTTGTGTTATATACGGCAAAATCGGCTGTATATTGTGTTCCGTTAAAACCACGGTTACACCCAATTCCGTATGCAACTTTAAAAGCGCGCGCAAAAAACGTTCCCCCGAAAACGGGTCGAGCATTGAAAACGGCTCGTCCAAAAGCAACAGACGCGGTGAACAGACAAACGCCGCCATCAAATTGACTAACTGTTTCTCACCGCCTGAAAGCGTCCGGATATTGCGGTTATATAAATCCTGCGCACCGAAAAAACTGACAGTTTCGGCGACTTTTAAACGGATTTCTGCTTCCGACAGACCCAAATTCTCCGGTAAAAAGCGTAATTCGTTACGCACATATTCGGACACCTGCTGTGTATCCGGGTTCTGTGCTGTAAAGCTAATATTCTTTACAGAATCTTCGTAGGGCATTTCCGAAATCGGTCTCCCGTCAAAATTCAATTGGCCTGTACGCCTGCCCTTCGGTGCAATTTCATTCTTCAAAAGGCGAAGAAGCGTGGTTTTGCCGCAGCCCGAGGCGCCGTACAGCAATACGAACGCGCCCGACTCTACCGAAAAGGATACGCCATTCAAGACAGGTGCTTCCGCGCCCGTATATGTAAAGGTTAAATCCTTTGCACTGAAAATTTCCATTTGCACACCTCCCACAGCTTCAAAAGACAAGGCATAAAGTAAAAAAACGCCAGCGGGATATAAATCCATGCCTGTTCAAAATAGACAGACGGCCGAAAACACGGGTAAATTTCCGCTTTCAGCGGCGGCGCAAGAAAAACTGCACACATCTCGCCGACCGTGAGCAGGACTGCCGCCGTATCGCCGACCGAAAATCGGTATTTTTGCCGCGTGCGGCACATGGGGCACATCGCTCCGCGTGCTTTCATGGATACGGCAGTTTGGAACGAATCCTCCAAAACCCACGAAAACAAAGCCGACAAACGCAAAAAACGCACAGTCAGCTTGTTATCCTTATCTGCCGATGCGGGCAGGGCGGCACAGGTCTGTTCGTATTTTTGCAGAGTTTTCGGCACAAGCGCCATAGAAAGGGAAAAAATGATTGCCAATCCTCGTGAAACACCCGAAAACAGGCGGTAAATACGGTCGGCATCCAAAAACGCACAGTAAAACGAAAACCACAGCGCCGCACCCGTAAAATGCAGAGCAGAAAGCAAAGCGTAAAGAACTGACTCCAATGTAACGGCGGCATCTCCGATATAAAACAGCACAGTCATGCCATTGCGGCTGAACAATACGTTGCACAGCACCAGTACCGCCCCCACAGGCAGACAAAAGCGCAGAAGGGCGCGCAATTCGAGCCTCTGCCCATAGCAAAGAAACGAAAGCGCACCCGAAAGAACGCAAAGTACCGCGAGTATAGGCTGCACACGCGTAACGGTTAGCACCGAAACACCCAAAAGCAGCCACAAAAGCGTGCCTGTATGTAATTTGTAAAACAAGGTTCGGTTAATATTCACCGACATCCCCCATTCTGCAAGTGTAAATAAACTCCACGCGGTCGCCTGTTTGCAATTTATAATATTTGCAGGAAACATTCGGCAATTTTCCGTTCACACGGTACAGCCAGCCGCTGGTTTCACCGCAATCCTTTTCGGAGAGTCCCGCAATACTTTTTACATAGCCTCCGGACGTGATTTGACACACCGTTTTTTGTGATTTCAGCACACGTTTGAGTACCGTCATTGCGGATTCACCCTCGGTAAACTGTACATTACCGTCTGACAGGATAACACCGTTTTGCGGCAAGAGTCCCGCAAAATTCGGATTGTCGAGAATTCCGTAATCAATCGCATTTTTGCAGTCCACCGAAAAGGAAGCAGTATTCTGTTTCGGTGCTTCTGCGGGCAGCTGTACATTCTGATTTCCAGACGGTGCCGCCGCACCGTTTGCACCCGTATTCGATTTCGGCGTATTGTCTGCATTCTGCACACCAACGGATGGATTCTCATTGACATCGGGTGCAGATATCCCACCTGCGGACAGATTCTCCGATACATCGGGGCGTGAAGAGAGTTCTTCCGTATTTTCCGAAGCCGCACTGCTTTCCGCATGCGGTTCGGACGGTACTTCCGTTGCGGGCTGTTTTTGACAGGCGCACAGCAGAAAGCTAAAAATCAATAGGAAAGATAAAACGCGCTTACGCATCTTTTTTACGCAGTGTACATACTGCACCCGCGCAAAGCACAGCGGCAAATGCACCTGTAGCAGTTACGGCAGGGCCCGTTTTCGGAATCTCCACGTTCTGCGATACATTGTCCGCTGTCGTTGCATTTTCAGAATCCGACGACACATTCGGTACAGGGTTCGTTGGGTCTTCCGTTTTTTCGACATAGGTAAATACGCTTTCACGTTTTTCGGCATAGCGATTTGCGGCATTCAACGCCAGCAAAACCTGATAAGTGGTCAGCGGGTCTTCCATCCCCTGATAATTGCGCGCACCGCCGTTTTCCGTAATAAAGCTTTTCACACCGTCCAACAGGGTTTTGCCGTTGTTTGTGTATACATTGTCTGTCGGGTCAATTCCCAATTCGCAAAGCGCCAAAATAAACTGCGCAGTAGATTCGCCGCTCGGTGCGCCCCAAGCCTCCAGCGCACCTGTTGCACCGATTTGTGCCTGTAAATACGCAAGTGCTTTATCCACAGCTCTGCCGACCGCTTCGTTTTCTGTGTAATAGGGTGCCAACGCCTGTACGGTCATAGCGGTGCTGTCCGCATCGGAATACACACCGTAGCCCTGGTCCACGGAGCAATACGCCCAACCGCCGTCGGGCTGCTGTACGGCAAGCAGACTTTCCACAAGGGTTGCTTTCAGAGCCGCATCGAACGGAAAATCGGATTTAAAATTCATAGCAAGCAACGGGGAATTTAGGCTTGAAAGATAGATTTGACTGCTGTAATCCACTGCGGCAAGCGCGGCTAACAAGTCGTGTCCGCCGATAGACTTCGCATCCATGCCGTTTGCCGTGACTGCCAATACGGTGCGCGCCAAATCACTCGGATACATTGCATCAAACGAATTCGCCACCGCCGCATTTATGTAGTCGGCATATTCCGAAGGCGCGGGTTTTCCCGCGCGCGCCAATGAAAACGCTGTCCAGTCGATTAAGTTATCCACAAACGTTGTCTCTTCATAATCAAACTGTGTGTTTTCCGGATTCCCGAGCCATGCGGCAACCTTTTCTTCCTCGGCACTGTGCGGCGCGGCAAACGCCGTCAGGCAGAGCATAGACAATACACAGAGCACTGCCAAAACACTGAGAATTTGTTTTTTCATTTTTTTAATCTTCCTTTCTTTTTTGTGCTTTGCCGAAAAACGGCTTATATTCGGGTTATTTGATTTCTCCCTTCCGACAAAAAAAGCGGGGCTCCCGGAAGAGCCCCGCCTGATGCATAACAAAAGAAAGGTATATAAAGTTCCCTTAAATACCGCGATTTTGTCTGCATACTTCTCTCCCGCCGAAAGACTTTTTGCACTTGCAGGCAGGTCTCCTGACTTATACCTCTGACCGCGTACGCCGCCTTCCCGATTGCTCAGTGGCATTCGGCGCACGCGCAGTATCTACAGTAGCGGGGGCTGTCACGGATTTAGACCGTGTTCCCTTTTCACCGCGGACAGTAGGATAAACCGAGAATCCTACCCTGCGGCACCTGCAAGCTATTTCTTATTTCAGAAGCTTTCACAAAACTCGGAAATTACCGTGCTGTTGTCATTCCAGTTGTAACCGCCGCCGTTGCGAATCACTTCTTTTTCAATTATAACATTTTCCTGCGGTTTTGCAAGCGCAGAATATACGGTCTGCAATTTGGCAAATACTGCATCCGCAGTCGGTACATCTGCACCGCACAGCATGGCAAGCACCGTAAGCGCGGTAGGCAATTCCGTGTTCACTGCCGCACGCTGTGTACAGACGGTACCGTCCGCTTTCAGGTAATGCCCGCTGTTCGCCGTAAAGGGGGCTGTAAAAATTTGTGCGGATGTTTCCGCAGTATACGCCCCGGAAATCTCCACGGTATAGGATGCTGAGACTGCCGAAGGCTTTTTCACATCCAGAAGAATCACCGCTTTTTCCCCTCTGTAATCTGAAGCAGGCAGAATACCGAGCAACTGTGTGCCCGCGAATGCGGCGGATTTTTCGGTAACATCCGCATACACATTCGGGAAATGCGCTTTTGCAAACGCCGTTTCTTCTAAGGTTGCGGTAGGACCGAGCACAACCGCAACACTGTCGCCGTACTGCTTTACAGATTCTGCAATTTCACGGAGCTTTGCATCGGAAACGGGGGGCAGTTGATTGTTCGCCGCAAAGATTCCGAAGCGCCCGCCTTTGCACAGAAGCCCCTGTTCGCCGACAGGCAAAGCACGCATAACGGTTTTGCCTAAGAAGCGCAAATCCGTTTTGCAAAGCGCAGAACAGAAATTGCACACGGATTCTACCGCATTCTCTTTCACAGGTACACGCTTGATGACAGGCTCTTTTTCGCGAAGCGCACCTGTCGGGCAAACGGTAACGCACTGCCCGCAGAACATGCAACTGCTTTCTTCCAGTGGCAAGCTGTATTCGGGACTGACAATCGTATGAAATCCTCTCCCGAGAAGTCCGAGATTCGTTTTGCCCATCGTTTCTTCGCACACGCGCACACACAATCCGCATAAAATGCATTTATCCGTGTTGCGGGCAATCAAAGAATTTACGTTTTCTTCGTTTCGGTGATGCTTTTCACCTTTGAAACGTTCGGGTTTTACATCGTACTGATTGGCATAGGAAATCAGCTTGCATTCAAAATAGTCGTGACAGCCGCATTCGAGACACCGCTGTGCTTCTTTTTTTGCCGCTTCCTCGGTAAAGCCTAAGGAAACCTCTTTGAAATTGGTTTTACGCTCTTCAGCAGACAACTGCGGCATTTTTGCGCGCGGTTTTTTCTCAAATTTATTGAAAAATTCGAGCGGAATTTCACGTTCCACAAAATAGGGCTTTTTATAGCGTACCGCTTCGCCGTGAAGATAACGGTCGATAATCACAGCTGCTTTTTGTGCTTCGCCGATTGCCGCAATCGCAATTGATGCGCCCTTGTTGGTCATATCGCCCACCGCAAACACACCGTCCAACGAGGTACGGAAGGTTTCTTCGTCCGCCGCAACGGTGTTCCGCTTGGTCGCTTCCACGCATTCGAAGCCTGTAAGGTTCGGATACTGCCCGATTGCCATAATCACGGTATCCAAGGTGAGTGCCTCGGTTTCGCCCTCTATCGGTTCGGGACGGCGACGTCCGCTTGCGTCCGGCGCACCCAACTGCATTTTTTGCAACGTCGCACAGACCTTACCGTCTGCATCCCCAAACGCAATCGGAGATGTCAGATATTTAAACTGCACGCCCTCTTCCTCAGCTTCACGGATTTCCACATCTTCCGCAGGCATTTCGTCACGCGTGCGTCGGTAAATCACGTAGACATTTTCCGCACCCAACCGCACGGCGGTACGGCACGCATCCATGGCGGTATTGCCGCCGCCGACAACTGCCACGTTTTTACCGATTGCCATAGGATTGCCGAGCGCCACGGTACGCAGAAAATCAATACCGCCGACAACTGCGGAATGGTCTTCGCCTTCGACGCGCATTTTACTGCTGTTCCAAGCGCCTGCCGCCAATACGACCGCATCATATTCTGCACGCAGTGCTTCTACGGTCGTGTCTTTGCCGATTTTTACGTTGCTGCGCATTTCTACGCCCAAATCAGCAATCTGCTCGATTTCCTTATCCAACAGGCTTTTCGGCAAACGGTATTCGGGAATCCCGTAACGCAGCATACCGCCCATCTTGGGCATCGCATCCAAAACCGTAACGCTGTGCCCCTGACGACGCAGGAAATATGCCGCAGTTAAGCCTGCGGGACCGCCGCCGACCACTGCAACGGTTTTGCCTGTATCAGGTTCTATGGACGGCACATACGGCGTCGCGCTTGCCATATCCATATCGGAAGCAAAGCTCTTTAAAAATGCAATAGAAATCGGTTCGTCTACAAACTGACGGCGGCACTGTTTTTCGCACGGATGCGGGCACACTCTGCCGATAGACGAAGGCAGGGGGATTTTTTCTTTAATGAGTCTCGTCGCTTCCGTATATTCACCGTTGGCAATTAAACCGACATAGCCTTGGCAGTCCGTATTCGCGGGACACGCTTTTGTGCAGGGCGCTTTGCAGTCGCCGTCGTGATCGGACAGCAAAAGTTCCAGTGCCACCTTACGCGCACGCACCGCGCGTTCCGTGTCGGTATGCACAACCATACCGTCGGTTGCCTTCGTGGAGCAGGCACGCAGTAATTTCGGCGTACCTTCCACCTCCACAACGCAAAGCCCGCACGCACCGTATAATTCAACGCGCCCGTCATAACAAAGATTCGGAATTTTCAAGCCGTTGTCAGCCGCTGCCCGCAAAAGAGTCGTGCCCTCTTCCACGGATAAAATATGATTATCGATTGTAACGGTAATTTTGCTCATCAGTGTACCTCCACCGCGCCGAAGTTGCAGTTTTCAGCGCATTTTCCGCATTTGATACAAATTTCGGGGTCAATGCTGTGTACCTGCTTTACTGTACCTGAAATTGCATGTACGGGGCAGTTCCGTGCACACTTTGCACAGCCGATACACTTTTCGGGATTGATTGTGTAGGAAATCAGTGCAGTGCATTCGCCTGCGGGACATTTTTTGTCCAGGATATGTGCTTCAAATTCGTTGCGGAAATAACGAATTGTCGTAAGCACGGGGTTCGGCGCAGTCTGCCCAAGTCCGCAAAGCGCACCGTCTTTGATGGAATAGCAAAGCTCTTCCAACAGTTCAATGTCCCCTTCCTGCCCGTTACCGTCCGCAATGCGCGTCAGCACCTCAAGCATACGCTTAGTGCCGAGTCTGCAATGCACGCATTTGCCGCAGGATTCTTTGGCGGTGAAGTCGAGGAAGAATTTCGCCATGCCGACCATGCAGGTATCCTCGTCCATAACCACCATACCGCCCGAGCCCATGATAGCGCCTGTTGCGCCGAGTGCTTTATAATCAATGACGGTATCCAAAAGAGATTCGGGAATACAACCGCCCGAAGGGCCGCCCATTTGCACAGCTTTAAACTGCTTGCCGCCGCGAATCCCGCCGCCGATATCGAAAATGACGTCGCGCAGGGTTTTGCCCATCGGAATCTCCACAAGTCCGCCGCGCCGCACCTTGCCTGTCAGCGCAAACACCTTTGTGCCTTTACTGCCCTCGGTGCCCATTGCGGCAAATTTCTCACCGCCGTTGAAAAGAATCCATGCCACATTCGCAAAGGTCTCCACATTATTGATATTGGACGGCTTGTGCCAATAGCCCGCCTGTGCGGGGAAAGGCGGCTTCAAACGCGGCATGCCGCGGCTGCCCTCTAAGGACTCAATCAGCGCGGTCTCCTCGCCACAGACGAACGCGCCCGCACCCGCCTTGATGCGCATTTTACAGGAAAACCCGCTGTTAAGAATGTTTTCACCAAGATAGCCTTTTTTCTCTGCCTGCCGAATAGCGTTTTCCAGCCGCTTAATCGCGAGCGGATATTCCGCACGGACATAGACAATCATTTCTTTTGCGCCGATGGCATAGGCACCGATGAGCATCCCCTCAATCAGAGAATGCGGGTCACCCTCAATGACGGCGCGGTCCATAAACGCGCCGGGGTCGCCCTCATCCGCATTGCAAATAAGATATTTTTCTTCGCCGCCCGCACTTCTCGCGGCATTCCACTTAAACCAAGTCGGAAAGCCCGCGCCGCCGCGCCCTGCAAGACCCGAGGTTTTAATCTCTTCAATCACCTGTTCGGGCGTCATTTCTAAAAGCACCTTACGAATCGCCCGGTAGCCATCGATTTTTTCGTAATCTTCTATGCTTTCGGGGTCAATCACGCCGCAATGCCGCAGGGCAATACGGGTTTGCTTATTTAAAAATTCCGCATCTTCATCGGAAATCTTCAGTGTATCCAATGCAGATAAATTCTGATTTTCTACAGCAGAAGCAATTTTCTGAGCATCCGCCGCAGTGACTTTTACAAGGCGGGTCAAATCGCCCGACTCCTCATAAATATCGACAATCGGCTCCAAAAAGCACATACCGTTACAGCCTGTGATACGCAGTTCAAAAGCCGTGTTTTCCGTGTTCAGCGCTTGCAGCGCATCATATACCTTCTGCGCGCCTGCGGCAATGCCGCAGCTGCCCGCACCCACAACCACTTTCATCATGTGTTCGCGCCCTCCTTTGCCTGTGCGGTCAGTTCCGCCAAGATTTTTTTCGTTTTATCAGGCGTTAAGCTGCCGTAGGTTTCCTCGTTAATCATCATTACAGGCGAAAGACTGCAGCAACCGAGGCACGCCACATTTTTCAAAGTGAACAAACCGTCCTCGGTAGTTTCGCCGTCGTGAATTCCTAAGGTTTCTGTAATCGTTTTCTCAATCAAATCCGAGCCGTTTACATGGCACGCCGTGCCTTTGCACAGCATAATTAAATACTTGCCGACGGGCTTTAAGCGAAACTGCGTGTAAAAGGTCGCCACGCCCATAATTTTTGCGGGCTTAATGCCTGTTTTTTCCGAAATATGACGAATCACGTCCTGCGGCAGATAGCCGTATATTTCCTGTGCTTTTTGTAAAATCGTGATTAAGCTGCCGTCCACATTTGCATATGTATCCAGCACCGTGTCTAAAAGCGACAAATCACTGTGCACGTTTTTGCAGCTGCATTCCATTGGTTTGCCTCCCAATATCCATATTGATAAAATAATTCGTATAATATAATAATATAAAGCATGCAAAAAAGCAATTTGAAAATGTTGTATAATATACAGAAATGCGGCAGAATCCTCGACAAAATTCAATAAATATTGTATACTTTTTTATTAGGAGATGTTCAAATCATGAAATATTCGACAGAATTGCACGCGCATACCGCGCAAACGAGCCGCTGTGCGAAAGACACGGCGCAGATTTTGGTTGAAAATTATCTGCGCGCCGGGTATTCAACATTGGTGACCACCGACCACCTGAGTCCAAGCACCTTTGAAGCCTATAAAAAAGATACACTTTCATGGAATGATAAAGTGGATATTTTCTTAAAAGGGCATCTCACCGCCAAAGCGGCGGCTGAAAATACAGGATTAACGGTTTTGCTCGGCATGGAGCTTCGCTTTGACCGCAAAGGTGTCATCAATGATTATTTAGTCTATGGCGTGACGGAAGACTTTCTGCGCCAAAACGGAGATTTACTGAAAATGCGCCTGTCTGCCTTCTCGAAGCTGGCACACAAAAACGGACTGCTGATTTTTCAGGCACATCCCTTTCGCAACGGTATGACCGTTGTCCATCCCGAACATTTGGACGGTTACGAAATATACAACGCCTGTGTACGCCACAACTCGAGAAACAGCATTGCCGAAAAATGGGCAAGCCTGCATAAAAAACCGGGTATTGCAGGGTCGGATTACCACCAAAGCGAAGATACCGCCCGCGGCGGCATTGTAACCGCACAAAAAATCGAATCAAATGCTGTGCTGTTATCCGTTTTGCGCAATCAGGAATACAAATTGATTCGGAAATAAACGTAAAACCTGCGCTTCCGAAAAACAGGAGCGCAGGTTTTGTCTGTCCGATTTTAAATCGGGCATTTTTCAATTACTTTTGTTTGGCAACCGTTTAAAAAATGCAAATCTGTCTCCAAAATGTCCTGCCCGTCTGAAAGTGTAAACTGATATTCGCCGCGGAGATACACCGTATCGCCGTCCGGATTCACAGAAAACAAATCCTGTGCACACAGATTGAAAATAATATCCTTTGCTTCGTTAGGCGCCAGCGAAAAACGCTGTATCCGTATGAGAGAACAGATTGGATTTTGATAATCCGTTTGGGGCTGTGTCACATAAAGCTGCAGTACTTCATCAGAAGCAAATGCGCCTGTGTTTTTTACAGTGCATTGAATGGTTTTATCCTGTATACTGCATTTTGTCAGTTTAAAATGCGTATATGTCAAGCCATATCCGAATGGATACAAAACATCGCCCGAAAAATAACGGTAGGTTCGATTTGCCATAGAATAATCGTCAAAATCAGGCAAATCGCGTATATCTTTGTAAAAGGTTACAGGCAATTTTCCTGACGGAGAACATTTTCCGAATAAAATATCAGCAATTGCCTGACCGCCCGCGGCGCCGGGATACCAGCATTGCAATATTGCGTCCACACGGTTCACGTATTTACCGAAATCGATACAACCGCCGGAAAAATTAAGTATAACTGTCTTTTTACCGGTTTGTATCAGTTTTTCCAAAAGAGTTTGCTGAACATAAGGCAAATCCAAATCACTGCGGTCACCCTGCTTACCGAGATTTCCGCCGCCGCCTTTTAACAGCTCCCCTGCTTCTTCGCCCTCCATAGAACAATCCAGTCCTGTGCAAAGTAAAATCACATCGGCATCGGCCGCCTTTTGCAAGGCCTCTTTCTGCATTTCTGCGTTTTCCTTTTCCTGATAGCAGTAACCTGTGCAGTAATCTGTATCGGCATGCATGGCTTTAACAGCGTCGGTTACCTTGATAAACCGTTTCGGTGTTCCGAAATAGTTGCCGAGATAGGCAAGCTCATTTTCGGCGTTATATCCGAGAATCAGAATTTTCTGACAGTTTTGCTTTAACGGTAAAATTCCGTTGTTTTCAAGCATAACAATGCCCTTTTGCGCGGCACGCACAGCCGCTTTTTCGTTTTCTTCCGATGCAATATGCTTGGCGGATATTTTATGAAAACAGCAATTTTCATCAAACATACCCAATTGACTGCGCACAGACAGCAGTCTGCCTGCGGATTCTTGCAAGGTTTCTTTTGAGATATAATGCATCATGTATACGGCCGGAAGCAGTCTGTAATATTTTCCGCATTCCAGGTCACAGCCTGCATTCAGCGCCATTGCGGCACCTTTGAGCGGATTGGAAGTCAGACGGTGGTGAGAAACGATGTCTGTCAGCGCCCCGCAGTCGGAAACGAAATATCCTTCAAAGCCCCATTTTGTGCGCAAAAGTCTTTTGATAAGCGTTTCCGAAGCACAGCAAGCCTCACCGTTGACACAGTTGTATGCACCCATTACGCCGCAAACCCCGCCATCGGTCACAGCCCTTTTAAATGCGGGCAGATAGGTTTCCATCATATCTTTTTTGGAAACAACCGCATTAAAGGCATGGCGCTCGCTTTCCGGCCCGCTATGGACGGCAAAATGCTTGGCGCAGGCGGCGGTTTTTATATATTTTTCATCATTGCCCTGAAGACCTTTTATAAAAGCTGTGCCTAAAACGCCTGTAAGATACGGGTCTTCCCCATAGGTTTCCTGCCCGCGTCCCCAGCGCGGGTCGCGGAATATGTTTATATTTGGCGACCACATGGTCAATCCCTTATAGACACCGTAATCTTTTTGTCTTTGGCTCTCATTAAATTTTGCACGCGCCTCGGTTGATATGATTTCGGCAGTCTGAAAAAGTAAATCTGCGCTGAAAGAAGCTGCCATACATATCGCCTGCGGAAAAACGGTTGCCGTGCCCGCTCTCGCAACGCCGTGCAGGCACTCATTCCACCAGTTATACGGCAGGATTCCCAGTTGTTTTATCCCCTTTGAGCTGTGCATCAGCTGCGAAACCAGTTCCGAAACCGATAGCTTTTTTGCAAGCTTTTCACCGACCTCGCGGTGAAACAATCTATTTTCTTTTTTCATGGCATCTATGCAGCTTACGAACGACACATGTGCTTGTTCGTAAGCTGTATCTCCTTTTTTCATACGGATTCTTGACAAATCATACGGCATATGATATTATCCGATTTAGATACCGTGCACGAGCACGATTTGTTTAATTATTCTATCATATACAATTTCGAAAATCAAGAGGTGCTGTTTTTGTCTATTACTGCAAAAGAGATTGCCGTTTTGGCGGGAGTAAGCCGCGGTACTGTAGACCGTGCGCTGAAGGGCCGTTCCGGTATCAATGAAGAAACAAAAGCACGGATTCTTAAAATTGCTGAAAAATATGAATACAAACCGAATATTATCGGCAAGGCACTTGTGCACTCAGGCAAGCCGATAACAATTCCCGTAGTTTTAAACAGCATCGGAAATCCTTTTTTTGACGATGTAAAGAACGGCATATTTGCGGCGGAAAAAGAGTTTGCAAGCTATGGCTTTGAGATTGCGCTGACCGAGTTTAAAGGATACGATGCTTCTGAGCTTCTTCGAATTTTGAACGCTTTACCGAAAGATACAAAGCAACTGATTGTCACACCGATTAACCACCCTGCTGTTGAAAAAAAGCTGCAGCAAATGATAAACAGCGGCATAAAGGTCATTATGCTGTCGGGCGAGTTGGAAAATGTCAAAAATGCTTTATATGTCGGCTGTGATTATCTGAAAAGCGGGAGAATTGCAGGACGGCTGGTCGGTATGCTTTCTCAGGGAAAAGCGAATTTATTTATTGTAACCGGCAGTGCACAGCATAAAGGTCATTTACAGCGCGCAAACGGCATAAAAGAAATGATAGAAAAAGACTATCCGAATGTAAATCTGATTGGAATTTCGGAAAATCTGGATGATGACAGCGTAGCCTATACGGATATGTGTACCGTACTGGAAAAATATCCGCAAATTGATTTTGTTTTTATAACGGCGGGCGGCGTGCAGGGAACACTTCAGGCTGTGCGGGAGCTTTCGCCGGATATGCGTGTATGCGCCTTTGATGAAACACCGGTTACACAGGCCGCTATACGCGGCGGCAGTATTATGGCAATCATATGCCAACAGCCGTTTGAACAGGGATATCAGGCAGTGAAGGCACTTTTTGATACAATTATTATGAAAAGCGAAATGCATGAAAAAATATATTCCGAACTGTCTATTAAGGTAGACCAGTCGCTATAGACCTGTTTTTTGTCAATCTCGTGCACGTGAACGGAGAAAAATTATGAAATATCTCTCCATTGTACAATGGAAAAATCAAAAAATCACATCCGAAATTCGTCTGCCCTTTGCCGAGACGCAAAATGCAAACGGGATAACCGTACAGATTACCGAGCAAGCGCACAAGGATGCCTGCAAAAACATAAAGGCGGCAGTGACTGTACATAAACCTTTTAAAAACGCCGCTGTGCGTTTGGTTTGGAAAGAAACAAACTGGAACACAGAAAATTATGTTTTTGCGCCCGCCGCCCTCTATAACGGAAATCGTTTTCAAAGTGTGAAAAAAGACTATCCGCCGATGCTAAGTGCGGCAGAAGCAAACCGTTATTACGGGGAAACCGTTGTAACGGATGTGCCGAGACTTTCTGAAACAGGCACCGGCTGTGCACAGCTCAGTGTCGGAGATTTGTCTTTTCCCTGCTTCGGCTTTTTTGACCCCAAACAGAAAACGGGGTTTTTACTGTTTTTTAAACAGCAAAACGAAGCGGGGAACTTTGGGGTGACCGTCTCGGAATATGCCGAAAATCATACAGCCGAGTTTATGCTCTCTGCGCCGTGCATGCGCATGCCGTATAAATACAGTATGTGTACCACAAAAGTTGCATCTGATGACAAGGGCGTCGATTTTCGTCCCGGGGACACCGTTACTTTCGAAGCGGTTGAATATCACTTTGCGTGTGCGGATGCGGCGGACTTTTTAAAACAGTATTGGATATATCGGGAAATGCAAACACTGCCGCGCAGTCATCCGCACGGCGTACCGTGGCACTATGCTTTTCATATCATTGAAGAGAAATACAATCAACGCAACTGGGTAGAAGATGTCGGCTTTTACACGTCTTCCGAAGCGAAATCAGGCATTTGCCGTCAATGGCAGACAGGTTGGGTCGGCGGTGCAATCAATACCCTGCCTGCATTGGTGCTCGGCAATGCGGAATCCAAAGAAAAAAGCCGCCGCACGCTTGATTTCGTGTTCTCTAAGCTACAGCACAAAAGCGGTTTTCTGTACGGCATTTTTTGTGACGGCAGACTTTACGGTGACGATACAGACGCAGAAAATGAGGATATTGTTTTGATTCGCAAAAATACGGATGCGCTGTATTACATTGCAAAGCAGCTGCTCTTTTTGCGCAGTTGCGGAGATTCAGTTCCGCCGCTTTGGCACGATGGCCTTTTACGGCTCGCCGATGCTTTTATCTCCTTTTATGCACAGAACGGCGAATTGGGTCAGTTTATAGACCTGCACAGCAGGAAACCGTTTACAGGCGGCTCGGCGAGCGGCGGACTGGCGGGTGCGGGACTTGCACTTTGCAGTGTATATTTTGAAAATCCGATTTATTTGCAAACTGCGCAGAGCATTGCAGAGCAGTATTATAAGAATTTTATTGCAAAAGGCTTTTCCACCGGCGGACCGGGTGAAATTCTCTCCTGTCCCGACAGCGAATCTGCTTTTGCCCTTTTGGAAAGCTATGTTGTATTATACCGTATACAAAACAATCCCAAATGGCTGAAGTATGCAGAGGATACTGCCGCGCTGTGTGCAAGCTGGTGCGTCGGATATGATTATCATTATAAAGCAGATACCCAATTTGCCGAGCGCGGAGTTGCGACAACGGGCGCCGTTTGGGCAAGCGTACAAAATAAGCACGCCGCCCCGGGCATTTGTACGATGTCGGGCGAATCGCTCCTGCATTTGTACCGTGCCACAGGAAACGCCGCATATTTGGAATTACTCAAAGACATTGCACACAATATCACGCAATTTGTAAGCACACCCGAAAATCCGATGCGTGCGAGCTATGTGTGGCACAATAAGCCTGCACACAGGCAAAAAATATGGACAAGAGAATTTTCGAAAATTGTGCGTACGCTGTACTCGCAAAACGGCTTTTTCAAAAAGGCGCTTTCATCGACATACAGTATGTTGTATAACCCAATCGGGCGCATCAATGAACGCGTCAACCTTTCCGACTGGGAAGGAACAAACAATGTGGGCGAAGTGCCCGCCGGTTCCTGTTGGTGTGAGGTTTCCGCGATGCTCACCTATTTGGAGCTTCCTGCCGTCTATATTCAGCCTGACAGGGAATTTTGCTTTGCGCTTGACCATATTGAATGCAAATGGGAAGGTGAAACGGAAAAATCTATAACCGTGGAGCTTTATAACCCCACCCCGTATCATGCGGAATACCGTATTTTCATCGAAAGTGAAGCAAATGACATACCGCTTCCGATAGACAGAATACTGCCTGTGTATTCCGTTTTCCTGCACAGCAAAGAACGCCGAAAAATTGCAATACCAAGGAGAAACAGCTATGTTTGAAATCCGAAAAGACGGTTTTTATGCAGACGGACGAAAAATTCAAATTTATTCGGGCGCAATGCACTATTTTCGCATCCCGATGGAATACTGGGAAGACCGGCTGTTAAAGCTGAAAGCAGCGGGCTTCAATACGGTAGAAACCTATGTGGCGTGGAATATTCACCAGCCTGAAGAAAACGGCGGATTTTGTTTTGAAGGTCAATGCGATATTGTAAAATTTATAAAAACCGCTGAAAAAATAGGACTGTATGTAATCGTCAGACCCGGACCGTATATCTGTGCCGAGTGGGAATTCGGCGGATTCCCCGCGTGGCTGTTAAAATACGACGATATGAAGCTCAGATGCTACAGCGAGCCGTACATATCCTTTGTAAAAAACTATTTTGACGTGCTTCTGCCCCGTCTCGCTCCCCTACAGGCGACAAACGGCGGACCGATTTTGATGATGCAGATTGAAAATGAATACGGCAGTTACGCGAGCGATAAAAAGTATTTGCGTTTTCTGCGGGATTTGATGCGTGAAAACGGTATAGACGTGCCGCTGTTCACATCGGACGGTGAGAGCAAATACCATCTCTCGGGCGGCGGATTGCCTGATGTGTTTCAGGTTGTTAATTTCGGTTCGCTTCCCCAAGACGGATTTCGGGAATTAAAGGAATATCAGCCGGATAAGCCGCTGATGTGCGGCGAGCTGTGGTGCGGCTGGTTCGACCATTTTTATGAAAAACACCATCATTCCAACGCGCAGTGGGCTAAAAGCAGATTTACAAAAATCCTGAATCAAATGTTCGATATGCATACCGGTTTTAATTTCTATATGTTTCACGGCGGCACCAACTTTGGCTATATGGCGGGCGCAAATTATGCCAATGTTTACCAGCCGACAACCGCAAGCTACGATTATGACGCACCCTTAAATGAGTATGGCGATTACACCCCGAAATACCATATTATTCGGAAGGTTTTGTGCGAACACCAGGGTATTACCCTACCTGCACTTCCGCCGCGTCCGAAAACGCAGAATATCGGCAGTGTACCGCTCACCGAAAGCGTCAGTCTGCGGTCGGCATTTGAAAAAATTGCCGAGCATCACACAGATCATATTCCGCATTACATGGAGCATTACGGACAGAATTACGGTATGATTTTATATCATACGGAAATTGACCGCAATTGCGGCGCGACCTCTGTCGGTGCAGACGGCGTACACGATATTGCTTATGTATATGTGAACGGCAAGCAGATCGGCAAATACAACCGCGCAAAGCCGCTGACAAGAAAGCAAAAAAAGCACGGCGTTGAACAAACCGAAAGCTTTAATTTTCCGATTCCTGCTTTTCACGGGAAGATGCAGGTGGATATTCTCGTGGAAGGCATGGGCAGAATCAATTTTGCCAAACGGATTCATGACCGCAAGGGACTTTCGGCGGTACGCATCGGTGAGCAGTATGTATATGATTTTGATATTTATACATTGCCGATTCATCAAATAAACAAACTTACCTTTGACGGTACGGAAGCGTATCCCTGTTATTTTAAAGGCACGTTCCGCACGCATTCCAATGCCGACTGCTTTGTGAAATTAGACGGGTTTACAAAAGGCTATGTGTTTGTAAACGGCAAAAACCTCGGTCGGTATTGGAATGTCGGTCCGCAAAAGACGCTCTATTTACCCGGCGTATGGCTGAAAGCGGAAAATGAAATTGTGGTTATGGAGCTTGAACATACAAAAAATAAAAAGGTTGATATTATAGACCGTCCGATATTCTGATATCTTTTTATGGGGACTGCTTATGAAAAAATTCAGTTTCAGTTTGGATTATCACGCAAAAACAAAATCAGTAAAAAAGCATTGGCAGTTTTGCATCGGCAGCGGTCACGCGGCGCTTGCGCACCGTGCGGATTATCTGAAGCAATTGAAAATTGTCCGAGATGAACTCGGTATGGAACGCGTGCGGTTTCATGGAATTTTCAACGATGATATGCATGTGTGTTTGTCGCCCGACCGATTTCTCCCCGTTATAAGCCGCCGGAAAGCAAATCTGTACAACTTCTATCAAATCGGAAAGCTTTATGACAGTCTACTTGACATCGGCGTACAGCCGTTTGTGGAAATCGGTTTTATGCCTTCGGCATTGGCCTCCGGGAAAAAGACGGTTTTTTATTATAAGGGAAATGTTACACAGCCGAAAAATATGAACGACTGGCAAAGCTTTGTATCTGAATTTGTACGGTTTTTAATCCGTAGATACGGTGCGCAAGAGGTGCGGCGCTGGTATTTTGAAGTATGGAACGAGCCTGACCTTGCTTGCTTTTTTAAGGGAAATATGGATGATTATTACCGCCTTTACGCCGCTACGGCAAAAGCAATTAAGTCCGTGGATGCACACCTTACGGTCGGCGGTCCCGCTACAACTAAGAGCAGTCACATAACGGAGTTCCTTAACTTTTGCAAAAATGAAAATGCACCTGTAGATTTTGTGTCGACGCATCAGTACCCTACGGATGAGTTGGGGCATTCCTTAAACCGCGAAAGGCTGAAACAGCTTCGGAAAATCAAATCGTACAGCCATACAGACTCTATGAGTGCAATTTTACAGCCCGTTTTTGACAATGTGAATGCTTTTACGCCTGCATTGAAGGGCTACCTTACCCGCGAGGCAAAACGGGCACGGAAGGATGCAGGCAATTTGCCGCTTTTCTATACAGAATGGAGTATCAGCTCAAACTGTGTTGCCGCCGTTCACGATACGGTAAAAGCCGCATCGTTTTTGGTGAAAACCGTTTTGGATAATCAGGGCATCGTAGACGGTTCGAGTTATTGGACATTTTCGGATATATTTGAGGAGCTTTTCTTTTTTCCTGAGCCTTTTTGCGGCGGCTTCGGCCTGATGACCGTTGACGGAATCAAAAAGCCTGCTTTTTGGGCGTTTAAAATGCTTTCGGAATTGCCGGATTGCCGTTATGAACTACCCATCACAGATGAAGATGTAGAAATTGCCGCCTTTCGGGGAGACAATAAAATCTGCATGATGCTGTATGCACAAAGTTTTCAGGATGAAAACCGAAAATACGATGTCTCAATTCATATAAAGAATCTGCCGTTTTGCAGGAGCATCGTTTTGAAACGAATCAACTCGATGCACGGAAACCCGCTAAAGCTGTGGGAAGAAATGGGGAAACCCGCATCGTTGACACGCAGTGAAGTTGCAGACATCCAAAATAAATCCGAGCCGTCCGTTGAAAAATTTGAGCCGCAAATCCATAACGGAGAAACGGTTTTGAATTTGCATATAGAAAACAATGAAGTGCTTCTCATTACCGTTGAATTGGAAGGCGGTTCGAGCAATACAATGTTCGTCTAACTATTCTTATGCATTTAAATCAATTATTTCAGGAGGCAGTTTATGTACTGGGTTTTAAACGGAGCGGCCTATAAAGCCGAGATAAAAACGGACAGTGAAAAAATCATATTATCAAACGGATTGGTGTCCAGAACGGTTGAAAAAACCGACTGCCGCACAGTATCCTTTAAAAATTTACAGAAAGACGCAGAAATGCTTTCGGCACCGCGTGCGGATTTTTGTATATCTGTAAACGGCAAAAAGTACTTTTCCGACAGCTTCGCGTTTGTTGGGTGCTGTGAAACGGATTGCATGGAACGTGTTCCGTTTCGCAGGTCTGACACGATGACTGCTGTGGGCAGTTATCCGCCACCCGGCAAAGCGGCTGTGATTACATATAAAAGTAAACCGAGCTGTCCGTTGCTTTCTGTCAGCGTACGCTATGAAATTTACGACGGCATTCCTGTCATTATGAAGCTGGTTACCGTCAAAAACGATGACAGCGAGCATGTAGCGGTAGATAATATCAGCACGGATATCCTAGAAATCAAAGAAAACCGTGATATGCTTTTTGCAGACAGCGACTATAATTCTACAACCGACTTTATCGGTCTTGATTTTGCAAAATATGCAAAAAACTATGCAAGATATCATTTTGATGTTTTGGAGATTGCACCGCTCTACAAAATGAATGTAAAGCTTTCCCCCGCAGAAACACTGGATTCCATTACAGCATTTGAACTTCTTTTCGGCGCGGACTTTTATGAACAGCGGTTGATTGAAGTAAAAGAAATGTACAGAAAAATTGCGCCGTGGTGTACGGATAACGCGTTGTTTTTCCACCTGATTTCCAACAGCAGCCGCGCAATCCGCAAGGCGGCTGACCAGTGCGCCGAGGTCGGTCTTGAAATGATTATCCAGTCGTTCGGCTCCGGTGTAGAAATGGAAAGCGGAAATGAACGCTATTTAAACCGCATCAGAAAGGCCTATGCTTACGGTCATTCCAAGGGATTGCGTATGGGGGCTTACACGCTGGCATACGTGAAAAATTACAGACCTGTCCGCAGCCATGAGGCGTTGAATCACGACGGCAGTCACATATGCCGTTGCCTTGCCTGCGAATGGGCAGAAAAGTATATGCAAAACGTACTTCGGTTTATCGACAAAACAGACGCCGATGCGGTAGAGATTGACGGGCCTTACGGAATGCTTATGTGTGCGGGCGGCAAAACACACCTGCACGAGGATTTTACCGATTCACAGTATAAGCAGTGGAAAGCCTCAGTCTGCGACTGGTATCGAGAACTGAAATCACGCGGCATTTATATCAATGCACCTGACTGGCATTTTCTCAACGGAACGAATCGTTCCGGCGTAGGATATGAGGAAATCGCTTTTTCGGAAAAAAGAGAAGAACAGCTTGTTACCTCGAGAATTTATTATTACAAGGGGACTTTTTCAAAAAATCCTTCGCAAGGTTGGGGCTTTTTGCCGCTGAATGTGTATCACGGCGGCGGGAAGGACGCGCAGTTTTTCCCCACGGACAAAAATGCGTTTGAATTTGATTGGGCATTGGCACAGCTGACTGCGGCGGGCGTATGGCCGACCATACGCGGAAAAAAAGTCTATGACTGTGAAACCGGCAAGCAGATTATGAAAAAATGGGTCACTGTTTTCAAAAAATACCGACATGTTTTAAACGGCATTACGGTTCATTTTCTGCCGCCGAGAATAAACACGGATAATCCTGCAAGAACCACTTGTATAGATGCTATTATGAATCAGCTTCCGTATGGCACCGACCGCGGATTTCTGATGTTCTTTAACCAAACAAATACCGCCCGTACGGAAGAAATAACCGTTCCGGTTTATTATACAGGTCTTACCGCTCTGGGGACACCTCCGCCGCCGTTTGAAAACACAAAAAACTGCGATGTAAAATACCCGCTTTACGGAGAGGAAATCGCGCCGCTTGTTATCAAAGCACGCGACGGCTCATCACGCACCTATATCACCGACGATATCGCAGCGGATAAAGCGATTCCGCCGCTGCCGACGGCGTATGAAACAGAAAATAAAATCATCGTTTCGGAAAACGATGAAAATCCGGAGCTGTTTTCCATTGATTCGAACGGCAATATAAAAATGAAAATTACATTGCCGCCGATGTCTTACAAATGGTATGTCCTGCATCCGCAAGAGGAACCTTCGGAAGAAAAATAAATTTTCGTTCGCACTTTGCAGGGCGGAAACACACTGCGTTCCCCTGCTGTAAATTGCAGTCTGAAAGGCTATGGTGATGTCAATGAAACCATTCTTAAATATCGCTTTCATCGGTTTGGGGCAGAGAGGTATACAGCTTTTGGAACCGATGCTGAAAATGGATGATGTTTTTGTTGTCGGCGTTTGCGACAGCTACGCCGACAGAACCGCATATGCGGCAAGTCTTGTAGAAAAAGCAGGGCAAAAGCCCCCGCTTCAATCGTCTGATTATCGTACCGTTTTAGATATGGACAGCTTAGACGCAGTTGTCATTTCCACATCATGGGAATATCACATTCAAATCGCCGTAGCAGCGATGCAAAAAGGGATATTTACCGCGATGGAGGTGGGCGGCACTTACAACATACAGGCATGCTTCGACTTGGTAAAGACACAGGAAGAAACGGGAACGCCCTTTTTCTTCCTTGAAAACTGCTGTTACGGCAGACGCGAACTGATGTGTCTGCGTATGGCGCGTGCAGGTGTGTTCGGTGAAATTGTGCACTGCGACGGTGCCTATCGGCACGATTTGCGCAAAGAAGTCTCCTTCGGAAAAGAAAACCGTCATTACAGACTTTCACATTATCTGGAACACAATTGTGAGAATTATCCGACCCACGATTTCGGTCCGATTGCAAAAATTCTCGGCATCAACCGAGGGAACCGAATGGTACGCCTTGTTTCGATGGCAAGTAAGGCACGCGGTCTGCGGCAATATATCCGTGACAATAAAGCCGAGGATGCAGCGCTTTGCAATACGGAATTTACACAGGGCGATATTGTCACAACGCTTATCACCTGTGAAAACGGCGAGACCGTTACGCTGACCTTGGATACAACACTTCCCCGTATATACAGCCGCAATTTCAACGTGCGCGGCACAAAGGGAATGTATCAGGAAGACGGCGATTATGTATTTTTGGAGAAAGACCAAAAGGACAAAGATATTGCCGAATTAGATATGAATCCACAGCTGCTGTGGAAAAATGCCGATATGTACGGTGAACAATACGACAGCGATTTGTGGAAACATAAATCACAGGGCATGCTTGCGGCAGGTCACGGCGGAATGGACTATTTGATTCTGCGTTCTATGGTCGCCGCCGCAAAGGGTGAAACCTATCCCGCCATTGATGTGTATGATGCGGCGGCGTGGATGTGTATTACGGCTTTGTCCGAGCAATCCATACGCGGCGGAAATATACCGGTGGAAATACCCGATTTCACAAACGGTAAATACAAAAATCGCACACAGCGTTCCCGCGGTAAATATGCATTAGATTAAAAAAACTATACAGGTTTTTCGATAATGATTTAATATACAGGAGTGGACGATGGCATATTTTGATTTTATTGACCAAGTAAACTATGAGGGTGCACAAAGCACAAATCCGTTTGCGTTTAAGTTTTACGATAAAGACAGAGTCATTTTAGGCAAGCCCATGCACGAGCATCTGCATTTTGCCATGGCGTGGTGGCACAATCTTTGTGCGGCGGGGACGGATATGTTCGGCAGAGACACAGCAGATAAGTCTTTTCAAGCTATGCCGAGTACTATGGAACACGCGAGGGCAAAGGTAGATGCGGGCTTTGAATTTATGCAAAAGCTCGGGATTGAATATTTTTGCTTTCACGATGTGGATTTAGTGCCCGAGGCTGAAGATATCCATGAAACAAACAAGAGACTTGATGAAATTACCGATTACATTCTTAAAAAAATGCAGGAAACCGGTATTCAATGTCTTTGGGGCACGGCAAATTTGTTTTCAAATCCCCGTTATATGAACGGTGCAGGCAGTACAAATGATGCAAATGTATTCTGCTTCGCCGCTGCGCAGGTGAAAAAGGCTCTGGATTTAACGGTGAAGCTCGGCGGAACAGGGTATGTGTTCTGGGGCGGCCGAGAGGGCTATGAAACGCTTCTCAATACCGATGTAAAATTTGAGCAGGAAAACATTGCACGGCTGATGCATCTTGCCGTGGACTACGGCAGAAAAATCGGATTTACAGGTGATTTCTTTATTGAGCCGAAGCCGAAAGAGCCCATGAAGCATCAATATGATTTTGACGCCGCAACCGCAATTGGATTTTTACGGCAATACGGACTGGATAGGGATTTTAAACTGAATATCGAAGCAAACCACGCCACACTCGCAGGGCATACCTTTCAGCATGAATTGAGAATTTCGGCTGTGAACAATATGCTCGGCTCGATTGACGCAAATCAGGGCGATTTACTGCTCGGCTGGGATACGGATGAATTTCCGTACGATGTTTACGAAACCACAATGTGTATGTATGAGGTACTCAAAGCAGGCGGCCTTGCAAACGGCGGCTTCAATTTCGATGCCAAAAACCGCAGACCGAGCAACACTTATGCCGATATGTTCAAAGGCTTTATTTTAGGAATGGATACCTTTGCACTTGGTTTGATAAACGCCGCCAAAATCATTGAGGACGGCAGAATAGATAACTTTATATCTGAAAAATACAGCAGTTTCCACAGCGGAATCGGCAAAAGAATTTTAGATGGTGATGTTACGCTGGAGGAACTTTCCGAGTATGCGCTTGACAAAAAAAAGATTGACTGTATTATGAGCGGCAACCAGGAAGCCTTGCAGTCCATTGTAAACAGTATACTGTTCGGGTGAGCTTATGAACTATTATATCGGACTGGATATCGGCACATCATCCGTAAAGGCAATGCTGATCAGTGATAATGAAATTATAAATACAGTGTCTCGGGATTATCCTATCTCTTTTCCGCATCCGAATTACAGTGAGCAAAATCCGCAGGATTGGTACAGCGAAAGTATAACTGCGATTCGGGAACTGACCGCAGGTATCGATAAAAGCGGTGTTTGTGCAATCAGCTTTTCGGGTCAGATGCACGGGCTTGTTCTGTTGGACGAGAATGATGAAATTATCCGACCTGCAATTTTATGGAACGACGGCAGAAGTGAAAAAGAGGTAGCTTTCCTGAATAATGAAATCGGAAAGGAATTTCTTTTAGAGCATACAGGCAATATTGCTTTTGCAGGCTTTACCGCACCGAAACTGCTTTGGGTATATCACAATGAGCCTGAAAATTTCAGTCGCATCCATAAAATCATGCTCCCGAAAGATTATGTCGCCTATATGCTGTCGGGTGTATTCGCAACGGACACTTCAGATGCGGCAGGCACTTTATATTTTGACACACAAAACAGATGCTGGTCAAAGGCTATGCTTCGTTTGCTTCATATTGACGAAAGCAAGCTTCCGAAGGTTTTTGAAAGTGATGCTGTAATCGGCTGCTTAAAGAAGGATATTGCCGAGACACTCGGATTTCGTAAAGACGTGAAAATTGTAATCGGCGCGGGAGATAATGCCGCCTCCGCAATCGGAACGGGAACGGTGTATAACGGCGACTGCAACATTTCACTCGGTACATCGGGAACGGTATTTGTCTGTACCGATACATTCAACTGTGACAAAAAAAATGCAATCCATTCCTTTTGCTCGGCAAACGGAAAATATCATTATCTTGCCTGCACACTGACAGCCGCAAGCAGTCAGAAGTGGTGGATTGAAAACATCCTGAAAGCAGAGTATGACTACGAAAAACAGGCGGAAAAGTATGTGGGCAAAAGCGATGTGCTTTTTCTTCCGTATCTGATGGGCGAACGTTCACCTGTGAATGATACGGCTGTGAGAGGCATGTTTATAAACCTTTCCATAAACACAGCAAGAGAAGAAATGACGCTCGCAGTACTTGAAGGTGTAGCCTTTTCCATAAAGCAGAATATTGAACTGATTCAGTCGCTCGGCGTGGATATTTATAAATCAAAAATCTGCGGCGGCGGCACGAAAAGCCGACTGTGGTGCAGGCTTTTCGCGACGATTCTGGATATAGATATTGAAATCCCAACCCTTGAACACGGCGGTGTTATGGGTGCGTGCCTGCTTGCCGCCCAAGGCACAGGTAACGATATATCGAAAAACTTTTACGGCACAAAAGAAGAGATTAAACCCGATAAATCTCTCACGGATTTCTATCATCAAAAGTATCGAAGCTATTTAAAGCTTTATCCCGTCTCCAAAAATTTGATGCCATACAGCAAGATAGACGACTGTGCAGGCAGTGCAAATGCAGAGAAAAATCCGTTAACGGATAAATACGAATATTTCAAGAAAACAGGAGCAGAAAAATGAAAAACATATTTAGGGACAAAACCACAAAAGAGATACTTATATTCTCCTTGCTTCCTTTTGGAATGAGCACAATAAACAGTGTAATCGGCACAGCACTGAATATGTATTTTACAGATGTGCTTGGACTTTCGCTTGCCATGACAAGCATTGTGCTTTCGGCAACAAGAATATGGGATGCAGTCAACGACCCGCTAATGGGCATGATTGTTGACAAAACGCATACAAAATGGGGAAAATGCCGTCCGTATATTTTTTGGATGTCTTTTCCCGTTGTAATAGTCACCGCTTTACTTTTTGCACCTGTGAATTTCGGTCAGAAAGGCAATTTTATTTTTGCAATCGTTGCATATTTGATTTTCTATACAGGGTATACAGCGCTGGATATTCCTTTCCAAGGCTTGACGCCGCTTGTATTCCCCGAGGATAAAAAAAGAGTTAAGGCCATTTCTTTCAGCAACATTTTGGGTTCGCTCGGCACGGTTCTGCCGTCCATTCTGTTCTTTACAATTGCAGGACTGTGGGGCAGAGAAAATCAGAAACAGGGATATTTTTTTACAGCGCTTATTTTTGCGGCGCTTGGCGGTATTCCGATGTTTTTCTCCGGCTTTGGTATTAAAGAAAAAATTTACATTCCGCCTAAAAAGGAAAAATATATTGACGGTTTAAAAATCGTATTTCAGGATAAAAAATTTATCTGTTTGGTTATTGCGGCATTCTTTTCCGCAATTGTAAATATGGGGGCAATGTTTTTGCCGTACTTTGCAAAGTGGAACTGCGCAGGCGTGATTCCGATTGACCAGCTTTGCGCATGGCTGAAAAATACATTGAATCTCAATATCCAGCTGACAAGCGAAGGTCTGCTGACACCTTTGCTGCAAATCGGCAGCGGGGCATCCTACATGCTTTCCATGGCTCTTGTGCCGCTGTTTCTTAAGAAAATGGACAAAAAAACGCTTTGGATCGGTGTTTCGATTTTCGGAATTCTTGCAGATGTGCTTTGCTTCGTAATCGGTATTTGGGTTGTTCCTTACAACACTGTTGCAGGTGCAGTTACATATACAATTTTAAGATTCTTTACCAATATCCCCGTTGGTGTCATGACAGTACTTCTGGTTGCAATGTTTTCCGATGTGATTGACGATATTGAAATGAGAACCGGCAAACGACTGGAAGGAACGGTATTTTCCTTCAGAAGTCTTGTAAATAAAATTGCCATTGCAGTATTCAATGTGCTTATGCTGAATATTGTGGACGCCTACGGATATGATGCAGATGTGATGACAAAGATTACGGACAATCTTACAAAGCCGCTGATTGAGAGTACCACACAAGCAACCGTTGTGGGAAATGTGGATTACACACTTCTGCTGAATGTTATATTCTTTATGCTTACAGCGTTCGGAGCAATCGGTTTATTACTCCAGAGTATTCCGATGTTCTTCTACAAATTTGATGAAAAAGCGCAGGAAGGCAAGCTGAAGGCATTCAGAGAGGAAAAAGAAAGAAAGATGACAGAAGAGTTAAATGCACTTGCCACCGGTCAGAAAGCAGAGTAAGCGCGGGCTATACAAATCGTCCTGATGCTGTATTCCGTTTATCGGGACAACAGGATAAAGAAAAATAAATTTCTTAAGAAGTATGCTTTGTTTAGTTGGCTTAGCAAAGCGTTATGGGGTGATTCTATGAAAAAAGTAACCGTTGTATCCAAAACGCATTTAGATTTAGGCTTCACCGATTTTGCAAAAGCGGTTTATGATACCTATTTAAATACATATATTCCGAACGCCGCCTTTCTGGCAAAGGAAATGAACACAGCAGGCAAAAAGAAATTCGTGTGGACAACCGGCTCGTGGATTCTGAAAGAGACACTGGAGAACGGAACAAAAGAACAAAAAGAAAACTTAAAGCAGGCACTTGTGTGCGGGGATATCGTGCCCCACGCCCTGCCCTTCACCACACATACGGAACTGCTAGACGAAGATACGATGGAATACGGCTTGTCGATTGTGGATACGCTTGACGAAATTCGAGGCAGAAAAACCGTTGCCGCAAAAATGACGGACGTTCCCGGTCACACAAAGGCTCTTGTGCCTTTACTGCGAAAGCACGGCATCAAGCTGTTGCACATCGGCGTCAACGGCGCATCTGCACTTGCAGAGGTACCCCCCTGCTTTCTGTGGAAATGTGAGGACAGCGAAATTGTTGTCATTTATTCCGGTGACTACGGCGGCGCATTTCAATGTGATTGGATAGACGAAATCCTCTATTTTGACCATACGCTTGACAACAAAGGGACACCGTCCGCAGAGAAAATCGAAGCAAAGCTAAAAGCCATCGGCGAAAAATATCCCGGTTATGAAGTCGAAGCGGGCACGATGGATACCGTTGCCGACCTGCTTTGGGAAAAGCGTGACAAGCTGCCTGTAATTACAGACGAGCTCGGTGACACATGGATTCACGGCAGTGCATCAGACCCATATAAATCAGCGGCCCTGCGCGAGCTGATGTCGTGCAAAAGGCAATGGCTTACCGACGGCTCCATGAAAAGGAACAGCAAAGAGTATATCGGTTTTACAGATGCGCTTTTGTGCATTGCCGAGCATACCTGCGGAATGGATATGAAAAAGTATTTTGCCGATTATGAAAACTATCTGAAAGCAGACTTCCAAAAGGCAAGAAAGGCAGATAAAGTAAAAATCAGACATCCGTTCCGAGGGGAAATGCAGAATATATTCACACTCACAGCCCGTGCCCATGGGGGATATAAACAGGGCTCTTACTCGACAGCAGAAAAAAGCTGGGCAGAGCAAAGGGAATATATTGATAAAGCGGTTCATGCGTTATCGAACGGGCATCAAAAGCAGGCGAAGAATGCTTTGGCAAAATTGATTCCCGTGCATCCAATCAGCCACAGCAATGATTTTGATATGAAAATACCCGTAGATATCGGAAATTGGCATCTCGAATTAAACGAATACGGCGGAATCGGACTTCTCACGGAAAACGGCAAGGCGGTTATTAAGCAGAATTCCCAACCGATTCTGGAATACCGTTCTTTCGGCAAACGGGATTACGATTTTTGGCATACGCAGTATTCCAGGAATCTAAAGCAGAATGTCACATGGGTATACGGCGATTTCGGCAGACCGCTGCTAAAGTATGTCGATAAAAAATATCCGCAGGGCTATTTTGCCTACAAGCCCGTAAAGGCGGGGCTTCTGCATTCGGATGAAAATGAGATAAAAATCTGTGTGGATTTTGAATGTGACAAACAGCTTTGTGACGCACTCGGCGCACCGAGACTGATTCAAATCATTTACACACTGACCGAGAACGGGTTAGCTTTTAACGCATCATGGTTCCGCAAGGATGCAAACAGGTTGACAGAGGCAATTTACTTGCATTTGTTCCCTGCAAGCGACCGCATTGTACTTTCAAAGCTCGGCAAAGGAATCGACCCGTTCAAGGTGGTTTCCAAGGCAGGCAGAAAGCTACACGCCATCGAGTATTTTACAATGCAAAACGATGAAAAAGAATATACATTTATGAATCATCATGCGCCCGTTTTCTCGCTCGGCAGAGGTAAAATTCTCGAATTTGACAATCAGTATGAAAATGTCGGCAGAAGCGGAATTTCCTATGTGCTTCATGACAACGTCTGGGGCACGAATTTCCCGCTGTGGTACGAAGAAAATGCAAGCTTTGATTTTGAAATCAAATAATTTTTGGAGATTTTGATATGCTTAAACGAAAAAAAACAATAAAAACAATTGTCGGCATACTTTGTGCAGTTCTCGTTACGGTTATGATCGCTTTGACGGTCATCATTATCAAACCGTCAGTTGAAGTCAAAAACGAAATAAATACACCGGATTTACAGCATATCTCCGATGTAAAAGCCTCGGGAGACAAAATCCATTTTTTAAACGTCGGCAGTTCTGACGCTATACTGCTTGAAAGTGACGGCAAATTTGCAATGATTGATGCAGGTGAGGATACAGATAACCCCCGCGGCTTTGCGAATTTGGAGCTTGAGGGCTATGAGGAAAAGGTGCTTGCTTATCTGAAAGCAAATGCGGCAGACGAAAACGGTAAGGTACACCTGGATTTTGTATTGGGTACGCACAGCCATTCCGACCATATCGGCGGCTTTGACACGGTGATTTCCGATGCTGACGTTGAGATTGCGCGTGCATATTTAAAAGTGTATGACAGCAGTAAAATTAAGAAAAAGGAAGTTGAAAAGTGGGATAACAGAGAAGTCTATAATCAAATGGTGGATGCGCTGAACGCCAAAGCGATTCCGATTATTTCCAATCAGGACGACACCCCTTTTACCCTGGGTAATTTCACAATCACTCTGTTCAATACGGACGACCCTGCTCAAAAGGGCAAGGTAGGTGAAAATGACCAGTCCTACGGTATTCTGATTGAGAAAAACGGCACACGTGTATTTTTATCAGGCGATATGGACAATTTCACAGGGGATGAGTCGAGGCTCGCACCTGAAATCGGCAAGGTTGACCTTTTGAAAGTCGGGCATCACAGCAATGAAATGTCCAGCACCGGCAAATTCATCAAAACACTTTCTCCGAAAACCTGTGTTGTCACAAATAAATATGAAAATCTACATATTGCAACACTGGCTTATATAAAGTATTTATGCAATCCCGATGCCTTTCTGATAACCGGCAGAGAGGACGGTATTATTGCCGATATAGGCGATAACGGCGAGATTACATATTATAATCACATTCATTAATTCAGGCGTCCCTTATCTTGAATATTAAGATATATTTTCAGTCAGGAGAATCGTGTTATGAAACTTTGGAAACAAATACTCGGGATTGTTTTAAGCGCCGTTGTCGTATTCTCTTTCACTTCCTGTTCCTCCAACGGAAAAATGGGAAAATTACAGCCAACGCCTGCGGCATTATCCGTTCCCAAGCAAACGAAACGCGAACAAAAACAGGGCGACATTTTTGTATCTCCGAACGGCGATGATGCGCACAACGGTACAAAGGAAAATCCTGTCCGCACGCCGCAAAAAGCAATCGAGCTTGCACAGTCACTTGAAAAAGAGGATAAGGTGATTTATTTTGCATCCGGAGAATATAACATTTCTGCAATTACATTTACGCAGAAGGATAACGGCTTAACCCTTTTTGGGGAAGAGGGTACGGTATTCAACGGCGGTGTTACACTGAATACCGCTGATTTTACGGATTATAAAGACAATATTAAAATGCTGGATTTAAAAAAATACAACATTACTAAAGAGGACATCGGTGAAGTCCGTGCATTCGGTCAGTATAACACGGCCGAAAAATACGGTGCCGACGGCAGTTTATACTGTGAACTGTTTTGCGACAATCAGCGTATGACATTGTCACGTTACCCAAACACAGATGAGAAGAATCTGCGGACAGGTAAGATTACGGATAACGGCGATGCAAAAGAAATTTATACCAATAAAGGCACACAGCAGAATCCCGAATGGGAAAATTTGAAAAATCCGCGTGGCGGTACCTTTGCGGCAGAGAAAGAAGTCACAAGCCGTATGGCATCCTGGAAAAACAGTGATGACATATGGATATTCGGTTATTTTCAATATGACTGGGCGGATTCAACTACACCGCTGAAATCCTTTGATGACAGCAGTATTACAACCGAATATGCAAGTGTTTACGGCTTTAAGGAAGACGCACCCTATTATTTCTTTAACATCTTCGAAGAGCTTGACGCTGAAAATGAATGGTATATTGATAAAGAAGATTTGATTCTTTATTTTATTCCGCCGTCAGATTTTGAAAGCAAACCAATACAGCTGTCACTGGAAACGGCTGATTTAATTACATTTGATAACGTGTCTGATATAACCATTGACGGCATTACAATTCTCGGTACCCGTGCAAATGCGTTCTTCGGCACAGGCAGTCATATCAGCATTAAAAACTGCACAATCAAAAATGTCGGTAAAAACGCCGTAGAGCTTGAGGGCGAAAAAATAACTGTCGAAAACAATATCATTACGGCAACGGGAAAAGCAGGTGTTGTTTTAACAGGCGGTGACCGAAAAACCTTAACATCCGCCGAAAATACAGTTATAAACAACCTGATTTATGATTGGTCACAGGTTTATAAAACCTATCAGGCGGCTGTTGCGCTGCACGGTGTCGGCGGTGTGTGCAGTCACAATGAAATATACAATTCCCCGCACGAGGCCGTTACTTATACGGGCAACAATCATATCATTGAATATAACATCATTCACGATGTAGTGCTGAAATCCAGCGATGCCGCCGCAATTTATGCGGGACGCAGCTGGTCAGCTTACGGAAATGTGATACGGTATAATTGCATTTACAATCTCGGTTCAGGTGAATTTACACCTTGCGGCATCTATTTTGACGACGGACTTTCCGGACAGACTGCATATGGAAATCTGCTTGTCAATATTCCGTGGTGCGGATTTTTAATCGGCGGCGGAAGGGATATCTCTGTTACAAACAATGTCATCGTAAATGCGGGTAAGCCGATTGTTTATGACGACCGTGCTATAGCAGGCATTGTAGACAACGGCTGGTTTACACATTCCAAAACAGCGGAAAGCACATTGTGGAAAACCCTTCGCGAAGTGGATGTACATGCACAGCCTTGGGTAGATGCTTTTCCGCAGTTATCCCGGCTTTCAAGTGATTTTGATAATACGGATAATCCGGCATTTGCACCGAATCCCGCCGACAGTATTGTGGAGCAAAACATCATTGTCGGGCAGAAAAAGTATTTAGGCGATATTCAGAAACGTGTGTATCAATACAGCCGTGTATCGGATAATCCTCTGTATACATTCAGCGAGAATATTTTTGCAGGAGACGGAGATTATACATTGACTGTTGACACAAATAACTTTGAAAAACTGCCTTATGAAAAAATGGGCAGGGTCTATCAATATTGAGACCTTACAAAACGCCAAGCACCTGACGCGTAAAATCACGTCGGGTGCTTTACTATGTCCCTACCTGAAACACCCAAGCGTGTTAAACGTTACTGAAACAAATTTCTGAGAACCCAAAAAACAAAGGACTGAATTGTATGCAATT
>DKUE01000003.1 GCA_002490525.1 Ruminococcaceae bacterium UBA7212
GAGGGACGCAAAACCGTCTATCCCTTGTGCCGCAACGGATTTAGAGTTTCAAAAACTCATTCCCACTCAATCGTGCCTGAGGGCTTGGGGGTGAGGTCGTAGAGCACGCGGTTGACATTTTCGACTTCATTCGTGATGCGTTCGGTGATGTGTTTGAGCAGTGTGAAGGGAACTTCTTCCACAGTGGCGGTCATCGCATCCACGGTGTTGACCGCACGGAGAATGACGGGATATGCAAAGGTACGCTTGCCGTCCTTTACACCGACGGATTTGAAATCGGGTACGGCGGTAAAGTACTGCCAAACCTTGCCTTCTAAGCCGTTTTTCGCAAACTCCTCACGCAGAATGGCATCGGATTCTCGTACAGCCTCTAAACGGTCACGGGTAATCGCGCCGAGGCAGCGTACACCGAGTCCGGGACCGGGGAACGGCTGACGGTATACCATGCTGTCGGGCAGTCCCAGTGCTTTACCGACTACGCGTACTTCATCTTTATAGAGAAAACGAAGCGGCTCCACCAAAGAGAACTGCAAATCCGCAGGCAGACCGCCGACATTGTGATGTGCTTTTACGCCGTCACTCTCAATGATGTCGGGATAAATCGTACCTTGCGCGAGGAATTCAATGCCTTCCTGCTTTCTTGCCTCTTCTTCAAATACGCGGATAAATTCCGCACCGATGATTTTACGCTTTTGTTCCGGCTCCGAGACGCCTGCAAGCTTGTCCAAAAAACGGTCAACAGCATCCACATATACGAGATTTGCATGCATTTGGTTGCGGAAAACCTCAACAACCTGTTCAGGCTCTCCTTTGCGTAAAAGACCGTGGTTCACATGTACGCAAACCAATTGCTGTCCGACAGCTTTGATAAGCAGTGCGGCAACAACGGAGCTGTCTACGCCGCCGGACAGTGCCAGCAATACCTTTTTATCGCCGACCTGTGCACGGATGGCATCAATCTGCTCTGCGATGAATACATCTGCGAGCGCTTGTGTTTGGATACGTTCCATAGTTTCGGGACGAACATTATTCTGCATAATTTTCTCCTACTCTGCAAGCGGCGGCACGGTACAGCCGTTCGGCGCTTACCCTGATTTTTTATAAGCATAGTATAGCGGATTTTTTTGCGGGATTCAAGGGATTCCGATGAATTTTGCATGAATTTATATCGGCTGTTACAGGATGATTGACAAGAAACGGGGAGTATGCTTATAATAAGCAGCAACGGTTCTGTAATACATTGGATTTCAGTTTATTTTGCTCCTCAAATTCTATAAAAAGGTTTGATTCTATGAAACAGATTTCAAAAATACAGTTGGCATTTTTTCGGCAAAGTACATTTCCGAAATGGGCAAAATCGGGAAAGAATGATTTGTTTAGACCGTCTGACCGCCGTTTGGAAGCAGACGGCAGTGTTGTGTGGGAGATGAAAAAAACGCCGTCGCCGTGCAGTGACCATTTGGAGATGAGCGGGTTTTTGGCATCGGCGATTATCAGCTACGGAAAATCCGCAAAGGGAAAACTCCGCATTTGCCGCCATTTGGTCGTTCCGAATCTGCGCATGCAGCCGAATGTCACGCAGTCGTCCTTTAAAATGAATTTTTGTGCTCTGCCGGCCAAACTGAAAATTGACGGAAAAACATATGATGAAATGCCGTGTACATCTGCCGTCAAAGGTACACTTTCCGTGGTTTCTGATATAGGACCGTTGAAGGTGACACGAATTTTTTCACCCGCGGTGCAGGCACCTGCACTGCTCGAAAAAGTGATTCTGCAAAATGCGGCAGATACTTCCTGTACAGTTTCGGTACAGGAAGTGCGTCGGCAAAAGAAGTTCCCGCAGTCGATTTGCGTGGGGCAGTCGATTCGGGCGGTTGGTGCTCTGTGCTTTGATGAAAGCTTTACGGAAGAATCAGCCGAAAAGGTGAAAAGCTTTACACTTGGTGCGGGTGAAAGCGCGGAGTTTTGTGCGGTGTATTATGCCGTGTCCGATTCGGATAGCTTTTCTGTAAATGTTGCCGACGAATTTGCCGCGCGACAAAGCTTTGTGAAGCATATGTTTTCCGATTTACGGCTGGAAACGCCGTCACCCATACTGAACGCGCAGTTTGCGCATTGTGTGCTGCGCGGCAGTGAAAGTATTTTCAAGACCAAAGGCGGTTTGATGCACGCGCCCGGCGGCGGTAACTATTATGCGGCGCTTTGGACAAATGACCAATGTGAATACGCAAATCCGTTTTTTCCGTTCTCGGGCTATGAAACGGGGATTGAACAGAGCTTAAACTGCTACCGATTGTACACAAAATATATGGACATTTCGCCGTCTTCCATGCGGAAAAAGAAGCCGCTTGTAACCAGTATTATCTCCGGCGGCGATGGCTTTTGGAACGGCGCGGGTGATCGGGGGGACGCGGAGATGTATGCCTACGGGCTGTCACGGTTTTTGCTGGCGCTCGGCGATGAAACCTATATGCGCGAATTTTTCCCGTGGATTTCATGGACGCTGGAATTCACACTGTCCCGAAAAACGGCAAACGGCGTGATTGCCAGTGATTCCGATGAACTGGAAAACCGTTTCCCATCAGGTGATGCGAATTTGTTTACTTCGTGTCTTGCCTACGATGCACTGCAAAACGGTGCGTTGATTGCAGAAATTCTCGGGGAGAATACCGATGCGGCACAGTGGCGGCAAGAAAGTACGGATTTGCGCCGTGCAATCGAAACTTATTTCGGTGCACAGGTAGAAGGATACAATACATATCGTTATTATGCAGGGAATACCGATTTGCGTGCATGGATTTGCATGCCGCTGAGCGTGGAAATATTTGACCGCGCGGATGAAACTGTGTCAGCACTGTTCGGGAACAAGCTGTATCAAAACGGCATGCTGAAAACCTCCTCCGCACACAGTACTACATGGGACCGCTCTTTGTTATTTGCATTGCGCGGGACGCTGTTAGCGGGGAAAACAGAGCAGGGGATTCAGGCACTTTTGGAGTATTGTCAAAACCGCTTGCTTGGCTGTCACGCACCCTATGCATTTGAAGCCTATCCCGAGGGCAACCGTGCACATTTGGCGGCAGAAAGTATTTTGTTTGCCCGCGCGGTGACAGAGGGCTTGTTTGGCTTGCGTCCCGTGGGATTTCGTCAGTTGCGTATTCAACCGCATCTCGGTGCGGAATTACCGAAAGCGGCGCTGCACGGTCTTGCGCTGTTCGGCGAGCATTTTTCTGTTTCCTGTACGGCAGAAACCATTTCGGTACAGTGCAACGGTCAACTCTATGAAAGCAATGCCTCTGAAGCTGTATTTGATTTTAACAAAATGTGTTTTGTTTAAAGATTGGTTCCGGTTATGGTTGTTGCAAAAAAAACAAGCATACCCCCTCCCTTGTGTACATACATATGTGCTAAGGGAGGTTTTTAAATGAATGCAGCAGAAAACAACACAAAGCTTATGAAAGTTCCGCATAACATTGTTTTGGAAGACCGCCGTCATTTGACTGTTTCGGGCGTCTCTGATGTAGACAGCTTTGATGAGCAAACCGTTACTGTGTTTACAGAGCTCGGAGAACTGACGATTAAGGGAGAAGATTTGCACATTAACCGTTTAAGTCTGGACATGGGCGAATTGGTTGTAGACGGTGAAATTGCCGCACTTTCTTATGCTGAAGTTACGAAATCCCAGCAAGGGTCTTTTTGGAACAGGGTGTTCCGCTGATGACCTATCTTGTTTCGGGTTCACAGCAAATCCGTATTTTTTTGTATGCGTTGGGATTCGGCTTCTTTATCGGCGTTTTATATGACTTATTCCGCGCGCTGCGCTTGATGCTGACAAACGGCAGAAAGGCGTTTATTGTATCGGACATTCTTTTTTCTCTTGCTGCGGGATTTTTCACCTTTCTGTTCGCGCTCTCACGGTTGGACGGCAACATCCGCGGTTATGTCCTCATGGGAGAGCTTTTGGGATTTTTGATATATTCCGTCTCCTTCGGTGTGTTTTTTTCAAGGCTTACCGACCGAATCATCCGCACGGTTTACCGTTTTTTTGCGGCGATTGCAAAGCCGTTTTTGTATATTTACGGAAAACTGCATCGATTCTTCCGAAAAAGTGTGGAAAAATTGCGAAAAAAAGCGAATTTTTCGGTAAAAAAATCAAAATTCCACTTGAAAAGTACAAAAGGTCTGTTGTATAATCTACGTGTTAGAGTATCTTCCGATGCGAAGAAAAGTTCGTGCAATGAAAGTGACGGCAAAAGAAATGAAAGCGAAACGGCGCAAAAAACAAAAACATAGCTTCATTTTATCGTTAGCTCTGCTGCTTGCGGCAGGGTATTTTGTGATTAGCTTTGTCAGCACGCAGCTGGAAATTCGCAGCAAGGAAAAAGAAGCGGCCGCTGTGCGTGCGCAATATGAAGCACAACTTGCCGAAAACGAACGCTTACAGGCAGTTGTGGACGGCGGCGATGAGGCGGAATACATTGAACGTGTGGCGCGTGAAAAATTAGGATATGTTATGCCGAACGAAAAGGTATACTATGATATTACACCGAGCAACTAAACGTAATCGCTACGTTTCGCTCAACGGGAGGATTATTCTTTTTTATGGTAGAAGTTGGGGCTATACTCGAAGGCAAAGTGACAGGGCTTACAAATTTCGGGGCGTTTGTCACGCTGCCGGGAAATGTGACGGGGATGGTGCACATTTCAGAGGTTTCGACCAGTTATGTCAGTGACATTCATGATTTTTTGCAGGAAGGGCAAACCGTAAAGGTTAAGGTCATGGATGTAACCGAGCAGGGCAAAGTCAGTCTTTCCATCAAAAAAACGCTCCCGCCGCCCGAACATCCGCAGGGTGAGCGTCCGCCGCGCAAAAACGGTCAGCAAAATCGCAGGAACGGTGCGCCCAATGTGTGGAAGGGCAACGATTCGCGCCGGGAAGAGCCGCAGTCCTTTGAGGACATGATGGCACGCTTTAAGCAGGTCAGCGACGAAAAGATTTCCGACCTGAAACGTGCAAACGACGGTGGCCGCCGCAGTTCCTATTCCAAAAGAAAATAAAAATATACAGACAGACAAAAAGCTTTGTCTGTCTGTTTTTGTGAGGAAACAGTATGCGAGAGATTCATGTAACCGAAATTGAAAATACCGTGGCGGAATTGCTTATCCAAGCAAACAAAATTCTGCCCGACGATTTACGCCGTTGTATTGCCTGCGGTGAACAGGCAGAAAGCGCGTCCCTGCCCCGCGGCATCATGCATTCCCTGCTGGACAATTTGGATGCGGCAAAAGAACTGGATATCCCGATTTGTCAGGATACGGGCATGGCGGTGTTGTTTTTTGAAATCGGACAGGATGTGCACATTGTGGGCGGTGATTTCGAATCCGCCGTCAACCGCGGTACAGCAAAAGGATATACACAAGGCCTTTTACGCAAATCCGTAGTGCGCGACCCGCTTGACCGCGTAAATACCGAAGATAACACCCCTGCCGTCATACATACCCGCATTGTCAGCGGCGACAAAATTCATATCACAGCCGCTCCCAAAGGCTTCGGCAGTGAAAATATGAGTCAAATGAAGATGTTCACACCGTCCGCCAAAAAAGAGGATTTGATGGATTTTGTTTTACAGGCAGTGCAGGATGCAGGCGGGAATCCCTGCCCGCCGATGGTTATCGGCGTGGGCTTCGGCGGCAATTTTGAGCATTGCGCATATCTTGCCAAAAAAGCGCTTTGCCGCCCTGTATCACAGCCGAACAGCAACCCGTTTTATGCGGATATGGAAAAGGAGCTTTTAGAGCGTATCAATGCATTGGGTATCGGCCCGCAGGGCTTCGGCGGTAACACTACCGCGCTCGCCGTCAATATAGAAACCGCGCCCACGCACATTGCGGGATTGCCTGCGGCGGTCAACATCGGCTGTCACGTCACCCGCCACGCAAGCAAAGTGATTTAATCGAAAAACAGCTTTACGACTGCATCGTATTTGAAGATACAGTCGTCAGAAAGATACATGATTTATATAAACAAAGCAAAAATCCTCGGAATGCCGTGTATTCCGAGGATTTTTAACGCAGGTTCAGCATAAAGAGGCGAGCAGAATCGGGCGGCGGGTTGTAATATTATCGGGCCCGAGCAACAGCAGATTGCGCATAATCAACTGATTATCTGCTGTCCAAAAGGAAACCTTCAATCCCTCCTTGTGAAAGCTCTCTACAAGCTTTTTAGAAGCGTTTCGATATTGACAGTTAATGCCGACCGCACCGCTGCGCTGTACTTCAAGTATCACAGAGCGCAAATATACTTCGTCTTCCAGCCGCATTTTGTTTAAATCCATATTGAGGTAATACGGTATGTTCGGTGCGTCAATTTTAACCGTTTGGGTTTTGTCTGTCTCCACCCCCGTAAAGAAACAGCGGTTTGTCAGATTTTGCTGTTCAATCAGTTCGGCAATTTTTGAAATGTTTGAGAACGCTTTCAAATCCAAATTGATTTGCACACTGTCGGATTTTTCAGCGATGAATCGCAGCGCATCCTCTAAAAGAACACCTTCGTTTTCACCTGCGCAGTCGGCATGGAGTAAAACAGGTGTGCCATTGTTTCGTACAGTGACGTCTACCTCCAATACGGGTACGCCGAGCGCTAGGGCTTTTTCTAAAAATTCCATGGAGTTGTCTGCAGTATTTTCACAGCCGCTGTGCGCAGTATATACAAAGCTGTCAGGCAGATTCGGTTCTCCATTCAAAATTCTGTGAATTTCTTTGCCTGCGTAGCCGGCAACACAAGCGCCTGCGATGCCGACCGCCAAAACAGCAATTTTCAGTGCTTTCATAGTGCCATCTCCTTTGTATCAATCAAGTTCTTTGAGCCAAACGCCGTCCGCTTTAATTTTTTCAATGCGGTCGCCCGTTACATAGTACACATCCCTGGCAATATCCATCATTGCGCGATCATTGATAGAATCTGTATAAAATTCATCAATTTCCTGTTCGCCGTACTGTTCGTAAAATGCCGCAATTTTTGCTTCCCGATAGCAAATACGCCCGATTTCACCTGTTGTTAAATCCAATTCCGTGCCGATAAAATGCTGAATCCCGATTCGTCTGCAAATTTCGCCGAGCATGACCTCAGGGCAGGCGGAAACAACAATGTCGTCTGCATGCTGAATTTTCGGATAAAAGCTTTTAATTTTCTTTTCATGCTCATCCCAAAACTCCAAAATCGTTTGTTCAATGTTATCGAGCTGTTCGCAGCATTCCTTTAACATATACCCGTATTCGCTTTTTACCTCATCCAGCTGAACCTTTCCCATTTTGTAGCGAATAAAACCCTCGCCGAATTTCGGAATGTATTTGGCAATGAGTTTCGGCTCCTTTTTGAGATAGTACATGAAAATATCGAAGCCGCTTTCACCGTCATAAATTGTATTGTCAAAATCAAAGACACGCATCGTAAAGCCTCCGTTGTCTGAGAATGTTTTTAACTTACATAATACTATCATTCTACACTGTTTTCGTCAAGATAAAAGCCCTGTGTGTTTCCAAATATTCACAAGAGAGCAATATTCGGTTTGCTTTGTATGAATTTTGGATATTGCAATGTGCAGGGCAAGGGTGCGTCGGCGGATGAAAACGGTGATTTTTTGTGCTTGGATACAACACGCATCTTGACTGAAATGCGTGAATTTGCTATGATGTTCGCAAATACACGAAGCAGGTGATTATCACGGCAAAAGGTACGTCTAAGACCAATGCGATGCGGATTCTTGAAAAGGAGAAGATTTCCTATCAGATGCATACATATGATGCAGGAGATAGAATAGACGGCATCAGTGTCACCGAAAAAATCGGTGCGGATGCCGATAAGGTTTTTAAAACGCTGGTCACGCAAGGAAAATCGGGCGGGTTTTATGTGTTTGTTGTGCCTGTGGCGGCAGAACTGAATTTAAAATCGGCGGCTGCTGTTGTTGGGGAAAAAAGCGTGGAAATGATTCATGTAAAAGATATCAACCGCGTAACGGGCTATATTCGCGGCGGATGCAGTCCCGTCGGCATGAAAAAGCAGTACCGCACGGTGATAGATGCGTCCGCAGAGCTTTTAGACACAATGATTGTCAGCGGCGGTAAAATCGGATTTCAAATTGAGCTGGCACCGCCGGATTTGTGTCGAGCGGCAAATGCGGAATTTGCGGAGATTGCAGGCATATCCTGATGCATGGTTTCTGCGGTGAATTTGTTTCGAAATTTTTGCGCGGGGATATACGTACAAAAACGGCAGACGGTAACATGCTTTGTATTACCGTCTGCCGTTCGTTCTGTTATGTGTAATTTATTTGTTTCTGCGTACAAATCGGATTTTGCAAATATCATCGTCCCTTGCTATCGTGGCGGGCAAATCCAGTTCACAGCCAAAGCTCTCGGCGATGCCGCGGTCGCCGCACATGGCATGGTCGCAGAGCAGACGGATTTCTTCGTCGGAGCATCCCTGCTTTTGCCACGCCTTTACAAGCGGGCAGTAATGAAAGTCGATGTCTAAATGGTCATCGGTGCACTGCTTAATATCCATTTCAAACATCCATTGCGCAGGCTTTGTAAACAGGGTCTTTTTCAAGCCCTTCAGAGAATCCCCGCCGCCTGCCTTACGCCGCAGCTCTGCGCCCTGATACAGTCCGCAGCGGCGAATCGCGTTCGGCGCATACTGTTCGGGGCCCAATCCTTTTTTCTTTGCCTCGTCACACAGAAGATACATCTACAGCGCGCGGTGCTCTAATTGTTCCCGCACGGCGACAACAATTGGATTTTTGATGTGCGGTTCATTTTTGATATTGCTCATAAATACGCACTCCTTTCAGAATATGTGCATAAAACTTTTACATAAATGGATTGTAAAATGTTAAAAATTTAACGAAATTGCCGCCGAAAATATAAATATTGTGTATCAAAACTATTGTGCATGCAACCGAAACGGGAACGGTTGAAACAGAAAAAAGCGCTTCCTAAGAAGCGCTTTTTTTCTTGGCGCAGAAGGAGAGACTCGAACTCTCGCGCCGGTTACCCGACCTACGCCCTTAGCAGGGGCGCCTCGTCACCAACTTGAGTACTTCTGCATGTTGTAACGTCACTACGCTTATGAAATTGTGTTGTAAAACGATTCACCGAATCGTTTTCTGAACGCCGAAACCCTCGCGGGTTCGAATCTGCTTGCAGAGAAAAAGCGATATAATGAAGATAGAAACTCTATCAAACTGTCATATGGCGGAGAGAGTGGGATTCGAACCCACGGTACGTTGCCGTACGACGGTTTTCAAGACCGTTCCGTTATAACCACTTCGGTATCTCTCCGAGTTTAGCAGGAACTATTATAGCAAACAAATTCCTTTCTGTCAATGCGTATTTCGAAATTCTCTCGTTTTTTCTGTGGATATCGAATCGGATAAGCGCTGTATCTATCCATAAAGTGACCGTATCGGTTTCTGACGGTGGCCATTATATTGACGCAGGATTGTCTTTCAATGCGGTATGCGATATAATAAATGCAGCATTTTTACTTTTTACGGGAGAGAATTATGGAGCTTCAAAAAATTGCACACGAATTTTCTGTCTGTAAGGTAGCAGATGATTCGCAGGTTGACCTGAACGCAGAATACTGTTTTATCGGCAAGACAGATGCGGAAAATTCTGTGGTGTGTTTATCTGCACATGTTCCTGAGAATGCGACGGTCTGTGAACACGGTTGGAAGGCTTTTCGAATAAAGGGCATTTTGGATTTTTCAATGATTGGCGTCCTTTCAGATATTTCTGCCGTACTTGCAAAAAACCAAATCGGTATTTTCGTAATTTCTACATACAATACGGATTATATTTTCGTAAAAAAAGAGAGTTTTGACCCCGCTTTGCAGGCTTTGGCGGCGCAGGGGTATACCGTGGTGTAGAGGGCTTGCAATGCAATTCTCAGCAAAAATAGAAAACGCCTCTGTGTGCCCGCGGAAAGCGTGCGGTACAGAGGCGTCTTATTACAGCTTTATTCTGCGTGATGGTGGTCGTAATGACAGCAATCCTCTTTAAAAAGGGCGGGGTCATATGCAATGCCGTTTTTATCGTAATAATCCTTGACGGCGGCTTTGATGGCTTCTTCTGCAAGCACAGAGCAGTGAATTTTCACCGCGGGCAGACCGTCGAGTGCCTCGACAACCGCCTTGTTTGTGAGTTTTAATGCTTCGGAAACGGGTTTGCCTTTAATCATATCCGTTGCCATGGAGCTGGTTGCGATTGCTGATGCACAGCCATAGGTATTAAACTTCACATCGGTAATGATACCGTCGTTTACCTTGATATACATTTTCATAATATCGCCGCACTTTGCGTTGCCGACTTCACCGATGCCGTCTGCATCTTCAAGCTTGCCGACATTGTGCGGTTTAGCAAAATGCTCCATAACCTTCTCACTGTATTCCATTATAAGTTCCCTCTTTCCTTTTGAATTTTTTCCCACAGGGGGGACATGCTGCGAAGCCGTTCAATGATTTCGGGCACGCAGGAAATAATATAGTCGATTTCTTCCCGGGTATTGCTTTCACAAAGGGACAGCCGCAAAGAGCCGTGCGCGACCTCGTGCGGCAGACCGATTGCCAGCAGCACATGGCTCGGGTCAAGAGAACCGGAGGTGCATGCGGAACCTGACGAAGCAGAAACACCTTTCATATCAAGATATAACAGCAGGCTTTCGCCCTCGACACCCTCAAAGCTGATGTTTACGTTGCCGGGCAGACGGCTGTTTCGATCGCCGTTTAAGCGGCTGGATTCGATTTGTAAAAGTCCGTCAATCAAACGGTTGCGGAGCGCCGTCAGCTTTGCGGTGTTTTGCGTGAGCGCATCGGTTGCCTCAGTGAGCGCCGCCGCCATGCCTGCCATGGCATAGACCGCCTCTGTACCTGCGCGTCTGCCGCGCTCCTGCGCACCGCCTTCAATCAGATTCGGCAGACGGATGCCTTTTTTGCAATAGAGTGCACCGATGCCTTTCGGACCGTGGAATTTGTGCGCAGACATCGACATCAAATCAATATTTTGCGCCTTTACATTAATTGCTACATGCCCGACCGCCTGCACTGCGTCCGTGTGGAACAAAACGCCCTTTTCGCGGCAAACGGCGCCGATTTCCGAAACGGGCTGAATCGTGCCGATTTCGTTGTTGGCGTACATAATTGTAACAAGTGCGGTGTCGTCGCAAATCGCGTTTTTGACGTCCTCCGCTTTTACAATGCCGTTTTCATAAACGGGCAGATACGTAATGCGAAAACCCTGTTCCTCTAATTTTTTCACAGTATGCAGTACCGCGTGATGTTCAAACGCGGAAGTAATGATGTGCTTTTTACCCTTTTTAGCCATCAGCTCGGCAACACCCTTGATAGCCCAGTTGTCGGCCTCACTGCCTCCGGAAGTGAAGTAAATTTCATTTGTATCTGCGCCCAGTGCTGACGCTACCGCCGCGCGTGCCGCCTGCACGCCATGGTGCGCTTCCTGCCCGATACGGTAAAGGCTTGACGCATTGCCGTAGGTGTCTGTTAAATACGGCATCATGGCTTTCAACGCTGTTTCGGACAGCTTGGTGGTTGCGGCATTATCCGCATAAACCTGCATCATAAAACATCTCTTTTCCCTAAAGAATCCTGTATATTTTTTAATCATAGTAACTTTCTATGAATTTTCTATATCATATAACATTACTATGATATTGTCAATATGTCCGTATATCCAAAGTGCGGTTATTCTGCAAATAATTTTTCGGCATATCTGACAGAACCCATGGCGTCTCTCGAGTAAAAATCCGCACCGATACGTTTTGCATAATCTTGGGTCAGCACTGCGCCGCCGACCATGATTTTGCACGCGGGGTATTCGCGCCGCAGCAGGGCAATCGTGAGTTCCATGTTGGCAACGGTGGTCGTCATTAAGGCACTTAAGCCTACAAGACGCACCTGCTCACGCTTCGCGGTTTCCAAAATAACTTCGGGCGAAACGTCTTTGCCGAGGTCTATGACGTCAAAGCCGTAATTTTCGAGCAATACCTTCACAATGTTTTTGCCGATGTCATGAACGTCACCTTTTACGGTGGCAATGACAATTTTATCTTTTTTCTTTTCTGTGTCAGCGTCCGACTGCACAATTACCTGCTTGATTTCGTCAAACGCGGCTTTCGCCGCATCGGCGCTCATTAGCAGCTGCGGCAGAAAAACGGTCCCTTTTTCAAAGCCCTGCCCGACAATATCCAGCGCGGGAATCAAATGTGTATTGATGATTTCCAGCGGTGCGGTACGTTGCAAAAGCTGTTTTGCCTGTTCGCCGGCTTCTGCTTTTAGGCCTTTGACAACCGCCGTTTTCAAATCCGTGCCCGTTTCTGCTTTGGCAGGCACAGCGCTGTCGGTCACATGGGCAATATATTGCTTAAAATTGTTATCCATGCCCTTTAATGCACAAAAAGCATAGTACGCATTCATCATTGCATCGCTTTTGGGATTGATGATACCTGCCGAAAGACCGTTCTCCATGGCAAGCGTGAAAAAGGCGGCGTTGATGCTGTCACGCTTCGGCAGTCCGAACGAAATATTCGAAACGCCAAGCACCGTGTGTATGCCGAGTGTATATCGGATATACCGCAGAGCTTCCAATGTGATTTCGGCATTGTCTGCGCCTGTGCTGACCGTCATAGCCAGTGTGTCTATGAGCAAATCTTTTTTAGCGATACCGTAGCTTTCGGCAGTTTTTATGATTTTTTCGGCAATCTTGATTCTGCCCGCCGCCGAATCGGGAATGCCGTGTTCGTCTAAGGTCAGGCACACCACCACGCCGCCGTATTTTTTTGCAAGCGGGAATACCGCATCCATAGATTCCTGCTTGCCGTTTACGGAGTTGATTAGGGGCTTGCCGTTGTATATGCGCAGTGCGCGCTCCATTGCCCCGGTGTCGGACGTGTCGATTTGTAAAGGCAGATCCGTAATGCTCTGTAGGCCCTGAACCGTGCGTTCGAGTACGGCAGGCTCGTCAATTTCGGGCAGTCCTACATTTACATCCAGCACATGCGCGCCGCTGTCCGCCTGCGCTACAGCTTCTGAAAAGATATATCCCTCGTCGCCTTCCAAAAGCGCCGTTTTCAACCGCTTTTTTCCCGTCGGATTGATGCGCTCGCCGATTAGAATCGGGTGTTCTCCCATGTATACGGTTCTGTCGTAAGAAGTTACAACTGTAAAGGTTTTTTCCTTTACTGACTTTGGCTGTATACCTTTGCACGTGCGCACAGCCGCCGCCAAATGCGCGGGCGTTGTGCCGCAGCAGCCGCCGACTGCCTGCACACCGTCACAGCCTGCAATTTTTGCCAGCGCATCGGCGAATTCAGCGGGGGATACATTGTAAGAGGTTACGCCGTTGACACATACAGGCAGGCCGGCGTTCGGATTCACTGCAATCGGTGTACTTCCGATTTTACTGATTTTCTGCACAAGCGGCAGCATTTGCACAGGACCTAAACCGCAGTTGAATCCAATCATATCCACGCCTAAGCCCTCTAATGTAAAGAGCGCTGTTTCAATATTCGCACCTGTTAAAAGCTTTTCCTGTTCGTCAAAAATCATGGTGACCGCCACGGGCAAATCGGCATTTTCTTTGGCGGCAAGTACAGCCGCTTTGATTTCGTAAAGGTCGCCCATGGTTTCAATTAAAATCAAATCCACATTTTCTTTGGCGGCAAGAATCTGTTCCCTGTAAAGCGTATAGGCTTTACTGAATTCCAATTCACCGTAAGGCTTTAACAGCTTGCCCGTCGGGCCTAAATCCAAGGCGACAAATATCTCGCGCTCGGTTTGTGCCGCCGCAGCTCGTGTATTTTCTACTGCCGCCTGCACAATTTCGGAAACGGTATACGGTGTACCTTCGAATTTCAGCGCATTTGCGCCAAAAGTGTTTGTTTTCAGAATATCACAGCCCGCCTGCACATAGGCACGGTGAATTTCGCGGATAATGTCCCGATGTGTTATATTCCACACTTCGGGCAGTTCGCCTGCTTGCAATCCGCGTGCTTGCAGCTGTGTGCCCATCGCGCCGTCAAATATCAGCATTTCCGTACCGAGTTTTTCACGAAATTTCATACTGTATACCTTCTTTTCTGTAGGCGCATTCCGTGTCGGGGCAGTTTGCGCAGTTTTCTGTTTTACAGGATGGAGTTTTGCAAAGCCCTATAAATGCCGTGACGGATTTTGTCGGGAGCATTAGGCATGTATCCGTCAGGGTTACGCCGATGCGCTTGGGTATTTCTAAAAGGGAAAACAAGTCCCGCTGAGCCGAAAGCGCTAAATCCGCATAGCCGGGCGAAAAACGCGGACGCAGAAACCAGCCGTTTTTGCCTTCTTCTGCGGCAATTCGGTCACAAATCTCATCACAATAGCTTTCCGTCATCGCCGCTAAAACCGCCTGTGCTACGGCTGCTTTTGCGGTATTTTCCGCCGTGTAGCGGCGCACAAGCATGTCCGCGTTTGCACCTAAGGTTGCGGCAAAGACCAAAATACGGTCACTGTCCTTCAAATGTGCTTGCAACTTTCGGCTGTGAAATACAATCCCGCCGATTTCCGTCTCCTCAGCGGTCACACGGCGAAGCGAAACCTCTTTATAAATACTTTTCGGTTGAATACATGCGCTCGCCGCCGCACTGACCCCGTGCAGTAATGCCAATGTGTCTGCATCGGCAGGCTTGCCGCGAAAGCCGAGGTAGCGCAGTGCCTCTTTTTCTGAAAAATCCATATTTATCCTTTATTACAGCAGGTCTTTTTTGTCTTTTGTTTTTCCACCAAATACGAAAGTGTGATGTTGTCTACGACTTCGTTAATCGCGTCCAGCACGTTCTGCCAAATTTCAATGGTTACACAGTCATCGCAGTTTTCACAGCGGTGTTCTTCATCCAAACACGAGACCGGTGCAAGGCTGCCTTCCGTCACGCGCAGAATTTCACCGACGGTGTATTCGTCCGGCGTTTTTGTCAGCCGGTAACCGCCTTGTTTGCCGCGTGTGCTTGCTACAAGCCCTGTCGCAGACAGCATTTTTATGATTTGTTCCAAATATTTTTCTGAAATGCCCTGCCGTTGTGCTATGGATTTAATGGAAACACAGCCGTCTTCCGTATGCATTGCCAAATCCAGCATCAGGCGCAGAGCATAGCGTCCTTTGGTCGAAATTTTCATGTAGAATCCCTCTTATATGCAGAATATATACAATCATAAAATACCCATGTGTTTTATAATAATACAATTTTAGTAGGAATTCAATGGGAATTTGCAGATTTTCTTGACGAACCTGCGAAAAAACGCTACTATGATAGATAGAATTTTTGAAAAGAGGGAATCCCCATGCGTATGCTTGATTTGATTGAAAAAAAGAAACAGGGCGGGGCATTGAATAAAGCGGAAATCCGATTTTTCGTGGACGGTTTTACATGCGGGGAGATTCCTGATTATCAGGCTTCCGCACTGTTAATGGCGATTTGTCTGGTCGGCATGACTTCCGAAGAAACCGTCGCATTGACAGACTGCATGGCACATTCGGGCGATATCTTGGATTTGTCGGATGTGGACGGTGTAACTGCCGACAAGCACTCTACGGGCGGTGTGGGCGATAAAACCACGCTGGTTGTGGCGCCTGTCTGTGCCGCTATGGGCTTGAAAATTGCCAAAATGAGCGGGCGGGGATTAGGGCATACAGGCGGTACAATTGATAAACTGGAAAGTATTCCCGGTTTTCGCACCTCGCTTTCCGAAGCGGAATTCAAAACGCAGGTCAATGCAATCGGATTGGCGGTGACGGGGCAGACGGGCATGCTTGCACCTGCCGACAAAAAAATCTATGCGCTCCGCGATGTCACTGCCACGGTAAACAGTATTCCGCTGATTGCGTCAAGCATCATGAGCAAAAAGTTGGCGGCAGGGGCACAGAATATTGTGCTGGATGTCAAATGCGGCAGTGGGGCGCTTCTGCCAAATGCAGATGACGCTCGTGCACTTGCTGAACAAATGGTCGCCATCGGCAAGACGTGCGGACGGGGGATTGCGGCGGTATTGACTAATATGGATGTGCCGCTCGGAACGCATATCGGCAATGCGTTAGAGGTGACAGAAGCGTGCGCTGTACTGCAAAACGGCGGTGCGGCGGATTTGCGTGAAATTTCTTTAACACTTAGCGCATATTTGATTGCTATGAGTTTGGAAAAGACTTATGAAGAAGCCTATCGTGCCGCTGAACAGATGTTGGAAAGCGGTGCGGCGTTTCGGAAATTACAGGAAATGGTTGCCGCACAGGGCGGGGATGCGCGAGTACTGGAAAGCGAAACCTGCTTTTTATCCGCACGAATGCAGGCGGAAGTCTGCGCAGAGCAAACCGGGTATATTGCACATATGCATACGCAGAAAATCGGCGAAAGTGCATCGCTGCTCGGTGCAGGACGCGAAAAAAAGACGGATGTTATCGATTATGCGGCAGGTATTGTGCTGCATAAGAAGACAGGCGATTTTGTAAATCGCGGCGATGTACTGGCGGTGCTGTATGCAAGCTGTGCGGAAAGACTGCAGGCAGGGAAACAACGTTTTTTGGATGCGTTGGTTTTTTCAAACACAAAGCCCGAACCGCAGGCCCTGTGTTTCGGTACCGTAGAATAAGCGCAGTCTTTTTGGTAATGCTGATTTTGAGGTGAGAAAAATGGCAAAATCCAAGAAACACAAAAAATCTGCCGAAGAGCAACCGAAAACGGCAACCGACAACCAATGGTTCAGTACGGGCAAACAAAGCCCGAGTGCGCGGAATGAACGCCGCGACGGTCCCGGCGGCGAAAATAAGACCTCTTAAAAACAGGGTGTGTACAAAACTGTATACACCCTGTTTTTTGCATGGCAAAGTATCACACAATTTTTAAACAATACAGAGATTTTAGACAAAATAACAACAGGCTTCTTATATACTTTAGATAAAACAGAAAGAAATATGAAGAAAATATGAAAAAGAATGAAAAATATTGACTGAAAGTCATTTTTACATATAATAGGGTACACCAACTGTCATTTTCGAAAAATTTTGTTTATGGGGGGAAACTGTTGGCAACGGTTGCAGAAAAAAAGCGGTTAAAGCGCAATAAGATTTTAGAAGCGGCATATGAGTTGTTCGCAAGCAAGGGCATGCATATGACCCCAATCGATGAGGTTGTCAAAAAGGCAGGGGTCGCCAAGGGCACGTTTTATTTGTATTTCCGTGACAAATATGAGCTGACCGACCAAATTATTCTGCATAAAAGTACGCAGATTGTCCGTCAGGTGCTTGCCGAGGTGCGCGAGCAGGGCGAAAAAGAGTGCTTGGATGCGGTCGAGCAGATTTTACTGTTCTTAGATAAAATGATCAGTACGATGGCGCAGAACCGACCGGTCCTGACGCTCCTGAGCGGCAAAATCTCCACAGTGTATGATTTGCTGGCAGATGAAAATTCCGAGTTTCGGGATACTGCACAGTCGCTTGTGGAACTGATGATGCAAATCGGTCTGACCGCTGAGCAGGCGGGAAAGCAACTGTATGTAATGCTGAATATGTTTTGTTCGGTTTGCTGTGATGCCGTTCTGAGCGGTTCACCATATTCTGTTGACGAACTGCGTCCCGAAATACGGAGGATGGCGCAAAAACTACTGACATAATCCGATGGAATTTTTAGTGTGTACACTGCAATATACATGGATTTTAACCGCTGTAAACTGAAATATATTGCGCAACCGCGTAAAAATCCGTAGGATAGAATCAATAGATTGAAAGTGAGGCAAAGGCTGCATATGATTGACGGTATGGCAAAATGGATTGCAAATCACCCGAAGATTGTTTTAACAATCTGTCTGATTTTGATTATTCCGTCTGTGATTTGCTATTTCAGCACCTTTATCAATTATGATATTTTATCGTATCTGCCTGCGGATTTGAATTCCGTGCAGGGTGAGCAGGTACTGGATGAAACCTTTCACAATGCCGCAAGCGCAATTATTGTGGTAGAGCATACAAAGCCGAAAGACATTGCAAGGCTCAAAGAAAAAATTGCACAGGTGGAAGGCGTCAGCAATGTGCTGTGGATTGACAGCGTTATGGATATTTCCGTACCCGCCGAAATGCTGCCCGACTCCGTTCGGGAAATCTTTTATTCGGCGGACGGCGATGCTACGCTGATGATGGTGCAGTTTCAGGGGGACGGCGCAAGCACGGAAACGATGAATGCCATTGATGAAATTCGTTCTTTGATGGATAAAAACTGCTTTATGAGCGGATTGTCTGCGATTATGAAGGATACAAAAGACCTTGCCGACAAGCAGGCGCCGCTGTTTATTGCTGTTGCGATTGTGCTTGCGCTGATTGTACTGGCGTTCACTCTGAATTCCTGGGTCTTGCCGTTTATATTGCTGGCGGCTTTAGGCACGGCGGTCATTTACAATATGGGTACCAATCTGTTCTTCGGGCAGATTTCTTACATCACGCAGTGCATCGCTGCAATTTTACAGCTGGGCGTGACGATGGATTATTCTGTCTTTTTGATTGACCGTTTTGAAGAAGAACGTGCGCGCAGTGCAGATAACACCGAGGCGATGGCAAAAGCCATCCGCGGCACGTTTACTTCGCTTTGCGGCAGTTCCTTAACCACCGTATTCGGGTTTTTGGCGCTGTGCTTTATGTCCTTTACATTGGGATTTGATATCGGCATTGTGATGGCAAAGGGCGTTGTGCTTGGCGTGGTGACCGTTGTCACATTTTTGCCCGCGCTGGTACTGCTGTTCGATGAAAAAATTGAAAATTCCCGACACAAAAGCGTAGTGCCGAATTTTAAAAAGCTGAATGCCTTTACAGTAAAACATCGGCGTGTATTTGCCGTGCTGTTTGTTCTGCTGTTTATTCCGTCCTTTATTGCGGCGCAGAATATAGATGTTTATTACAATATGGATAAAGCTTTGCCTGCCGATTTGCCATCGATTGCCGCACTCAATAAAATGAAAGAGCAGTTCAACATGGCGACCACACATTTTATTATTGTGGACGATTCTATACCCGCAAAGTCACCTTTTCCCCGAAGATTGCCGCCGCCCTCT
>DKUE01000016.1:0-6762 GCA_002490525.1 Ruminococcaceae bacterium UBA7212
CTTTTGGGTCGCAGAATTTTCGAGTGCAGGATTTTTGATTCTGCGCGGCACAAAACGCAGTCAATCCTTTCGGATTGACGAGTATTTTAACAAAGCAGAAGCGGAAAGACTGCCACGAAAATCGTGTTCGTACGCGTGCGCTATGGTTAAAATAAAAAAGTATGCTGTGTCGGTCTTTCTGTACCTAACATAGCATACTTTTTCAAATCTGTGCGGGAATTGTCATTTTTGTCCGTATTTTTGTCATTTTTGGATTCAAAAATACAAACGCACCAACAATGTAAACACGTTATTTTCACATTCGGCAAGTACCTCGCCGTTGTATTTTTCGGCGGTGGAGCGGATGCTTCGAAGTCCTATGCCGTGGTTTTCGCGATCCTTTTTGTCGGAAAGAAAGCTGTTGCCGTGCTTTTTGGGCGGTTCTGCCACGGGATTTTGCACCGAAAGCAACAAAAAATCGGATTCCTCCCGTATTTTTAAAGTCACTGTACGCATCTGCACATCGGGAATTTTTTGGCAGGCTTCCAAAGCATTGTCCAAAGCATTACTCAAAATGATACATAAATCCATTGGCTTTGCTTTGGTGGCTTTCAGCGATACCGCATCGAAACGCAGATTCGTTTCCTGCCGCTGTGCGGTCAACAGCTTTTCGTTTAGAATCGCGTCCACAGCGGTGTTGCCTGTGACGGCAAAATAGGTCGCATCCTCCAAATCGCTTTGCATCGTTTGCATATACGCGAGCGCGTCATCGGTGTTGCCGCTTTGAAGCATTCCGCTGAGTGCACGCAGGTGATTTTTCAAGTCGTGCCGCAGGGCGCGCGTGTGGTTATAAGCGTTCTCCATTTTTTCAGCGGACTGCCTCTGTAATTCCAACTGCATTTTCATTTCGCGGTTGTCGCGGGATATGGTCAACTGATTTTGCAGCTTGGAAAACAGGGCGAATACAAGCACGGTGATAAACAACAGCCCCGCCGCGGAAATATAGATATAGGTGTGCACCTCGCGGTTGTCAGGGATACTTTCCAACGCAAACTGGAACACGGTCAGCGTGACGATGGCAATCGCGGGCACGGCGAGCAACAGCATCCAATAGCGAAAGGCGATGTGCTCGGACCGGCGGCGGATGAACATACTTAACAGTAACACCGCCGCAAGCTCTATAAGATACGGCATCTCAAAATTCAACAGACGGAAAAAGAAGCTGTCACCCGTCAAAAACGGTGCCCGTTCCCGCACCCAGGAAAGTATGAAAGCGGACAAAATATCCGACAGTGCAAGCAAAATGGAAAATGCAAACAGGAACACCACACGGTCGCGTTTTTTGCCGTCATACAGTACGAAAGAAATGCAAAGTATCCATAAAATCTCTGCAATCGCCTTGACCTCGCCCGCGTAGCCGACCTCCTGCAAAATAAAGACCGTACCCGCCGACAGGAAAAATGCCAGACGTTGTCCCCACGGATTTTCATATTTTTTCTGAAAAAAACGGGAAAGCAGAATAAACGCAAACACCATTTCAAAGCCCGAGGAAAGTGCTTTAACGGCATTAAATAAAATTGTTTCAAACAAAGTGTTGTCTCCTCACTTTCACCGCATTGCCCACAGCGATGCTTTGCGCACCGATTCCCGACGGCTTTTGCTCACGGGCAGGGCTTCGCCGTTTGACAGCGTCAGCGCATCGGCTTTCACGGCGCGGATTTCTTTAGCGTTCACCAGAAAGCTTTGGTGACAACGGACAAAATCACTTCCCCGCAAGGCTTTTTCAATGACATCCAGCTTTTCGTAATAGGTATAGCTCCCCTGCTTTACATGCAAGGTGATTTGCCGCCGATTGCTTTCAAAATATAAAATATCGGCTAAGCGCACAGCCGTGTCCTGTGTACCTGTGCGAAACGTATAAACCTGCGCCGCCGTGCACAACTCCTCCACACACTCTTCCAGAATTTTTCGAAACGCATGCGAAAGCTCTGTTTTCAGAACATAGCGAAACGCCTTGACCTCATAGCCGCTGAAAACATATTCCGCCGATGAGGTGACAAACACAATCAATGCGTTCGCATCGTATGCGCGCAGGGCTTTAGCAGTGGAAATGCCGTTTAGGTCATGCATTTTAATATCCAAAAGCACGATTTGAAAATCTGCCGTGCCGTTCTGATAGGCGGCAAGCAAGCTTTCTCCATCCGGGAATTCCGTAAACCGCCCGTCTATATCTGCCTGTGCAAAATAATCGCCGGCAATCGCTGTCAGTTCCTCACGAACGTGCGGCTCATCGTCACAAACCGCGACGGAAAGCGAAATTTGTTCCTTCGGTGTTTGACTTTGCTGCATGTGCAATCCCATACGCCCCCTAACCCTATTTATATTGTATTGTAGCATATTGCGAAAGGACAATCAATCTTTGATTTACACCTTGCGAAACAGAGCGGACTGTGGTAGAATACTATCCGTAATTTTGTAAGAAGGTGAAACTATGTCAGGACATTCCAAATGGAGCACCATTAAACGCAAGAAAGAAAAGACCGACAACGCGCGCGCGAAGGTATTTACCAAAATCGGGCGCGAGATTGCGGTAGCCGTAAAAGCGGGCGGTCCCGACCCTGCTGCAAACTCCAAATTAAAGGATGTAATCGCCAAGGCAAAGGCAAACAATGTGCCGAACGACAATATTGACCGCATCATCAAAAAGGCGGCAGGCGAAGGCAACGGCGACAACTACGAGAATATCGTATATGAGGGCTACGGTCCGTCAGGCATTGCCGTAATTATTGAGGCATTGACCGACAACCGCAACCGTACTGCGGCGGATGTGCGCCACGCTTTTGACAAATTCGGCGGCAATATGGGCACTTCGGGCTGTGTTTCGTTTATGTTCAGCCGTCAGGGCGTGATTATCATTGAAAAAGAGGACATTGACGAAGACAAGCTGATGGAAGACGCACTTGAAGCAGGTGCTTCTGACTTTCTTTCGGACGGCGATGTGTTCGAAATCCGCACTGAGCCGAACGATATGGGTCTTGTTCGGGATGATTTGGACGCGAAAGGCTACAAATTCATTTCGGCAGAGGTCGAATATATCCCCTCCACCTATACAAAGCTGACCAATCCCGATGACATTCAGAACATGGGCAGAATGCTTGAAATGTTTGACGAAAGCGATGACATTCAGGACGTTTACCATAACTGGGAAAACGAAGAAGATTACGAATAAAGTGAAAGCCGAAAAATCCTCTTGCATCCGAATGGGTGCAAGAGGATTTTTTCGTTTTATTTTGTGCCGCTGTAGGAGCGGATGCCCTCATCCGCCCGAAGAAATGTGATGCAATTTTTCAGAACAACACAGAGGTTGCTTCCTACGCGCAGAATAACCGTCTGTCTAAACTGCCATCGGCACTTTGGTTTCCATATGGTCGCCTATGGCGTGTGGCACGGGCACGCTGACGCCGACACTGTTCTCCGTAAAATAAATTTGTGTATCTTCCGTTTGCAGTGCTTTAAGCAATGCGTCTGCGTTGGGATAAATATGTTGAAATTCTGCGGCAATTGAAGTGTCTTTGCAAAAGGCAGTGTAGGCTTCTTGTGCAAAATGTGTGTCGATTGTACAGATGTCTGTTGGATTCACTTCTTTTTGATTTTGCAAATCAAAGGTCTTGGCAACGAAAACAGAATTCGGATGTGCCGCCGTGCGGACATTGCCTGTTCCCTCAAAAACAATACTGATGTATTTACTGTCAAACCGTTTTACGGTATACTTCAGGCTCAGCTCTAAATCCGTGTAATCCGCACCGTAGGTTTTCTCTGCATAAGATGCGGCAAAATCGGCAATCCAATCGTTGACGGTCTGCATATCTTTAAAAACAGGATACAAAACCGCCACAGTGCTGTTTGTGTGTGAATTATCTTCAAATAGGGCACTTGACGGCAGGCGCACCGTCACCGGTTCATTCATAACCACCGTCACGACCGACTTTGCGGGCACTGAAACGGTCACATCCCCTGCCGTGCCTTCTGCGGTTTTTGAAAGGTCGTGCACTTCGCTTGTGGTGTATACGCTGTAGCTGTCCGCACAGGAAAGAACAGTCTGTGTATCTGCTTCCGTGTTATTCACATACACCACAACCGTGCTGCCATCGGGATTCACAAACGCACAACAGGGAAGCGCCTCCACACCGCTCGAGCAGGCTACACGCACGGCGCCCTCATCAATGAATTTGGAGAAATTGCCGAGACACCACAGCCGCTTCGAGGTCTTTATATCCTTGTGGTCGTCTGCGTTGATGTATACCAGCCCGTCTGGGTAAACGCCGTAGGAACAGCCGAGCCACCAATCCCATTCTTTGGCATTCAGAATCGTTAAATCGTCCAAAATAACCTGCGCCATTGCCGTGCCGTATTCAATCGTCATGCCGTTTGTGCCGTTCGGCTCTTTGGATATCAAATCAAATACGCCCGTGTTTTCATCGTTTGTCATTTGGCAGTATTCCGTGCAAACCACATCGTAATTGGAATATTTGTCCGCAAGATATGCTGCCGCCTGCCGTTTGGTTTCGGCGGATGACCAATAGGAATGCAGGCTGACGGTATCAAAATATTGCCGCAACGCCTGATTTTTAAATACGTACTTTGGACCTTTGCCGAGCGTACAGTCAAGATATGCTGCGCAGGCAGAGCCTTTTCCCTCGGCTGAGCCTGATTCAAACATGGAAATTTTACAACCCGCATTTTCCACCTTGGAATCTTTGAATTTCCGAATCATCGTATCATACAGCGCGGTTGCCTCGGTTTTCGAAAAATGACAGCCTTCCTGATTCACACTGTAGGAACCGTCCTCGTTATACCATGCCGCCCAGCTGTACTGCGGCTCGTTGATAGGTGAAACATCGGTGACACGGTAACCCGCATCCAAAAAGTACTCTGCACTGTGATAGCAGTAATCGGTAAATACGCCGTAATTTTTCCCATCCAGATTTGTAACCCACGGCGCATTTTCGTCGTGATTCGGCACACCGTAGCCCGCGCCGTCCAATGTCATCGAAACAGGCGCGGAATTGCAGAACAGCGTAACACGCAAGTCATCCCCCGCAAGCCGTTTTGCATCGGCAAGGCAGGTTTGCGCCGCCGCGTCTTTTGTAAAATCATATGTACCGTCCGCATTTAAAAAGCACTCCGTACCGCGGTTTTCGGTCAGAATGTGTACATCGCCCTTTGACCCCGCACCGAGATTGTAGCGGTAAATATTCAACCCGATACCTTTTTCACTGTCATAAAGATAAGAAAGAATTTCTTCGTGATTCTCCCATGTGCCGACATCCTGACTCCACCAGCATGCGGATGCGCCAAAGCCGTTCATCGTTTGATACGTTACGTCTGTATCCAGCACAGTCCTGCCTGTGCCGATGTTATTTTCTACCACCGTGCTTTGTGCGTAAGTGCGTTTTTTCTCCATGCCGACCACCCCGAATACAATATATAGACCCGTGCAAAGTACGGCAAGCAGAACCGCCGCCGATGCCGTCAAAATGATTTTTGTACGTCTGCCTTTTGTCATATGCGTACCTCCAAGTATATTTCGTTCTTTGATAAAATCCGAATGGGATAAAGTACAATTCCGATACTTTTATAATCTTCCGGACAGAGCGATATTCAGCCTCTCCGCTAATTTTTCAAGATATTTCAAATGCGAATCGCTCGCGTCATATAAGGTTATGTATCCGTTTCTTTCAGCGGTTACGGTTTCTGTTCGTTTGGTTCTTACATTATAATACACTGTGCTCTGCCCTTTGCGCATGTATGTTCGAGAACCATGGGCTAATTCATCGTTATATTTCTGCAACACTTTTTGATAATAACGATTAAAACATGCAGTAGCTTTGTCCGTATTGCCCGCTCTGCCGTATATCATAGCTTCTTCCAGCAAACGCAGATGATGATTATACTCGTCAAAATCCGGATAATCTTTTCGATGATGCAAAATGGCTTCGCGGCTGTTCAGTGTATCAAATACAGGTAAAACGTATTTTTGTAAATCGCTTAAAACCGTATTCCCGATTTTATGGGGATCTTGCTTTAAACTGTATCCCGTGTTTTTGTGCGAGGCAAAGGAGCTAAGCTCCGTGCGAATGGTGCAGTCGTAATCATGATAATATTTTTTGAGCGGTTGGGAAATTGAAAAGCTTCGTTCCGTACATTCGGGGATTCGGATACCGAGATTGACCCATAGTATGTTATAGATTTGTTTCTGCGGACAACCGTTCTGGAAGTTTACGACCTGCGAAATATCGCCGTCTGAAAATCGGTGCAGTGTTCTGCCGTGTTTTCGAAACCCAAGCGGTTTTAACTGCGCATATACAATGGATTCAATAATGTCAACAGATTCTTTGGAATCTAAACTGTTTCTTTTAAAAGAAAAAATCAAATTCACACCGCCTTTGTAATTATTGTAACAGAACTTGTCCGCAGAATCAATAAAATGCAGAGAAAATCACAGCAGAGCGGTTTAAAACGGACGCAATAAGACCGTTCTCTTCTGTTGACAAAAAAACGGAACTATACTATAGTCTTGGTATAAGAACCGTATTGAATTGCGCCCCCATATAAGTTTAAAAAGGCAGGGAGCTGTTCGAAACCACTGATTTTATTTTAGGGGGATATTATGCGAATCGCAATATGTGATGATTTAACAGAGTGCAGACTGTCGGTGAAGTGCTATGCGGGAGCATATTTCAAACTGCATCATATAGAATACAGTATTGACGAATTTAAAAC
>DKUE01000016.1:7033-7551 GCA_002490525.1 Ruminococcaceae bacterium UBA7212
ATACAGTATTGACGAATTTAAAACAGGCGCTGATTTATTAAAGTCCGATGAAATTTACGACATATTATTTCTCGATATAGAGCTTGGAGATACAAACGGCATAGCTGTTGCAAAGCAAATTCAGCAAAAGCATAAAAATACGGTTATCCTTGTTGTTACGGCATATCATCAATATTTAGATGATGCGATGGACATTCAGGTTACAAGATATATTGATAAACCCGCAACGCAGAGCCGTATTTTTTCAGCACTTGACAAAGCGCTGTCCGTCATAAACGAGAGCATTATAACACTGCATATGAAAGACAGTAAGGTCGCAAGGCTCAAAATTTCCGATATTATTTATGCCGAAGCAAAGCTTAAAGGTGTTTTTATTTATACAAAAGAAATGAATTACAATATAAAAGAAACCATGAAACAACTTCGTTCCATGCTTACCGCATCCTGTTTTGCCGTTCCGCATAACAGTTATATCGTGAATATGAACTATATAAAAAACTTTCAAAGAAATGAAATTA
>DKUE01000016.1:7826-8049 GCA_002490525.1 Ruminococcaceae bacterium UBA7212
AAAACTTTCAAAGAAATGAAATTACATTGGCACAGCCGTGTTCGAATATAAAAATTTCTGTCGCAACAAGAAAGCAATCCGAGTTTAAACGCCGCTTTTTGGATTTCATCGGTGAGGATATAGACAATGACTAAAATTGTAATAGATATTTTTATGTATTTGTTTGAGGGAATGCTGATTTTTTACTATTCAAATTCTCTTTTTAAATTAAAAAGAAACAGAT
>DKUE01000006.1 GCA_002490525.1 Ruminococcaceae bacterium UBA7212
GAACTTTGGACGGATAATATGATGGAAGTATAAAGTGAGGTGCATTGAATGGATAAAACAGAAAATTCTGAATTCGATTTTGAAGCATTTTCAATGGACAACATTATTCTGTTCCCTGATTTTGAAAAGCTGAAAAGCGAAGTAGAGAGAATGCGTACAGAGCTGTCAATGCTTTTGCTGGAACGTGATGAGCTTCAGTTTGTTATCTGCAAAAATATTGAAACAGAATATATGCTAAAACTCGGCAGTATTGAGTACAAGACATATGAGTCACAATGTACTTTTCTGCGACTAAAGCGTAAAATTGAATTGATTCAGGCAAAGAAAAACAGGCAGGAAAAAATCATAATTTCTGATATTGAAGAAACGCTCGATATTGAATTTGCCGAGTATCAAAAACAGCTTGACGAGCAGATTGATAAAATGAACGATGCTCTCAAACGAAGCAAGGCGGAATTCCTGTCAGACGAAGATAACAGGGAACTTAAAAAACTCTATCGTAAAATAGTAAAATCGTTGCATCCTGATATTAACTCTAATGTTTCCGAAGCACAACTTCAATTATTTGATAATGCGGTATCCGCCTATAAAAACGGCGATTTAGAAACATTGAGGATTATAGGCGAAATGGTTGGCAACAATCCATTGCCTGAACAGAATAAAGACGCTATGACACAACTTGTAGAAGACAGGGAGCGTTTACATGGACTGTTAAAATCTATAAGAGAAAGTATTGATAATATTAAAACAGAGTATCCGTACACCATGAAAGATATTGTTGAGGATACAGAGAAAACCGAACAGAAGAAGCAGGAGCTTGAAAGCATCATTGAACAGTACAATGAACTTATCGTTATTTTAAAGACGAAAATCAAAGAAATGTTGAGGTGAGATTATGGGAGATTTGGTAAAGTCCGGCGGTAGCGGACTTGTAGGATTGCTTCACGGTAAAAACGGCGAAATTTCCATACCGAAGCCATTTGAAAAAGATATATTCCTTTTTGATACATATGTAGCAGGTACAACACATATTGAAGGTATTGAAGAATTAGAGCCTCATTTGAATAATGATGATAGATTGGAATTTTTCAGAGAGCCTGATAATCAATACGATAAACAAGCGATTGTTATTAAAACGGCAAACGGCGTTAAAATCGGTTATGTACCAATGCAAGATAATGTAATTTTTGCCCGTTTGATGGATGCAGGAAAGCTCCTTTTCGGAAAGATTACATCAAAGGAAAAGAAAGGCTCGTGGGTAAAAATATATATCAAAGTTTTCCTGCATGAGTAAATGTTGAAATCTCACTAAATCAAAATAACAGCGAACAAAATCAAAGTTGGTTTTGCTCGCTGTTTTTTTCATTCCACTATAATAATTTCAAGTGCCTCTTCTGCTGATATTTTGCCAGCAAGATATGCTTTCCTTGCCTGTTCGGCTTTGCCGAGCCAATCGTAATACTGTGTAAGAGAAAGGGTGTTTGCAGTTGCATTGGAAAAGTCATTGGTTCGCTCAAAGCGTTTATACATCTTTTTCTTTGTTCTGTCGAAGGTTTGTATAACTGAATCCTGTGCGGCATCACGCTTATGCTTTAATGCAGGAGCAATTTGTTTGCAGGTCTTATTATCACGGATAATTCTGTCACAGTACAGGGTTGTCCGTTTTGTTTTCGGAATAAAGCATTTGCCACAGCACTGACAAAGGGCAACATTCGGATGATTTTCAACAAACCGCATCATTAAGAAAATATAGTAATCTATCAGCGAGCGAAAACGGTATTGCACAGTAATTTTTTCGTCCAGTGTTTGGATTTGCGTAAACTCCGCAGTTTTAAAAATACTATATTTCTGCTCCATATCAAGCGGTGTTCCGCTTCGCAAATCATACAGTATGTCGTTAATAAGGAATTGCAGTTGCATTACCGATGACAGACAATCGGTAATTTTTGCCTCGCTGTTTATTAAATACATTGCCGAGCCGTCATCGGGCGGGATTTGGTCTTCTAAAAGTGTTCGCAGTAATGTCCCGTGTAGAGGATTTGACTCTTCCAAAGCCTCAATTAGTTTATGAACCGTTTTCAGAATTTCTGTATAAGCATCAATATCTATGCCTGCCTCTCCGAAATCACCATCTGTTACTTCAACGTATGAGTCTTCGCACATATTTTCAATATGCTCCAATAACTCTGCGTAGTATTTAAAATTCAATTCGGAAAACGCTATGATTTCATCATTGACCGTAGTGTTTTTAAGCTTTATTGTCTCACCGCTTTTTACGGTGAGATTTCTTTTTATAGTTCCGTCATCATTCACGGACACATACAAACCGCATATATTCTGCAAAGTATTTTCACCGCCTTGTCTCAAAGTGTTTTTGTGTGATTTTCGGCATTAACACTTTGATATTTAGAAGATTTAAAAATTACAGTATTATTGTACCAGAACAGGCAGAAAAAGAAAAGCCTGTAAAAATTGAATAGTCTGCTGTGAGGATACACGGTGTGCACTTTGCGATGACAGCATCATATTGTTGATGTGTTCAGGAGGAAGGGGCGGATTGCTCCCGAAAGGACGGACGAGCGAAGAAAGCGGCTGTGAAATACGCGGTCAGGAAAAGGGCGCAGGAACAAAACAGATATACAGACAAATCGGCAATCAGGGGAAATGCAAACTTCCTCTTGCACGGAAACTGACACTGCTGAATTTTTGATATTTGAAAGGTAGGAGTGGTATATGATTGTTCTGAAATCATCAATCAAAAAGAATAAAGGAGTGAAATTTTATGAACGAAACAAAAAATATGCTCACCGTGGTAGACGGTGAAACACTTATGGATATGAAGCTTCCGCCAACGAAGTTTTGTGTTGAAACTCTTTTGCCGCAAGGCATTTCCATACTCGGCGGTGCGCCGAAAATCGGAAAATCGTGGATGGTGCTTGATTTGTGTGTGCGCATTGCAAAGGGTGAAGCGATATGGAATTTATCAACACAAAAAGGCACAACCCTGTACCTTTGTTTGGAAGACCCATTGAACAGAATACAGCAAAGACTTTGTATGCTCACGGATGAAGTCCCCGATAATGCATACTTTGCAACTGCCGCAGGCACGCTTGCGGACGGGCTGTGCGAGCAGATACGAAATTTTGTTTCGGAGCATCCTGACACGGTATTGGTTGCGATTGATACCTTTCAAATTGTCCGTGCAAGCACCACCGACACATCCTACGCAAACGATTACGATGATGTACGGCAAATGAAACAGCTTGCGGACGAATTGGAAATTTCCATTTTGCTTGTACATCATTTGAGAAAACAGGGTGACGGCGATCCATTAAACAAGATATCAGGTACAACAGGAATAAGCGGAGCGATGGATGCAATTTTTGTACTTGACAAAAGCAAGCGAAATGCAGATACGGCAACGCTCGTTTGTACGGGCAGAGATATTGAATACCGTGAAATGGAAATGCGGTTGTCAAAGGACGATTGTGTTTGGACTCTCGTTTCGGACAGTCTTGAAAATCCGCAGATGCGACTGCCCGATGAAATGGTATCACTGATTGAATTTATGAAAAAGCAAAAATCCTTTAACGGAACGAACAGTGAATTCACAGAACTTTTTAATTCGCACTACGGCAAAAGGCTGTCTGCAAAAAGTCTTAAACAGATGATGAACCGCTGGCGGTATTCGTTGGAAGAACAAGGCGTGCAGTTTACAAACCGCAGAAGCAACGGGCAAAGGCTTGTGGATATTTCCTATTCTTCCGACCGTGACGAAAGTGCCGTAAGTGACGTAAAGATATTGGACGGTAAATCCTGCGTTCCTGCCGTCACTTGCGCCCCTGTGAGCGAGCGTGTGGCTCTTTCGGCAAAAACTGCGGAAAGTACCCGACAACAGAATGAAACGGCGAAATTAGGCAACAGGAGGCAAATGTGAAATACAAGCGAAACCGAACGCAAAGCCTGACAATCAGGCTGACACCGGCAGAAAAGGAAATGCTACAAAGCCGTGCCAATGACAAGCACTTGAGCATAACAGACTATATTTTGCTTTCGTGTATATTGACGAACAAGCGAAAAAATACAGCTAAAATACAGGGTCGAAAATAAAGCAGGAGAAAGGGACGGTGCTGTCACACCGACCCAGGCCACATCGGACGGCAGAGCCGACCGAAGAATTACGCTATGTTAAGCCATTGTCTAACACCGCTTGTGTAATTTGCACAGGGGTGTCGTTAAGCGTATATCACACACAGAATGTGTGCGAATTATGAGAAATTGCCGATTGTTCCGCAAGGTTTACGGTGTGAGAATCGGCGTGCTATTACAACAATAAGGAGAAATCAAAAATGAATGAAACAAATAATGCAGTAAGAAAAACCGTATATCTTGATGAAGAATTGACAAAAAGGTGCGAGATTCTGTTCGGTGAAGCAGATGTGTCATCTTTTTCGCAGTTCGTTACAAAGGCGCTTGAAACGTATATTGACCGCTTGATTTGTGAAAATCACAGTCCGTTTCTTACGGAAGAATTATCAAAAGCGATTCAAGACGAGGTTCGTCCCATCGCATCTCGCATGTCAAAAGGACTGTACCGTTATGCCGTAATCATTGATATGTTCTGCCAAATCATTGCTTATCAGGATACCGAATGGTCACCGCACGAGTTAGAATTTGTAAGGAAGCAAGCCAATACGAGAATGGCAAAAACACGCGGTAACATTGATTTGAAAAAACTGCTTGATGATAATTGGCACGAAAAAAATATTATGGAGGACTTTGAATGACAAAAAAAGAATATGAAAAATCACTTTGTAAATATCCTGCGGCGCTGACTGTCGCAGAGGTTTCCGAAATTCTGAGGGTCAGCACGAAAACCGTCTACAAGCTTATCAAGGAAAAATCTCTGCCTGCTGTTAAGGTGGGTAGAGAAAACCGCATTGCAAAATCACATTTGATAAATTATCTTCGGCAAATTGATAAGGGCGATTCGAACCCCAAGATTTATTTAATCGAAAAAACTCAAAATAATGTCTGGACTTGCAAACAGTCTTGTGATATTGTCTGTGTCGGCACAGAGCCGAAAATCAAAAAAGGAGTAATGATAAATGGGAACACAAAATACACTTGCGGCAAGCGTGCAACCTAAAAAAGGCAGACTGTATGCCGTGATACAGGTAAAAGAAAACGGCAAATCAAAAGCAGTTTGGCGCTCCCTCGGTTTGCCCGAAGGTACAGGAAAATCTAAGGTTAACAAAGCATTTAGAGAGGTGGTGAAAACGTTTGAAAATGAATATGCCGAGGGGCTTTCACGAAACGGCAGACCGTCTTCGGACATTCCCGTGTTCGAATATATGTGTGCATATCTTAAAAAGGTTGAACCAAGCCTTCAAAAAAGCACCTTTCAAAGCTACCATATGATGGTTTACGGAAAAATCAGGCGGTATTTTGAACCGAAACCGCATCTGACCGTCGGCTCGATAACTGCAAAAGATATTGAAAAATTCTATGAGCATCTGTTCGCACAAAATGTTGTTGCCAACACGGTCATACACTATCATGCGATTTTGCACAAAGCCTTTCAGCAGGCTTTTAAGGATGAACTGATTGACGCAAATCCCTTTGACCGAATCGACCGTCCGAAGAAAAATAAATTTCACGGTGAGAACTATTCCGAGGAAGAGCTTGTCAATCTGCTGGAGCTTACACGCTCAGACAGCATCTATCCTGCCATTATGCTCGGCGGCGGGCTTGGTCTTAGAAGAAGCGAAGCGCTGGGTGTTCGGTGGTCGAGAATCGACTGGGACAAGAAAACGGTTCTGCTTGATACAAAAATCATTGAATATAAAGCAAACGGCAAAACGATTATAGAGCCTGTGGAAAAAATGAAAAATAAATCAAGTCGGCGAACACTCCCTCTGCCCGAGCCTGTGCTCGAAATGCTTTCGGAAGAAAAAGAAAAGCAAGATTTATACCGTAAGATGTTCAAGGGTAGCTACAACCGAAAATATGACGATTTCGTCTGTGTCAACGAACTTGGAGAGCTGATAAGGCCGTCTTATGTAACACAGCATTTCAGTGACCTGTTAAAAAAATACGGACTGCGGCATATCCGCTTTCACGATCTTCGGCACACGTTCGCAAGTATTCTTATCGGGCAGGATGTACCGCTTATCAATGTGTCAAACTTCCTCGGACACAGCGATTTGTCAACCACGGCAAATATCTATGCTCACCTTGACAAAGCGAGCAAGCAGGCAAGTGCAGATATTATGACGGACATTTTAAATATGGGAAAAAGTTAAGGCGCCTCGCAAGAGACGCCTTTTGATATGTCACTTATTATCAATCTCAATTTTGCCGTGCTTTTCCTCGTATTTTTCAATTGCTTCCCGTATCAGGACAAGAATTTCGCTGTTAGCACTGCGACCTTCGTAGTCCGCAACAACATGTAATTTGTTCAACATATTCTCATCAATTCTAATTGATAAACTTTTAATAGCCATAGTAAAGCTCCTTAAAATTATTCTCTGCCGAACAGATAATCAAGAGACACGTTTAAGACTTTAGATATAGCATCAATTTCTATATCTGTAATGGCTCGTTGACCGTTTTCAACACGAGAAATAGAACCACGACAAGTGTAGACAGCGAGTAGCTCTAATTTTTCCGATAACTGCTTTTGACTCAATCCTGCCATTATTCTTGCTTCCTTAACCCGCAAGCCGATAATATTCAATTTTTCGGAATCGAGTATTCGTTTCATAATATCACCATAATGTCTTGATTTAGGACATTTTTAGTGTATACTAATAAACAAAATTATACGTCCTACCAGTAGGACAGAGAGGAGCATTTATTATGAAAGTTGCTGTAATCGGTTCAAGAGGATTGAAAGTAAATGATTTGGAAAAATATCTGCCGAAAGATGTTACGGAAATTGTGTCCGGCGGGGCAAGAGGAATAGATACCTGTGCAAGAGAATATGCAGTCGCTAACGGGCTGAAACTCACCGAATTTTTGCCTGAATATGAAAAATACGGTCGTGTCGCTCCGCTTCGGCGTAACCTGCAAATTATTGATTATTCCGATGAGGTGCTGGCATTTTGGGACGGCAAATCAAGAGGAACGAAGTATGTTATCGAACAATGTCATAGAAAAAATAAGAAAGTGACGGTTATGATTGCCGTCACGGAAAAGGGTGATTAAATGAAAGATTATATGAGCGGGAGCGAGTTGCGGCAATACCTGCACATCTCCACACGCAAAATGAAATATCTGATGGATCATAATTATATCCCGCATGAGAACACGGGACACGCAACACATAAGTATAGAGTGCTCAAAGAAGATGCGGAGATATTCAAATACCGTATGGATAACGAAGTAGGCTTCCTTGCAGAACTAAACGGTATGTTCTCAAACCGTACCGAATGGCATCCACGACCGTTGATTGAGGTGACAGAGGAAAACTGCAATGCCTTCCGTCAGTGGCTTGAAAAGGAATGGGCAGAGCTACCCGATGCTCTGCCCACGCAGACGGCGGCGGAACTGGTGGGACATAATCCGCAAAGCATACACAAGCTTATAAAAGAAAATGTACTGCACGGCATAAAAATCGGTGCAGTACAGTACATACCCAAAACAGAATTTATCTCCTATATGGCTTCACCGCAAAAGCTATCCAACCCACGCACAGATAAATATAAGGAACTTATCCGAGCGTTTAAAAAGCGGCAGTACAGGGAGCGTGAAAATGAACAACGCCGATGTAAAAGAAAAATGGAAGGAAGTGAAAACGGGGAGAGAGAATGAGAAAAACAAAGAAAATTACTGAGGCATATATTTCTATCTGCTTTTTATCAAACGGTTCCAAAATTCAAGTAATTCTGATTTGTTTTGTGATACATATTTTATTGCAATTTTTTCTTTTTTACGATTATATAATGAACCAGTAGTTTCTAAAGAGTCTAAAGAAATAAGCATTTCTTTTCCACTATATGATGCATGTATATGAGGGAAAAAAAGATGGTTATTTTCATCCGTATGAAAATAGAATATAATACCATCTTTTTCATCGTATCGATATGCGTTATTTAGTGCTGTAACTTCAGAATAAACAATCAAAGATGCATCAAATGGAATTGTTTCGCCTTTCTCAATTGATGTTATGCCTTGATTGCTAATTAAGTACAATCTCCCATTTAATTCGTTAAACTTGTGATTGCAATTTTCAAGTATCTCAAAAAATGAAATCCAAAATTTATTATTATATGATGGATTATATTCAATTATACCAAGAGTTTCTTTATATACATTATTCATGTAAATTATTTTAATGTTTCTAGAAAATAAATTATTCATTTTAATACTCCAATAAAAAATAATCAAGGGAAATCCAATAACAGATTTCCCTTGATGCATTGGCGGAGATGAAGAGATTTGAACTCTTGCGCCGGCAAAACCGACCTACCGGATTTCGAATCCGGACCCTTCAGCCACTTGGGTACATCTCCATATATGTTAACTCATTTTCACGAGGTTAACGCAATATTCAATTTTTATTAGAATTTCTGTTAGAACTCAAAGCGTTTTAAAAGCGAGGTGATGCCCGAAAACCGCAGTGTTAAAGGCTTTTCGGGATTTTCCGTTCTCAAATACTTAAAAGTTTTCGAGTGCGCCCCGTTATGACCACTTCGATACGTCTCCATATATATCCACCTGTATAAACGGGAAGCATGCAAATGTAAAAACTGAAAATCTAGCTTTGTTATTCTATCAAATGTTTCGAGGTTTGTCAATATATGATTTGCATCGGATGACAGTACGCTGTGACAAAAAATCCCTAAAGGACATTTCCGTATGTCCTTTAGGGATTGGAATTATAGAATTAGCAATATATGCTTAATACATGCCGCCGCCCTGCGCCGCCATAGCTGCGGCTGCTGCTGCGTCTGCTTTCGGGTCGGGGATATCGGTTACAAGAGATTCCGTAGTCAGTACCATTGCCGCAACGGACGCCGCATTCTGAAGGGCGGAACGGGTGACCTTTGCGGGGTCAAGGATGCCTGCTTCAAACATGTCTACATATTCCTCGGTTGCAAAGTTAAAGCCGTAGCCCGCTTTGTTTGCATGGAGAATATCGTTGACGATGACAGAGCCTTCGAGCCCCGCATTCTTTGCAATCTGGCGGACGGGCTCTTCAATGGCTTTCAGCACAATGCGGATACCTGTTTTTAAGTCTGCGTCATCGGTGTCGAGCAGTTTCTCGACTTCGGGAATTGCACCCAAAAGCGCTACGCCGCCGCCTGCAACAGAGCCTTCTTCCACAGCCGCTTTGGTGGCGGCAAGTGCGTCTTCAATGCGCAGTTTCTTTTCCTTCATTTCGGTCTCGGTTGCCGCACCTACGCGGATGACTGCAACACCGCCCGCGAGCTTTGCAAGTCTTTCCTGCAATTTTTCACGGTCGAAATCAGAGGTTGTGGTCTCAATCTGGCTCTTAATCTGTGCTACACGGCCCTTAATGGCATCGCTGTCGCCTGCACCGTCTACAATAGTGGTATTCTCTTTGGAGACCTTCACCTGTTTTGCACGGCCGAGCTGCGGGATATCTGCATCCTTCAACTCTAAGCCGAGGTCAGAGGTAATCACTTCGCCGCCTGTGAGGATAGCGATATCCTGAAGCATTTCTTTTCTTCTGTCGCCGAAGCCGGGCGCTTTCACGCAAACACAGGTGAAGGTGCCGCGCAGCTTGTTGACGAGAATAGTGGAAAGTGCTTCGCCTTCTACATCTTCTGCGATAATGACGAGCTTCTGACCCGCATTGACGATTTTCTCAAGCAGGGGCAGGATTTCCTGAATATTGGAAATCTTCTTATCGGTAATCAAAATGAATGCATCGTCAATGACGGCTTCCATTTTGTCGGTGTCGGTTACCATGTAGGGAGAGATGTACCCGCGGTCAAACTGCATGCCTTCAACAACATCGCTGTAGGTTTCGCTGGTTTTGGATTCTTCAATCGTGATAACGCCGTCTGCGGTGACCTTTTCCATGGCGTCCGCAATCAGCTTGCCGACAAATTCGTCTGCGGCGGAGATAGTTGCAATACGCGCAATATCATCGCTTGTCTGAACGGGCTTTGCTTCCGCCTTGAGTGCGGCAACCACAGCGTCAACTGCCATTTGCATACCTTTTTTGACAACCATCGGGTTTGCACCTGCGGCAACGTTTTTCATACCCTCACGGACGAGTGCCTGTGCAAGCAGGGTGGCGGTGGTGGTGCCGTCGCCTGCAACATCGTTAGTTTTGGTGGCAACCTCTTTGACGAGCTGTGCACCCATGTTTTCGAACGCATCCTCCAACTCAACTTCTTTGGCGATGGTCACGCCGTCATTGGTAATCAGCGGTGCGCCGTATTTTTTGTCAAGAACCACGTTTCTGCCTTTGGGACCGAGTGTGATTTTAACAGTGTCGCTCAATTTGTCGATACCGGCTTGCAGTGCCTTGCGTGCTTCTTCGCCGTAAATAATCTGTTTTGCCATGATAGTAGCCTCCCGAAATAATTATTCAACAATTGCCAGAATGTCGGACTGACGGACGATGGTGTAATCGACGCTGTCCATTTTGACTTCTGTGCCTGCGTATTTGCCTGCGATGACTTTGTCACCGACGTTTACGAACATCGTTACGTCTTTGCCGTCCACGTTGCCGCCGGGGCCGACTGCAACAACCTCATAGACCTGAGGCTTTTCCTGTGCAGATGCCGCAAGAATGATGCCGCTTTTGGTGGTTTCTTCAACTTCGACAGATTTTAAAACAACTCTGTCGGCAAGGGGTTTGATTGTCATATAAATGCCTCCCGAAAGAATAATGTATGAATTTTTAGCACTCACTCTCTCCGAGTGCTAATATATATTTTATCCATAATTTAGAAAAAATCAACCCCTTTTTGTAAAGTTCACAAAATGGTCATAAAAATCATATGTTTTGCCAATGGATTTCAGTAGCAAGATATGCTAAAATCAAAATATAACCTAAGTGCAGATGTCCCCCGCCTCTAAGGCGGCGGGTTCCATATCCGAGTTTCAGAGGGGGATAATCCCCTTCTGAAACTCGGAGGAGCTAACGCTCCCTGCACAGCTTGTAATCTGTCGCAAGCTCTGCGCCTTGCAAGCAAAGCAGAGCGTTGCTCCGATTTAAAAAATGTGGAGGTTTATTTATGGGGTGGATAATTGGTTTTATTGTTTGTATGATCGCGGCGGGTGCTTTTCTCTGTATCGCAGGCGAACCTTGGATTGGTATTTCGTTATTTGCCTGCGCTTGTGCAGGCGGTATGATTTACGGCATTGTTTATCTTACGAAAATTTATCGAGAGGTGCACGCTGTACGCCTTGCACTGAAAAAAGAGCAGGAGAAAGTGTTGCAGACTGAAACAACCGCAAAAGATACAGAATGATAAGCGGCAACCGCACGAATTTCGCTTCGTACGGTTGCCTTTTTCTTCTATATATGTTATATTATTTACGAAGACACGGCGCACAGCAAACTCGTCGTGTCTTATGTTTTTGAAAAAGAAAATTAAAAAAAGGGGAGAATAGAATGGATTTCAAATCCGACGGTTTCATGTACTGCTTAGGCGCGGTTGTCGTGCTGTTTGTCATTGCGCAGTCTGTGTTCTTTTTGGTGCGCGCCTGGCGGCGGGGAAAAGCGCTGGGAATTTCGGCAGAGTCATTAAAAAAGACTGTGACCTCTTCGGCGCTGTTTACCGTTGCGCCCGCATTTGCGATTCTTGCTACGGTACTGACGCTTTCAGGGGCACTGGGGATTGTACTGCCTTGGATTCGTTTGACGGTTATCGGGGCAATCAATTACGAGGTGCCTGCCGCCGAAGCGGCAATTGAGGCGTTCGGCGGTGCGGGCGGAATGTCGCAGGAAGTTACGGACCCGACAGTATTTGCAACGGTGGCGTGGGTGATGACCCTGGGCAGTATTTTACCGCTGATTTTGGTGCCGTTTATGCTGAAGAAAATTCAAAAAGGCATGAGCAAAGCGGCAGCGAAAAACGGTAAATGGGCAGATGTGATGTCTGCCGCCGCATTTATCGGTCTGATTTCGGCATTTATCGGCAGAGCGATTGCAGGGAAGGGTGATGCCCAAATCATCGGCGACGGTGCGGGTGTCATGTCGCTTGCGGCATTGCTTTCCTCTATGTTATTTATGTTCATTTTACAAAAAATTGCGGATAAGTTTCATCTCAAATGGCTGCAGTCCTTTGCCATGCCTTTCAGTATGATTCTTGCCATGTTGGTGGTTATGGTGCTGGCACAGGTTCTGCCGCAGAATATCGCCGTATTTGAGTGGCGCGGCTGACGGGAAGGGAGAGAGCATGAACATGAAAAACAGAACTTATGAAAACAGCGTGCATTTTTACGGGATTATTTGGGATGTTGCGGCGCTTTTGCTGTTTATTATGCTGCCGATATCGATTTGTGTGCATCTCGGTGTATGGCCGCAGGGCAGTTATGTGCTCAAAGGTTTACTGCCTGTGGCAATGCTGTTTTATCCGTCTGCCATTATTGAAGTGATTACCTATACGCCCTTGCTTGGTGCGGGCGGTACATATCTCAGCTTTGTGACAGGCAACATTACCAATTTAAAACTGCCTTGCGGGCTCAATGCAATGGAAAATGCGGGTGTGCGCGCCAACAGCGAACAAGGCGAAGTTATTTCAACCATTGCCATTGCAACGTCTTCTATTGTCACGACCGTTATTATTGCCGTGGGCGTAGTGGTGTTCAGCCCCGTTTTGCCGTATCTTACCGATGAAAATTCGGTATTCGCACCTGCGTTTCAGCAGGTGGTGCCGGCGCTGTTTGGTGCCTTGGGCATCAGCTATTTTGTTAAGCACTGGAAAATTGCAGTTGTACCTGTTACGGCGATTGTACTGATTCTGCTGTTCCAAGGCACGCTTGCGACGGGTGTGCTGATTCCCATCGGTGTGGTGATTTCCATGCTGGCGGCACATCTGATGTTTAAAAAAGGTTGGTTGGATAAGTAATGCAGGCATCGGAATACCGTTTGGCGGCAGTACACACCGCCACGCAGATGAAACAGATAGAAGCGCTATATATGCGTGCTTTCCCGCCCGCAGAGCGCAAGCCGTTTTCCATGATTCTGCGCACCCGTGCAAAGGAAAATGCTGAAATTCTTGCGATAGAAACAGCGGACGGCGCGTTTGCAGGTGAGGCAATCACTGTACAGTGCGGCGGACTTGTGCTGGTGGATTATCTTGCCGTAAGCGAAGAAAAACGCGGTTGCGGCGTCGGTTCGGCGGTGCTTGGACTCTTGCGGGAACGGTACGCGGGCAAGCGCCTGTTTTTGGAGATTGAAAGCACTAAGGAACAAGGCGCCCCAAATGCGGAACAACGTGAAAAGCGCAAAGCGTTTTATTTGCGAAACGGGCTTTCCTGTATGCCGTTTCGCGCTGTGGAATTCGGCGTGGAAATGGAAATTCTGACGTTTGCGGGCGAAGTGACCTTTGATGAACTGCACGGACTGTATCGGTCCGTATTCGGACGCGCCGTTGCGGCGAATATCCGACAGTACGGCGACAAACGGTTTTCTCTTTTGGCACAGTTTGCCAAAAGAAGAAATTCGTAGAGCGCTTGTAGGGGTCAAATTTGTTCATACGCGGGTGATTCGTGAATTGCCCTTACATGGTCTGTACAAACTTGTCCTTCTTCGCCTAAGGCACAGAAGGAAAGACATATGCGAACCTTGCAGGGGCAGTTCATCGGTTCGCTCTTACCAATAAAATCACCTGAGTGCACTATGGTTAACAGGGAAAACAAAAACCGAATAGGATGAAAAGAAGCCGACATAGTCTTTCGACTGTGCCGGCTTCTTTTCATCCATACATATACGAACAGTATTTTTTAGATGCGTGATTGAATATAATCCGAATTCGGATGCTCTACACTTTATTTTCCGTTCTGAATTTTAATGGGGATAATTTAAATTTATTTTTAAACTGTCTGATAAAATTATTTGTGTCTTTAAATCCGATTTTTTCACTTATCTCATACACAGTATACTCCGAATACATCAATAGCTGCTGCGCATGGTAAAGTCTTGTGTTTTTTAGATACTTAACAGGAGAATACCCTGAATATGCTTTAAAGGAACGTGAAAAATGGGACAGGGATACGCAGAATTTTTCTGCGATACTTTCAATACTGTCTATTTGAAAATAATTCTCGTCCATATAAGCTTGTGCTTTCATCATGGAGGATGAAAAGTCAGAAACAATTTTTTCTGTTCTGTGCATCAAAATAAGCATGTTATACACGCAGTTCAGTAAATATTGCTCCTTGAATACATCGTTAAGCTCCAATTCCTTGGATATGCTGTCAAGTATCGTGCATATATTTGCAAAATCGCTCCTATTTGGATTTATAATATGCGAAAATCCCTGCGGTCTGCATTTGAGCATAGCAATCAGACGCGGAGAAACATTTTGTTCCAGAACCTCTGCACTTAAAACAAGTATTGTCCTTTCATAATCTTCGCTTGCACCGGTGATTTTATGCTGTTCAAAAGGATTCAGCAATATAATTGCCGGTGCTTTGGCTTTGTGCGGCACGCCGTCGATTTCAATATCTGCCTCGCCTTTTGTCACAAAAATCAATTCGTAACCGTTGTGAAAATGGAGTGATGACAAATCCGTATTTTCTTTTTTTGCTTTTCTTTGAAATGTATTGATTAAAGTTTTCATAAATGCAATATATCATAAATGAGAGAAAAATACAAACATAATATCAAAAAATGCATATAAAACAGCAGAAAATGAACTTGATTAAAGCAAAAAATAATGTATTATTAAATTGAGATAAGTTTTAAGGTGTGATATTATGATTATAAATGAAGCGTTGACCGTAAACGGAAGAACAGTAAACAACCGAATCGTGTTTCAACCGATGGAGGGTTGCGACGGAACCGCGGACGGGAATATCGGAGAACTTACCCAAAGACGATATATGCGCTTTGCCGAAGGCGGTGCAGGGATTATATGGTTTGAGGCAACGGCGGTTTGTAAAAACGGCAGAGCCAATCCCAGACAGCTGTATTTAACCGAACAAAATGTTGATACATATAAAAATCTTTTGCAGAATATGCGCAGCGTGTCTTTGGAAAAATTCGGATATACACCGCTGATGATTCTGCAAATGACACACAGCGGAAGATACAGCAAGCCGAACGGCACGCCTGAGCCGATTGTGGCATACAGAAATCCGCTTTACGAAAAAGGCAAAGAGGATTTGTCCTATCAGAGTATTACGGATGAAGAGTGCGATGCGTTGCCTGAAATGTTTGCACATACCGCACAGCTTGCAGAAAAGGCAGGCTTTGACGGTGTAGATGTGAAATGCTGTCACGGTTATTTGTTTGATGAATTTTTGAGCGCATACGACAGAAAAGGTAAGTACGGCGGCAGTTTTGAAAACAGAACAAGGCTTTATTTGAATTGCATTGACGCAGTAAAAAATGCGTTGCCAGATACGATGCTTGTGACAACAAGACTCAGCGCTTATGACGGTTTCCCTTATCCTTTCGGCTTTGGTGCAAGTGAGCAAAAAGAGATTGATTTAACCGAAGCCGAAAAAATACTTGCAGAGCTGCAGAAAAGAAATATTGAGCTTGTGAATATTACAATCGGAAATCCTTATTTAATCCCGCATATCAACCGCCCGTTTGTCGGCGGACCCGAAAACGGCGAAATCGGTGTGCAAAGAGCCGTTAAAATCACAGGCGAACTGCAAAAAGCATTCCCGACATTAAAATTGATTCTGTCTGCGTTATCCTTTAAGGGTGCCGATGCGATAAATTTTGCTGAAAAACGTCTGGAAAACGGCGATTGCTCCCTTGTCGGCTTCGGTAGAATGACTTTCGCTTATCCTGATTTTTATTGCGATTTTCTTGAAAACGGTAGTCTCGATACAAATAAATTATGCGTAAAATGCGGTAATTGCAGTAAGATGATGCGTGCGGGCGGTGTGGCAGGATGTCCGATTCGGGACAAAGAGATATATTTGCCGTTATATAAAAAATATATGGAGAAATAATCAAATGAAAAAAACAGCAATTATAACAGGTTCGGCAAAGGGAATGGGTTTTGAAACCGCCAAAGTGCTTGCGGAAAACGGATACAATGTTGTACTGTGTGCAAGGCACAGTAACGACGAAACGGAATCTTTTATAAAGTCACATTCCGAGGCCGCATTGTTTGTTGAGGCAGATATAAGCTCAGAGTTTGACAGAAATAAAATTATTGCTGAAACACTCAGCAGATTCGGCTCAGTTGACGTCCTGATAAACAACGCAGGCGTGGCCCCTCGCGTAAGAAAGGATATGCTTGATATCAGTGAGGCGGATTTTGACTATGTTATGGATATCAATTTAAAGGGTACATACTTTATGGCACAACCCGTTGCAAAAATTATGCAGAAGCAAGGCAGTGGGTATATTATCAACACCGGCTCTGTAAGTGCGGATGCGGTGTCTTTAAACCGTGCAGAATACTGTATTTCAAAGGCGGGTATCAGTATGCTGACGAAATTGCTTGCTGTCCGTTTGGCGCCTGAAAATATTAAAGTTTTTGAAATACAGCCGGGGATTATAGATACAGATATGATTGCATCGGTCAAAGAAAAATATAATACGCTTGCCGAGAACGGCGGCATTCCGGCAGGCAGACTCGGCACGGCAGCCGATTACGCAAAAGCCGTGCTGTCGGTATTATCGGGCGGATTGGATTATGCGACGGGAACGGTTATTGCGTGCGGCGGCGGTATGCATATACCGATTTTATAAGGAGATTTACTATGCTTCAGTTTCATGCAGTAATCATCGGAAGCGGTGCGGCAGGCTACGCCGCGGCGGACAGACTTCTATCATTCGGAGTTAAAGATATTGCATTGCTGACAATCGGCAGAACCGCGGGTACGTCCCGAAATGCAGGGAGTGACAAGCAGACCTATTATAAAATGTCCTGCACAGATGAGGACAGCCCTTCGAAGATGGCAGACGCACTTACCTCCGGCGGCGGTATGCACAGGGATACTGCTTTGGTTGAAGCGTCAAACAGTGCACGGTGCTTTCAGCATCTTGTAGAATACGGCGTACCCTTTCCGACCGATACATACGGCAGGTTTGTAGGCTACAAAACCGACCACGACAACACATGCAGGGGCACAAGCGCGGGACCGCTTACCTCAAAATATATGACGGAATGTCTTGAAAAGAATGTGCTTCGCAATAAAGAGTTTACGTTACTTGACGAAACAGCGGCAATCCGAATTGTTACCGAAAACAACAAAGCGGTCGGTTTGATTGCTTTGCAGAAAAACGGCGGCTCATATAAACTTTTACCCATACAGGCAAAATATATTGTTGCCGCCACAGGCGGCGCGGCAACCGTTTATCAAAATACAGTTTACCCCGATTCCAAGACAGGGGCTTTCGGTTTGCTCCGTGACGCAGGCTGTAAATTCTGTAATTTGACGGAGTGGCAGTACGGTATAGCGTCTTTGGGTGTAAAGTGGAATTTGTCAGGCAGTTATCAACAGGTGATACCGACCTACTATTCCGTTGACGAGTACGGAAATCAAGCCGAATTTCTCAATGAAATATTTGATAACGCCTCGCAGGTATGCGACAATATATTTCTTAAGGGTTATCAGTGGCCCTTTGACAGTAAAAAGGTAAACGGCAGTTCAAAAATCGATATTGCCGTAAGCCGTGAAAAGGCAAAGAGACGCCGCGTATATATGGATTACCGAAAAAATCCGGCAGGGTTTGACTTTTCAAAACTCAGCGATACGGCAAAAAGTTATCTTCAATCCGCAGGGGCTGACGGCGGCACACCCTTTGAACGGTTGCATAAGCTTAATCCGCAGGCAGTTGACTTTTTCAAAAAGAATGGCGTGGATTTATCAGAAGAACCGTTGGAAATTGCAGTATGTGCCCAGCATATTAACGGCGGTGCGGATGTTGACCTCCACTGGCAGACGAGTGTTGAAAATCTTTTCGCTGTCGGAGAAACCGCAGGAACGTTCGGTATATACAGGCCCGGCGGTTCAGCACTGAACAGCACACAGGTAGGCGCTTTGAGAGCGGCTGAATATATTTCAAAAAAAGATACTTGCTTTACTGATGACAGCGTAATTAAAAACGCTTTACAAAGAGAAAAAATTTATATTGAAAATTGTTTGAAAAGCGGGAATGAACAGACAGATTTTTCAGCGGATATGAGTATTTATGCGGCTGAGCACAGAAATATCGATAAAATATCCGTGCTTAAAGAAAAACTTCAAAAGCATTGTAATTTAAAATACTACCATTTAACGGATACCGATTATGCATCCGTTTTGGATTTATACAGTTACAGGGATACTGTAAAAACGCAATGCATGCTTTGCTCTGTGTTTTGCGAGATGCTGCCGAAAACGGGAAGCAGAGGCGGCGCTGTATGCACCCGCAACGGTACGGAAATCACGGAAAATGAATATTACCGTAATTTTGCTGTTGTGACCTATAATAACAAAAGCAGATTTATACCGCTCAGAGGATTGCCGGATTTAAATTACAGCTTCGAAGCGGAATGGAATCATTTCAATGCAGAAAGAGGGATAAAACTTGACTGAACAGAAAAAAGCAATTTTGCTGACTGCAGAGGAACATAATGCACATCGTGTTTATGACGGCGGTATGATAGAAAAATTACAGGAGCGTTATGATGTATACGAAACGGTGCTTAGCAAAAAAAGCATTAAAAATCATCTGACGGCTTGCAAAAATGCCGAATACATTTTTTCCACATGGGGTATGGAGCATTTCAGCGAGGAAGAGATTAGGGATTATTTTCCGAATGCAAAATGCCTGTTTTATGCGGCAGGCTCTGTTCAGCATTTTGCGGATGAATTTCTGGAGTGCGGTATCCGTGTTTTCAGTGCTTGGAAGGCAAATGCCGTGCCTGTTGCGGAATATACCTATGCGCAGATTCTTCTGGCGACAAAAGGCTTTTTCCGTGCTTCCGTAAAATCACGTACGCAGTATTATCAAATGTCAAAATATGCTGACAAATGCGGCGGTGTGTATAACGCAAAGGTTGGCATTATCGGTGTCGGCAGTATAGGCAGTATGGTTGCCGAAAAATTACAGGCAAACGATGTGACGGTGTATTATTATGACCCGTATCTGCCGAGTGATGTTGCTGAAAAGCTGCATATCCGGCCTGCATCCCTTGAAGAAATCTTCTCTCAGTGTGATGTTATTACAAATCATCTCGCTAATAAAGAGGAGTTAACGGGCGTTTTAAGCGGTAAATTGTTTGAACGAATGAAACCGTATGCGGTTTTTATCAATACAGGCAGGGGCAGACAGGTGGACGAAAAGGGTCTGGTAAAAGCCATGCGCAAAGTGAAAACAAGAACAGCGCTTTTAGATGTTCTTGTGCATGAGCCGTTAAATCCGTTTTCGGCAATTGCAAGGTGCAAAAATATAATTGTAACGCCGCATATTGCAGGCAGCCTTGGCAGAGAGGTTGTCAGAATGGCGGAATATATGCTGGACGATGCACAAAGAATTGACCAAGAGGAAAATCCGCTTTACGAGGTCACGGCGCAAATGCTCAAAACAATGGCTTGAGGTGATTCGCGTGAAAAATATCAGTTTTACAACAGTAACTTTCCGCAAAAAAAGCAGACGTGCGGTCTGCGAAATCGCCGAAAAAAACTGTATAAAATATTTGGAATGGGGCGGAGATGTGCATTTGCCGCCCAATGATGATATTGCCTTACAGGAATGCATTTCTTTGCAAAAGGAGTTCGGATTAACCTCCGTTTCCTACGGCTCGTACTACCGTTTAGGGACAGAGGATTATTCTTTGTGGGCGCAGATTGTAAATACGGCCGATAAAATCGGCGCAAAAATCATCCGAATTTGGCAGGGGGACTGTTCCTCGCAAAAGGTCAGTGCAGAAAAACTGCAGGCAATGGTAAACGAAACGAAAAGACTCGCCGATATTGCAGATGAAAAAGGACTGACGGTTGCTTTTGAATTCCATAAAAATACCAATAACGATAACGGGAAAAGTGCAGTTGCATTTTTGACGGCAGTAAATAAACCGAATGTAAAAACCTACTGGCAGCCCTTTTCGACAGATGCGGATACAGAAAATCTGCAAGCGGTTTTGCCGCATCTTGTTTGTGTGCATATTTTTGAATGGAACGCGCAAGGCCGACGTTATTCTCTAAAGCACGGAAAAGACAAATGGCGTGCATTTTTGAAAATCATTGAAAACAGCAATACAGAGCCTTATCTGATTATGGAGTTTGTAAAGCACGACAGCCGACATCAGTTTGCAAAGGATGTTAAAGCTCTCATAGATATTATTGAAGGTGTTTCGGACGAAAGGATATAGTATGAAAAACAGTGAATTGAAAAGCATAGCCGATTTCTGCAAAGTCAATTGGCAGGAATACTGCGATTTTACAATCAAAGCGGCCGACAGAGTGTGCGAAAATCGTTTTTTGTTCAATGCTCCGTGGGATCTGGAAAGAACCGAGACGGAGGTCTCTTTCGGCGAAAAAATAGATTGGAGTTATAAGTTAAACGGCGATAAGGAGTTTATGTTTCAGTTGAACCGTCATGGATTTTTAATTCAGCTTTGGCAGGCATATCACCTTACATATGATGAAAAATATCTTAAAAGCTTTGTTCGTATTGTTGAAGACTGGGTAGATACCGTATCTTGTGAAGACATGGGAAAAGAACCATGGAATATCATAGAAGGACCATGGCGTGCCTTGGAAACAGGAATACGCAGTGTGAATTGGATAAGGGCTGTTCGGTACATAGAGGAAACGGATTATTATACCGAGACCTTAAAAAATAAAATTGAAAAGTCGCTTCGTTTTCATGCAAAGCTTCTTCAAAAAACGCATACTGCCTTTCAAATGGGCGGAAATTGGGGAATTATTCAAGACGGCGGATTATTTCAAATTGCTTCCTATTTTAAGGATACGGCGCTATTGGAAACGGCAACAGAGCGCTTAAATCAGGAAACAGACCTGCAAATCATGTCAGACGGTGTGCTGTGGGAGCAGTCAAGCGGTTATCACAATGCCGTGCTTACGGTTTTACTGGATGTGATTATCACCGCACAAAAGGAACATATCGCTCTTTCTGACAATTTTAAAAATAAGGTACTGAAAATGGCTGAAGTCAACCTATGCTGGATAAAGCCAAACGGTCATCATCCGTTGTTCGGAGACAGTGACGATAATGATATTCGTGATATCATGTGCAAATGTGCCTTGGTTTTTGATAACGGCGCTTTTAAGTCACAAGGATTTAAAGTTTTGGATTATGACAGCGTTTGGTTCTTTGGTCTGCAAGGTGTAGAACGATATAATAAATTGCCTGTCTGTGCACCTGCTTTTTCAACCTGTTATTTAACAGACAGCGGTAATTATATTTTAAGAAACAGTTGGAGTGAATCTTCAAACTGGCTTTGTTTGCATAACGGCTATACGGGCGGCGGGCACGCGCACGCCGACAAGCTCCATTTTGACTTGATGCTCAAAGGCAGAGAGGTTTTGGTCGATGCAGGCAGATATACATATCTAAATAATGCACAAAGAAGATATATAAAAAGCCCCAAGGCGCACAATGTCTGCCTGATTGATAATAAGCATTATCTTAAAATGACAAGCCAGTGGGAAACGAAGAATCCTGCTTTAGCGGTTCAATACCCTTGCTTTGACAACGAATATTGCACGCTTATCGGCGGCGCGCATTTAGGGTATTTGAAATCAAAGGGCGCTTTTATTGAAAGAAAAATTCTGCATATCAAGCCGGATATTTATATCATTATTGATGCATTCAAAGCAAAATTCTTTCATACCTATCAGCAATATTTTCACTTTGCACCGACAGGAAAAGTAAATATATGCGGTAAAAAAGCAGAATTTGACGATGACACCGTAAAGGCTGAACTGCATTTCCTTACGCCAAACGCAAAAGTAACCAAAGAAAAATCTCTTTATTCTTCAAATTACAATGCCGTTTGTGAGAATGACTGTGTAAAATCAAGCTTTTCTGCTGTCGGCGGTAATTGTGCAATAACTGTTATTTACGGCAATCACAAAGAAGCATTTGAACCGTTTGATATTTCTCTTGTCACGGCAAAGGCTGCAAGAAGTGAAAAAATCCTACCCTATAAAAAAGCATTTGGCATTGTTATAAAAGCACAAGAAAAAGAATACACAGTTAATCTTGCATTTAAAGAATTAAAACAGCTTTTTGAATGCAACGGAAAAACAGCTTCGGGATGCATCACTGTATTTTGCGGTAAAAAAATGATTTTTAATAAGTGGTAAAGGAGTATTTTTATATGGAAATGGTTGATTATCTCAAAAAAGCCTTATTAAAGTATTCCCGAACCTGCGGCAATCCGGTTATTATTTACTATGCATTCCAACTGCCCGAACAAAACGGTATGCCTGCCATTGAAGTCCTTGCATACTCCCTAAAAAAGAAAGCTGCCTAAAAAGCTGTCCCCGGAAGGAGAAATCCTTCCGGGGACATACTACATAAATTATACCTTAACCACACAAAGCAATTTGCATTCGGGGAATTTTGCTGTATGAAAATTTTTATACTTCGCCGTTTTCTTCGTTTTGATTTTCATCGCCCGACACAGTTGGTTCGGTGACTTCGGTTTCCGATACGGTTTCGGACGGATCGGTGGGTTCTTCCGATGTGGGTTCGGTCGGTTCTTCCTTTTTCGGCTGAATGACAACCGCCTGCATGCCGAGTGCACTGTAGGCGGTCAGTACATCGGATTTCGGGTAACGGAAATTTTTGCCTCTTTGCGAATCGTTGAAATAATAGCTGTTGTCATCATAGCCGACCAGCACCAGGCAGTGCATCGGCGATTTCCATGTGAATTGTTCAGCGGTGCCGAGGATGGTCCATGTATGAGATTCTTTTCGCGGCTTTAATGGCTGCATATCGGTGGTTGCCCAAACGATAACGGGAATATCCTTGTCAATATATGTATGGCACAGTGTGTCGAAGGCGGTGCCTGTTATATTTTTGACTTCCAGCTTTTTATGGTCAATGCATTTGTTTGCCGCGGTTACGATAACGGGTGCATAGCATCCCCAGCCGTATTTGCTGTAAGGGCTGCCCAAAAAGACCTTGCGCGGGTCATCACCGAAGCGTTGGTCTGTTTCATCCTTAAACGGTGCTCTGCCCTGCGGAAGATAGTTGTCGATAAAGCTTTCCACTGAAATAGACATACCGAAATAGCGCATGGTCATAACGGTCGCTACGCTTTCACATCCGGTGGGGTATTTTTGGCGCTGGTCTATAAACGGTACGTTTAAAAGCTTTTTATGCTTCGCCACAGGCGGTTGTTTCGGCGGTGTTGCCGGTAAGGTTTCCTCTTCCTTTTCCACCGGCTTCGTTGTGCCGACAGGCTTCGGCGGTGTTTTGGTGGTGGATTCGGTTACGGATTCCGATACTGTTTCCGTCTCTGTCTCCGTTTCCGTGATCGACTCTGTAACAGTTTTCGCAACAGCTTCTGTTTCTACAGGCACCGCCGCAATCAGCTTTGCGCGGTGCTGACGTACGGCAAACACGGTGACGACTGTACATACCGTAACCAAAATCACACTTGCCGTTACCGTTGCCCACACCTTTTTCGGTATGTTTCGCAAAGAAATTCGCAACGTTTCTGCTCGTCTCATCATCCTGTCTCCTACGCCGACAAAGAGGCAAGCAGTGCGTTGCAAAGCGTATCCAACTCTGCAAGAGTTTCTTCCTTTACAGCGGAACGAACCGTAACCGTTTCAGGCAGTACCGTCATGTTCTGCATCGATTCCAAAAGCTCACGCATTTTTTTGCCGCTCTGCGGCGCCCAAGAGCCGTTTTGTATCAGCCCGACTGTACGGTTTTTAAGAGCATGTGCTTTTAAATCCGTCAGCAGCGCTTCCACAGGTGTGAATATATCATTGTTGTACGTGGCGGCGGCGAACACCAGGTGGCTGTATCGAAACGCCTCACTGACCAGATAAGATACATGTGTAACGGATGCATCATATACGGCGGTCGGCACGCCTTTTTCCGAGAGCTTTGCCGCCAAAATTTCCGCCGCATTCTGCGTGCCGCCGTAAACCGAGCCATATACAATGAAAACGCCCTTCTGTTCGGGCGTATATGCACCCCAAGTCTGATATTTTTCGACAAATACGGCAATGTCTTTACGCCAAACAGGACCGTGCAGGGGGCAAAGCATTTGTATATCCAGTCCTGCCGCTTTTTTGAGAAGCGCAAGCGTCTGTACACCGTATTTCCCAACGATGTTTGTGTAGTAACGTCGCGCCTCGCTGAATTCCGCCGCGCCGAACGGCAGCTCGTCAGCAAAAATGCTTCCGTGCAAGGCACCGAAGGTGCCGAATGCATCCGCCGAGAACAGAACCTGTTCGGTTTCGTCATAGGTAACCATAACTTCGGGCCAGTGTACCATCGGCGCCATGTAAAAGGCAAGGGTATGCGCTCCCAAAGAAAGCGTGTCACCTTCTTTGACAAGCAAGGTGTGTGCGTCCGTGTCAAACGAGAAAAACTGTTTCAGCATTGCGGAAGATTTCGCGTTGCAAACAATCTTCACTTGCGGATAGCGCAAAACCAGCTCTTCCAATGCGGCGGCGTGGTCCGGCTCCATATGGTCGACAATAACATAATCCAATGCGCGCGAGCCGAGTACATGTGCAACATTTTCGAAAAACAGTGCAGAAACAGACTTGTCCACAGTGTCAATTATTGCCGTTTTTTCATCGTTGATAAAATAGGCGTTATAAGAAATACCGTTCGGAATCGGATAGATGTTTTCAAATAATGCCAAACGGCGGTCACTGCCGCCGATATAGGTAATATCTTTTGTGATTTTTCGGGTGCAATACATAAGGAAACCTCCAATAATTTTACATTATAGCACAGGTTAGCGCAGAATTCTATATATATCTTGCCAAAATTCTCTGAAAATACAAAAAGCAATGCGGGAAGCATTGCTTTTCGGACATTTAATCAGATTCTTCAGAGCTTTTCATTTTTTCCTTATAGAAACAGGCAACCAGCCAGTAGTAAAGCGGAATCAGCAGGAATAAAATCCATGTGGGGCTCCAAATGCTGCAAACGAATCCGAAAAATAAGTAAACCAGCAAAATCACTTCAGGCACGGGCATAGTGAGCAGTCGGGCTTTCGGCTTGCGCACCGTCAGCGCGGCGGCATAATGATAATAAATCGGAATCAGCAGAAAAATCAGCCAGCCCGGATGCCACGCATGCGTAAAATAGCCGATTGCCAAATAGAGGAGCACAGCAATAATCGGAAACGGGAATTTCAAAAGGGCCGCACCTTTTTTTTGCAGTTCGGTTTTGGGTAGGGGAGCGGATTTCTCTTTTTCGGTTTCTTCAGGAGTGCCGTTTAAAATATAGGCGTCATTTTTTGTGTTTAACAGTGTGTCAAGTGTCATGCCGTAGAGGGATGCCAATGCGATTAAATTATCTGTATCGGGTGAGGATTCCGCGCGCTCCCATTTGGAGATTGCCTGACGGCTGACGCCTAATTTTTCAGCGAGTGCTTCCTGCGAGTAGCCGTTTGCCTTGCGCAGTTGCACAAGCCGTGTTGCAATTTCAAGATTCATAGTTTATCACCTCGGTATTTTCGTGAAGCTATTCTATCAAAAAAACGGAAGTTTCGCAAGATATTTTCAGTTTGCAGGCATAAAAAATACCGCAACCAAAGTTGACAACAACGGTTGCGGCACAGTTTTGGATAGGGATATCTTTAATAGCCCATATCCTTACAGTTTTTCAAATGTTCCTCGTGTGTTGCGGCAAAACGGGATTCATACGGCGGCTCGGTATCGATGACAAAATACAGGTAATCTGTTTTGTCGGGATTCAGCGCCGCATTTATGGACGACATGCCGGGATTGCAAATCGGACCGGCGGGCAGAGCCGCACAGCGATAAGTATTATAATAATATTTGAAATGGTCGATTTTGTCGGGGTATTGCAGCTGAATCACACCCGTGCAGTATTTAGTAGTTACATCGCATTGCAGTTTCATCCCTATTTTTAAGCGGTTATACAGTGTAGAAGAAATCAAAGTGCGCTGTTCGGGCGTGAAGGCTTCCTTTTCAATGATGGACGCGACAGTCAGAATGTCATGTATGGAATAGCCCATCGCTTTTGCCTTGTCGCGCATTTCCTGCGTAATGCGTGAGGCGGATGTAGCGACCATTTTGTCTAAAACAGCTTTGGGGTCGGTGTCCTTTTTGAATTCATAGGTCGCGGGGAACAAATACCCTTCTAACGGGAAGCAGACGTTCTGTGCTTTTTTTACATCGGTGAGCAGCGGATTTTTAGAGAGGTCGTAGCTTTGCGCCGCATCGATAAACGCTTGCCCCGTGCAAATGCCTTTTTCCTCTAAAAGCCAGGAAATACGCACTAAGGTGTACCCTTCGGGCACGGTCACCGTAATTAAATCCGATTTTGCCACGGGCACGGTTTCGGCGGCATCTGTGCCGTCCGCATAAATGCCGCCCGATGACTTTTGCGTCATATTGCTGTCTGTTGTGTCGGACGGTTCTTTTTGTCCACAGGCGGCAAAGGTCAGCAGAAAAACAAAAATCAAAAGAATAGAAAGACTGCGTTTCATTTTAAACTCCTATATAAAAACAGAATCGGTTCAGCTTGTCCGAGTGAACGAAATCATTCTATCATTTTTTCGTGCGTTTTGCAAGAAATACATGTTTCCTGTCGAAATGCGGTTCGGGCAGTAAAAAACGGCGGAAGTAAACTACCGCCGCTGCAGATGTATTCTGCGTTCGCTTTGATTCATGCCGGTCTTCTAAAGGTGTGCATGTTCTTACTTGCTTTTCGGTTTTGTCAGAAAAGAGACAACAAGACCGGAAAAGATGGCTGCCATAATGCCGGCACTGCCTGCTGTCAAAGGCCCTGTCAGCACACCTAAAAGCCCCTGCTCGCGAATGGCTTCCTTAGTGCCCTGCGCCAATAAGTTGCCGAAGCCTGTCAGCGGTACGGTTGCGCCCGCGCCTGCCCAGTCTGCTAAAGGCTGATATATGCCGATACCGCCTAAAATTACGCCCAGCACGACAAAGGCAACGAGAATCCGCGCAGGTGTGAGCTTTGTATAATCCATTAAAAGCTGTCCGACAACGCATATCAGCCCGCCGACCGCAAATGCTTTTAAAAAAATCATGCTTTCCCTCCGTTTTAAGGTGTAACCGATGCGGTCACTTTTTTATAAATATAGAATTTTCTAAAATATTTGTTTTATGCAAAAAAATGTGATAAACTAAAATACAAAACGGAATTTGAGGTGATTTTTGTGAACAGCATACAGGATTGTTATTCGCTTTACAACGGTGTAAATGTGCCCTGTGTGGCGTTCGGCACATGGAAAATGCCCGATGAAGTTGCGGAAGTCTCGGTTGCCTGCGCGATACAAAACGGGTACCGCCATATTGATACGGCGCTTGCCTATCAAAATGAATGCGGGGTCGGTGCAGGCGTGCGCAGGAGCGGCGTTCGGCGGGACGAGCTGTTTTTGGTCAGCAAACTGCCGAATGATGACCACGGCTATGAAAAAGCGATTGCCGCATGCGAGCGTTCCCTTCGAAATCTCGGCGTAGATTATTTGGACGCATATCTGATTCATTGGCCCGTGCTTGTGGAGAATCAGGACCGTTTGGAAGAGGACCTTTGCAACACGTGGCGCGCTTTTGAACGGCTGTATGCCGACGGTAAACTGCGCGCGATAGGGACAAGCAACTTTTTAGAGGAACACATTGAGCTTATAAAAGCCAATTTTCAAAATTATCCGATGATAAACCAGGTGCAGATGCATCCGCAAAATCCGCAGGAGGAAATGGTGGCATACTGTCAAGCAAACCGAATCTTGCCCGAGGCGTGGAGTCCGCTGATTCAGGGGCAGGCGTTCAAGCGCGAACTGCTGATTGAAACGGCGGCAAAATACGGTGTGAGTGTGGCACAGCTTTGCATTCGTTGGATATTCCAAAAAGGTGTTGTACCTGTGCCGAAGTCTACAACACCTGAACGAATCCGAAACAATGCGGATATTTTCGGTTTCTCTATTTCGGATGAGGATATGGAGAAAATTGCCACTTTGCGTACCTATGGTATGATTGGCAACCCACCGAGCGTCCCGCGTACGCACCAGGTCGTTGGTTTTTAAAAGACGTAGAGGGAATGGATTACGGTGCCGATGTGACACAGAAACTGTGTCTTATTTAAATCATCTGTTTTTAGAATATGCGCGAAAGTATTTTGCGCCTCTTGCAGAACCGCAACTGAAAAATTTGCCGAAAATGCACGCAGTCAATGGCGCATTGCCTTGCCTGTGTGCATTTCATTTTCGATGATTGCTTTTTGCGGTGGAATATAGTACAATATAATTCCAAAAGCCATGTATATTGCAGGGGGGCAGATGTTTTATGCTTCGTATTTATATGGGCGAGGGCGTTGGGAAAACAACTGCCGCCGCGGGGCTTTGCATGCGCGCGGCGGCGCACACACGGCGCGTGCGCGTGTTACAGATGTTAAAGCCTGAAATTTCTCCTGAATTCACCCTGCTTGTACGGCAGAATTCCTGTGTCTGTGTGACGGCGGCAAATCCCGGAATTCCGTTTTTCCATACGCTGACCGAGCGGGAAAAACAGGCGCGTATTTTGGAAACACAATGTGCGGCGGAACAGTTCTTTCGGGCGCGGACAGACGATTTTTTGCTTGTTGCCGATGAAATGGGCGGTGCAATGCAAAACGGCATGATTTCAGCGGATGCGCTTTGCGGGTGGCTTTCCTGTTTGCCCGATACGGTACACGTTGTATTGACGGGGCGGTATTTCCCCGAAAGGATTTTGGAAAAAGCAGACTGTGTTTCCGAAATGCAATGCGTGCGGCATCCGTATGACAGGGGTGTGCAGGCTTTGGAGGGCTTGGAGTTTTAAAGCAGAAATAAAGGAGAACCGATATGTCTTACTACACTGACCGTGCGGTCGAATTGTTCAAATCGGGCTACAATTGCTCGCAGTCCGTGTTTGCGGCATTCTGCGATAAAATCGGGATGCCGGAGGAAACCGCTTTGCGGGTTTCTGCGGGTCTGGGCGGCGGCGTCGGGCGCATGCGTGAAGTCTGCGGCGCGGTGTCGGGCGCGGCAATGCTTGTCGGGATGCTGTACGGTGCGACGGACGGCAGTGACCGAGAGGCAAAGGCAAAAACCTATGAAAAGGTACAGGAAATTGCCGCTGAATTTAAAAAAGAAAATCTGTCTGTTGTGTGCCGTGAATTGCTGGGACTGTCTAAGGCACAGCAAACGCCGCCGATGCCCGAGGCGCGGACAGATGCATATTATAAAAAACGGCCCTGTGTGCAGTTGGTGGAAGATGCGGCACGGGCGGCGGAAAAAATATTGTTTACAGAAGCGGAGGAAGAATAATGGAATATCCGAATCAAGCTTTTATTCAGGCGGGCGAAGGACAGATTGTGTTCGGCAACGCGCATATTGTGCGTACGTTTTCGCTGGATGCGGAAAAACATCTGCGTACGGTTTCTGTTTATAACCGCCGTGCCGAAACCGAATTGCTGTTCGGTGACTGTTCAGAGGAGTTTGTCATCCGCCTGGCGGCGGGACGAAAAAAAACGGCGGCGATAAAGGCATCGGCACTGCATGTGACAGATGTTTTGTCGAAGGAGACGGGTGCGGAAAAGCAGTTGGAAATCCGATTCGCACCGTTGCGTGCTTTGGATGTGACCTATTTAATTTCCGCTGTGTATACGGTTACGGATGCGCCGTATATGTATAAAACCCTGCGCCTTTCCGTATCGGATGACAATGTGGTGATTGATTCGATAGATACTGAATTGATTTCTCTGCCGCGTGAGATGCAGCAAAAATGGAGCGCGCCCGTGTGCAAAAAAATCTTTTTATCGCCGTTTCAGGCGGCTTTGGGGCAACCGGTGTATTTAAACGGTATGTATACCGGCAGTGAATTCCCGGCTGCGGATAATCATATTGAGAACGGTTTTGCATATGTGCGCTATTATGCGGGAAAATCCTTCGGCAGTTTGCGCGGAGAAAATCGGGAATATGTTACATGGAACACCGTGTTCGGCGCGGCGCGCAGTACGGAGCAGGAAATTGTGCAGGCGGATTTCTTAGATTACATCCGCGCGATTTCCCGTCCTCTGTATCTGCGTACGCAGTACAATTCCTGGTTTGACCATATGCTGGAGATTAACAAGGACAATATCCGTGACTCCTTCTTCGAAATTGACAAGGGCTTGTCGGGCAACGGCGTACCGCCTCTTCATTCCTATGTTGTGGATGACGGGTGGGTAGATTATGACAAGGATTTTTGGTGCTTTAACGAAAAATTTCCCAATGAATTATATGAAAGTGCCGCGCTTGCCAAAAGCTTCGGGTCGGATTTCGGTTTGTGGTTGGGTCCGCGCGGCGGCTACAATAGTAAAACGCCGAAATTCGGCAAAAATATGCAGAAATCGGGCAAGGGCGGATATAACCGCCGCAGTCATGACGTGTGTACCGCAGACCATCGCTACCACAAAAATATAACCGAGCTGTTTTTGGATTATATGGAACGCTTCGACATTAATTACTGGAAGCTGGACGGATTTTTGCTGAAATCCTGTCCGTCCAAAAAACACGGACATCCAACGGGCGGATTTGAAGATATGTACTGCTTTACCGACCACTGGGAAAACTGGATTCGGATTTTCAACACGATGCACGAATTCCGTGTAAAACAGGGGAAATCACTTTGGTTGAATCAAACGAGCTACTGCAACGCAAGTCCTTGGTATTTGCAGTTCTGCGAAAGCCTGTGGATGCAAAACAGCAGCGATGTAGAGTTTATAGACAAAACCGACAGCGGCGAGGCGATGTACGGATCGGATGCAGATAAAATGCTGACCTACCGCGATGACCGCTATTTTGATTTTTGCCACACGCGCGAGCACCAGTTTCCGCTTTCCAATCTGTACAATCACGACCCGATTTACGGCAATACCGCCAAGGTGAAAATGACAGATGACGAATTTCGAAAATACATGTTTATGCTGGCTTCCCGCGGCACGGCGTTTTGGGAGCTGTACTACAGCTACAATCTGTTTAATGATGCGAAATGGCGTATCAATGCGGACGTACTGCGGTTCATTTCCGAAAATTTCGAGGTGCTGCGGCATGCGAAGCTGATTGGGGCTTCACCCAAGACGGGCGCGGTATACGGCTATTCCGCGTGGAACGGTGAAAAGGGCTTTGTTACGGTGCGCAATCCGCTGAACCGCCCGCAGGATTTTCAGTTTACGCTGGATCGCTTGCTTGGTACGGCGGAATCGGCAGGTGCACTGTCCTGTCTGACTGTCCTGCCGTATACGGAAAAGCCCGAAGCAAAAAAGTATGCGTACGGCGACACTGTATCGTTGACGCTTGCACCGCACGAAATTCGTGTGCTGTATTTCGGTGTGCCCGACACTGCCGCACCGCAGTTGATTCGTGCAAAAATGACAGCGGCAAGCACAGCGCTTTTGACCTTTGATAAACGCATATCGGTAAAGGAAAACAGCTTTACGATAGAGGGCGAAGCCGTTCAGGCGAAGCTACTGGAAAACTACAGTGAAGTGCAGATTTTACTGCCGCGGCCGCTTGCAAACGGTGCTTCGGCATCGGTTGCATACACGGTTACGGATGTCTGGGGCAACGAAACCGCCGACAGTTGTATGTGCACTTATTATGAAAACGGTGTTTTACCGCAGGATTGTCCCGTGACAGGGGATTTCACTTTGCGCATGCGCTTAAGCCAAGCGCCGAAGGACGGCGTTTTGCTGATGCGCGACAATCTTACGGTGACGGTTTCCAACGGAAAACTGCATGTGGACTGTGGCGGCGTTAAGGCAAAGTCGGAAGAAACTGTTTCCGAACATCGCTTTGTGCGCGCTGACATTGTGCGGGAGCGTAACGGGCTTGTGAAGATTTATGTGGACGGCGCGCTTTCGGGCGGTGGTTATAAGAACAGTGCGATGCCCGAAATTGCGCCGGCGGAAATGCGTGTACATGATGCGGTGACCGAATACACTTTCTTAGATACGGCATTGCCGTTTGATAGGCTGAAATAAAAATGAAACAGGGGAGAAGTGCTATGGCTGTTTTACATTCGCATTTAATTGCCGAAACCCGTGCGGCGGCGCCGCAGGAGAATGGTATTACGGTGGGGTGTACCCGTGTATCCGTGCTTTTGCCCCGGATGATACGTATCGAGTTTGACAAGGAAAAATCCTTTACAGATATGCCGACACAAAGTATTTGGTACCGTGACTTCGGCAAAATGCAATTTACGTCAGAACTAAGGGGCGATCGCTTAACCGTACAGACTGCTGAGGTGGTGTTTCATGTGAACACCTCAAACGGTAAACTGATTTCGGTGCGGATGAACGGCGAAACCGTACGTCCGAATCCGCGAAACAATTTAAAAGGTACGGCGCGCACCTTAGACGGTACGTTCGGACCGATTGCGCTGAAGGACGGCGTACTGTCTGCAGACGGTGTTGCGCTTTTAGACGACAGCAAATCGCTTCTGCTCCGAGAAGACGGTATGGTCGCGGCGCGTGCGACTACCGAACGGGACATATATGTATTTGCCTTCGGCGAAAATCATATCGGCGCGGTGCAGGCGCTTTTACAGCTGACGGGTGAAATTCCGCTTGTGCCGCGTTTTGTACTCGGCAATTGGTGGAGCCGTTATTATCCGTATACACAGTCGGAATATGAGAATCTGATGCTGGAATTTCGCCGCAAAGACATCCCGCTTACGGTAGCAACCATTGACATGGATTGGCACTGGGTGGATTTGAAAAAGCATTTTGCGGGCGATTACAAAAAGGATACATGGTACGGTGCGGACGGTTGGACGGGCTACAGTTGGAATACGGAGTTGTTTCCCGACCCGAAGGGCTTTTTACGGTTCTTACATAACCAAGGCTTAAAAACCACACTGAATCTCCATCCGGCGGCGGGCTTTCGCGATTTTGAGGACTGCTATGCGGAAATGGCGAAGGCAATGGGTGTAGATGCCGCAAAGAAAGAACCTGTGAAATTTGACATTGCAGACGCAAAATTTATTAACAATTATTTGGATATCGGCCACCATTCGCATGAAGAAAACGGTGTGGATTTCTGGTGGATGGACTGGCAGCAGGGGACAAAGAGCAAATTGAAGGGCCTGGACCCTTTGTGGTCTTTGAATCACTACCATTATTTAGACAGCGGCAGAAGCGAGCGCCGCCCGCTGTTGCTTTCCCGTTATGCGGGCATCGGCTCGCACCGCTATCCGCTCGGCTTTTCAGGCGATACGTCTATGAATTGGAAGGTACTGCGTTTTCAGCCGTACTTTACCGTAACGGCGGCAAACTGCGGGTACACATGGTGGAGCCATGATATCGGCGGACACCATTTCGGCGAACACAGTGATGAATTATATATCCGCTGGGTGCAGTTCGGCGTATTTTCTCCGATTTTACGTTTACATTCCACGCAAAACGATTTGTTCGGCAAGGAACCGTGGAATTTTTCGTGGACGGCGGAGCATTTGGTCAGCGAGGCGCTTCGTCTGCGCCACAGCCTGATTCCGTATATTTATACTATGAATTACCGTTCGTATGCCGAAGGGCGCGCGCTTTGCGAGCCGCTTTACTACACCTGTCCCAAGGAAAAAGCGGCGTATGCCTGCAAAAACGGGTACATGTTCGGTTCAGAGCTGTTGGTGTGCCCTGTCACAAGTAAATGCGACAAACACACAAAACGTGCCGAAACGGCGGTGTATCTTCCGAAAGGGCGCTGGACGAATTTCTTTACGGGAGAAATTTACGAGGGGGGCAAAACGGTACATATCCACAGTGATTTGGATTCTATCCCCGTTTTTGCCAAAAGCGGTGCGATGGTGCCCCTGTCGCAGGATACAGGCAACGGCGCGGGGAATCCTGCAAATCTGCTTTTGCGTGTATACCGCGGGGACAGTACGTTTACGCTGTATGAGGATGACGGCGAAACGAAGGCTTACAAAAACGGTGCGCAGAGCTTTACGGAATTTACCCTGCGCGAATCCGACAACGCTCTAACGCTTACCTGCGGCGGCACGGCAAAGCAAGACTATTTGCCTGAAAACCGTAAATTCACTTTGCAGTTTGCCGATATTGTGGCAACGGAAGGTGCGCAGGTGCTGTCAAACGGTGTGCCGTTGAATTTTGAGATAACGCAAAATCCCGAAAAAGGCGTGACCGTGATTTTGCCTGCCATGTCGACAGATGCCGACTTCACGGTGACCTTAGAGGGCGTTACGGTGCGTGAAAATTCATCGTATGCGGTGAGAATCCGTAAAATTTTAACGCTGTATAACGGCAACAACAGCAGAAAATCCACTACCTATACGGGGTTGAAAAGCAAAAAAACACGTGCTGCCGCCGTTTCTGCCGCCAAACGTGTGAAAAACCGCAAACTGCGTGCCTGGCTGTTGGAAGCCCTGTGCGACATGGCGTAAACTTAGCCGGACGGTGCGAATTTAAACCGTCCGGCTAAGTCAAAAGAATCTCCCCACCGCAGAATGCACTTTGCGGCGGGGAGATTTTCTGTATTCCAAATGTGTGCCGAAGTATCTGTCTTATTCCCAAAAAAATCTTTCGGTAGGCAGCTTTCTGCGCCTGCTTTTTCGTAAAGCGTTTTCAGCGCTTTACGGATTTCCTGTACCGTGTCTTTGCTGTGCACGACGCCGGAGTCAGCATATTCCGAAACCTCAGCGGTAAAATCTATGACTTCTTCGGCTGGATATGCGCGTACCTCTCATTCGGTGCATGCTCTAAAAGCAACGCGAAGTTTTGTATCACATATATTGTTTCAGTAAAGTCATCGTTTTTGGCGTACAGTGCCGCAAGCACCTTTACGCCTGCACCGAGTACGATGGCAGGCAGGGGATTCTTCCTAAGAATACAGCCGAGGCATAATGCGGATTTGTTGGCTTTGCCTACAAGAAAATGGGTGACAAACCGTATGTTTTGTGCTATACTCTTATCTGTATAAATATTTGTAAAAAATGAAAATCGGATTCCCTCAAAAGAAAAAACGGAGGCATAATATGGCGATTGTTAAGACAGAAGCATATTTCAATTCTTCTACGGGTCGGCACAAAATCCGCACATTGATTTGGCGGGAGGAAACACTTACCCCCATTGGTGTATTTCAAATTGCGCACGGCATGGCGGAGCATATTGAACGCTATGACGGGTTTGCCCGCTTTTTGGCGTCTAACGGATTTGTCGTTTGCGGCAGCGACCATTTGGGACACGGAAAATCGGTCAATTCCGATGCGGATTACGGTTATTTTGATGAATACAACGGTGATAAGCGCTTGGTGGACGATTTGCATATTCTGACGAAGATTATGAAAAAGCGTTACGCCGATTTGCCCTATTTTCTGTTTGGGCACAGTATGGGTTCTTTATGCGCACGTGTATATACCGCGCATTTCGGTGATGAGCTGAACGGCGTTATCTACTGCGGCACAGCGGAACTGCCTGCGGCGGCAGAGGCTTTGGTGCCTGTTATCAATGCGGCGTGTGAGAAATTCGGTGCAAAAGCAGATGCACACGTGCTCGGCAATCTGTTTAATGCGGCGGGAAATTTTGCGGCGGGCGAAAAGAACGCTTCCCCCGTGGCGTGGATTAGCAAAAACAGGCAGAACCAGGAAAACTATATGAATGACCCGCTGTGCGGCTTTCCGCTGAAGCTCGGCGGCTACCGTGATATGTATGCGCTTGCCTGTGAGTGCGCCAGAAAGGATTGGGCTTACAAAATCCCCGAAAATCTGCCGATTATGATTATCTCGGGTGCGAAAGACCCCGTTGGCTTTAACGGCAAGGGGACACTGTCCGTGGCGGACAATTTGGTGCTGGCAGGGCATGAGCCTACGGTGATTCTGTATCCGGGTGACCGTCACGAGCTGTTGTTTGAGGACGATTTCGAAACCGTGCAGAACGATGTGCTCTCTTGGCTGCAATCCGTATATATTTCTTGAACGGAGATACTTTATAAGTGATAAAGAAAAGCATTGTCAGTGAAGATGTGCTTGCACGCCAACGCCGTTTTGCGGAAGAGGTAAAATCCATACTGCAGGCAAAATACTATAAATCGCCGCCGAAGGCGTTTATACACACCTATGGCTGTCAGGGAAATGTGGCAGACAGTGAACGCATCCGCGGGCTGCTTTGCGCCATGGGCTATGAAACGACGGAATGTTTGGAAGAAGCGGATTTGATTCTTTACAATACCTGTGCTGTCCGTGAACATGCGCAGGACAGAGTGTTCGGCAATGTCGGTGCCATTAAGCGGTATAAAACCGCGAAGCCCGATTTGATTATCGCACTGTGCGGGTGCATGATGCAGCAGGCGCATGTCCGTGAAAAAATCTATAACAGCTATCCGTTTGTGAATTTGGTGTTTGGCACACATGCTATGCATTTGTTGCCCGAGCTGCTTCTCAAGACCTTACAGGGCGGCAAACGTGTGGTCTGTGCGCCCGAGGATGAAGCAGAAATTGCAGAGGGCTTGCCTGTGTGCCGCGACCGCGGTGTAAAGGCATGGCTGCCGATTATGTACGGCTGTGATAACTTCTGTACTTACTGCGTTGTGCCGTATGTGCGCGGACGGGAGCGCAGCCGCGAACCCGAGGATGTGCTCCGCGAGGCACGCGAAATTATCGCGGCGGGTTATAAAGAAATTACGCTTTTGGGGCAAAATGTGAATTCTTACGGGAAAAATAACCGAAGCCCGATGAATTTTTCACAACTTTTGCGCGAACTGAATGCGCTCCCCGGCGATTTTAAAATCCGCTTTATGACCTCGCACCCGAAGGATTGCACCTACGAATTGTTAGATACTATTGCTGAATGCGATAAGGTGTCGAAGCATTTGCATTTGCCGTTTCAATCGGGGAACGACCGTGTGCTCGGCGAAATGAACCGCCGCTACACGCGTGCGCATTATTTGGAGTTAATCGATTACGCGAAGAAGAAAATCCCCGATTTGTCCTTGACAAGCGACGTGATTGTCGGGTTCCCCAGCGAAACCTACGAAGAATTTCGGGACACGCTGTCGCTTATCCGCGAGGTGGAATTTACTTCGTTGTTCACCTTTATTTTTTCCCCGCGCAAGGGTACAAAGGCGGAAACCATGCCTGACCCGGTGCCGCATGCGGAGAAAGCAAAGTGGATGGGAGAACTGTTGAAAACGCAGGAAGGTATTGCCGCACGGCGCACTGCCGATATGCGCGGTAAAACCTATCGCGTATTGGTCGAGAGTGTTTCCAAGTCAGATGAAGCACTGCTTTTCGGCAGAACGGACGGCAATGTGGTGATTGAATTTCCCGCAGAGACTTCGCTTGTCGGTACGTATCAATCCGTTACGGTGACGGATACGCGTTCGTGGCAGGTCAAGGGCGAGCTGCAAAGGGCATAAAATACAGATAAATAGAGCAACGCTCATTTATAATAAGTAAAAACGACAGGAGAAAATTATGGAACTCGAAAAATTAGCAAGACAGCTCGGCGCGGCAATCCAGCAGGACAAGGTGTATTTGGATTTTGAAGCGGCGAGAAAGGCAAACGATGCAGATGAGGAACTGAATGCACTGATGGGCAAAATCCGTCTGATTCAGCTTTCATATCAGCAGGAAGCGGGTAAGGAAGAACCCGATGAGGCAAAAATGGAAGGCTTCAACAAGGAATTCCAGGGCGTTTACAACCAGATTATGGCAAATAAAAATATGCAGAAATTCGAAGAAGCGCGTCAGGCGGTCGATGAAATGATGAATTACCTGACCGGTATTCTTGCGATGTGTGTCAATGGCGAGGACCCCGAAACCTGCGACCCTGCCGCACACAATTGCGGCGGAGAGTGCAGCTCTTGCGGCGGCTGTCACTAAGCAAAAACTTCGATTAAAAAATAAATTTGAACCCAAGGCGAGGCGGATTATGGCGGAACTGTCACCGATGATGAAACAATATTTTGAAATCAAGCAGGCGTATCCCGATACGATTCTGTTCTTTCGCCTTGGGGATTTTTATGAAATGTTTTTCGACGATGCCAAAATTGCCTCACGGGAGCTGGAACTGGTTCTGACCGGGCGTGACTGCGGGCAAGAGGAACGTGCGCCGATGTGCGGCGTGCCGTTCCACAGTGCAGACGGCTACATTGCAAAATTGGTTTCGCGTGGCTACAAGGTTGCCATCTGTGAACAAATGGAAGACCCTAAAGCCGCAAAAGGCATCGTCAAACGCGGCGTCATTCGCGTGATGACCGCAGGGACAGTCATTGAGAGCAGTATGCTCGATGAAACCAAAAATAATTACCTTGCCTGTTTGTGTCTCGGTTTTGACCAAATGGGCATGTGTTTTGCCGATGTTTCCACAGGCGAAGTGCATTTGACCGCCTTTTCCGAAAATATAGAAGAAAAATGTGTGGACGAGCTCGCCCGGTTTGCACCGAGCGAGGTGCTGTTAAACAAAGAAGCCGCATCTCTCGGCGCGCTTCGAACCTTCATTACCAAAAAATTAGAAACGACTGCGGAGCTGTTGGATGCAGGTGCGCTGGATTATGAAGCGGCGTGTATGTGCGTCAAATCGCATTTCGGTGCGGCACAGCTGGAGGAATTAAAAGACGAAAACAAGAGAAGTGCGGTTTGTGCGCTTGCCGCCGTGCTTTCCTATTTATATGAGGTGCAAAAGACAGACCTGCAAAATATTCGGACGGTGCAGTTTTACTCCGATTTAAAATATATGAAAATCGGTATTTCTTCGCGCCGTAATTTAGAGTTAACAGAGACTCTGCGTGACCGAGAAAAACGCGGTTCGCTTTTGTGGGTGCTGGACAAAACCAAAACCGCTATGGGCAAGCGGATGCTCAGAAGCTGGGTAGAATGTCCGTTATATGACTGTGCGGGTATCTCCCGCCGCCACAATGCGGTGGATGAATTGGTGAACAATCCTGTAAAGCTGCAAAACCTTACAGAAAGCTTTTTAGGTATTTATGACATGGAGCGTTTAATGACGCGCGTGGTCTATAATACGGCGAATGCCAAAGAGCTGCTCTCCTTGAAGTCGACTCTCAGTGCATTACCCGCCATCAAACAACAGTTGTCGGGAGTGAGTGCCGCACTGCTCAAGGACATTGACCGTGATATGGATTTACTGGAGGATGTTTTTACGCTTGTCAGTGACGCCATTCGCGAGAACGCGCCGTTTTCCGTGCGTGAGGGCGGTATGATTCGGGATGGCTTCAATGCTGAGCTGGACGAATTACGCGCCATTGTCAAGGGCGGTAAGGATTTCCTGTCTGAACTGGAGCAGAAGGAACAGGAAGCCACAGGCATTAAAAAACTGAAAATCGGGTATAATCGCGTGTTCGGCTATTATTATGAGGTGTCCAATTCCTTCAAAGCTTTGGTGCCCGATACATATATCCGTAAGCAGACACTTTCCAACTGTGAACGCTATATCACTGAGGAACTGAAAGAATTGGAGTCTAAGGTACTCGGCGCGCAGGAGCGGATTGTATCGTTGGAATATGAGATTTTCTGCGCTGTGCGGCAAAAGATTGCCGCACAGTATGACCGCACCCGCCGTACCGCAAAAGCGGTGGCAATGCTGGATACACTGTGTTCCTTGGCAAATGTGGCAGCGGCAAATCATTACACCCGCCCGGAAATCAATGATTCGGGACGGATTTCCATTGAAGAAGGACGGCACCCCGTTGTCGAAAAAATGCTTGGAGGCACGCCGTTTGTGCCGAATGATACCCTGCTCGACTGCGGGGAAAACCGTATCTCGATTATCACGGGGCCGAATATGGCGGGTAAATCGACCTATATGCGTCAGGTTGCTATTTTGGTTTTGATGGCGCAGATGGGCAGCTTTGTGCCTGCGAAATGTGCGTCTATCGGGTTGTGCGACAGTATTTTTACCCGTGTCGGCGCATCGGATGACCTTGCCAGCGGGCAGTCCACATTCATGGTGGAAATGCGTGAGGTTGCTGAGATTTTGGAAAATGCAACGAATAAAAGTCTGATTATTCTGGACGAAATCGGGCGCGGTACTTCGACCTATGACGGTATGAGCATTGCGCGCGCAGTTCTGGAATTTGTGGCTGACCGCAAAAAGATCGGCGCAAAAACGCTGTTCGCCACACATTATCACGAATTGACGGAATTGGAAAACCACATTGACGGTGTTAAAAATTACAACATTGCCGTGAAAAAGCGCGGAGATGATATTACGTTTTTGCGGCGTATCGTTCGCGGCGGCGCGGACGGCAGTTACGGTATTGACGTGGCGAGACTGGCAGGTGTACCCGATACGGTGGTACGCCGTGCCAAGGTGATTTTGAAGGCGCTCGAGGCGAGTGCCGCCGAACAGCCCTTGCCGACTGCAAAAATTCCTGAAGCGGCAGAAGAAACAGAAGAGAAACTGCAAATCAGTTTTGACACTGCCAAGGAACAGGGGATTTTAGAAAAATTACAGCAAATAGACGTAAATACCCTAACGCCGATAGAAGCGATGTCTACTTTGTATACCTTGGTGAATGAAGCAAAATCGTAAAATCAATTTATCGCTCCTTCTTGGAAAGTGATTCCCCGCCGTCAGCGGCCGTCGTACACGAGGTGTGCGACGGAGGAGGTTTTTCATTACTCGGAAATTTCCTGTAAATTTTTGAACGGGTGCACAATGCACGCCCTTACTATCTTATAAACGGAGGTGCTCGCTGTGGCAAAAATACATAAATTACCGCGTGAAATCGCACAGTTGATTGCGGCGGGCGAGGTCGTGGAGCGGCCCTCTTCCGTTGTCAAGGAATTGCTGGAAAATTCCATTGATGCGGGGGCTTCGGAAATCACGCTGGAAATTCAGAACGGCGGTGTTCGCCTGATTCGTGTGACGGATAACGGTTGCGGGATTGCACGTGAGGACGTGCCGACAGCTTTCCTCAGCCACGCGACCAGTAAGGTATCCGCGGCAGAGGATTTGGATTCCATTTTGACCTTGGGCTTTCGCGGCGAAGCACTGGCGTCTGTTGCTGCCGTTTCACATGTGGAGCTGATGACGAAAACCGCATCGGAATTTGCCGGCACACGCGCCGTATTAGAGGGCGGCGATCTGCTCTCTGTAGATGACGCAGGTTGCCCTGCCGGTACTACGCTGTTGATTCGGGATTTGTTTTATAATACGCCCGCACGCATGAAATTTTTAAAGACCGACCGTGCCGAAAGCAGTGCGGTGGCGGCGGTGGCGGACCGCATTGCGCTGTCACATCCGATGGTATCTCTGCGGTTTATTAAGGATGGCAAACAGTTGCTGTTTACTCCCGGAAACGGCGACCTTTTATCCTGTATCCACGCGGTTTACGGACGCGAATTTGCCGAAACGCTGATTCCCGTAGATTATACGCTGGGCGGTATTTCCGTGCGCGGTTTTGTGTCGAAACCCTTCTGTTCGCGCGGTTCCAATTCCATGCAACACTTTTTTGTCAATGACCGCTATATCAAATCCCGTTCGGGTGCGGCGGCGTTAAATGAGGCCTATAAGAATTCTGTCATGGTTGGGAAATACCCTGCGTGTGTACTGTTCTTAGCGGTATCGCCCGAAGCGGTGGATGTCAACGTGCATCCTGCGAAAACAGAAGTGCGTTTTTCCAATGAGAAAAGCGTATTTGACGCGATTTATTATGCGGTGAAAAACGCTTTGTCTGCCGACCGTTCCCGTCCTGCGGTGAAACTGCCGCAAAACACGGCGATTTCTCCCGTCCGACCCGAAAAAAGTGTTCTGCGTCCGCGTGTACCGCAAACACATCAGGTGGAAATACGTGAAATTCCAACCTCTATACCTGAAAAGCCGAAATCCTTTACAGATAAAAGAACTGTACCTGCCGCGGAGGCGAACGAGGTACAGCGGCTGGAGGCATATGACGCGCTCCTGCACGACACCGAGGAGATTTTTGAAACCGCACAATTGCCCGATTTATCGGTGCGCACGGCTCCGAAGCTGACAGAAACAACGGATGCTGTACCGCAAAAGCTGGATACTGTTCCCACAGAAGAACGGGACGCCGAACCGATTGCGGTATCGACCGCGAAACCCGAACTGCGGACATCTTCTGTAAAGTCTCTCGACTTTCGTCTCATCGGTGAGGCGTTTAAGGCGTTTATTTTTGCCGAATGTGACGGTAAGCTGTTGATTATCGACAAACACGCGGCGCACGAGCGTATGCTGTTTGACGCTCTGAAAAAAGAGAACGGCAATGCGGGCAGTCAAATGCTTTTAAGCCCGGTTACAGTTACTTTAAGTAAGGATGAATATGCCGCCGTGACAGAGCATATGGATGTTCTCTCAAAGGCGGGGTTCGAAGCCGAGGATTTCGGCGAGGGTGCTGTACGGGTGCGCGCATGTCCCTTAAATCTCGAAAAAGAAGATATTACTGCGCTCGTTACCGAAATATCGGGCTATCTTTTAAAAAATAAGCGTGAAGTGCTTTCGGAAAAGCTTGATTGGATTTACCATTCCATGGCATGCCGCGCCGCAATCAAAGCAGGAAACGACACAACCGAGTATGAATTATATGAATTTACGAAGCGATTATTGCAAAATGATGAGATTCGCTATTGCCCGCACGGACGTCCTGTGCTCATAGAGCTTACCCGCCGCGAGCTGGACAGGCAGTTCGGGAGGATACAGTGAGCGCGCCGATTCCCGTGCTGTGTGTGGTCGGACCTACAGCATCGGGCAAAACCGCGCTTTCCGTAGAGCTCGCGAAGCATATGAGCGGAGAAATCGTTTCTGCGGATTCGATGCAGATTTACAAAGGCATGGATATTGCATCCGCCAAACCCACCAAAGAGGAAATGTGCGGTATACCGCATCATATGATGGACTTTTTATCTCCCGAAACGCCTTACAGCGTTGCGCAGTACACGCAAGCGGCGGGCATATGTATCCGTGAAATTGCTGCACGGGAAAAACTGCCGATTGTCGTCGGCGGTACGGGGCTGTATGCGGACAGTCTGCTCTCTCATACACAGTTTGTCGAAGCACCGACGGATAGGACGCTGCGTGCAGAACTGGACGCGAAATACGAGGCTGTCGGCGGGGAAGAAATGCTCCGAAGGCTGGCGGGTTTTGACCCCGAAAGCGCCGCAAGACTGCATCCCAATAACAAAAAGCGTATTCTGCGTGCATTTGAAATCTATCGGCTTACAGGGCAGACGCTTTCGGATGTGCTTGCGCAGTCCCACGCCGTGCCGTCACCGTTCCGACCCACTTATATCGGTATTGCGTTTCGGGAGCGTGCGGTTTTATATGACCGTATCAACCGCCGTGTGGATGCGATGCTTGCCCGCGGACTTTTGGAGGAAGCACGTGCATTTTATGCGGGGAATCCCGAAACCGCCGCGCAGGCGATTGGATATAAAGAGTTAAAGCCCTTTTTAGACGGTGCATTGCCGCTTTCGGAGGCAGTGGAGAATTTAAAGCGTGCCACGCGAAATTATGCAAAACGGCAAATTACTTGGTTTAAGCGAAACGGGCGGATTCATTGGCTGTATGCCGATGAATGTACCCCTGAGCAATTGTTGGTAAACGCATTGGAAATTGCAAAAGAGGCAAAATGATGAAAGAAACGTTGCAGGACGAAACCCGAGAACAAAATAAAATCGTTCGTCTGAACCGAAAAAAGAAAAAAATGACGCGTTTTTACACAGTGCTGGCGATTATTGTAGTCGCGATGTGTATTTATCAGGTGTTTAAAATCAATTACAATCCTGTAAAAACAGAGATTGCCTTTGAAAAAACCATCTCGAATGCTGTAACGACACAAGGCTTTGTCGTGCGCGATGAAACCTATATCAAAGCGAATGCTGTCGGCACGCTTGTGCCGCTTGTGGCGGACGGTAAGCGCGTTGCAAGCGGTGATGATGTTGCGGTTGTATTCAATTCTGAAGAATCGGCGCGCAATTACGCGAAAATCCGCGCACTCGAAGAGGACATAGCTTATTTTGAATCGCTGAAGAATAAAATCGGCGTGCAGACGAGCGATGTGGAATCTATGGACGACCGCATTTATGCCGCCTGTGAGCAATATATTTTCGGTATGCAGACAGGGGATGTGGAAAGCTTCTCCGCTTATGAGGATGCGGTTTGCGAGGCAATTACCTCGCGACAGCTGTCCACGGGTACAGTGATTGACCCGACGGAAAAGCTGACTGCTTTAAAGTCAGAGCTTGCCGCTTTGCAGGCACAGTCGGGCGGATATATTACGGTAAAGGCGGACAATCCGGGATATTACATCGGACATGTGGACGGCTATGAAACCGCCTTGGATTACGATAAAGCCAAAACCGCCACAGGCGAGGAAATCCAAGCGCTGCTGTCGGGTACACCCGTGCCGGCGGAATCGTTGCAGAATTGTATGGGTAAATTGGTGGACAGCTTTAACTGGTATCTTTTATGTGTAATTGATTCGCAGTCGGCGGCGTCACTTTCGTCAGGCAGCCGTATTACGGTGGAATTTCCGCTTTCTTCGGCAGAGGCAATTTCGGCAGAGGTTGTGTCCGTGCAAAATGCAGGTGCGGATTCTGCGGCAGTTGTACTGCGCTCCAATTTGATGAACCCGCAGTATGCGGGGCTTCGCAAGGAGCAAATTCGGCTGGTGCTTCAGAATTTTACGGGCTACCGTGTCAATAATAAGGCTATTCGGGAAGTGGAAGGCGAAAAGGGCGTTTTTATTCTCAGCGGCAACATCATTAAGTTTAAAAAGGTTAATATCGCGTATTCCGACGAAACCTATTCTGTGTGTGTTACACCGAAGGACGACAACGGTAATCCGCTTGCGGGATATGTTTCGCTGTATGATGAAATAATCGTAGAAGGGACAGATTTATATGACGGAAAAATCCTGGGTTGAGGAAAAAATGCTCGATATCGAATATAATCTGAAAACCATTCGGGAAGAGGTTGCACGCGCGGCGGCGCTTTCGGGGCGGTCCGAACGGGATATAGATTTTATGGCGGTGACCAAGACCGTGGACGAGCAGTTTATCAATCATGCCATTGCCTGCGGTATCGATATAATCGGCGAAAACAAGGTGCAGGAAATGCTCCGAAAAAAGCCGAACCTGCATCTCGAGGGTGTTCGAAAAAATTTGATTGGGCATTTGCAGTCGAATAAGGCATCACAAATCGTCGGCGAAGTGGATATGATTGAGTCGGTGGATTCCTTGAAAATTGCCCGCGAAATCGGCAAGCAGTCTGTGAAAAAGGGTATCGTCTCCGATGTGCTTATAGAAGTCAATATCGGAAAAGAGGAGAGCAAAACCGGTTTCATGCCCGAAACGGTGGAGGAGAGTATTGCGCAAATGGCAGAAATCGAAGGACTGCACATCTGCGGATTGATGACGATTCCGCCGATTTGTGATAAAACTACAGAACTTTGTAAATTTTTTGCGAATATATACAATATGTATGTTGACATTGGCTCCAAAAAATTAGATAATGTAAACATGGATGTCCTGTCTATGGGTATGTCGGGCGATTATGCTGAGGCCATCCGTGCAGGTTCAAATCATATTCGTGTCGGTTCTAAGATTTTCGGGCCGAGAATATATTGATTTTTATACAGGAGGATGTAGAATGAGCTTTTTGGACAAGGTAAAAAACATGGTTAATGTTTCCGAGGACGACTATTACGATGAGTTGGAAAATGACGATTTCCGAGAAGCGGATGCGCATGCGGCGGAAGAACCCGAGGAACCGCGCAGAAGTGCGCGCCGCAGCCGCGAGTCCAGAGACACCCGCGACAATGTGGTGAATATTCATACGACGGCACAGTTGCAGGTCGTGCTGGCAAAGCCTGAAAGCTTTGAAGGCGATGCCCGTGCAATTGCTGACAATCTCAACGAAAAACGTACCGTAGTTTTAAATCTGGAATCTGCCAGCCGCGATGTTGCGCGCCGTTTGGTCGATTTTTTGACCGGTGTTGCCTATGCCAACGGCGGTCAGCTGAAGCGCGTAGCAAACAACACCTTTATTATTACGCCTTACAATGTGGAAGTGATGGGCGATTTGCTGGATGAGCTGGAAAATAACGGCATATTCTTTTAATTCGGTATTTTAATTTTGTAGATGGGTGGAATGGATATTATGCTGACTCCTGATGTTGTAAAATCAAAATCGTTTCAGGCAACCGGACGCGGTGCTTACCGTGCGGAGGATGTCGACGGCTTTTTTGCCGAGGTATCGGCGTCTTATGAACAGATGTTCAAAGAAAACGGCGAGTTGATTAAAAAAATCAGTATTTTGGCAAACAAAGTGGAGCAATATAAAGAGGAAGAGGATTCCCTGCGCAAGGCGCTGATTTCTGCGCAGACCCTGGCGGATAAAATCGTTAAGGAAGCACGCGAAAGCGTGGAAGGGACTTTGGAGCAGGCAACTGCGGACGCAGACGAAATGCGCGCGAAGGCAAGTGCCGAGGCCAATGAAATCGTAGAAAAAGCCAAAGCACAGGCAGAGGCAGTCATTTTACAGAGTAAAAGGGATGCGGATGAAATTCTCGGCTCTGTCAACCGCAAGGTAATGAAAGAAAGCTTGGAGTTTGAAATGCTGCAAAAGAAAGCGGCAGAATTCCGTGCAAATCTGTTGGGGCTTTACAAAGAACACTTAGGGTTAATCAATGCAATTCCTGAGTATGTGGAAAAAGAAATGCCTGCGCCTGAAAAGGCAGAGGAGCCGGCAGAACAGCCGGTTGACACGGCTCCGGTTGCGGAAGAAGAACCCGCAGTGACAGAAACATCGGAACAGACGGAAGAACTGCTGGAAGACCCGGCTGCACAAACAGCTGTACAGGAAGAACCGATTGCGGCATCTGCCGAGACAGCTGAGGAGTTTGAAGATGTTTCTTCCTCGTCAACAGATGCTGTGGAAGAGCCTGAAGCAGAAGACGCAGATGCGGATGGTTTTTTGCTTGATTTGAGCGCACTTGCCGATGCAGACGATGAGGAAGAACCTGTATCCGCTGCAGAAGCACAGCCTGCACATACATATGCAACCGCGCAGGAAGAATCGGATGAAGAAGAGGACGATGATGACGAGCCGGTTTCTTTTAAAAGCTTTTTCAAAAAGAAATAATCTGTTATGAGGTGTCTGGATGCTTCAACTTCTCACCGTTTTAACGATTGCGGTGCTGGTAGGTCTTGATCAGCTCATCAAATATTTTGCAGTGCAGTTTTTAGAACCGATAGGCAGTTACCTTGTTTTTGACCGTATTTTGCAATTTTCCTATGTCGAAAACACGGGAGCCGCCTTCGGCTCTTTCAGTAAATATACGGTTTTATTGTCTGTGTTTACAGGGCTGGTTTTGCTGTGCGGGCTGATTTATCTGCTTTCGGGCAGATGTAAAAACAAGGTTGCTTATGCCGCAGGCGTGATGATTTTTTCGGGCGGTCTCGGTAATTTGATTGACCGTATATGCCGCGGCTTTGTGGTAGACTACATTGAACCGTTGTTTATAGATTTTGCCGTATTTAATTTTGCGGATATGTTGGTTTGTGTCGGTGCGGGCGTTTTGATGGTTTGGTTGATTTACGATACGGTCAGGACCACTCATCGCAGTAAAGCGTCAAACGGAACGGAGAAATCAAATGCAGCCGATTGATATTTTAACAGATGCCGATTTTGTCGGTGAACGGCTGGATAAGTATTTACAGCATATTTTTCCCGAATTTTCGCGCGCCGCTCTGCAAAAAGCAATTGAGGAAGGTGCCGCGGCGGTAAACGGTAAAGTCGTTTCCAAAAATTATAAGCTGCGTACGGGTGACAGGCTTGTCTTTACACCTTTAGAGGTGCGTCCGCCGGATGTGGTGCCGCAAAACATTCCGCTTGAAATTGTGTATGAGGACAGTGACCTTTTGGTCGTTAATAAGCCGAAAGGTATGGTGGTGCATCCTGCACCGGGCAATTTTGACGGTACGTTGGTCAATGCACTTTTGTACCACTGCGGGGATAGCCTATCAGGAATAAACGGTGTTTTGCGACCAGGCATTGTACACCGTATTGACAAGGACACAAGCGGACTGCTGATTGTTGCCAAAAACGATTTTTCGCACCGACTGCTTTCCGAACAGATTGCCGCGCACAGCTTTACACGGGAATACCGCGCCGTTATTACAGGTCATTTAAAAACGGACAGCGGCACGGTGAATGCCCCCATTGGACGCGATGCGCGCGACCGTAAGAAAATGGCGGTGACCGATAAAAACGCCAAAACGGCGGTTACCCATTACGAAACGCTCGAAAAATATGTCGGGTACGCTTATTTGCGGCTTCGTCTGGAAACGGGCAGAACGCATCAAATCCGTGTGCATATGGCATATCTCGGGCATCCCTTGGCGGGCGATACGGTTTACGGTCACCCGAAAAAGCGGGAACTTGCACTTTGTGGGCAGTGCCTGCATGCGGGTAAAATCGGATTTCTGCATCCGCGTACGGGTGCGTATTTGGAATTCGAAAGTCCCTTGCCCGACTATTTTACAAATTTTCAAAGGAGTTTGACTCTTGAAAATGAACACACAAGCCAAAACTGATTTTTCCGATTGGCTGGTTGCCTCAGATATTGACGGTACGCTGAACAATAAGTTGCGCCGCTTACCAAAACGGAATTATGAACGCATTTGCGAATTCGTGCAGGAAAAAAAAGGACATTTTACGTTGGCGTCAGGCCGCAATGTCAGCTCAATGCGTGCCCCGTTCCAAAGTCTGCCGATTGCATCTACACCTGCAGTTCTTTTAAACGGTGCCGGTATTTATGATTATGAGCAGGAAAAAATGTTGCGCTTTCATGCAATTAATCCGGCGGGGTATGAATTGGTTCGTGCCGTAACAAAGAAATTTCCGTCAGTGGAAGTCGAGATATTAACGAGTGACAGTGCTTACACAATCAATGCGCGTATTTTTGCAAATGTCATGTTGCGTGCCGATGATTTGCCACACCGTAAGTTTAAGACGGTTTCCGAAGTGCCGCCCGATGATTGGGGTAAGGTCATTTTCTTGGGAATGCCGCCGCTCATTTCTGCGGTCAAGCGGTATTTGCTTTCCATAAGCGACCCGTATGTGAATTTTATGTCCTCTTCGGTTTCCTCTTTTGAGATGCTCGAAAAGGGAATACATAAAGGCGTAGGTGTCATGGAAATCGCCAAAATGTACGGTATTTCGCAATCGCATACTGCCGCCATCGGTGATTATTTTAACGACTATGAAATGCTTAAAACCGTCGGTCTGCCTGCATGTTGCGGGCAGGCACCGAAAAAAATGCACGAAATTGCAAAATTCCATGCGTGCCACTGCAACCGCGGTGCCGTCGCGGATTTGCTTGAATATATTATGTATGATTATGCGGTAAACGGTGAAGGCTGATTTACTGCAAGCCTAAAGGAGGTATATCATGGACGATTCCATGAAAAGAGAACTGAAGATTTTTGCCACGCGTGCGCGTATGGGCGTTTTGGAAGGCGTTTATAACGCCAAGGCGGGGCATCCGGGCGGGTCGCTTTCTATTTGCGATTTGTTGAGTGTGCTTTACAACAGGGAATTGCGTGTGGACCCGAAAAATCCGAAGGCGCAAAATCGAGACCGTTTAGTGCTGTCCAAAGGGCATGCCGCGCCCGCGGTTTATGCCGCCCTTGCACTGAAGGGCTTTTTCCCGGAAGAAGATATTAAAACACTCCGTAAATCCGACAGCTATTTACAGGGACATCCGAATATGGATAAAGTTCCCGGAATTGATATGAGTACAGGTTCCTTAGGGCAGGGGATTTCTGCAGCGGTCGGCATGGCACTCGGTGCGAAGCTGGACAACGCGGATTACCGTGTATATACGATTCTAGGCGACGGTGAGTTAGAGGAAGGTCAGGTTTGGGAGGCCGCAATGTTTGCAGGTAACCGCCAGCTTGATAATCTGGTCGCGTTTATCGACAATAATAATCTGCAAATTGACGGTACAATGGAAGAAGTCAATGCACCGTATCCGATTGCGGAGAAGTTTGCCGCATTTAACTGGAATACAATAGAAATTGACGGTCATGACTATGATGCGATTGAGGCGGCACTTGCCGCGGCAAAGGCATGCAAGGGTAAGCCGACTGCCGTTGTCATGAAAACCGTGAAGGGCAAGGGTGTTTCCTTTATGGAGGATGCTGTCGGCTGGCATGGCTGTGCACCGAATACCGAGCAGTATGAACAGGCAATGACGGAATTGAAAGCCGCGCTCACGGCATTGGAGGCATAAGAATGGCAGAAACAGTGAAATGTGCAACAAGAGACGCCTACGGCAAAACACTTGTCGAGCTTGGCGAACAGAATGATAAAATTTTGGTTTTGGATGCTGACCTTGCGGCAGCTACCAAAACAGGGATGTTTAAAAAAGCGTTTCCCGAACGTTTTATTGATGTGGGTATTGCAGAGGGAAATCTGATGGGTGTCGCGGCGGGGCTTGCCGCCACCGGACACATCGTTTTCGCAAGCTCCTTTGCCATGTTTGCGGCAGGCAGAGCGTTTGAACAGGTACGTAACTCTATCGGCTATCCGCATTTGAATGTGAAAATCGGTGCGACGCACGCAGGTATTTCCGTCGGTGAGGACGGTGCAAGCCACCAGTGCTGTGAGGATATTGCGCTGATGCGCACCATTCCCGGTATGGTGATTTTGAATCCTGCCGATGATATCGAGGCGCGTGCCTGTGTGCTTGCGGCGGCGGCACATGACGGTCCTGTATATATGCGTTTCGGCAGACTTGCCGTGCCGCGTGTGTTTGATGAAAGCTATCAGTTTGAAATCGGTAAGGGCGCGGTTTTGACCGAGGGCACGGATGTTACGATTATTGCCACGGGTCTCATGGTAAACGAGGCACTGCTTGCGGCAGAATCACTCAAGGCAGACGGTATTTCCGCCCGCGTAGTGAATATGGCGACGATCAAGCCGATTGACCGTGATATCATTGTGGACTCCGCGCAGAAAACCGGCGCGATTGTGACCGCAGAGGAGCACAGTGTACTCGGCGGTTTAGGCGGTGCAGTAGCAGAGGTAGTTTGTGAAACCGTTCCCGTTCCCGTACTGCGTGTCGGGGTGGAGGATGTGTTCGGTAAATCCGGACCTGCGTTGGAATTGTTGCATATCTTCGGCTTAGATGCCGCGCATATTGCAGAAAAAGCAAAACAGGCAGTTGCCTTGAAAAAATAACAAAAAGCCGCCGACACACATGGTTGGCGGCTTTTGCTATAGAAGGAAAAAATGACAGCGGACAGATTTTCTGTCCGCTGTCACGGTATTTATCGGTCTGTGCCGACGAATTCTATAGGTACTTTTTCGCGCACACTGTTTTTCTTGTGCGGACTCCAATCCTTGCCGAGCTCCAAGTTTTCTTCGGTATTGTGCACAACGACCTTTTCAATGGAAGAGCCGGTAGAATAGAATGCATAGTCACCGATAGACTGCACATTTGCAGGGATTTCCAGCGTTTTCAGCGAATCCATATAAGAAAACGCGTCCGCACCAATGGTTGTGACGGTAGACGGAATTTCCAGTTTTGAATAGTGCCAGCATTTTAAAAATGCTTTGTCGCCGATTTCCTCAAGACCCTCATTTAACTGTACTGTATAAAGATTGCCGCAGAGATACGCCGCATTGGGACGTATCCGTTTGCACTGTGCAGGTAAAATCAATTCTCCGCCGCCGCACACGGTATCATTTGAATCTCTTATCAATTCGGTTTTACCGTTGGGATATGCCACAAATTCTGTCAAATCCTTGGTGTACAGAATGCCGTCTACTGCGGTGAAATATGCATTTTCTGCATCCACGGCAAATTCCTTTAGCTTCGGGCAGTTGGTCAGAGACCAATCGTTGATTTTTTGTACGTTTTTGCCGATGGTGATTTTTGTGAGATATTCAGCGTTGGCAAGACCGAAATCCGCGATTTCGACAACCGGCTTACCCTCGTATGTATCCGGAACGGTAAATTCTGTTTCCGTAGAGGAACCGCTGTAGCGGTAAAGCATCAGTCCGCCGTCGGTCTCCTTATATTCTGTGCCTTTTTGATTTAATGAGCAGGACGAAAGGCTTAAAACCATTACGAGTACTGCAAGCACTGCCGCCGCTATAGATTTATTTTTCATAGACTATGCCTCCGTTGCTTCTGTTTTCAAAACGGGTTCCGCCGCAGGTTCTGCGTCTGTCTCTGTATCCGTGCGGTGCGCACGCTTTTTGAGTTCTTCTATGATTTTTTTGTGCTTATCCTCTGTTAAATCATAGAAATGATACGGAATAACCCCAACGATATTTGCGACAGCCCCCACAATGGTCGTAATCAAAAGCACGCTGGTACGAATCGGGTCATCATACAGAATATTCCAGTCCGATGTGAAGCCGACAAGTCCGTAAAGGAACGGAACAAACAGTGCGGTAAAGGTAGTTACAGGCGCAGAAATAAACTGGAAAATACCCATACAGCCGTCCAGCCGCTCTCCTGAAATATACTGTTGATAATCCCAAATATCTGCATTCATTGCCGTGTTTGCGATAGAAACCACCGCATCCAGCATGGTGGAGATATAGGTGGAAACTACGATAAGCACAAAGCTGTTCATATAAACACCGAGAACGGTGAGCAGAGAAGAAATTACTTTTGTATATCTGCCGAAAAGAACAAGATTGCGTTTGCCGAATTTTTTTATCAGAATCGGTGCAAGCAACATGCCCGGTGTCCATGCCGTGCCGAGGATGGTGCCGAGAATACCGATGAACCAATCTTGGCGCATGGAATAAATAATCAGCATGTTGGTTATGTTGATAAGACCTGCCGAAAATGAACCGAGCCAAGCGGAGATATTGGTTATCCACAAATATTTATTTCGAAAAACTTCCTTAGAGCCCTTTAAAATGCTGACCTGCGGTTTGTGGTCTTCCTCCTGAATGACACGCTCTTTTACACCGAAAGCGAGGAACAGGGTAATAGGACCTGAAATAATGGCGAATGCAGGGACGACCCACTTATATGTATTCAAATTGGTCATACCGCCTGCAAGGGTTGCCAGAATCGGGAAAAGCAGGTTGAAAATCGAGTAGCCGATACTGTACAGCATTTGCCCGATGGAAATAATTTTTGCACGCTCTTCGGTGTTTGGTGAAATGACGTTTTGCAGATTGGGCGTTTGTCCGTAGCAGGTGCCGAAACCGCCCCAAATGGCAAAGAAGAGATTCATTACCCAGAATTTTGTATGATAATCCAGCGTGTTATACGGGAACCATGTTAACAAAATCAAAGTGAGGGACGAAGGAAGAATGTTTGCGATGACCCAGCATCTGTATTTGCCGAATTTCGGGGAAAGCTTTCGCATTACCCCAATATTCCAATAGGAAAAAAACATCTGTACCAAAAATTTTGTACCCAGTACCTGCGGGAATGCGGGCATAAAGCCCTCAAAATATTTTTGCGGTACAAAAAAGCAGGCGATACCTACTACCGTAAACGCCAAATTTGCCCAGTGAATCAAACGCATCGTTTTCTTGGGCGGCCTGCCGAGATTGTCGGTAATAATCATGTTGATGGGCTGGAATAAATATGTAAGCACCATGCCCACAAAGCCGAGCATGACAAAGTCCATCATTTTTAAGCCGTAAATTGCACCTACAAACAAGCAGGTTGCGTTAAATGCCAACTGTCCGCCGGCCGAGCCTGCCATACAGGATCCTATGGAACCGACCACAAATCTTGTGAATTCCTTATAGGATACATATTCACCCTGTTTTGGTTGATTCCAGTATTTACCGACATCGGTTACCATGGTTTTGGCTTTTTGAAATCCGCCTGTTACGCTTTCTTTTAAATGCATAGATTTCCCCCATTAAATGAGAGTAGGGAACAGATGTTGCCCTACTCTACTTTCTTGTGTATACAATACACAAATTCTTTAAAAAGATCAATGCAAATCTGTGAAATTTATATTTGTTGACAAAAAGGCAATATCGCAAAGCGGAGACAGGTAAAACGACATGCATTTGCCGAGGTTATTTTTTTACCGGCGGTACGGCGTCATCTTGCTTTGTCGGCTTGCCGAGGGTAGCGGAATACCCTTGCGCAATTGTGGGAAATCCGTTTTTTGTATCTGCGGTCGGCTGAATTTCATAGGTACCGTATTTGTTCACCATTTCAAACGGTGTTTCGGGATTTCCGGGAATATCTGCAACGGCAAGCTCGATTTCTGCCTTTTTTCGGTTCTTTTTCATATTGAATCACCCGAAATTAGTTTTCGAAAACCGCAGAGAAATATACAGATTTTTTGAAAAATATGTTACAATATAAAACAGAAAATGATTGGGAGCGATTGCCTGTGCATACTCTGCAAGAAATACAAACACAATATGCCCGGTTGCCCGAAGTCCTTTTGCCTTGGTATCAGGCAAATGCCCGTGATTTGCCGTGGCGGCGCACAAAAGAGCCGTACTGCGTTTGGGTGTCGGAAATTATGCTGCAACAAACGCGTGTGGAAGCGGTACGAGGTTACTATGAACGGTTTTTGGCTGTATTACCGACTGTTTCAGCGCTTGCCGAGGCCTCAGAGGAGACACTTTTAAAGCTATGGGAAGGCTTGGGTTATTATTCCCGTGTGCGCAATTTGCAAAAGGCGGCAAAAACGGTTATGCTCGAACACGGCAGCGTGTTTCCGCAGGATTACAAGTCTGTCCGCGCACTTTGCGGTATCGGCGATTATACTGCGGGCGCAATTTGCTCCATTTGCTTTGAACAGCCGCGCGCGGCTGTGGACGGTAATGTTCTGCGTATTATGGCACGTATTACGGAGGATTTTTCGCCGATTGATTTGCAGGATACCAAGAAAAAGGTTGCCGAGTACTTGGAAAACGTCTATCCCGTAGGTGCATGCGGCGCTTTTACGCAAAGTTTAATGGAGCTCGGCGCATGTATATGCACTCCACGTTCTCCGAAATGTGCTGTTTGTCCTGTAAAGTCATTTTGCTTTGCAAACGAAAACGGAACGCAATCCGAATTGCCTGTAAAACTGCCGAAAAAAGAAAAACGCGTCGAAGAAAAAACCGTCTGGCTTTTGGAGTGCGGCGATGCCTTTGCGATTGAAAAACGCGCGGAAAAAGGCTTGCTGTCGGGGCTTTGGCAGTTCCCGAACGCCATCGGCGTACAAACACCCGATATTGCTCTGCGCACTGCCGCGGAATTTGGCGTACAGCCGACGGAGCTGTGCAGGGAAGTGCACAAAACGCATGTATTTACACATATCCGTTGGGAGATGACAGGGTACCATATGCTTTGTAATGTAAGGGACAATCGCTTTACATGGGCAACGCGGGAAGAACTGGAAAACATCTATGCGCTTCCAACGGCATTCCGTATTTTTTTGGAGGAATAAGCCCTTGGAAATCTGCTGTTTCAAAATATTTTTATTTTCCTAGCTGTTGCCGCTCCGATTTCGGCTGAGGAATTGGAAGCAATCTGGAAAGAGGTGCTTCTCTATCCGTTTCACGATATTTTGCCCGGTTCTTCGATAGACCGTGTGTACACAGAAAGCGTAGAGAGATATGAAGCAATCCTGCAAAGGCTTCATGAGTCTATTTACATATTGGCAAATAAGCTTTTCGGCGAAGGACTGCTGAATCTGAATTCTTTTTGCCGAAACGGGATATTTAGAATCGGTGAGAATTGGTATGCCGGCGATGTGCCCGCAATGGGATTTTTGCCTGTTTCGCAAATGGAAAAAGTAAACGAATTTACAGTACAAGCAACGCAGGACACAATTGAAAACAATAAGCTCCGTGTTGCATTCAAAGACGGATGCATCGTTTCGCTGTTTGATAAAGACCTTGGGTACGAGTTTGTGAAAAAAGGCGAAAAAATGGGCGTATTTTCCGATTATACGGATGTCGGAGACTGCTGGGATATTCGCCCTGTGCATTATCAGAAAACAAGAAGAAACGCTGTGTGTATATCGTTTGAAGCATGCACGGACGGCGCAATTGCAGTTGCAAAGGCAAAATTTGAATTGGGCAGGAGTGTTCTTGAAGTCTGTTATATTCTGAAACAGGGCAGTGAACTTCTTGAAATTGAAATAAAAATCGATTGTCGTCAGAAAAAAAGGATGATGCGCGTAGCGTTCCCGGTCAATATAGAAAGTGATGTTTGCAGCTTTAACATTCCCTTCGGGCATCTCTATCGCAAAACAACCGAAAACAACAGTGTTGAAAAAGCGCAGTATGAGGTTTCCGGTCAGAAATTTGTGGATATCAGTGATGCAAGGTTTGGATTTTCATTGCTCAATGATTGCAAGTACGGTTATCGCTGTAAGGGGCATACAATCGATGTTGACCTGATTAGAACGCCTGCCGGCGGTCCGGGCACAGATGTAGACAGGGGTGTTCATACTTTGAAGCTCGCGGTTTATACGCACGTCGGGTCCTTGAATCAGAATACATACCGACACAGTTACGAGGTGAATAACGAGCTCCTTTTGCTGTCGGGAACGGGGAGAGACGACCGCTTTGCTCCATATGTATGCGATAATGAAAATATTGTTTTGGAAGCGGTAAAAATTGCAGAAGATAACAGCGGGGCGGTAGTCAGGCTTTATAATTGCAGTGAAAACCTTGAAAAATGCTCTGTAGGATTTGAGGACTATCAGGTTGCCGGGATTACAAATATCATGGAAGATGCGTGCGTTCCTTCCGGTGACGTTCTGGAATTCAGACCGTTTGAATTAAAGCTTTTGAAAATCGTTAAGCCGTAAATTGCAGATCAGAATTTTTGGATTTACTTAATATAAAAAAGCCATGCATTTTCCGTAATGCATGGCTTTTTTCTGTTGGTGCGAGCGATGGGACTTGAACCCGTATATATAAACATAAAACTACTGATAATACTGCATTTATATATTTTGTGTCATAATTTGTGGCATATACACTTGCGCGTACTATAAATGTTATGGCTCGCCATCTGAGGAAAATAATGTGCCAAAATAATTGCTTAACGAAGCATCAACGCTATTTTCTTTTTCTTGTATAGTGTGTTGATAAACAGTTTTGAGCATATTGTTTGTGGAATGCCCCATACGCTCCATAGCGTATTTGTCTGGAATATTTAAAGAAAGCATTACCGAAGCGTTATAATGGCGAAGGTCGTGAAATCTAAAGTGTGGTAGCCCTAAGCGATTCAGTATATAGGAAAATTCATCGCTAATTTGATTGGGCGTTAAAGAAATTAGAGGGAGTTCGTGATCCTCTCTATATTGAATTTTTTCTAAAATGAAATCATATATTTTGAGCGTTCGGTTGCTGGAGTACGTTTTTGGTGTTTTCGTAATCCACTCCCCATCTCGATTTAAAACCATCGACTTTGATATTCGAATAGTTTTTCGTTGATAATCAATATCTGAATAAGTTAAAGGCGCAATTTCTCCACGGCGTAAACCTAAACATGCAGATAGTAAGATAGGTAATTCTATTTCTTTCCCCTCAACATATTTCAGAATTTTGCCAATCTCTTCTGCCGTAGGAATAGAAATTGACTTTTTTTCTTTTTGCGGAAGCGCAATATTAAAATAGATGGAGTGTCCTTTTAGAGCTGTTGATAAAAGTCCGTAAATGTTTTTTACGCTTTTTGGTGAATGGTTTTTCGCTTCTTCATTGATAGCTTCTTGTACATCTTGGGCGGTTAATTTTTGCAAGGGTTTATCAATGATACTTTTTAAATAATTATTTCGCATAACAATGTACCCCCGAATTGTAGAAGGGGAAAGGATATTGTTTTTACTTTCAATGTATTGGTCTATAGCTTCACCAACGGTTATTTTGGAGGGGGTACATTTATCTTTATAAGTTTGTAAATATAAATTAGCGGCATATTCGGCATCTGCTTTCTTTTCAGCTGTAAAGGATTTGTATTTTCCTTTTCCAATATGTACGCGAACACGGTAGTTGCCGCTGGGAAGTTTTTTTGCGGTTGCCATAGAGACATTCCTTTCTATACAGACTAAAAATGACTTTGTGACACGATGGCACAAAGTAAAAAACTCCAAAATGTAGATGGGTGTTTTGTCTGCAAGTCTTATTTCCAATATTTACCTGTATCTTTTTCCAAAAAACATCTCTAAGATTAAATAGAGGTGATAAAAATGGAAAAGGACAACAAAGACTATATTATTCCGTACAAAAGGTATACGGAGATACGTGACGCAGATTGGCAACTGATTCTTGATTTAAAAATCAAAGAGTTGCCAGTGAAAATTTCAGAGATTCTTTCTGTGTTAGGTATTAAGGCGTATACATATAAAGAAAACTACAGAAACTTAGTGCATTTTGAATTAGAAGATGTTATGAAATCATGTGACGCATTTACGTTACATTTAAACGGTCAATACATAATCTTCTACGATGAATCAAAGTTACCCGAACGCATTCGCTTTACTTTAGCACATGAGTTAGGGCATATTATACTTGGTTCAGGATTTAAACAAACGCAAACAGGTATGTTGATAACAACAAGGAATTCCGAACCGTCTGAAAATGATTCCCCGGAGGAAACAGAAGCAAATATGTTTGCGGCTCGATTGCTCGCACCATCCTGCGTATTACACGAACTAAAACTGTTCACGGCAGAGGACATTATGAAATATTGTGATATAACAAAAACTGCCGCAAACTTTAGATTGAAACGACTAATGCTTTTGGAAACCCGAAACGAGCGCTTCCTTCGGGAACGCGGGCACGGCTGTTATTACATCAGCCCTCTTGAGCAAAAAGTACGGCAACAATTTGATGAATATATCAATACCGTCCTGAAGTATCGGGGTTAAGATTCTTTAAAAACTCGTCAACTTCTTCCTGTGTTTTTACGAGTGTTCCGTGTTCGCCTGTTTCAGAACGGGCAACGTAAGGAATTTCGACAAGATTATTGCTACCACCCGAATTAGAACAACGCTCATATTCAATATTAAGTACGCTATCTACCGCTTTTTGACCGTGTTGGTCTAAAAGGCGGTATTTTTTTATAAGTTGTTTTTCGTGAGCGATAAAAACATTGCCACCTTCGCTTTGAAAGCAAGTGTGTCCTAATAGATAGTCAGTTGATACATTAAAATAATCTGCAATTTTTATTAAGGTATTATAATCGGGTTGTCTTTTTCCATTTTCATATAAAGAAATGGTACTTTCGGAAACACCGATTGATAAGCCTAATTCTTTCATAGATATATTTTGTTTTTTTCTTAATTTTCTTATTACTGAAAGTTTGGTGTCCACATTATGACCTCCTTGTTAAGATTATAGACTTTACAAATAGCAAAGTAAATATAGGTTTGCAAATTGTCAAGAAATTTGCAAAAAATACTTGACAATTTGCAAATAGTAGTGTATTTTATAAATAAAACTTGACGAAATGCAAAGCGTAGGTGGAAAAAGTGAGAGAATATTTATGTGAACTTAGGAAGAACAAGTGCTTTTCTCAAAAAGATATGGCGAAAAAACTTGACATCTCGGAAAGTTACTATTGCCAAATTGAAAAAGGTAACAGAAAACAAACATTGGACATATCTTTGGCTCTTAAATTATCGAAAGTGTTTGATATTGATGTTAATCGTATTATCGAACTTGAAAAAGCGGATTTATAGGGTTAATTAGCAATCCGTTATAGGAGTAGAAAAATGCCAAGATTACGACAAACGGAAGAGCAAAAACAGAATACATATCTGATTGCAAATATCAAGCGCGGTATGGATATTTGGGGAGTCTCCAAAGAGCAGCTGGCTAAGCGAACGGATATATCGCTTGCAACTCTGTACAATCGCTTTAATGACCCTGCGGCATTTCATTTGTATGAGTTGCGCCGTATTGCACAATCTCTGCATACAACTGTCGAGGATCTGATGCGGATGTCTTAGAGTGTCTAAATGAAGACTGTTATCTTCCAAAAGAAAAGCAAATATGCGGAGGAAGTACCAATGTACCGAATAACAACACGGACGGGCAGAACCGTACATACAGAAATTGATTCGCTGAATGAAGCGATATTTAAAATACGGATGCTAGAGCTGAATACAAAGCGTGCCGGTATTTACAGCCCCGGGTATTACCGTATTGAAAAATACGGCGTAAACTCCGAAACGACACTTTGTGACATTGTGTCATAAAGTCGGAATATAAAGCGAAACACAAAATGGTGATGACAATGTGCAGTGAAAACTATATGAGCAAATTTAAATCTCCCGAAGAATTTATTCGCCACGAAATATGCGCCAACAGGGGAACAGAGAATGTCATTCATAAAGATGCTTTGATTGCAGTGGCGCATTCTCTCAGCGTTGAAGTTGATGCAAAGAAAACGACAAAAGATGAGATATATCTTCAGATGCGGAAATCTGTCTCTGTTGAAGATATTGCAGCTCACTGTCAGCACTTAGGTGTAAGTTCACTTAGCTTTCAGCAAAAATTTGGGATCACGCACGATGAAGTTAAGCGAATGGCTCGGTTTGGCTTCATAAAAATCACAGGAGCAAAGCGCGTTCGGTTGTATGGGAAATATTGCAATGTCGATTTGTACAGTGTTTTTGACTATTTCAGATTATCGCAGAGTGATGTTGACGAATGGTTGCTTACGCACCCGAAAGGCACTCGGCTAAACAAATAACGGTTTTACTTTGTGACATCGTGTCATAAAGTCGGAATTTAAAATTTAGAGGTTAAATCGGTGATGAATTATGCAGCCATTGACAGAAATTCTTTTTGAGGAAACGTATATAGCCCAGCAAAAATACGAGCGTTTCAGCGCTCTGTACGGTGCGAAGAGCAACACATCTCTGATGCCGCTGTTCCAATACGAAAGCCTGCACGGTGTTATAGAGCGTGCAGGACTGGTTTCGGAATACACAATATATTACAAGACGAAAAAGAAATTGAGAGGGACAGTTTGTGCTGGATGAAATGGAAAATCAGCAGAGTTTACCTGAATTCTGCTATACAGTGACGCCGACAGGCACGTTCGCTATGCTGCATCGGGGAGAAAACGGATATTATTCTGTACAAGTCGGGGACACGAATCTATCAGACCTTCGCGCCCTTGCCGATAAGCTCAATCGGCAGTTTGAAATTACAAAGGCGCAGGAAGCGGCAATGCTGAACGGCGCTATGTTCGGCTGGGACACGCCCGCCGCTGACCCGAACAGCTACGACAGTAACGGTGTACCGATTTTGTTAAAACGAAATAGATGACAGTTAAGCTGAAGATATGAAAAGGAAGTGCATATATGATTTGGGCTGTTATTGCAGTTGTTTTTTTGGTTATATTTCTTGTTGTTGGAGCGAAGACCGGTATTCTTCGTAATAATTACGCTTTATACGCTTTAGTTGCTTTATGGATTTTGGCTGCAGTGACTTTTATCTTTATGCTTACTATATGTTGTGAACCGACATATACAGAGTTGAAAATAGTTCCCGAAGCTGTCGAAACGGTTAGTGTACAAAGAATTATGGCATTGCAGGATACTGCGCAGGCGCATGGGCGGAGTTTCCTCGGAACGGGTACGTATCAGGGAACAATGTACTATTACTATTACATTGAAACGGAAGAGGGCTACACATTCAATAAAATATCCCCCGAGAACGAAACTGTATTCATAAAATACATCCAAGACAACAGTGTTCCGCGAATTGAAAAAACAGTTGAACATAAACGCCTCCAATGGATATTAAAAAAGGAACCGAGCTTTTGGCGGGATTTTTTTGCATGGCGTCAATACAAAGAGTATTCCGTTGGAGATATATGCGAGGAACACTCGTTTACTTCATCAAAGTTTGTTTATACGATTTATGTGCCTGAAGGTTCTATCGTTGAAAAATATGATATTGATTTACAGTAATGTTTGAGGAGGAAGAGATGCTTCTGTCGCTTTTTGTTGTTGCAACAATATTTTTAATCGTTGGAATATGTATACGTCGTTTTGTATTAGACGACGGAACAGACCCAGGTGGGTTTTGTATTTTGATTGGATTGTTAGGTTACCTTGTCGCATTCTTCTATTCATTGATGTTTTTTGGAATCTATGCTATAGACGAACTTTATGGCGAGGAAGTGGATGCAATCGTTTCACAGATTTACGGTGAGTGATAATAATGAATTCTATGATTATTTTAACAGTTCTGTTGAGTATTGCCTCTTTGATATATTCGACATTCGTTTTAGTTCGCGGAATAAGATCCATACATAGAATTGGCGTACGGTCAGATGACATTAATCTTATTTGCAGTGCAGTGCTTGGCTATCTTGTGGCTTTCCACGCGGGCTACAGTGTTTGGGTGATTGTTTTTAGGTGATGTTGTAATCCTGTTTTATCAAAAATTCACTTTGTGCCATCGTGTCACAAAGTTGAAAACGGAAAGGAATGTTGGGGGCTATGGATGCACAGAAAAAGATAATATTAGATATGACTTGCGGTGGTCGTTCGATTTGGTTTAACAAGAATCATCCAAACGCTGTGTATTGCGATATTCGACAGGAAGACCATACGTCATTTTGGAAAAGCGCTGACGGAAGATCCGAACGCTTTTTGACCGTGAATCCCGATGTGGTATGTAATTTTACCAATCTGCCGTTTGAGGACGAAACATTTTATCTTGTGGTGTTTGACCCACCGCATTTGTTGCGTGCAGGCGAAACATCGTGGCTTGTGAAAAAATATGGGAAACTCGATGAAAACTGGCCGCAAATGTTGCACGACGGATTCTGCGAGGGGATGCGCGTTCTGAAAGAAAACGGCGTTTTGATTTTTAAATGGAATGAACGTGATATTCCTGCCGAAAAAGTGTGGAAGGCAATCGGGCAAAAGCCGTTGTTTGGTCATCATAGCGGAAAACAGTTATTAACCTTTTGGGGCTGTTTTATGAAAGGTGTAAAGTAATGACGTGCATAATTCATCCAAATTAATCAGAAATTCACTTTGTGCCATCGTGTCACAAAGTGCTATACCGGGAATTTTCCCGTGCAGAAAGGACGTATCAATATGGCAAAAGTAATCGCAATCGCAAGTGAAAAAGGCGGGGTGGGTAAAACCACAACCACGCTGAACCTCGGTGCAGGTCTTGCAAACAGCGGCAAGCGTGTTCTGCTTGTGGATGCAGACCCACAGCGCAGTTTGACTGCTGTTGCGCTTTCGCATCAGGAAACCGCAGAGCCGATTTATCTCTCCGACTATATGCGTGCGGTCATGCTGGGAAATCATAACCCTGAAATCGCGGTGCAGAAATACGCAGAGGGCTTTGCATATATTCCCTCGGACGGGGACAGCCTGCGTAATCTTGCACTGACTTTGGTCGGCGTACCCGCAGGGCGCGAACGTATATTGAAAACCGTGCTCGACCCTCTGCGCGAAGCCTACGATTACATTCTGATTGACTGTTCGCCGTCCCTGGATATGCTGCCTGTCAACGCGCTCACCGCCGCTGACAGCGTGCTGATTCCTACAAAAGTGGACGCGATGTCCGTTGAGGGTATCAGCGGTATTTTAAAATACATTCAGTCCGTGAAGTGCTACTACAATTCACAGCTTGCCGTGGAAGGTATTTTGCTGACGATGCTGGATATGCGCACACGGCTCGGCAAGCATGGCTTAGAGGATTTGCGCGAGTGCTGTACGGCATACGATATGCCGATGTTTGATACATATATTCCGTATTCTGTCCGTGCGCAGGAAATGGCATCGAAAGGTACCAGCATTTTCTCCTTCTCCCCAAAAGGCAGGATTGCCGATGCGTACAGACAGCTGACGCAGGAGGTGCTGCGCAATGGCTAAGATTGCTTTTACCGTGCCGAATGCCGCCGCACCTGTTGTTTTGCCTGTTGGGGCAGGTTTGGGCGAGGGCATTGTGGAAACTGTTCCGTTGGATAAAATACACACGTTTCCGAACCATCCGTTTTTGGTGCTTGAGAATGCGGATTTACAGCAGCTGGCAGACAGTATTCGCGACCACGGTGTACAGGAGCCTGTTACACTGCGCCCTGCGAATCACGGTTATGAGCTTTTATCGGGGCACAGACGGTGCAGGGCGGCGGAGCTTGCAGGGCTTACAAGTGTTCCCGCAATCATTCGCCCGATGACAGACGATGAAGCCACTGTGTATATGGTAGACGCCAATTTGCACAGACCGCATATTTTACCGTCCGAAAAGGCAAAATCCTACCGTATGAAAATGGACGCTTTGCGCCATCAGGGGAAACGCATCGGGAGTGAATCCTCGGAGAGCTGGAGTGCAAATCAGATTGCACAGGATGCAGGGGAGAGCAGTCGGCAGGTATACCGTTATGTACGTCTTTCCAATTTGATTGACCGATTTTTGGAAATGGTGGACAACAAAGAGCAAAAAGTAATGCCGAATCCGAACGATATGGTATTTGTAATGCCGATAAATGTTGCCTTAACGCTTGCCGATTTGACGGAAGAACAGCAATACCTTTTGTTTGATTGTATTTGCAGGACGGGAAAAGTGCCGACGCTTTCACAGTCGATGGATTTACACGATGGCGCAAAAAACGATGCTTTGACCGATGATTTTATCTCTTCGGTTCTGAATGAGAAAGAGAAAAAGGCAGAAGAACCGCCTTTTGCGAAAAGCTTTATAGATGCTTCATTGCTTAGTTGGTATTCTGCGCTTTTAGAGAATAGCTATAAAACCAAACCGAAAGCAGAGTTCGTAAAAAGCGTTACGCGGGAATATCGACATTGTAGTTCGAGTGCGTCGGTACTAAGCATATGGACAAGTATACACGGTCAGTCCGACGGTCTGTATATCCGTGCACAAGGCAAAAAAATGCGCTTAACGTGGACAAGAGTCGCAAACCGCATCGGCGAGCTGATAGAGCAGGGGAAATACATCAGCCCTTGCGAAAAGAAAAAATCGGATTCGACCTCTGCACCGATGTCTAAAAATACATCGGCAGAATCAGATTCCAAACTTTGTGACACGGTGTCACAAAGTGATTCGCAGTCGGAAAATCTCAACACGTCCCTGAGACAGCTCCGCAACCGCAACGAGCGGGAAGCCTTTTTGGAAGCTTATCAGCAGTGGGGTGTGTGGAAAGAGATTCCCGAACTGCGGGTGCGGTTTTATAAATACGATTTGCCGAATGGTGCGCGGATTATTGCGCAAACTTATGTGCATCCGCCCGTCAGCTATTATAAGCATCGGACAGAAGAATATATTGTCGCAGAATATGCGCTCATTGTCCCCGAAGGCGATGACTTTCACGGTGCATACGGACAAGAGTATACATACTACCGTCCGAACGGCGCTTCTAAAACCGTGCTTATAGAGTATTTAACAACAAAAAAGCCGTTGGTACGTTTTGAACCGAACGGCAGGGAGGAATCTTAAATGCGGAAAAGAATAGCGGATGAAACGGATTTGCTGAAGCTTGCGGCTTCCCTGCGCTTACTGCGTGAAGAACATGCGTATTCACAGAGCAAGCTTGCGGATTGGGTCGGCGTGAACCGTGTTTCCTATACCAATTATGAAAGGGCTGTTAATTTGCCGAATGTTTTCATATTGGCGCGTATCGCCGAACTGTACGGGATTTCTGTAGACGATATTTTGCACAATCCCGACGTTGCATATTTGTTCCGAAAAGAATAGAGGCAGTCACGGTAAAATATCGTTTTCAGGCGGAGGAATAATCTGCACAATCGGCTTCGGTACAGACAACACGGTAATGTGCTGACTGATAAAAGTGCGGATGTCTTTCGGCAGCCGTCCTGCGCAGTCGTTCGTATACATCTTTGTAACAATCAGCCTGTCGTTTGGCTTGATGTGCGGCAAAAGCTGTTTGCGGACGCCGTATGCCGTCCATCCTGCTTCGAGCAGGTACACACCGTCAAACACACGTAGATTTGTGCCCATACGGTTGAGTGCCTCATAGAATCCTGTGTGCGTCTGCTCGTCACCGAGCAGCTGAAATGCAATTAAATATAACATAGAATCACCGCAATTAGTATGCGGAGAGAGAGGGAGTTTTAAATGTTGAAATGCTTAATTT
>DKUE01000035.1 GCA_002490525.1 Ruminococcaceae bacterium UBA7212
TCCACCACATCGGAGCAAGCTGTATTTTGCTTGCTCCGATTTTTTATAAAAATCGGGGGCGCTCCGCAAAAAATCACCCTTGACTCGCCTGTTCGGTTGTAAACGCCCCCACGACAGCTCACAGTCACTACCAATTTTTTGCAAGTTACGGGAGTCCAAATCCCCTTTCTGAAAATACAAAAATATTTTTCATGTGTCTCTCACATTTGTAAAAGGAAGTCAATTACTGCAAAGTGGTTGACTTTTTTTATTTTCATATGCAATAATAAAATAGCTTATTGATTCTGTATTAACAAAGAGGATATTGATTTGAAAGACTTTATATTTATTATCGGAACAAGCGGTATAGGAAAATCCACATTGGCGCGAGGCTTATTAGAGCATTACAAAACCACCTGTGTTGAGCAATGGATGGTGCCGGAATTTTATACGCGCGACGGAACGGAAGAAATGACCGGTGAGCTTGAAGAAAGAACCTGTTGGGAAAACCAGTTGGCAATGCTTTTTTGCTTTCATAGACTGGGATATAAAAACGTAATCGCCTCGGATATAGACGATTTAAGAACAGGAGATATTCCGATTATTTTTAAAGGGTACAATTTTATTACACTTAAACTTGTATGTCACGATACGGAACAATTGGAAGCACAAATGAGAAATCGTCCAAACGGCGGACTCAAGGACTATAATCTACAGCGAAACCTAAATGAAAAGAACCTAAAGCGCCCACTGCTTATAAATGAAATAGAAATCGATGTAACCGGACTTCGTGAGAACGACGTATTGCAAAAAGCCATTGATAGTATTGAATCGACGGAATCTCTATTAGAATACGATTATAAAAAGCCACCTAAAGAAATGTTTTATTCCTACGTTTGCAGCCACAGACTTAGATAAATAAGGAAAACATATTTTGTATGCGCGTTCAAATCCACCTGCTGGAACCGCTAAAATATTTTTTCGCAGTCCTTTTACATATCAGCGAAAACAGAATACCGTTTGCTTGGATTTATTATAAAAATCCGAACGGTGCCGCATAGGTTCTTCCTTTAGAAAATACTTTTTCCTCTTCATATTATGCAAAGCGGAATCCGAAAAAAGGTGTGATACAACATGAATAAAACCTTTAAAGATGACATCAAGAAATACTATAATCAAGATGCAAATCGTAGGAACAGCAAAATCATAAGAACACCTTGGAAAGCCAAAGTCAGAAAAACATTTTACACAACCGTTAAACAAGAAGGCAAAAAAACTTTACTCGAATTGGGCGCAGGCACAGGATTTGACAGTTTGTTTTTTATGCGAAAAGGCTTGAAGGTCACAGCCGTGGATATATCTGACGAGTCGATACGCAAATGCAGGGAAAAAGGTATTGAAGCTTATGAAATGGATTTTTATAATTTAACGGCATTAAATAAAAAGTTTGACTGTATATATGCTCTGAATACGCTTTTGCATGTTCCCAAAGCCGATTTGCACAAAGTACTTCAAGAAATTGACGCCGTATTGGACCGTGACGGATTATTCTATTTGGGACTTTACGGCGGTAACGATGACGAAATAAATTTGGTGAAAAGCGGCGTTTCAGACGTCCCGCGTTTTTTCACATTTTATTCGGAAAAATATCTAAAAACCGTTTTAAACGATTATTTTCAGATTGTGAATTTCAAAACCTTTCCCGTTGGGAAAAATATTTTTCATTCTTTCCTTTTAAGAAAGCGGCAATAAGCGGTTTCCGCACTGTTTACAAAATGCCGAAAAGCAACATATCTCCCCCCCTTCTTTGTCGAAATTGACATAAAATTGTAATTTTTTTGTAAAAAAGCAATCCCTTACATAGATGTGATGATTGATAACTCGTATAATCTTCCAGAAGGAGGGATTTTATGTCATTTCAAGTAGAATTCGGAAAAATGGTGCGGCAAGAGCGGGAAGCAAGAGGGATGAAACAAATCCAGCTTGCAAAATGTGCCGACATTGAGCTTCGGCACATTTATAACATCGAGAACGGTCTTGTAGAACCAAAACTGCGTATCATCATTGTTTTTGCGGACATTTTAAAGTTGGATTTAAATGAACTAAAACAATATGCTGCACATGACGCAGATGGTATATACTGGAAAAGCTTTGATTCAGATATACGAAAAAACGGCGGAACATAAAAATCCAAATCAAACAGCCCGAATGTGAAAATACGCATTCGGGCTGTTGTTTTCCACTTCCATACAGCCCTTTCCGGTCTTGTCTTTTCATTGAATTGTGCTATACTAAAATAAAAACGGTGATGGTATGTCAAAAAATTTAAACACTAAAACCATTTGCGGGGCAGATTGTAAAAACTGCGCCTAGAACGCAAACTGCGGCGGATGTTCAGAAACAAACGGTCATCCATTCGGCAAGCCCTGTGTGACTGCAACCTTCTGTCAAAACGGCAAAGGCGCTTTAGAAGGCTTTAAAAAGAATTTGATTGCAGAATTTAACCGAATGCATATTGCGGATATGAGAGAAGTCACCGACTTAAATGCTCTAAAAGGTTCCTTTATCAATTTAGAATACCGCCTGCCGAGCGGACAAGCTGTGAAAGTCTGGGAGGACGACAAAATTTATTTGGGAAACCAGATTTGCAAAAAGAACAGCGACAGGTGCTACGGGCTTGCCGCCGATGAAAAATACTTACTGGTATGTGAATACGGCGATTGCGGTGCGGACGCAGAAATCATTGTATTTAAACGTTGGGGCGAGGAAAATGCGTTCTGACATACAAAAGCTAAATGCGAACTGCATAAAACTGATTGCAATTTTCGCCATGACCATAGACCATATTGCCTGGACAGTATTCCCCGGCAACGCAATGGGATACCTGCCGATCTTCATGCATATTATCGGCAGAATCGCCTGTCCGATTATGTGCTATTTTGTTGCAGAGGGATATCATCACACCAAAAATATCCGTAAGTATACAGCACGGATGTTTGTATTTGCTTTCATCTCTCACTTCGCCTACTTGTTTTATTCCGCAGATTTTGTGGATTGGAAATCGCTCATTCCGTTTTACTACGGCAATTTTCTCAGCCAGACAAGCGTGATGTGGTCCCTCGCATGGGGACTCGTGATGCTTCGTGTAATGGACAGTAAAAAAATCAACCGCATCGGTACAAAAGCAGTCCTGATATTTCTTATTTGCGTACTCAACCTGCCGAGTGACTGGAGTTTTATTGCAAGTCTTTGCGTGCTGGCGCTCGGCACAGGTTACGGAAACTTTCCGTTGCAAATGCAGAGGCTTCTTTTTATTATTCTCTATGCAACCGTCTATTGCGTCTTCATCGGCGGGTGGTATAATCTATTGCAGTTGGCTATGGTACTTTGCATACCGATATTGATGCTGTATAACGGCAAGCGCGGCAAAAATCCGAAAACGAACCGCGCTATGCAGTGGCTGTTTTACATATATTACCCACTGCACCTCTTGATAATCGGTATGACGCGATACTTATCATTTTAAAAAGGAAAAAAGAAGCACACAAAAAAGCCATCCGACCGAAACGGTTTGGATGGCTTTTGAATTAAGCACCGTATATTTTCGCTTTTATCAATCTCTGCGCAGGGCTTCAATCGGAGGCATCTTAGCGGCACGGCGAGCAGGATATACACCAAAGACCACACCGATTGCTGTAGAGAATCCGACCGCGATAGCCACGGTGGTCGGTTTTACCTCTAAGGGGATGTTCATGATATGCGACACGACCGCCGCGCCGAACACACCAATTAACAGACCGATTAAACCACCGATTAAGCAGAGGATAATAGACTCCGTCAGAAACTGGAACAAAATAGTTGAAGTTTTTGCACCGAGTGCTTTTCGGATACCGATTTCCCGCGTGCGCTCCGTTATCGATACCAACATAATATTCATAACACCGATGCCGCCGACGACCAGCGAAATAGCGCTGACTGCCGCAATAAAAATGGTAAATATATTGATAACGGTATCCAGCAAATCAATATACGTCGCCATATTGGTTACAACATAGCAGTCGCGGTCGCCGTTGTTGTGGCGTGCGCGCAGACGGTTCAGCGCCGCACTGCCCGCGCCTTCTAAATCGTTTTCGTCATTCGCCATAATGTAAACGGTATCAAAGCTTTCTAAGGAACCCATCACCTGAGTGGACAAAGTAGAGGGCACCATCAGCATACCGCCGGACATTTGCATGCCGCCCATCGCCTGCATAGATTCCATCATTTCCTCAGAATCCATACCGAAAGAGCTGGCAAGGTCTGTCACGCCGATAATTTTGATGCGCGTAACAACATCGTTATAGGTAAAGTTCACATATTCACCGACTACATTTGCCTTGCCGAACAGCTGACGCGCACTGGTGGCGTCAATTACACCGACGGGTCTGCCTGCGGTATATTCCGCTTCATTGAAGAAACGGCCGTACACACAGTCTCCGCTGGTCACGAAGCGTAAATCCGTATTGCCGCCGACCAAAATTCCGATTGCCGCCTTATCTTCCACATTTAAAGCCCCCATTGTCATCACATAGGGGGATACATAATCCACTGTATCCAACGCTTTAATTGCCTCGATATCGTCCGCGGTAATGTAATCGGACGGCTGTGCTTTGTTAGCATCTACCATAATGTTAATCGCACTGTTGCCCATATCCCGAATCATACCGATAATATAATCACGGCTGCCGTTGCCCACCGTAATGATTGCAATCACAGATGCCACGCCGATAATAATCCCGAGCATGGTTAAAAGCGAACGCATTAAATTGGTACGGATACTGAAAATGGCAATGCGTATGTTTTCACGAATATCCAATGTGCCACCGCCTTATTGCACAGCGATTTTATCGCCATCCTGCAAAGCGGTTTTCGGGTTCATTACGATTTGCTCACCGGCCTTCACACCGTCCAGCACTTCATAAACCGAATCGGAGCCGATGCCCAAAGTGACCGCACGTTTTTCCACTGTCTTTTTCTCTGCATTGTACACAAAAACATAATTCTCACCCGCATCAGTGAACACTGTTTCTACGGGAATTGTCAAAACGTTTTCGGTTTTTTCGGTGTTAATACGAATATCCACATCAAAACCGATAACGATTTTTTCATCCGGATTGAGAATTTTTACCTTTACGGGCGCACTGCTGGAGCTGCCCGAACTGCCGCCCGTCAAAGACGAGGTAATGGAGCTGATGTCTAAGCCGGAAGTCGCACTCGCCGTTGCGCTGACATAGCTGACTTCTGCGTCATAAATCTTATCGAGTGAGGAAACCGTGGCCGGCTGACCGACCTTTAAATCCAGCAAATCATATTTGCCAACGGTAAAGCTCGCATAAAACTCGCCGTAATTCTCCACAACAATACCTGCACCGACAGAAGCATCCGCGCCGCTTGTAGAAGAGAAAATATCTGTCAGCGTTGCGGCAACATCGCTGTTTCCCGACGCCATATTCATCAGTGCGGAAAGATCCATGCCGCCCGACTGCTGTGTTTTTGGTGTAAACAGCTCGCCTGCCACCAAATTTTGCTCCGTCACAATTCCGTCTGCCGCCGCGGTCCAGCCGTTTGCAAGGGTATCTACAAGCGCCTTATAGCTTTCATATTCTTTTGATTTCTGCTCCATTACGGATTTGTAAAGCTCGGAAACCGTTTCATCTGTCTGCGCCTCATAAACGGATTTCTTTGCATCCAGTGCGGAAAGCTCTGCCTGTTTTTGTGCCAACTCTGCTTTTTTCACCGCCGCAGAATTACGGATTGCCGCTTCGACATCCACAGAACCTGCTTGCTGCTGCAAAGCCGCAACAATTTCTTTGATTTGTTCTTCCGTCATGCCGCCTGCACGCAGCTGTTCCATCAGGGCACGCAGTTCTGCCTCGGAATAAGACGGCACAGCAGGTACGGAAACCTGTGTATTTTCCGCCGCGGCAAGCTCCGCCTCCAATGCACTGATTTCGCGCTGTAATGCCGGAATCTGCGCTTGGATACTGCTAAGCTCCCGTTTGGCATCCGTCACTGCGTTTGCAGATTTTGTGTAAGAGGCCTTCGCCTTGTCGAAAGCGGATTTATAGGCATTCAACTGTTCCGTAAGCGTGGAAGTATCAAAAGTCGCCAGCTGCTGCCCTGCCGTAACGCGGTCACCTACGGAAACATTAACAGACATGACCCGCACGCCGCTTGCCGCGTTAAAGGTTTCGGTACTGCCTGACTCCACTGTGCCCTGCGTATCAAAAGAGGACTGAATGTCTCCGATTTTCGCCTCGGCAAGACTGTAGGCAGGAAGCTCTGCAGGCTTGAAATTTGCATACAATACGGAAATTAACAAAGCCGCCAGCACGATAACCGAAACAGACACCGTTATTTTTTTCTTTCGGGTCCAATTTTTTGTTTTCTTAAACAAAACATCACCGCTTTCAGAATTGCGAAATTAAAACAAAATAATTGTATAATATTTTACGTACGATTGCCATATATTTTTGTAAAGAAAGTATGAATAAAAGGTTAACAGGAAGAGGTATTATGAAAATTTTTAGACGTATAACCGCCGTACTGCTGTTTATTTTACTGCCGCTGTGCGGCTGTACACAGCAAAGAAATATGGATACCGCAGAATTCTGCCGCCGCTTTAACACACTGCAAAAAGCCGAAACACTTATATCGGAATCTTTTTTTCGGGAAGCATCGGAAGATACACGGGAATCCAATACATCCCTATCGTTTGGAAACGGGGAAACCGCCTTGCTGACACTGACGGCAGATACAGTCGGCACGGTAACTGCTTTTCAGCTGACGGCAGTTGCCTCAGACATGCAAAATACACCCGAAGCCTTCGGAGCATTGTATGAAACCTACATACAGCTGGTTACGGTTTTAACAGTCAGTGAAAGTGCTGCGGACGGAGAGGATATGATACGTCGTGCGGGAATTCTTCCCGAAAATCTGGGATTTACCGATTTCGGGTTTGTCGGCGAAGCCGATGCACACCGTTTTTCCGTATTTTCAGGGGAAATGTATATTTCTATGTTTTGCGAACGGATTTAGCATCTGTTTCAGGCGAGTTCATATTCTCGCCGTCCGGCTTACTCCTCCGTCTTTTGAACCACCGTACGTTTGCGAGCAGAGCGGAACAGCTCCAGTGCCGCGCCCGCTTCGGAAAGTTTTCCGTATTTTCTCGGCTTGCGGATTTTCTTGACCAGTTCCTCCGATGCCCTTTCAAAAATCGGTTTGGCAACCTTTAAAATCGGATTTTCCGTCATTTCTTTTCGCTCCGTTTCAGCGGCTTCCTCTGCCGCGAGCAAAGCGCGCATAAATTTATGATGCGTATACACCGTCAGCCGCTCCACGCCGTACTGCGCGGCGAGTATTTCCAGCTCCGAAACAGCCTTGTAACCGTATTTTTGCTGCATCAGCCTGTATTCCTTCGGCTGGAAATAGTAATTTTGCCCGCGCAGGAATCCAAAAGCCTTCTTCGCATCCAAATACCCCATTCGCATACGCTTTTCTGTCATAGGTTTATCGAATTCGAAGGATTCGCCCAATTCCTTCGGGTCATTCGGGCGGATATAAATAATGTCGGCACAGGACAAATCATCTTTGTGCCCGATGCCCTTCATATTGGAAATATCTACCACGATAAACCGATTGATACCGCGCTGACGCAGCATGCGTACGGGAGCGTTGTCATAAATCCCGCCGTCCAAATATTTTGCACCGTCGGGGCTTTGGTTGTGCAGTCCCGGGAAACGGGCGGACAACATCAAATAGTCCACCAACAACCCATCCTGCATTTCTTCAACAAACAGTTCCACCGGCTTCATCGAGGAAAGCTGAAAAGTAACCAGACCGAGCGGAATACCCGATGCACGCACTTTTTCCTCATCCACATATTGTGCAACCAAGTTGCGGGCGGGCGTGACATCTACACCGCCGTTTTTAATAATTTCATGAAAAATCTGCGGCAGATTCGAAAAACTAAACAGGTTTTCGGGTGCTTTGAGCTGTGCCTCCATCTGAATACCGTCCTTGACCTCTATATTGCTCCACAGCTCTACTGTGCGGTCAAAGTCGCCCTGCGCAATCAGTGCACCGTTTATGGCGCCGATAGACACCCCCGCAATCATTTCAATTTCCACACCGATTTCACGCATGGCTTTCCACGCACCGATTTGGTAAGCGCCTTTTGCACCGCCGCCCGCCAAAACTAGGCCGTAAGGTCTCATATTTACTCGTTCTCCCTTCCGAATTACATTCCAACGAATCGAAATTCTCCGCTGTGTTCAGAATGACAAATCCGCACTGCCGTTCTGCAAACCACGCTTTGCCAAATCGGAAAGTGTGGTTTTATCAACCACACCGCAGACAGCATCGTACAGTTCCTGCCAAAAGTGCAAAGTCGTACAATCTGCTGCACGCGGGCAGTCATTTTGCGTGCAGTCCAGGCATGTCACAGGCGCAAGACTGCCTTCGGTAACGCGCAAAATATCCCCCACGGTATAACTTTCGGGTGGCTGCGCCAACTTATAGCCCCCCTGCGGGCCGCGCACACTTTTGAGCATCCCCGCTTTTGAGAGCACGGAAACAATCTGTTCCAAGTACTTAACGGAAACTGCCTGCCGCGCGGAAATATCTTTAAGCGCGATATATTCGCCGCTGTCATGCATCGCCAAATCCAGCATCATGCGCAGTGCATATCTACCTCTGGTTGAAATTCGCATAAGCTACCTCTGTACAGTATTATATTCCGTCGGCACATGCGGCTGTACACGTTCCCCCTGAAAGACGGAAAACAGGAATAACAGCGCAAGCACAAACAGTGCAAATGTCAAAAGCCCTGCGGCAAACCGATTTTTCACGGTACAATCACTTCGATTCCCTGCGGCACGGTTTCACACAAATGGACTTCCCGAAACTGTGTATGTAATGTGCCGGCGCATTTTTTTGCCGCCGCTTCGTTTGAGAACAAGCCATACACCGTCGGTCCGCTGCCGCTCATTAAGGTCAAATCCGCACCGTGTGCGCGCATTACACCTTTTATGACGGGGCGCTGCGGCACCTCAATGACCTGCTCAAATACATTACCCGCCTTTTCGCACAGCAAGCGGTAATCGCCGTTATGCGCGGCATTCAGCATTGCGTTTTTATCCATATGGCGAATCCGTTCGGCTTCGTCTATTTTTTGATATGCACCGATGGTGGACACATCCATATCCGGCTTGCAAAGCACAACATATTTGCCTGTCAACGGCTGTAAAGGCGCAATTACGCCGCCCTTATCCATACATAATGCAGTACCGCCTGTCAGCGCAAACGGCACATCCGCACCGACCTTTTCCCCAATTTTTGCAAGCTGTATTTCGGAAAGCGGCATGCCGAACAAACGGTTCAGACAAAATAAAACGCCTGCCGCATCGGCACTGCCGCCCGCAAGGCCCGCCGCCATGGGAATGACTTTCTCTATTTGAACGGATACACCCGTATTTTCACAGCCTGTGCCCGCAAAAAATGCCGTCGCTGCTTGATAGGCGATATTTTTTTTATCCGTCGGCACACGCGGGTCATCGGTCAAAATTTCGATTGTGCCGCTGTCGGTGCGCTCCACAGACACCGTATCATAACAGCTGACTGACTGCATCAGCATAAACAGGCTGTGATAGCCATCGGACAAAGTCCCCAAAACATCCAGCATTAAATTGATTTTTGCCGCCGCTTTAACTTTCATATATTTTCCTTTCGCTTTTTCATCAATCTGCAAGTATCCCTATTCAATCGGCATTTTTAAGGGCGTGCGCTGTTGGAAGAAAGTCAGTTCTGTAAATCCTGCCGCAAGCATCACATCATATGCCTCTTGCATCCCTTTGCCGACGTCATCCGCAAAGTGTGCATCCGACCCGTAGGTCACAAATTCACCGCCCAGCTCGTGAAAGCGTTTGACGGTTTCAAATTCAGGTGACAGTTTTCCAATCGGCTGACGAAGTCCTGCGGTATTGATTTCCAGTGCCTTTCCCGTTTCGGCAGTCCGTTTCAGAATTTCGTCCACTTGACGCTTGTAATCCGCCAAATTCGCCGTGATTCCCGATTTCGTAAAGAAATATCGACACGGGTACGTCAGATGCGCCAAAATATCAAAATCGCCCCACTCGAGCATCTGTAAGATCTCATCGAAATATTCCGTTAGGAGTGCTTTCACGCTCGCTTCCGTGAAATTCTCCATAAAATAGAAATCCTCACGGTCGCGCAGGTTATGTACCGAACCGATAACCTCATCGTATTCCCGTTTTGCAAGAATTTCCGCGGCGGTCACTGTATCATAATGCGGTTGTCCGAGTTCAATCCCGCGTAAAACCAAAACCTTGCCGCAAAAGGCAGACTGGGCCTTGGACGCCTCAAAATACGCCTGCCGCACGCGCTTGTCATAATGCTCCGCTTTATAGGTGTCCACCTCGCAGTGGTCGGTCAGCGCAATGGCGCGCATGCCCCCGAATTCCGCACGCTCACAAATAAACATCGCGGAATGGTTGCCGTCGGGTGAATTGTCTGTATGCACATGCAAATCCAGTTTTCTTTGATACATCAAAATCCCCCATTTACAGAAATTTATTTCTAACCGGACATTTCGAATTTGAACCGCCTAAAGCGGCAGTCTTGTACTGCTTCTCACCCTCTCGCTCTCGGTCGGCGAAAGATTGTGAGCATTTTTGACACCGGGCAGGGAGAAATATATCCTGCAAACCGGATTCAAATTCGCACTGTCTGGCTAAATATATGAATATATTATCATATTTTTTTGGTATGGAATACAGTTTTTTTAAAAAAAGTAAAAATTCTCTGTAATTTTTTTTAGGTTTATGCTAATATAATGCTATCTATTTTTCGGAGGTTATCTTATGCGCGCAATTCTTACGGTTGTCGGTCATGATACAGTCGGCATTCTTTCGAAGGTATCTGCCATGTGTGCCGAACACAATGTCAATATTATTGAGGTTTCACAAAGTATTTTGCAGGATATGTTCTGCATGATTATGCTTGCGGATGTCTCGCAGTGCACCATCCCCTTTACCGCCTTCGCGGATAAGGCGCAAGCACTCGGCGAGGAGATGAATCTTTCCGTGCACGCCATGCATGAGGATATTTTCAACTCTATGCACAGAGTCTGACGAGGTACTGAAAACATGATAAATACACAGGATATTTTAGAGACCATCAATATGATTCGCGCGGAGAATTTGGACATCCGCACCATTACCATGGGCATTTCCCTTTTGAGCTGTGCCGATTCGGATATTCACATGTCCTGCGACAAAATTTATGAAAAGATTTGCCGTCAGGCAGAACATCTGGTACAAACCGGGGAAAACATTGAAAAGGAATACGGGATTCCGATTATTCACAAGCGTATTTCCGTCACGCCGATTTCGATGCTGGTTGCAGCAAGCGGCGGTGACCCTGTTTTGTATGCAAAGACCTTGGAAAGAGCTGCACAGACCGTCGGCGTAAATTTCATCGGCGGCTATTCGGCATTGGTGCAAAAGGGCTTTGCGGCGGGAGACGAAGCGTTGATTCAGAGCATTCCCGAAGCCCTCGCCGAAACGGAGCATATTTGTTCAAGCGTCAATATCGGCTCAACAAAAGCGGGCATCAATATGGATGCGGTTGCAACCATGGGGCAGATTGTGCGCAAGGCGGCGGAAATCACGGCGGATAAGGGCTGTATCGGCCCTGCAAAGCTGGTTGTATTCTGCAATGCGCCGGAGGACAATCCGTTTATGGCAGGTGCATTTCACGGTGCAGGCGAAGCAGACTGCGTGATTAATGTCGGCGTTTCGGGCCCGGGCGTGGTGCGCGCGGCGCTTGAAAAAATCCCCGACGGCAATATTACAGACGTTGCCGACACCGTGAAAAAGACGGCCTTTAAAATTACGCGTGTCGGTCAGCTCGTTGCCAAAGAAGCGGCAAAACGCTTAGGCGTACCGTTCGGCATTGTGGATTTATCTCTCGCCCCCACCCCCGCTGTCGGCGATTCGGTGGCGCATATTTTAGAGGAAATGGGCTTAGAGCAGTGCGGCGCGCACGGCACGACCGCCTGTCTCGCGCTTCTCAACGACGCGGTTAAAAAGGGTGGCGTAATGGCATCCTCGCACGTTGGCGGACTGTCGGGTGCGTTCATTCCCGTTTCTGAGGACGCAGGCATGATTGCGGCGGCAGAAAACGGCACGCTCTCCATTGAAAAACTGGAAGCCATGACCGCCGTCTGCTCCGTGGGTCTTGATATGATTATTATTCCGGGCGACACAAGTGCCGAGGTCATTTCGGGCATTATCGCCGATGAAGCGGCAATCGGTATGATTAACTCCAAAACTACCGCAGTCCGCGTGATTCCCGCTATCGGCAAAAATATCGGCGATACACTCAACTTCGGCGGACTTTTGGGCTACGGTCCCGTGATGAAATTAAACACTGCCTCCCCTGCAAAATTCATTCACCGCGGTGGCAGAATCCCCGCCCCGATTCAGAGCTTGAAGAACTGAATTTTCAGAATTTATAAACCGCAAATATATAACTGCCCACGGAGGATGATACCGTAGGCAGTTTTTTCATATCGATGCAAAAGATTCTTGAATCTTATTTTTCCGAATCAAGAGTGCCGCTGTAAAAATCATTGCGTTTACTGCCGCAGGAATCAGCCAAAAAGCCCAATAGTCCTGTATAAGCCACCACAAACGAAGTACAAGCGGCAGCGGAGACACTTGCATATAATAAAATGCCGATAATCCTACAAACAATACAAATACACATAAGCCCAATACCAAGCCGCGTTTGTTGGAAACATAGTATTTGCTTTTTATACGCCATCCCAACACCGCACAAACAATCGGGTGCACAAAATAAGCGGGAAACCAAATACAAACGCCAACCAAGAAACTCTGATCATACAGCTGAATCGGCATACCGAATTTTGGAATCAGCGTCTCTTGAAAAGCAATAGAAAATAAAAGGATTGCATAAATCAAAACGGCATGCAACTGTCGCAAAGCAATAACAATATCCGCATTGGCAAACGCCGCATATTTACGTCCCCAAAGCATACCGATTCGGAAGGTCAATGCGGAAAGTGCCGCAGGAAGCAGTGTTGCAGCAAGAATTCTGTAAATGCTCCACGCCTTTGCAATAAACGGAATCGGAACGGTGAGTACAAAAAGCGACAGCAAAAAGAAAGCGGTAAAAAACAAATTTCGATTTTTGGGAACTTGGACATTTCGCCCAATCGCTGCGCCGAATTCCGGCGCGAACAGCAACGGAAGTAAAGTTAAAAAGGGCAAATGAAACAGGCTTGAGCATTCCCCTGCATAAATATCATTTCCATGATACGCCGCGAATGCGTATAAGCCGAAAAGAACGCCGACTATCACTGTTCCGCTTAGCAAAATCCCCCAATATTTTTTCATATCCTCACTCCTAACGCTTAAACTCCTTTGCTATATCATACAGCGTCACGCCCTTGCTTTCGTATTCGCGCAACAGCTCTTCTGTCAGCGGTACAAAACAGATATGCAGTTCGGAGCCGCTCAGCGCATATGCGTACACGCCGACACTGCCTTCATAGCACAATGTTTTAACCGCATAACCGGGTACGGTATCGGACGGCACGCGGCATACATACTCCTCCGCAGACTGCGTGACGGTTTGGTAAACATCCCAGCACACCCGATAGGGCACATCCGCAAAAAACACGCACATAGAATGATGAAACAAATCCTTCTGTAGGCTCTGCATTTCATGCGGCGCATGCGTATCGAAAATCAACTCCGCTTTCCACACATTCTGCGCTGTGCCCGCGGTATACACGGAAACAGTCGGGCATTTTTCATCCGCCGTATTTTCAGTAAAATACCAGTGTGACAGCAACGGCTCGCCGTTCGATAAACCGTAACGGTACTGTTGCCAGTTTTCGGACGGCGGGAAATAACGCATATGCTTTTCTTTATAAAAACTGCCGTTGTAGCTGTCAATATACACAGACAGAGGAGAGGAAAAGGTTAGCATACCCGACTGCAAATCCTTCTGTACGCGTGTGTCAAAATGCACGGGGTCCGCAAACATCTCTAACAGCGGGTCCGACAGACGTTTTGCGATTTCCGAACCATACATATTTGCATAACCGCGCTCGCCGCAGTCAACGGTATTGCCGTCCAAATCATAAAACATCCAGCTTCTCGGCTCTAAGGGCGGCTCCGCTTCCAAAGGGTCGTTCCCACCGCTGCCGTACCATTCGTGCCCTAAGCTTTTGCCGTAGAACAGCGGATTTTTATATTGATAGTAATCCACATTCATATCCAAAAAGCTGTTGACGCTTGCAACCATTTTAATTCCGTTTTTCTCGACAACGTGCTCGGGCGTGTGCGCAAATACCATCAAAATAAAAAAGTAAAAACCGAACACGAGCACGCCCGCTATAGACGCAAGGTGTATCAGATTGCACACAAGGCTCAGCAAAAACGGCTTATGTTCCTTATTCTCTATAAATTGTCCCAGCCGAATATTACCCCACAGCAGAAAAATGACCAAACTGATTACACCGAGCACGCATAAAACTTCACGGGGCACAGTGCGCAATGTCCAGCCTGTTACGGCCTGCAACAGATAGAGAACCGCGCCCGCAAGCACAACGCCGCAAAGCGGTACAAAACCCCAATAGCGTTCGCAAATATTTTGAAAAGATGTTCGTATAGTTTTGTTCAATGTTTTTTCTCCTTAATCATAGCGCACACGTCCGAAACCGTGCAGGAAACGATTCCCATATCATTCCGCAAAATTATATCGGATTTTTTCGGCGATTCGTGAATCGTCCGCAGAGCTGTCCCTACAGTGCTAAACCGCAGGTTTGTTCCGGTGGAGATTCTTCGCTTCGCTCAGAATGACAAGCTTATGCAATCCCCATAGGAGCGCGCATCCAGCGTCCGCGGGTCGTTGAGTTACAGATTCGCCATTACCTTTTTGCCTGCTTCGCAGACATTTCTCCTATCAGGGGAATCTACTCCTCCCTCTACGATTGGCACATTGCTGTTAGTTTGTGCAGAGTGCAATCTTGCTCGGGCTGGCATGGAAACCCGCCCCTATGGATTTTTGCAACATCTTTGGTCCTTATGAAAATTTACGCTTCTTCATCCTCTTCCACATATTCCAAAATGTCAGACGGCTGGCAGTCGAGTGCACGGCAAATCGCATCCAGTGTGGAAAAGCGAATGGCTTTCGCCTTATTCGTTTTTAAAATCGACAGATTCGGCAGTGTAATGCCGATTTCCTCCGCGAGGCGCGTGGCACTGATTTTCCGCTTCGCCATCATCACATCTAAATTTACAAGAATTGCCATTTCTCGACTCCTTACACTGTCAGTTCGTTTTCTTCGCGCAGTTCAATTGCGCGCGCCAAAAGCTGGTCAAGCACCGCGCACAGCAGTGCAAAAATCAGCGCACAGCAGGTCACCAACGCACCGACCACATAAATAATCGGGCGCTCTGCACCGAGTCCCAGCATCGTGAGTGTACCCGCAAAATACCATACTGAAACCGTCAACGCACAAATTCCCGCCCGCCGAAAAGCAACGCGGTTTCGGATGGAAAACGGCTCACGGTCTAAAACCGAACCGCAAATCTGCACACCCTCATGCAGTGCAATATAGAACGGCACGGCACTCAAATACGCAAAAATCAGAATCGGTGTTTTTAAATAGGCGAGCTCTGTATAATGCCGTGCGGCGAGCTCTGCAAAATGCGGAAGCAAAAATACGGCAAACGCCGCAAGCCCCGTTCCGAATAAAATCAAAACCGCTCTTAAAAACCGAACATATCCTGTACGCATAATATGCCTCCTTTGGAATTTTTTGTAGTCTTGCACCTATGTTTTATCATGTTATTTATCGTTTGTCAATAAATATTTTCTGTTATTTATGAATCCTTAGAAGAATTCTGAATACATTAAGCAAAAAACGGCGGCAGAAAATTCTGCCGCCGCACATATCTTCTTTCAATTTTCTTTTAGAATTCTACCACTCCACAGCAAAATTCTTTTCCAGTCCGAACGGTATGGCAATTTCCATACCCAGTACAGACATAGACATCTCCCAAACAAAATAATAATCCGCTGTTAACACTTGACCTGTCGCGCTGTCTACCGTGACCCGCACCTTACCATCACGATGCGCAATCTGCACATTGCGAATCATAGTAGCGGCAGTGCCGACATTTTCGGTAATCACAGCGGGTGAAATCACAGAAAACACCTTGCCGTTATGTCCGATATCCGCACCCGTTTTTCCGCTCGGCACATCGGGTTTCACCAAAATTTCAATCGTGTAAACTCCGTTAGCTTCGGTAAGCGTTGCAGAGAGAATATCCTCCTGCGTAAGATGGCTGGACCAGTTTGTATTTTCCACAGGAAACATGGCATTTCTTTGTGCGGGTGTTGTTGCCCTCACCAAAGCCGGTTCCAGCTTTGAGAGATCCTTTTCACCCATATTGGACGCAATTAAGCTGTTTGCAATCCCGCGCATGCTTTCAGGCAGATTGCCACGAATTTCCCCTGCACTGCTGTTTATCTCATGCAATAGCCTAACCCGCTTGGCATTTGGTTTTACTCCGTTGATTGCCGTATTGAAATATGTCAGAATTTCTGCCTGCGTGGTAGGAATATTACGTTCTTCCACGGTGATTTCACCTGTCTGTACATGCAGAATCTGTTTCGCCCGCACACCGGAAGCCATTTGCAACGCATAGCGTGCATCCACAGCCGTAATGCGCCCGTCCCGATTCAGGTCCGCAACAGAAGTGAGCTGTGCAGACAGAGTTCTTACGCCGGAAGCCGTTTGCAAAATACGGCGTGCATCCACTGCCGTAACGGCACCGTTTTCGTCAATATCCCCGAGATACACACAATACGGCTCTAAAGCGTTTTTAGGCATTTGTGCAAATGCGGGAACGATACCGCACATCAATAATACCGCACAAAGCAAAACCGAAACTTGTTTTTTCAGACTTTTTTTCAATTTAACCACTCCTCTTAAAAAATTATAACAGAAGCGGAAATTTTTGTCAATTTATTGTCAAAATATTGTGCATGTGTTACAATAATAAACAAATTATAAAAAGGAATACGCATATGAAGATCTTTTTTGAAAAACCTTATCGCAAACTGAAATTAAAACGCAATCTGCGGCAAAAATCCGCAGATTCTGTTTGGGAGCAAGCCGCCCTGCCGATTGGCAACGGCTCTTTGGGGCTGTCGGCACTCGGCGGTATCAAAAAGGAACAAATTACGGTCAACTGCAAATCCTTTTGGACGGGCGGTCCCTCCCCTAAGCGCCCGAATTACTGCGGCGGAAACATTTGCGGTACGGATGAAAACGGCAAAACCCGCGCCGATTATTTTGCGGCGGCGCGTGCCGCTTTTGCCGCAGGAAACGATGCGGAAGGCAGTAAGCTTTGTGACAAACTGGTCGGCGAGCAGGACGGCTACGGCGCCTATCAGTGCTGCGGAGAAATACAGATGGATTTTGATTCGCCGGCGTTATGCACAAGCGCATACCGCCGTGAATTGGATTTGGACACGGCGGTATCTAAAACGGAAATACAGTGGAAAAAATCGGGTAAGACCGTAAAAGAAACCCGTACCTATTTTGTAAGTTATCCTGACAACGCCGCCGTACTTCGGATACAGCGCGAAAACGCGCCGCTGTCTGTCACGGTGCGCTATCCCACCCACCACGGTGCAAAGGTCACCGCAGATAAAAACGGGATTTCTCATTTCGGCGTATTAGAGGATAACGGCTTGGTCTTCTGTGCACGCATGGAAGCCAAATGTGACGGCACACTTACACCGAACGGGGATGCGCTGCATGTGAAAAATGCAAGCTGTCTGACCCTGTATTTCTCGTTGGATACCGATTATCTCGACAATTACCCCGTCTACCGCAGCGGTGAGACCCCCGAAGCCGTAGCGGCACGCGTGCAAAGCACGGCGAAAGCCGCAAAAGCTGTCGGCTTTTCCGCACTGCTGGAGCGGCATCTTGCAGATTACCGTGCGTTGTATACGCGCACATCGATTTCTTTGGGCGGCGGGTTGGAAATACCGACAGACAAGCTGGTGCACACCTATAGCAAACCGCACTGCGACGAAAAAGCACGGCGCACTTTAGAAGAACTGCTGTATCAGTACGGACGGTATTTAACCATTGCTTCCTCGCGGGTAACCGACAGTATGCCCTCTAATTTACAGGGGATCTGGAATCACTCCGACACCCCCGCCTGGAGTTGTGACTACCACTTAAACATCAACCTGCAAATGAACTACTGGCCGACCTTTACTGCGAATCTCTCTGAATGTGCAAAACCGCTTCTGCGCTATGTGCAGTCGCTTTGTGCTCCCGGGCGCGTGACAGCAGAGGTATATACAGGGCGGGAAAGCCGCGATGGCGAGAGAAACGGATTCCTTTTTCACACGCAGAATACACCGTTCGGCTGGACCTGTCCCGGCTGGGATTTTTCCTGGGGCTGGTCACCCGTAGCAGTAGCATGGATTCTGCACAATGTGTATGAGATTTATGAATACACCTGCGACAAGACCGTTTTACAGGAAGAAATCTACCCGATGCTGGACGAAGCGGCGGATTATTTTGAATCTCTGCTTCTGGAAAAAGATGGTCGGTTGGTCACCGTACCCTGCTTTTCACCCGAGCACGGTCCGCGCACTGCGGGCAATACATACGAGCAGTCTATGCTTTGGCAGCTGTTCTATGATGTCACACAAGCCGCCGATTCTCTCGGTGAGGATGCGGAAAAATGCGCACACCGTAAGGAGATTCTCGAAAAGCTGCGCCCGATTGAAATCGGTGAAAGCGGACAAATTAAAGAGTGGTACCATGAAACCGCTTTGGGCGAAATCGGGCAAAAGCACCATCGACATTTGTCGCATCTTTTGGGACTGTACCCCGGCAATCTGATTAACCGTCGAAAGAATCCCGAACAAATGCAAGCGGCAATCGTCTCCTTAAATGACCGCGGCGATAAATCGACAGGCTGGGCAATGGCACAGCGCATGTGCGCACGCGCGCGCACATGTGAGGGTGACCGTGCCTTACAGCTCATCGGGATGCTGATTCACTACGGCATCCACGTCAATCTTTGGGATGTGCACCCGCCGTTCCAAATTGACGGCAATTTCGGATTTACGGCGGCGGTGGCAGAGCTGCTGATGCAAAGCCACACAGAAGGTATAGACTTACTGCCTGCATTGCCGAAAGCTTGGAAAAACGGTGAAATCCGCGGACTTGTTGCCCGCGGCAACTTTGAACTGCATCTCGTGTGGGAAAACGGGCTGCTGCAAACTGCCGAAGTCCTGTCTCGCGCGGGGCAGATTTGCCGAATCGCCGTAGAAAACGGCACACTGCATCACAGTGCGCAAAACGGCTGTACCGACACGTATTCCGAGGACGAGTTCCTTGTTTTCCCGACAGAAGCAGGCAAAACCTATACGCTGTTTGCCGACTACGTAAAATAGGGCGGGAAATGTGACCGTTTTGTAATGGAAACCTGTGTTGCTTTGTGCTATACTTTCTGTAAAGCGAGGTGCGGTAAATGGATATTTTAGTTTTAGAAGATGATGACGCAATTGCGTTGGGGCTTGCCTATTCTTTAAAAAGCGAAGGGTTCACGGTGACCGTCTGCAAAACCGTGGCGGACGCGATGGAAGCCATCACAGAAAAGGACTTTGCACTGCATATCCTTGACCTCACCCTGCCCGACGGCAACGGGTATGATGTCTGCCGCGCCGTTCGGGAAAAGGGCGACGCACCTGTGATTTTTCTGACCGCGTTTGACGATGAGGTCAATGTCGTGATGGGCTTAGACTTGGGAGCAGACGACTATATTTCCAAGCCGTTCCGCGTAAAGGAGCTGCTTGCGCGGATTAAAAGCGTTCTGCGCCGTTGTAAGTCGGATAATCCCGACGGCATCATCCGACTGCGGAATCTGGAAATCCACACAAATGAAGCAAAGGTATATAAAAATGGCAGAGACATTTTCCTGACCGCTATGGAATACCGTCTGCTGTTAATTCTTTTGAACAACCGCGGACATATTCTGACGCGCACACAGCTGTTAGAAGAGATTTGGGACGTCAGCGGAGATTTTGTCAACGACAACACCCTCACCGTTTACATTAAGCGGTTGCGGGATAAAATTGAGGAGAACTCCGATGACCCGGTGATTATTAAAACCGTGCGTGGGATCGGGTACGTGATTGACGATGCGAAACAATAAGGAATTTCGAAACACCGTACTTATAGGCGTAAGCGTTACAGTCGCCGCATCAATTGCCTGCGCATTTTTGAATCTTTGGTGCGCGGCACTCGTACTGTTATCGGGACTTCTGTCGCTGATCGGATATATTGTCTATACAAAAAAGCGCTATCAGGAAATTGCACATCTGAACGATTATCTGATGCGCGTGTGTATGGGTGAATATGATTTGGATATACAGGACAATGCCGAAGGTGAGCTTTCCATTTTAAAAAACAACCTGTATAAAATTCTTCTGTTGCTGCGGTCCCAAAACGCGGCACTGCAAAAGGAAAAGCTAGGGCTTGCCGATTCACTGGCGGACATTTCCCATCAGCTGAAAACACCGCTTTCCGCCATGACGGTGATGACCGACCTTTTAAAGGCGGAAAACGACCCGCAAAACCGTGAAAAATTTTTGGAAATCATTGAAACACAGACCGACAAAATGAACTGGCTGATTGTCACACTTTTAAAGCTTTCCAAATTAGACGCGGGTACAATTGAATTAGAGGAAAAGCCCGTTCAAATTGCTTCTGTGGTTCAAAAGGCCGTTGCCCCATTTCTGCTCACCGCCGACCTGCGCAACATCACTTTGGATTTTTCAAGTCTTACAAATTTCACATTTACAGGCGACTGCAACTGGAGTGCGGAAGCAGTCGGCAACATTATTAAAAACTGTTTGGAGCACACGGAAGACGGCGGTAAAATCGTACTTTCCGCAACCGAAACCAATATTTACGATATGCTGTGTATTGCAGATAACGGCTGCGGTATTCCCGCAACCGAACTGCCGCATATTTTTGAACGATTTTATCACGGCGAGAGTGCTTCGGAAAACAGCGTCGGTATAGGGCTTGCGCTTTCCAAAACCATATTGGCACGTGAACACGCCACCATTGAAGCCAAAAGCCAAGTCGGTGTCGGCACGGCATTTTACATTCGGTTTTATAAGACCGTGGTTTAAAAAATCAAGCGCATACAAAGAAAAATCTTTGTATGCGCTTGATTGATTTTCAGGAAAGATTTTTTATAACTCTCTTGTACCCGATGCCGCCTGTAAAATCCAGCGGGCATCAACGGCGGTCACTTTTGCATCGCCGTTGACATTTGCCTGTTTGTACTGCGTATCGGTTAACGCACGCGTACCCGATGCCGCCTGCAATGCCCAGCGGGCATCTACCGCTGTGATTTTACCATCTTCATTCACATCGCCGCGCTCCGGCGGGACAACCGGTTTCGGGTCGGGAATCGGTGCGGGATCAACAGACGTATCGCCCGGCAGTCTGGAACGCTCGGCGGGCAGATTTTTGTAAAGCGGGATCGCAAATACAAAATCATTCGTTAACATATTGTTATTCACATATCCTTTATAGGAAATGCTCGACTCGTTCACTGCACCTGCCACATTGGTCATATACTGATGCCAATAGAAACCGTTCCCGCCGTCCGTGATGTCAAATTTCTGTAAATACAGAGAATCCTGCCCTTTGGCAATATAGTTTTTCGTGATATACTTTGCACCGCCTACGATAGACTTATAAGGCGAGGTCCACGGTCTGCCGTAATTTGTTTCTTCCTTGTCGGAGATTTTTGCCGCCCACTGCAAACCCTGTTTAATTGGGTCGTTTGTAGACGATGTTGCCTGAATATTATAAAAGTTGTAATATCCACTGCAATCGGTACCGTCTTTGGCTTTATATGTACCGCTGGTGGAACCGCTGCCGTTTCGGCTGACCTCCTGAATGATTTTAGACGCCAAATAATAAGGGCTCGCATTCGCCGCCTTGCCTGCCTCGTAAATCGCCTGAGCATACGTAATCTGTCTGCCGTCATCTGCCGTAATTTTGGTATTCGCCATGAAGCTGCCCTTCAGCACCGCTTCTGTCCCGGCGACCGTATGTAAAGAGGCATCAAAAGATAGCTTTTCGAACTGGAATATGCGAGATTCCGTCATCAGATTGCGCGGGTCCATATAATATGCAACCACTGCATCGGAAGCCTGATACCACCCTTCCGCGGATTTCAGGTAATTGCCGTTCGCATCCTTGTAGCAGTACTCAGGATGATTTTTAAAGGTTGAGGAGCTGACCACATTACGGAACGGTTCACCGCGGTAACATTCGTTATCCATCACGGTGTTCCAGTCTAACCCCGTATCAAAGAACGTAAATTTCCAGTTCGGATGCGCTTCCGCAAGCGCCTTTAAATACGGACGGTACGCTTCGGGGTAAGCATAAATATCCACTTCGTCGCCGGGAACGGGGTCGGGCGTACCGTTGATGGTGATGTAGTTTGCCGCCGCAAAGCCTTCTTTGTCCTGACCGCTGACTTTGGCAGAAATCTTATACCAAATCGGGTAGTTTTCAATATCCCCTTTATCGCTTTTGTATTCGCCTAAAATAGTAACTTCCGTGCCGGGCGTCAGCCGAAACAGCAAGTCGTAGCCCGTACCGGGACCGGAACGAATCAACAGCGCGCTCCCCTGCGTCACAACCGTCCCTGTCAAAGCGAATACAGGCAGTGCCGTCACACACAGAATCAGCAACACTGCCAACAAAGAACGTAAGAATTTGTTATTTTTCATAGGTTTACCGTGTCCTTTCTATGAAAGCAAATGGAAAATTAACTGTTTTTTAAATAATGGATAATACCGCGGCAGATGGCCCCGGCAAGCTTGTCCTGATTGACAGGGTCAAAGCATGCATCACACTCTGCCGTGTTGGAAAGATAGCCGCACTCCACAAGCACCGCCGGGCACTCCTCTACGCGCGTCACACCGAACGGATAATACCGCACACCGCCGTCTTGGGGAATGACATGCGCACGCATTGCGTCATTATGTTTATAAATTTCCTGCCAAGCAGAGGCGAGATTCGCATGGATGCTTGCCGCTAAGGGCTTCGAATACGCACGGTAATAATAGACCTCCGTCCCGCTCATAGAGGGTGCAGGCGAAGAATTATGGTGCAGGGAGATATAGACATCCGCACCCGACTCGCGCGCCATACGCTGACGGTCATCCTTGCTCAAATAAGTATCACTCGCACGGAAAATGACAACGCGCACACCCTGTGCTTCCAGCTTTTGCTTCAGCAGTGCGGACACACGCAGATTCAGCGCAGATTCATACGCACCGTTTGCGGCAATCGCACCGCAATCGCGCCCGCCGTGCCCGGGGTCAATCGCAACCACGGCATTCCGCACGGATTTGGGCTTGTTGCGAAAACTCAGTACCAAGCGGTTATCACTCGAATAATACGCACGGTAGCCGTAAAACTTCCCGTTTTGTCGCAGATACACACGCAAGGTTGCCGTCCCGTTTTCGCCGATGTTCCGCCATTCGGCAGACTTCACCGCATTACTGCCCGCAAAGTCCGCAGAGCCTTCGGCGGCATTGGTATAATAAAAGGTAAAATCAATATACTGCGCGGTGGAATTCACCACATTAAACACGCGGTCGGTGTATCCCTTATGATACGTCTGCGGTTTCAGTTCCGAGACAAAGGGAACTTTCCAGTTCATCGTTAAAATTATGTGGCTCTCACCGCTCGTGTAAGATTTATACACAGAAGCGGTGTTTGTCGGCAGTACGTAGCCGTCAAAACTCTCGGAATCCGCCTGCTCGACCTTATAGCCTGATTTTGTAATATAATACGCTTTGCCGTCAAAAGTGCCCTCGCCCGTGATGTAGTCATATGTACCACGCACGAACGGCGTGCACAGCGGGGAAGACTGGTCGTTTGCTGTATTGCCCGGGCAGGTTTCTGCATAATCGGCGGTTACACACAGCATACGCGCCGTGCCCCTGCCGAAATCTGTTTCGGGAGATAAAACATCCACCTTACCTTCGCCCGAAATTTCAGGCGGTTTCACACTCCCCTGCCCGACATCTATGGGAATGTCGGCATATTGCAGTGCATTTACCGTCACAAACGCCCCCGAAAGCGTCCCGATTTGTCCGTCCAGCTCCGCTGTAAAGTGAAGCGTGCCGAGCTTCTGTTTTTTCGGCTTGCCTGCGGGCAATGTAAGCGACCCCTTATAAAGCATAAAGCCTGTCCCGTCCGCAGTGTCTTCAGACGGCGCAAGAGAAACAACCGTTTTGCCGAGCGCCACGGAAACCTTCGCATTCGGAACCGCCTCTGCAGAAAGTTCCAAAACCATACCGCCGTCAGCGGAAAGATTCTGCTGCGGTGAAACCGCCCGCAAAAGTACAGGCGCTTCGGCGGTCGGTTCTTCGGTGGGTTCGGAATCAGTATATGCCGTTGTGCCTTCGGTCATGGAGACGGGTTCCTGTAACACCGCAGGGGCATCTGCCGCCGTTAAAATCCAGCCCTGAAAAACTGCTGTAACCGCAATCGGAACGCTCAGCACAAGCAGTATCAGCGCCGTAATCCATTGTTTTTTACATACATGCATTTTCGGTCGGTGATTCCCCCTTTTCATTCTACTTATTTCTATTGTAGCACATTTCTGAAATTTTTCCACTCTTTTTTCATAATTTCGCCGGAATCCGACATGTAAATACTGGAATAGGTATACAGTGCAAATCCGCTGTAATGCGGCAGAGTACGGCAAAGCGTTAACTGTCTTGCAAGAATATCCGTATTCTGCGTCCACTCCAGCGTCCCCGTGCCCGCGTGCACATCTTCTTTGCCGCATTTGTAAGCCGCCAGACCGAAGCACAGCGAAACACTTGGCGCAAAGCGGAGATTTGCCCATTCCGCGGCGGTACTTTCAAACGGCTTTGCAGCGTTTTCAAAACCGTAATACAGCTGCGGCATTAAAACATCCAAAAACCCGGGTTCGCGCGCCCAACGTTCTATGTCGGCATACAATCCGTCACGGTTTTTCCGAATATCACCGCCGGGACTGATAACGAGCTGTACCTGCGGATTTTGCGCTTTCACCGCTGCGTACAGTGCGCTTACAAACGTGCTCACATTTTCCCGCCGCCAATTCTCCTGCGAAAGCTTACCGCCCGCCGCAAGATAAGCGGCATAAGACGCTGCATCTGCAGACAGGTCGGCGGTCGGATAAAAATAGTCATCCATATGTATGGCATCCACCTCGTATTTCAGCAAGATTTCCCGCACCCCGTTAATAATCAGCGTCTGTGCCTCTACAGAGGCAGGATTGAGATAGATACCTTCTTCGGTCAGCAGTAAATTGTCAAGTTTTCCCGCTTCATACCACTGCTTTGCGGGATGATTTTCGCTCAATTTCTCCCATTCCGAGGATAACAGCACGCGGTATGGGTTTATCCACGCCTGCACAGAAAGATTTTGTGCCTTTGCCGCCGTCAGAAAAATGCCGAACGGGTCATAATCCACCGCCTGCCCCTGTATACCCGTCAGGTATACACTCCACGGGAACAGCGCCGACTCGTAAAAGGCATCGCAAAACGGGCGCACATGCACAATAACGGTATTCATGCCCGATTCGCGGAGATTTCGGCACATCTCCTCCGCTTTGCTTTTGAAATCCGCCGCGGTTCCGCCGCCGAGTGACTTCATGGACAGCTCATTGTAATTCACCCATACCGCGCGAACCTCTTCTCCCGCCGAAACAGTCTGCGGCACTGACGGCGGCTCCTGCGGCATTTTCATTTCCGTGTCCTGCCGTAAAAAGAAATACACCGCGCCTGCCGCCGCGACAATAAAAAGTACTGCTAAAATCATTCGTTTGCGCATCGCTTTATCCCCTTTGACAACTCCATAAGAACCGACTATAATAAGCATGGTGATGTTATGGTTTTAGAAGCAAGAATTTTGCTTGTCTATTGTATTTGTATTTCCGCCGTTGGGGTATTTATGACTGTTTACGATAAACGCGCCGCACAGCATAAAAAAAGAAGAGTCCCTGAACGGACTCTCCTGACGGTAGGCATACTGGGCGCGGCACTGCCAATGTATTTGACAATGCACATCATTCGGCACAAAACACGGCACAAAAAATTCATGTGGGGACTGCCCGCAATCATTTTGGTGCAAATGGGGCTTTTATATATGTGGTACACCTATCTGCCTATGCCGCTGTAAATATCATTTTTCATTTTTTTCGGCTTTCGGTTTACCGGAGCCGATTCTTCTTTCTTCGCCCTTTAGAATACGACGGATGTTGGACCGGTGCATAAACACAATCAGCACGGCAACCAACGCAGTGGAAACCGTCGGTACAAGCGTTGGTTCCCCTTTAAAATAATAAATACCGAAGGTGATAAACGGTAAAAGAATTCCCGAAATAATCGATGCCAACGACACCATTTTACTGCTCAGCACCACTATAAAAAACGGAAGCATAACAATCGGAAAGGTAAGGGGCGCCAGCGCCGTTGTCGCTCCAAGCGCCGTTGCCGCACCTTTACCGCCTTTAAATTTGAAATAAACGGGAAACATATGCCCGACCACCGCAAAAACTAACGCAATATAAGCGCAAAGCTGTGCATCATGCGCAAAACAGAGCACGTATTTTGCCAAAAGCACCGCCGCCGTACCCTTGAGGGCATCAAAAATAAACACAAATGCCGCCGCACGCTTGCCGAATGTGCGTAAAGTGTTGGTCATGCCCGCGTTGTTTGAGCCGTAATCGCGGATATCCTTTTTATATTTCACCTTGGAAAGAATAATCCCGAAGCTTAAAGAACCGAGCAAATACGCAACTACCGCGGAGAAAATATAAGAAAGCATGAATGAAAAGCACCTCTGTAATATCTTTATCGCTGATTATTATAAAAAGAGCCTGTCTGTTTGTCAATAGGTGAATCGGGGCGAAAAAGTGCAGTTTTCGTAAAATTTCAAGAGATTTTCACCTTTACTTTTATCATATACTATGCTATGCTTTTAAAGATACAATAAATCGGGAGGTTATCCAATGCAACTTGTTTACAACATCAAAGACAAACCGAAATTCGGACAGCTTATTGTGTTCGCATTTCAGCAGTTGCTCGCAATTCTTGCAGCAACCATCGCCGTTCCTTCCATTGTCGGCAACGGCATGTCACAATCTGCGGCGCTGTTCGGTGCGGGCGTCGGCACAATCGTTTATCTGCTTTTTACGAAATTCAGAAGTCCTGTCTTCCTCGGCTCCTCGTTCGCATTTTTAGGCTCTATGTTTGCCGCCTTTGCCGGTGCGGCTTCCGCAGAAGCGGGCTATGCAGGCATTATCCTCGGCGCTGTATTCGCAGGCCTTGTATATATTGTCATTGCATTGGTTATAAAGGTTGCCGGTGTAGCTTGGATTGACAAGCTGATGCCCGCCGTTGTCATCGGACCGACGGTTGCTATCATCGGTCTTTCCCTTGCGGGCAATGCAGTCGGTGACCTTACCTTAGGCAAAGTCCTGACAGAAGTACCCACGCAGGAAATCGTAGATGGTGTGATTGTGGACGGCACAAAGCTTGTTTCTGCCGCAAGCCCTTACGTTGCGCTTATCTGCGGACTTATCACACTCTTTGTGGTTATGATTTGTTCGGTGTTCGGAAAGAAAATGGCAAAGCTGATTCCGTTCATCATCGGCATTCTTGCAGGCTACACGGCAGCGGCAATTTTCACGGGAATCGGTATTGCCACAAACAACGCGGCTTTACAGGTGATTGACTTCAGCGTTTTCAGCGATATGAAGCTTTTCGCAATTCCCGACTTTTCGTTCTTGGCGGCGGCAAAGGGACTCTCTGCCATGGACGGCAAATACATCGCGACCGTTGCAGTTGCCTATGTGCCTGTTGCCTTTGTTGTGTTCGCAGAGCATATTGCAGACCATAAAAACCTTTCCTCGGTAATCGGACAAGACCTTCTCAAAGACCCCGGACTGCACAGAACACTGCTCGGCGACGGCGTAGGGTCTATCGCAGGTGCGCTGTTCGGCGGCTGTCCGAACACCACCTACGGCGAATCGGTAGGCTGTGTCGCGATTACGGGCAACGCTTCCGTAGTTACGATTCTTGCAACCGCAGTTATGGCAATCGTGATTTCGTTCTTCGGGCCGTTTGTCACATTCCTTTCCACAATTCCGAACTGCGTCATGGGCGGCGTTTGTGTGACACTTTACGGTTTTATTGCCGTATCGGGTCTTAAAATGATTCAAAATGTTGATCTCGGCGAAAACAAAAACCTCTTTGTGGTTGCCGTCATTTTGATTTGCGGTATCGGCGGACTGACTGTCAGCTTCGGTCAGGTAACACTCACCTCTATCGCATGTGCACTGATTCTCGGCATTCTCACAAATTTAATTCTCGGCAAAGCGAAAACAAGCCAAGCGAAATAATGCCGTAAAAACCGTATAAAAGCAGATGCTTTTCAGAACATCTGCTTTTATTTTTATATTTTAATATGTTAGACTTTCTTGTATCTGATGCTATCCATTTTATGAAAAGAGTGACTCCAATGATGTATACCGTTCAAAATGAATCTCTTAAAATCCGTGTCGCACCGTTCGGGGCTGTGCTCACAAGCGTGCAGTCCGTAAAAAGCGGACACGAATTTTTATGGCAGGGTGACCCTTCCGTTTGGAACGGGCAGTCGCCGATTCTGTTCCCGATTATCGGGAAACTATTAGACGACAAATGCCGTATCGATGGGCAGGAATATGGAATTATCCGTCACGGACTTGCGCGGCACAGGGATTTTCAGTGCGTTTCCGAACGCGAAAACGAGCTTGTATTCTTGCAGAAAAGCGACACGGAAACAAAAAAAGCTTATCCGTTTGACTACGAGCTGTATATTACCTTTGCAATACACAGAAACAGCCTCACTGTTACGCATACAGTCAAAAATCCAAATCCAAAAACAATATATTTCTCGCTCGGCGCGCATCCTGCATTTAACTGTGCACTCGGCGACAAGCTGGTTTTTGAAAAAAAGGAAACGCTTGTGAGTGAACGCATTGACTGTGATTCGGTGATTACGGGAGAGACGGATTTGATTCTCGAAAACAACGATACACTGCTTTTGACAGCGCATCTGTTTGATAAAGACGCGCTGATTTTCGAGGACGTACAGTCAAATTTTGTGACTCTGCACTGCGCACAAGCCAAAACCAAAATGCGTTTTACATTCGGGAGCGCGCCCTTTCTGGCAATTTGGGCAAAGCCTGCCGCACCGTTTGTCTGTATTGAGCCGTGGTACGGTGTAAACGATAGTTACGAAAAGAAAGATGATTTTTCCGAAAAGCGCGGGATTGTCGCGCTTCCCGCCGGCAAAGATTTTTCCTTCTCTTGGAAAGCGGAATTTTTTGAAAACGAATAAAACAGAAGGTGAAAAAGTATGCATATCCCGCAATGTGAAACCAACGCCGTAGAAATTTTGGATTTTACGCCTGCTTTGGAAAGCGCTTTACAGCCCGCCGATAATTATGACGTTTCGCGCTGGCTGTTTGTACCGAACAAATATGACGAATACCGTTACATATTAGGTACACGCGGCGAAAATCCGTTGATCTGCTACGGAATTAACCCTTCGACCGCCGCACCAGACGCGCTCGACAACACCTTAAAATCCGCAGAGCGCATTGCACTGCACAACGGTTTTGACAGCTTCATTATGCTGAATGTCTATGCCCAGCGCGCCACCGACCCCAACGATATGGAGCGGAATTTCAACACACATTTACACGAAGAAAACAAGAAAGCATTTGAATATGCACTTACCTTATGCAAAGGAGACCGTCCGACGGTTTGGGCGGCATGGGGCAACATTGTGGAGAAGCGCAAGTACTTAAATCTCTGCCTATCGGAAATCATTGCAATCGGCAATGCGCACAATGCGAAATGGGTTTCGGCAGGAAAAATATCCGTCAAGGGGCATCCGCACCATCCGCTGTATTTAAAAAAGGACAGTCCCTTAGATTTGTTTGATATGGAAAGCTATCAAAAACGGTTTTCGGCAAAGTAAAATCCTGCCCACCGCAAAGTTTCTGCGGATTTCGGCGAGCGCTTCACAAAATGCGCCCCCTACAGCGCCGGCAATCTCATAAATCGGTTCATCTTCTAAAACCGTTCGTAAGAGCCGCCACACAAAATTTGTGCGGCGGCTCTCGTTCTCAATCGATTTATTTTGCTCCCAGCGGTTTATTAGATACAATAAAGGTCATACGGTCAAACTGCTTCTGCGTGCCGTGGCGAAGACCGTGTCCGCCGTGGTCAGAGGTAATCATAATCAGCCAATCCTCTTCGGCATAAGTCGGGCGGCTTTTGACCGTTTCCATCAAACGGTACGCAACATTGTCGAGTCGGCAGATGCACGCGGCATACCGCGGGTTTTTCAATGAAAATCCTGTGGTGTGTCCGTTATAATCAGGCGCCTCAAAAATACCAAATACACAGTCGGCACCGTCTGTAATTTGTTCGGATATTGCCGCTTCCAGCGCACAGTCATCGGCATACTTTTGAAAAATCAGGGGCAAATTCTCCCGCAGGGCAATTTCCGCTTCTTCCTTATAAGTCACGGTAAAGTGGTCTGCCCATTCCGCTAAAAATGCTGCTTTCTTCCCTGCACCTGCCAATTCGCGCAATACGGTCGGACAAGTTGTTTTCAGCGGCAGATGTCTTACAACACCGTTTTCTGAGCCCCACACGCCTGTCAGAATTGCCGCCCAGCCCTGTGCCGTCGAGGTTTCCTGCGGGGCACTCGGTTCACCGCCCGCAAAACTTAAATAAAGCCCGCCCTCAGCTTTCAATGCCTGCACAGCGCTGTAGGCGGAATGGAACAATGCCCCAGTCACCTTCTCGTTTTGGCTTTCGCACAGAAGATGCATTGTCTCAGCACGCGCTCCGTCAAAACCAATCAGCAAAGCTTTCGGGGTCTTGGCGTTCTGTTTTTCGAAATGTTTGCGGACAACATCTGCAAAAACTGTTTGCGGCAGTGCCGTTTTTGTGGTATTATTAAACACGCCCTGTGTATCCAGGTGTTTTAAGTATTTTTGCTCAGCACTTTTCAAAAACATAGCTGGTCTCCTTTATACGAGGTTGTTTTCATTATGACACAAAAGCATTTCGGTTACAAGTCTAAAAATCATTTTTTCACATTTCTGCTGTGCTGGACAGCATATGCTTCCACATATGTCTGCCGCCTGAATTTTTCCGCCGCCATGCCGGAGCTGCAGGCAAACGCCGTATTTTCCGAGACGCGGATTGCCGCGGTCTCCTCTGTATTCTTCATCTGTTACGGCATCGGGCAATTTGTCAGTGGCTTAATCGGTGACCGCGCCGACACACGGCGGCTTGTTTTTGCAGGGCTGTTTATTTCCGCATTTTGCAACATCGGCATATTTTGTGTGCATACCTATGTGCCGCTTCTGCTTTTTTGGGCGGCAAACGGCATTGCGCAGTCCATGGTCTGGACGCCGATTTTAAAAATCGCCTCACTGAATTTCGACGCATCCACGCGGCAAAAATTCGGCATTGACATGTCCACAACCGTTCCCGTCGGAACTTTGCTCAGCTACGCAGTCAGTCTTTTAACGCTCCTCTTTCTGCCGTGGCAATACGTATTTTTAACCTGCGGACTGTTCGAGCTTTCGGTCTCCTTTCTTTGGCTGATTTGCACACGCGGACTGTTTATCCCCCAAGAGCACCGCACCTCGGCCGGAGTACAAAAAGCGGATGCAGCAAAAGTCCTCGGCGGCACCTTCAAAGCGGCAGTGTCGGGCGGTGTACTGCTGATGCTGATTCCGATTGTCATACAAGGTACGTTAAAAGACAGCGTCACACAATGGGTCCCCGCGTTTTTTGCAGGCAATTTCGGGTCAGACACCTCTTTTTCTCTGCTTTTAACCATGCTTTTACCGATTGTCAATGTAACAGGTGCTTATTTTGCAAAAGCTATTCACAAAAAGCTGCACAGTGAAATCGGCACATCTATGGTCTTTTTCGGCATTTCCATTCTGTTTTTGCTGATATTAAAGCTGTTCGGCACAAAAAGCATGGTGTTGGCACTGATTTCCATGGCAGGCGTAACAAATTGCATGTTCGCCGTGAATGTCATGCTGATTACGATGGTGCCTTTACAGTTTTCCAAACTCGGCAATGTCAGCACTATAGGCGGACTTTTGAATGCGGTTGCCTATATCGGCTGCGGTGCACTGAATCTGCTGGCAGGTAAACTGTTGGAAGCACAGAACGGGTGGGACAACTTGTTTTGGCTGTGGATTGCCATCGCCGTTATCGCGGTAGCGGTTTCCGCTGTTTGTATGCCGATGTGGAAACGGTTTTGCAAAAAGAACGCAGAGTAATTGAAATTCCGCACATAGAAAGGCAGGCTGTCACGCTTTGTGACAGCCTGTGCTTTTCTGTATTTTTAAACCTCAACGGCGGGCGGCACAGGGGTTTCGTCCGTTTCCGCTGTACTTCGGACAATACGGCGGTATACAATGACGCCCAGCCCGCTCAAAAGCAGTGTCGCGCCATACACCAGCACCGCCGCAAGATAATTTTTCTCGCCGAAATACGCGCCGCACATGGTAGAGGTGATGATGGACGGAACCCGTGCCACAGCGGTAATGAGCAAATACTCCCACAGGCGGATATCTGTAAACGCTACGAAGTAAGTCAGTAAATCCTTCGGTGCGCCGGGAATAAAATAAATCAAAAACAGCAACGGACGCAATTTGCGGTTGTCCTGCAAAAAAGAAAATTCCTTTAGCTTTTCGGAGTCGGCAAAACGCGAAACAAAACGCATACCGTATTTTTGGGAAAGCAGTAAAATCACCGCACTGCCCAATTCCGTGCCGAGCATACACAGGAACAGTCCACCCCAAATGCCGAATGCATAGCCTGAACCGACTTCAAGCGGTTCTGCTGGAATAAATTTAAACACCGTCTGTGCAGTGCGGATACCGACAAACGCAGCTTCGCCCCATGCGCCGAGGCTGTCAATCCACGCCTTAAATGTCTGTGGGTCTTCTATCACAACCAACAGTTTCCTGCCGAACACAGCATATAAAATCGCCGTCGTCCCCAAAAGAACCGCCACAGGCAGGAGCAAAAGCACCCACTGCCGCCGTGTCATCGCATGCAGCTTTTCGTTGACAGTTTGAAAGGTCCTTTTCATACGCTTTCCGTCCGCAAAAGCTGAGATGGATAACATGACGCGTGTGGGTAAAACCGTATCAGTTCTCCTTTGTAATTCGGCTTCCAGGGCTTGTATTTGCCGTCGTAGTGTAAAATACAGGTTTCCTGTCTGACAATGGCCTCAGCGCCTGTTTTTCCGAATTTCTTTTGCAGACGGCGGTACACGCGCTCATCACAGTTGTAGACTTTTGCATCCAGCTGCAAAATACGGTCGCCGTACAGCGCGTTCAGTACATCTTGGTCAGCCAAAAACAGCGTAGAGGCATGGCGTTCTACCAAATCGAATACATCGTTCGGCACAAAAAAGGCTCGCAGTGCCCGCAGGTTTATTAACAGTATGCCTGCGTTAATATACGCATTTTTCGGTGACATGCCGAGCCGTGCAGTTTGTACAAAATTCGTAAATGTGTTCATATGCGTACAGCCGGCGAAGAAATTATCACCGAATGGAAGATTATACAGTGCGGAAATATCGCGAAGAATCAGTGTATCGGGGTCAATATACAGTATGCGCTCCAGTGTTTCGGGCAAATACATGGATGCGAACAGACGGTAATATGTCGCTTTTGTGATTCGTTTCAGCACCGGCGCTTTTTCAAACAGAGAATCCGGCACACGAATCCCGATTATACGGCTTCCGCTGCCGTCTACCGTTTTGCCGATTTTCTCGAAATCCGCCTCTGTCAAGTGCGCGTAGGCGACATATACATCAAATGCCGTACGCGGATTCGAACGAATCAGAGACGAAAGCATTGTGCACAGGGGTGCAACATAATTGGAATCCAGAGTGACTAAAATATTCATAACCGTTCCTCCCGTAAGTTAAATCGGCTGCCGTTCTGTATATTTTGATTATAGCCCGCCACAATGACGGAAACATGAAGAGAAAATATAAAATCGGTTAAAACAAAACGCTAAGTTTTAAGAAAAAGTTAAGAAACTTCTATCAAAACTTAAAAAAATGGACCAGCAATGCAACTCTCACAAGCAGAATCAATACAGACAGAGCAAAACCGTATCCGCTCGCCAAACGCGCACTGCTGTATTCTATCGTATTTGCCGATGAAGAGGCTGCATTCAGTTTACAGAAACCGACACAGCTGCATAACAAACCGAGTGATGCTAAAAATATAGCGAATACCAAAGCGCATAAACCCCATGCTTGTGACAAATGTAAGTTGCGGCTGTCCATTGCCGCATACTTTTGCGGATACTGTTGTTTATATGTTTTCCGCATTTTTGAAATATCCCGATACATAAAACCGACCTTTTTCGCATTTTCTTTATTCTAATTCTTAAAATGAAGAATATCAAGCATAATTTGCTGTGTTTTATTCTCTGTAATCAGTAAAAAATTTCATGTATTATTTTTTCGGTGATAAAAATGAAATTATGTCATAAACAAAAATACCGTCTTTTGGGGTTGAATATTGCCTATTACCGAAAGTTGAACGGCTACACGCAGGAAAGTCTTGCCGAAAAGCTGGACATTGACCGCACTACGGTCAGCAAAATTGAGCTTGCCAATGCAGGTGTCTCTTTGGATGTAATTTTTGACATTGCGGATTTGTTTGAAATCCCTGTGGAAAAGTTATTTGTATTCCGATGACTTCTCTTTGAGGAAACGAAAAATGCCGCGTGGAGAAACCTCTTCACGCGGCATTTTTATTCTGTTTTCATAGATTGCGGACGCCTTTCCAAAATTCGGAAAGCCGCAGTCCGGCGGAAATCGGCAGAAAGCACCGTACACGGCGGCACTTGTTCTTTAAAATCGGCACAGCTTCCGGCGGCAGTTCCGCATCATACAGCAAAAAGCAGACGTTTTCGACCATAGAAAGCTTTTGCAGCTTCTGCGGCGAATCCAAGCTCCGTAAATCCAAAAGGAAATAATTTCGGTAAGTCATAAGCCATCATCTTTCAATATTCAATTGTAAGCTTACAAAAAGAAAGACGTCATTTCGGTAAAAAATGTCTGCAAATTGCAAGGCTTTCCAAATTTTTGTTGACAAACGAAAATTCTGTGTTATACTGAATCAAAATGAAAGGCGGGTGAACACCATGCAATTTAAACTTCATTCGATGAATAAGAAACCGTCCGAAGCGCGCGCCGCATTCGGCTTATTTGTGTTGTGTTCATCGTCCTTGGAGTAACGAATTTCTAAAATTTGCTCTTCACACCGCCGATGCACAACGCATCGGCGGTTTTTTAATATATTTATTTTTGAATTTCTCTCTCAAGACGCGTCGGGAAAGCAAAGCAAAAAATTTAAGTGTAAAGGAGTAACACGTATGTACACACCGATATTGGAAACCGAACGGTTAATTTTAAGACCGCTGTGCGTAGAGGACGCCCCCTCGGTATTCGCATGGGCAAGCGATGAACGCGTGGCGAAATATATGACATATCCGAAGCACGAAACGATAGACACAACGCTGGAATGGCTTCGCAGTATTGACCACAGCTCCGATGCAGATTACGACTTCGGCTTTGTGGAAAAGACGAGCGGCGAGCTCATCGGCTCGGGCGGGGTCTATTGGGAAACTGACCGTCAGCAGTGGCGCGTTGGCTACAATCTGCGGCACCAAAGCTGGGGCAAGGGTTATGCCACCGAGGCGGCACAGGAAATGATTCGCTTTGCAAAAGCAGAGCTAAATGCTGTAAAAATCGGCTCCTGCCACGCCGTTGAGAATACCGCGAGCGGGCACGTTTTAGAAAAATGCGGGCTTGTGTTCCATCATTACAGTACCTACCAAAAATTCGACGGCAGTGCCACATTTCGGTGCAGGGAAGTGCTTTGGACAAAGGACGGCGAAGAGCTGACGCACCACAAGGGAACGCAGATGCTTCGCACAGAGCGATTATTGCTTCGTCCGTTTCGCAGTACGGATGCAGAGGATATCTTCCGCTTTGCGGGCAATCCGAAGGTGACACGCTATTTAAGCTACCAACCGCACCAAAGCATTGAAGAATCTGCACGAATCGCCGCCTTTTGGGAACAGGAATCCAAAGAAACAGACAAGTATAACTGGGCGATTGAATTGGACGGCACGGTCATCGGCAGTATCAATGTGGTACAGTCCGACGGGCTATGGGACGCAGGACTCGGTTGGCAAATTGACCTGCCCTATTGGAATCAGGGTATTATGACAGAAGCCGCCCGCGCGGTTGTCGATTTTTTGTTCCGCGAAGTGAATTTCCACCGCATTTACGCCGCGCACAACACACGCAATCCTGCCTCGGGACGCGTAATGGAGAAGCTCGGGATGCGCAAAGAGGGTGTTTTCCGACAGCATTATTTTAAAGCGGGCTTCGGCACAGGTGACAGCCAAAAATACGGGATTTTGAAAGAGGAATGGTTGGATTGGAAAGGAACGGAACAGGAGCGGTTTTATGCACTATGTTGAAGAATACTATACGCAATATGATGAAGATGCACGGTTTCTGCGCAAAAGCCGTCAAACGGAATATGTAACGACAATGCGGTATATTCAAAAATACTTATTCCAAGGCGCGCGGATTTTGGAAATCGGCGCGGGTACGGGGCGATATTCCCTCACCCTTGCCGTACAGGGATATTCTGTCGATGCCGTTGAACTTCTGCCAAAGCATATTGCACTTTTAAAGGAAAAGACAAAAGATAACGACAATTTGCGCATTTTTGAGGGCAATGCGGTTGATTTGAGATTTTTGCACAGCAACACCTACGATATCGTCCTTTTGCTCGGTCCGATGTATCATCTGTTCAGCGAAGCTGACAAATTGAATGCACTCGCTGAGGCGATACGTGTTGCAAAACCGCACGGCGTTATTTTTGCCGCATACTGCAACAACGATACGACAATCTATAATCTCTTTGTGCAGCATCAAATTCAAACGCATTTGACAAGCAACCAACTGACACAGGATTTTCATATAAAGCCTTTGCCTGCACTCGTATTTGCCTTTTCGCGCAAGACGGAGATTGACTGTCTTATGCGCAATTTTTCGGTACGCCGACTGCACTTTGTCGGCACAGATATGCTGTCGGAATTTTTCGGCGATATCATAGACGACTTCAGCGATGCCGAATTTGAATTGTATATGCAGTACCATTTCCAAATATGCGAACGGGCAGACTGCATCGGGATGTCGTTTCATTTTTTGGATGTTTTTCAAAAGAACGCGGCAAAATATAAATGATTTTTACCATCCCAATGCATAACGAAATACAATGGAATGCAATACAAAAATCCCCTGACCTGACGGTCAGGGGTATCGTCACAAGATATTTCGAGGTTACAGCACGTAAATCACTACGTCTCTGCTGCCCCATTGTCTGCATTCGGATTCGGTATTCATAAACAAATCCACGGTGAATTTTCCTTTATGCACAAATCCGCCTGTATCCGCCGCAATTGCATAGCCGTAAACAATACCGTCTGTAGAGACAATCCATAGCTTACTGCCGTACGGAATTTGGTTCGGATTCACAGCGATGTAACCGGGCTTCACGGCGCGTCCGCTTGCCGTTTTAGAACCGGGTGCTGCCGTGTATGCTGCCGCCTTACCCGTAATAATTTTAGAATACTGCGTCGGTGCACCATCGACAATTTGCAAAGTTTCAGGTGCGGTCAACTCTGAAATCGGCGTACCGCCGTTTCGAAGACTTGCCACCGCCACTGCCTTTTGTTTCGTGCCTACAGCGGTAATCTGCGGCACAGCTTCTTTGAGGACGGTCTCGCTGATTGCTTCGGAAGAAGCGCGAACACCGTCTACAATTTTATCGCGGTAGGTTACGGTTTTCTCACCGTTCTCCCCTGCCTGCCGAATCTCGCTCTGCCCCTTGTAAAGCGCAGAGGTTTTTTCTGTTTTCTTTGCGAACGGAATCGTTTCATTTACGGTGCGCTCTGTATATTCCACACGGTAAACCGTGATGCTTATATTATCATAAAGCGCACTGTCCGCCGCGGGAGAAACCTCATCGTTTTCGCCCATGGTGATATTTGCCGCTACCAAAGCCTCTGCCACAGTGCCTTCCCCTAAAAGCAAGGCTTGCTGTGTACCGTCCGCCGTAACGGACACATGATAGGCGTTGGTTAATTTTACGGTCATGCCGTCTTCCAGAACTGTACTTGTCGGCAAACTGACGAGCTGCCCTTCCTCCACCGTAACGGCAAGCTCCGTCAGCAAGTCTGCTACGGTTCCTGCACAAACCGTGTAAACCGTTTCACCGTCCAGCCGCACAAAGGTGACCGTTGCCGCACGGTAAACGGTGAGTACACAGTCCTCACCCGGCACGAAGGCATCCAAAGAAAGCTTATCTTTCTCGGACAAATCAATCTTTGCTTGTTTCACAATTTCATAAGCGTCCGTTTTGGTCGTTTCTACTCTTGTGATTTCCGAACCGTCATAAATGTCTACGACATAGGCGTTCGGAACGGCAGCAAAAGCGGTACCGGCGCAAAGCACGGCAAACGCCAAAATCAGCGCGGTAACCTTCCAAAAGGTTACACGGGTTGCTTTTGCATACCCTTTTAATTCTGTAATCATCATTCTGCTCCTTTAACTCATACCTTATCGGGAAAATGGGAAATTGCTGTCCGAAAGGCTGTTGGACGCCGATCGCATCTTCTCGGAAAAAGATTGAGAAAACACGGTATAACTGTGGCGTCACTGTTATTATCGCTTGTGACTTCGGTCATTATATTTCCATGTCCGCTAATTGTCAAATTTTCAAAAGTTTTATTTTTATGAAAATTGCACAAACGAAAATGTCAATATCTGTCAGAAACAGGGCTTTTCCTGATTTTTTCAGGAACTGGATCATGCAAATTCGGTGAATATTTGTGAAAATATTAAAAATCTTACATTTAGTTACAAAGGGGTAACAAAACGGGATTTTTTCTGAATTTTCGGTTAAAAAAACCTTGTTTTCCATATATAGTATATGCAAATGTAAAAAAAGTATGCATAGCCTGAAATTTACATAGATATTGTGCATGTATTTTCAGTCACGTCCGGATATTTTTCGAAGAAACTCGATAGTTCTCCCCCACTGCATATAGAAAATCGCCTAATTTTCTTGGAATTTTGATTCCTAGACTTTACTTTAAAAATTATGGCGTTTTTTTTCGAATTGTGTTATACTGTTTAGGGTTAACTGACAGTGATTTCGGGCAAAAAACGCGCCGAAAAAATCTGTATATATAATAGTATAGGGAAAAACAGTATGAAAGAGTTTTTGATTTCGCAAAATGACGCGGGACTGCGCCTCGACAAATTCGTAAAAAAGGTTGCACCGAATTTGCCGCAGTCCATGCTTTATAAAGCGATTCGGACAAAAAACATCAAAATAAACGGCAAACGTGCGGAAATTTCCGCACGTTTGCAAATCGGCGACCAAGTCAAGATATTTGTTGCTGATGAATTTTTCCGAAAAAGCAAGACGGTTTATGATTTTTTGCATGCGGGCAGGTCTTTGGATATTTTGTATGAGGATGAGAATATTTTACTGCTCAACAAAAATGCAGGTCTGCTCTGCCACCCGGATGACAGGGAATACATCGACACGCTGATTGGGCGTGTAACACGGTATTTATATGAAAAAGGCGAATATGACCCCGCGCAGGAAAACAGCTTTGTGCCTGCACTCGTCAATCGCATTGACCGTAATACGGGTGGGATTGTCATTGCGGCGAAAAATGCTGACAGTCTACGAATTTTGAATCAAAAAATGAAGGACAGAGAACTGCACAAATACTATTTGTGTGTTCTGCACGGTACACCTAAGCCGCAGGCGGGTATTTTAGAAGGATACCTCATCAAGGATGAAAAAAAGAATATGGTGCGTGTACTGCGCGAACCTGCGGCAGGTGCGAAAACGATTCGCACCAAATACCGTGTATTGGAAAGCGATGGGAAACTGTCTTTGGTTGAGGTGGATTTGCTGACAGGGCGCACGCACCAAATCCGCGCGCATTTCGCCTCTGTCGGGCATCCGCTCTTAGGGGACGGCAAATACGGCAGAAACGCGCAAAACAAAGCATACGGGTATAAAAAGCAATTCTTATATTCTTATAAGCTGCAATTTGATTTCACCACGGATGCGGGAATTCTAAACTATTTAAACGGAAAATGCTTTCAGGTTGAAGAGGTTTGGTTTGCCCGTGCGTTTCGGGATGGGGAATTATGAGTTTCATTACATAAGGATGATAAAATGGAACATCTTGAAAGAATGAATTATCGCTCCAAACAAACACAATGTTACACCTATTTTCAAATTACAGGTAATTTTGAGCCCGATATTATCTTTGATATGTTAAATCTCAAGCCCGAAAATCTTGGAAAATCGGTGATAAAAGACAAGACGGCAAAACATATGACTTTACGTATTGGCGCTTCGGCACTTGCGACAAATACGATATACTTGTTGAAAAGCAAATGCGGAATTTACTTTAGTCATTGTACCGGCGGTCCGCGTTGACACGCCTGCACCATGTTTAGCGCCATCTTTAGAGGTTATGCAGTTTTGCTGTGACACCGTCACGGAAATGGACGTCAATTTGTATATCAGCACACCTGACGGATTTAACGACAGCATAGTCTTTAAAAATTCATAAACACGAATCAACTACAGCTGCTCTGCGATTCAGGCGTTATATTTGATTTGTGCAAATTCGGCGAAACGGCACAGCGGTCGTTCCCTGCGTTATATTTTCCCCATAAAAAAACACATGCCCACGATACGTACTGTACCGTGGGCGTGTTGTATTTTACGATGTTCCCGAAAGTAATTTAGATAGAATCTTATTTCAGGTTTGCTTTGAGAGTTTCCAACTCATCGGCAAGCTCTTTCGGCAATTTATCGCCGAATTTTGCATAGAATTCCGCAATGCCTTCCGCTTCATTTGCCCAAAGGTCTTTATCCACATCCAAAATGCTCTCAAGAGATTCCAAAGTAACCTCGTCCTCAAGACCTTCGATGTTGATATCCTTTGCATAAGGCAGATAGCCGATAGCGGTCTCTTGTGCATCTACCTTGCCCTCGCAACGTTTGAGAATCCACTCCAAAACGCGGAGATTGTCACCGAAGCCCGGCCACATAAAGTTGCCCTCATCATCTTTTCTGAACCAGTTGACATTGAAAATCTTCGGTGCTTTGTCCGCATCCAGGGTCTCGCCAATCTCAATCCAGTGTTTCCAATAGTCGCCCATGTTGTAGCCGCAGAAGGGCAGCATTGCCATCGGGTCACGGCGGACAACACCGACTGCACCTGCAGCCGCCGCAGTGGTTTCAGATGCCATGATAGAGCCTACAAACACACCGTGATTCCAGTCTCTTGACTGATAAACCAGCGGAGCCAGCTTTGCACGTCTGCCGCCGAATACGAATGCCGAAATCGGCACGCCCTGCGGATTTTCGAATTCAGAGCTGATGCACGGGCAGTTCACTGCGGGTGCGGTGAAACGGCTGTTCGGATGCGCAAGGTTTTTACCCTCGGCTTTCCATTCTACGCCGTTGGTTTTGATTCCTGTCCATTCCTCTGCATTAACGGGCGGATTCTTGTCAAGACCTTCCCACCAAACGGTGTTGTCATCCAGATTGCGCGCAACATTGGTAAAGATGGTACCCTTCTTGGTGGAGGCCAGCGCGTTGGGGTTGGATTTGTCGTTCGTGCCGGGTGCTACGCCGAAAAAGCCGTTTTCCGGGTTGATGGCGTACAGTCTGCCGTCCTCGCCCTTGCGAATCCAGGAAATATCGTCACCGACACACCAAACCTTGTAGCCCTTCTTACGGTAGCCCTCGGGCGGGATAAGCATAGCGAGGTTTGTCTTGCCGCACGCAGACGGGAACGCCGCGCAGATATATTTGACTTCGCCCTGCGGATTTTCAATGCCGAGAATGAGCATATGCTCTGCCTGCCAGCCCTCATTTTTACCCTGATAAGAAGCAATGCGCAGTGCAAAGCATTTTTTGCCGAGCAACACGTTGCCGCCGTAAGCGGAATTTACGGAAATAATGGTGTTGTCCTCGGGGAACTGGCAAATCCAGCGGTTCTCAGGGTCTACATTGCACTTGCAGTGTAAGCCGCGCACCCAGTCCTCGCTGTCGCCGAGTACATCCATCACCTTTTTGCCGACACGGGTCATAATTGCCATATTCAAAACAACATAAATGGAGTCGGTCAGCTCCACGCCGATTTTTGCAAGCGGAGAGCCCACAGGACCCATAGAATACGGAATGACATACATCGTTCTGCCCTTATAACTGCCGCGAGCAATGTCATACAGCATGTTGTATGCCTTTTCGGGGTCCATCCAGTGGTTGGTCGGACCTGCATCCTCTTCCTTTTTGGAGCAGATGAGGGTTCTGTCCTCTACACGCGCAACGTCGTTAGGCGCAGTTCTGTGATAATAACAACCGGGAAGCAGTTCCTCGTTGAGCTTTACCATTTCGCCGGTTTCGCACGCTTCCTTGCGAAGCGCTTCGAGCTGCTCTTCCGAGCCGTCAATCCAAACAACTTCTTTCGGCTCTACAAGTGCGATTTTCTCGTCAATCCAAGACAGGACGCTCTTGTTTTGTGTCAGTGCTGCCATAATACATTACTCCTTACTTTCACTCCGACAAAGCGTCGGACATTTTTGCATAATTGCAAATGAAAAAATTCATATTTCACAAATTTTTCCATTTTGAAATATTATAGACGATTCCTTTCTGAAAAGCAACAGAGAAAATGTGAATTTTTTGTCAATTTTCATATTCATTTTAATTCACAATGCCCAAACTGCCCTTTTTCCATACAACAAAAAGGATTATTTTTGTTTATTTTCCGCAATCGGCATACTGGCGCATGCGTTTAATGACATTCCTGCGCGTTTGCCTGCCGAGAACTCATAAAACCCCTGCGCGCCAACCATTGCGGCATTGTCGCCGCACAGGGAAAGCTCCGGAAGATACAATTTTACCTTCCGCCGTTTTGCAAGATTGAACATGCGTTCACGCAAAACGGAGTTTGCACTTACACCGCCCGCCAAAACGAGCTTTTGCGTTTCGGGATACTGCATAAGTGCCTTTTCAGTATTCCTTTCCAGCGCATCGACTACCGATCGCAGGAAAGAGGCCCCAAGGTCTTTTACCTCTATAGTCTCTCCGCGCTGCGCCGCATTATGTATGGTATTGAGCACGGCTGTTTTGAGCCCCGAAAAACTGAAATCCAGCGGTGCGCCGTCCACACGCGGGCGCGGAAAAGCAAATGCGTTTTCATCGCCGTCTTTTGCCGCTTTATCTAAATTCACGCCGCCGGGATACGGAAGACCCATCGCCCTTGCAGCTTTGTCAAGCGCCTCACCCGCCGCATCGTCACGCGTTCTGCCGACAATCTCAAAATCGGTATAATCCCGCACATTGACAAGCAATGTGTTACCGCCGGACACCACCAAGCACAGAAACGGCGGCTCCAAATCGGGATGGGTAATATAATTTGCCGCAATGTGCGAACGCAGATGATGCACGGGCACCAGCGGTTTCCCACTTGCAAGCGACAGACCCTTTGCGTAATTGACGCCGACCAGCAGTGCACCGATGAGACCGGGCGCATAGGTAACAGCAATCGCGTCAATCTCGGCAAGTGTCAGAGACGCTTGTGCCAACGCTTCTGCAGTCACACCCGAAATTGCCTCGGTATGCATGCGGGAAGCGATTTCAGGCACGACCCCTCCGAATATTTTATGCTGTTCGATTTGCGTTGCTACTACAGATGAAAGCACGTGCCGTCCGTTTTCAACCACAGCGGCGGCGGTTTCATCGCAGGAGCTCTCTAAAGCCAAAATTTTCATACGGTCACATCCGTTCAAAAATCAAAATCTTTTTATAGTATAGCATATATCCTAATATTTTTCTATCCCGATTGTATATTTTTACGAATTGACTTTCCCATGAAATTCCGATACCATATATAATACAAGTTACAGCACTGTGTACAGGGAGGAGAAATTATGAAACGTACGGTCGGTTTAATTCTCGGCATTCTTTTGGCAATACTCGGCATTGTAGGCGTTGTGGTGCTTTACCTTACCCTCAGAGCACCGAAAAACGATGAGAGCTGGAAAACCAAAGGTTTTGATTTATCCCTGCCTGTTCTAAATGAAAACGGCTGGTATATGGTATTTGAAGATGATTTTGAGGGCAACGGCTTAAATCAAAACATCCGTTTTGGGGAACGGTTCACAGGTTCAAAAGAAATTTGGACGACCTCGCCGCATGCCATCCGCTGGGCGTCCGATGACAAGGAAGCACCCGACCAAGGCTGTTGGTGGTGTCCGAATCTGGTGGAAGTTAAGGACGGAAATGCGGTCATTCACGCACGTTATGAAGACAACCATGAATGCGACGGTGACTGCCCCGCGGCGGGACGGTTTACTGGCGGCATTGAAACGCGCCGCATTGCAGGAGACAATAACAATAACAAAGGGTCACAGGATAACTTACTGTTCGCACAGGCATTTGGGTACTTTGAGGTGCGTGCCAAATTACCGCAGACAGACGGACTTTGGTCTGCGTTTTGGCTGCAATCCTCCAACCAGCGAAAAGTCTCAAGTGAGGGGGTAGACGGTACGGAAATCGATGTATTCGAAAGTGCATTCCGCAAAAACCATTACAGCCGCATGGGGCATGCACTTTTGTGGAATGGATACGGGGAATTTGCGAAATCGGATACAATTATCAACACGCTTTCGCAGGACTTGTATGACGGCTACCACACCTATGCGCTCAAATGGACACCTGAATATTATGTATTTTATATCGATGGGGAACCGACTTGGGCAACGATGGGTGGAGGCGTTTCGCAAGTAAAAGAATTTTTACGTCTGACTGTAGAAATTGATGCAGGAGACGGTTGGGGTCCGCACGGGCAAAAAATCGGTCAGTTTGACCATAGCGGTGACAGTGAATTTTTAGTGGACTATGTAAAGGTTTGGCAGAACGAAAATTACGAGCAATATATTATTGATGACAGCAAATTCCCCGGCGGGCTGGATATGAAAAACTAATCGGTAAAAACGGAGGGACGATTAAAAGCGTCTCTCCGTTTTTTGCTTTGTACATCCGGCATTCTGCACACGCAGGTGTGTTCTCAAAAAGTTACCCATACCACAGCCCTGTCATTCTGAGCAAAGGAAAGAATATCAGCAAAAAAGCGCTCCACGGGTTTTCCCGTGGAGCGCTACCTGTTTTCCTATTTTTCTATTCAGTTTTCATCTATCTTGCTGTCCGTTGCGGCAACGGAAAACGGAAATCGTTTTATCTCTGTCGCATTTTGCAAACTGTAACGGAACATTGTAAAATTTGTTTCTTACGGTAAACCTACTGACAAGCCTTCACCCGTCGAATTTACCGCAACGGACAGCGAACCGTATGCTGCGGTTCTTCTGCACAGTACATCGGATTCGCCTCCCATCTTTCCGTTAAGAATGTAACAAGGGGCTTTTCAGAACGAAATTACTTTTGAATTTCTTTGATGTTCTCCCTTTGTTCAACTTTATTATAGCACGTATTTGTATATTGTCAATAGTTTTTTATAATTTTTTTAAAATTTTATATTTACTGTGTTTAATTAAACTGCTATGCAAATTTTTTTGAAGCTTCATGCACTTTCATAATTTTTTACAGTTGACTGCCGGCACAATTCGGGTTAAAATATATACAGAAATGAACGGAGGCTAAAAACAATGGATGAAAATTACACCCCCGATATTGTCAGCGTTGTAGACGAGGATGGCACGGAACATGTATTTGAAGAACTGGACCGCATTGAAACCGAGGATGCACGTTATGTTGCGCTTCTGCCCGTTTATGACGAGGCCGAGGAAATTTTAGAAGACGACGGCGAACTGATTATTTTAAAGGTTACGGAAGAAGACGGGGAAACCTATTTAGAGCCGATTGAGGATGACGAAGAATTTCAGGAAATCGGCAGTATTTTTGAAGAACGCCTTTCGGAATTTTACGACATTCAAGAGGAAGACTAACCAAGTACAAAAAAACCATACACGAAAACCACCTGCCCGATGCGAGAAACGCACGGTACAATATTAACCCAACACGTTTTATTCGGGAGTCGGATTTCCGAGGCGGTGTGCAGACCTCCCGCAGTTTCTGCGGATGTTGGGAGCACTAAACCCAAGGATAGACACCCACCTGCTTATTTGCAGGTTACTATTTGCCGTGTGCGGTCGGGCGGGGATGTGATTTAAAAAGTTACCCCGCAATCAAATAGTGATTGCGGGGTGTTTTTGTGAATTTCTAAATTAGTATGTATCTTTCCTGCAAAGGCAAAACGGATGTCCTGCGGGGTCTAACATCGTAACAAACTCATCGCCGCCGAACTGCTCGGCGGCTTTTTTTGCACCCAAATCCTCGGCACGTTTAACTGCTTCGGCGATACTTGCAACCTGAAAATCAAAATGCATCTGTTTTTGCTGTTTCCCCGATTGTTCGGGCCAGACGGGCGGTTCATAATCTGATTCCTCGCAAAACAAAAACACGATACCGTTCGGGCCTTTGACGGCAGGACGCGCAAACAGCCTCCTTTTTTCCCACCCCAACAGCTCTGCATAGAAATTCTGCAATTCTTTTTCATCGGCACAGTCCACCATCACATTGCCGAGCGTATACGTTTCATACGCCATATTATACCTCATTTTCAAATATATTCAGGATTTCCCGCACATCGTTGATTTGCTTAAATTGCTTTGGATAATCGTATCCTTTGGCTATAAGTTTTTCAACCGTTTGCGTGTATGTTTTATATCCGTATTTTTGAATAAACAGTGCATATGCTTTTGCGTCGTTTTCGCCCGAAGCGTAAAACCCGCTCGGGCAGTTTTCTACGTTTGCGCATGCCCAACAGCCATCCAGCCCCTTTTCCGAACAGCAAACGGTATTCGGGCACTTTTCATCCGCAAATAAGTTTGCATAAGAGCAATCGGGATGTCCGCTTCTGCACCCGTTACACGCTGTAAAGAAACAGTATTTACAGTGATTGCCGCAATAGCCGATATTTTGCATTTGTTTCTCCTTCAGTAAAACGGATAATTTTTCGCGGGTCGTCGCGGACGCCGACCCCTACACGGATTGCAATTCACCGTTAGGTTATTCGGGATTTTTGACTTGCGAAGGGATTATTTCACCACCCGCACGGTGGCTTCTATGGTTTGGGTTTGGGTGCCGCCGCCGATGAAAAGCCCGCGGTTGATACCGCAGTCGGCAAAATCACGTCCGTGACTTAAGGTAAGATAACGGTCATCGACCCACTTATTGTTGGTCGGGTCAATGCCGACCCAAATGCCGTCATCGTAAACCTCCGCCCATGCATGGGTTTCCCCTATCCCCTCCTGCATGCCGACCACATACCGTGCAGGTACGCCGAGCGAACGGCACACGGCAATTTGCATATGTGCGTAATCCTGGCAAACACCTTTCCCACCCGCCAGTGCTTCCTCTGCAGTGGTTTGGATGCTTGTCGCTCCGCTTTGATACGTAAATCGGCGGCGCAGTTCCGACATCACAACACCTGCAATTTCCGTCGGCGTTTTCTGCGCGCACTGTGCGCGGCAAGCTTCCGTGACCTCGGTTAAACGTTCCCCGCAGTGCGTATACTGCGACGGGTATTTATAAATTCCGTTCAAGGTCTCTCGTTCCTTTGCGGCAATATCCACTTCAGCAATTCCGTTGACATACACGGAAAAATCCGTATGCTCCTGCGTGATACGGTCCGTCAAAATGCGGTTGCCGAAGCCGTCCGCCGTTTCGGTCAGCACGTTGTGCGGGGAAACCTCTAAAAACAACTCGCATACGCGCTGATACGCATTGGAAAACGGCAGACACCGTAAGGAAAAACAGTGCCGCACAACAGGCGAGGAAAATACAATTTTCATGGAATAGGAGAATTCCAAACGCTGCATATTCTCTCCCCCCCTTACAAATGTGTATACACATCGGCAGGTAGGGTCAAAAACAGCTGTGCCAGCTCCTGCTGAATCGTAAACTTGTCCGCTTCAAAATCTTCTTTTTCTAAAATGATTTTCATTAAGCGGTCAATCGCCGCAATATTGCACTCCACACCGACCTTGTAAAGACGGTTTAAAAGAATGCTAAATTCCTTGCGAATGAGTTCGGGCGGCTGTGAAAAACGCGTATACAAATCCAACCGTTCTACACTTCTGCCGAATTTCAGGATATTGCGGGTCGTTTCGGATTCCACATAGTCATCCGCCGAGCCCCAAAAGGCAAAAATGCAGTCAAACACTTCTTGCAGTTTTAACATCGGCGCGGTGCTTTCTTTGCCGCGGCGCATGGCGTTGACCGCAAGCTGAATATAAGACATCGTTTCACTGCTGATTTCATTACGCATCACCACGGCATTATCATACGCGGAAAGCATAGTGCTTAAGACTGAATTCGGATTGGTCTCGTCAAACAGAAAATTCGTAATAAAATCTTGCTTGTAGGCGTAGGTATTCGGTATGCCGAGCTTATTTAAAAAGTCAATATAGGCGTTTTCATCGGAATCAATCAGCAAATCATAACATTCGGTAAACATTTTGAGTGTGGTAAACACACGCTCCACATACCGACCGAGCCAAAACAGGTTATCGGTGGATTTTATCGAGATAATACCCATGTGTCTTTAAAGCCCCCTCCCTGTGAAGAATTAACCACATATGAGCCTTCTTCGCGTGCAAAACGTGTCAGCCCGCCTTTCCAGACAGATATTTCATCGCCGTAGAGCACAAAGGCGCGCAAATCAGCCTTGCGTGCAGTCACCTTGCCGTCCTCAAATACAGATAAGTCCTTAAAATCAATGACTTCCTGCGCGATAAAACGGCGCGGATTTTCGTGGATCGCCGCGCGCAGGGATTCCCTTTCGTTTGCAGAAAGGTTGGAGCCGAACAGCACACCGTATCCGCCTGATTCAGAAACATCTTTAATCACGAGCTTTTCGAGATTGCCCAATACATACTTCAAATCTCTTTCAAAATACGGCAAAAAGGTCGGTGCATTCTCAAGAATCGGCGTTTCACCGAGATAATAGCGAATTAAGGCAGGCACAAAATAGTATAGGCCCTTATCATCCGCGACGCCGTTGCCGGGTGCATTAACCACTGCCACATTCCCCGCGCGGTAAGCGTCCAGCAAATGCGGCACGCCGAGAAGTGAGTCAGGCAGAAAGGTCATAGGGTCTAAGTATTCGTCGGAAATGCGGCGGTACACCGTGCCGACACGGCGGCGCGTTCCCGAATACTCACTGTAATACAGCACGTTACCCTCCACAAACAAATCCTGCGGCATAGCAAATACCGCACCTGTTTGTTCGGCAAGATAGGAATGCTCGAAAAAGGCGGAATTGTACCGACCCGGTGTTAAAATTACATTGATACCGCCGAGATTCACATCGTCCAATACCTTTTTAAGCATTTTGCCGTAACAGCGGTTATCAAAAACAGCATTATTCTGAAAAGTGGACGGACTCGCACGGCGGCACAAATCACGCGCAATCATCGGATAGGATGCACCCGAGGGAATCCGCAGATTGTCCTCTAAAACATACCATGTTAAATCCTTACCCTGCACAAGGTCTATACCTGAAATATGATTGTAGACCCGTTTCGAGGGGATGATATGCTCGCAGGGCGGCAGAAATCCCGTGGAACGGTATACGAAATCCTCCGGAAGTATGCCGTCGTGCAGAACCTTTTTCTCCCCGTAAATGTCGTTTAGGAAAAGGTTCAGTGCCAACACACGCTGGGCAAGTCCGCGTTCCAAAAAAGCGAATTCGTCTTTTGTAAGAATACGCGGAATGGTATCAAACGGAAACAGACGCTCGTGAAATTCGTTTTGCTTATAGATGCCGAAATTTACACCGTAACGCGACAAAAGCCGATTGATTTCATCCTTGTGGTCAATCAAGCCATACATAGCGTGTCCCCCCCTGTTTTCTCAGAATGTATAAATTATAACAAATATTTCTAAATTTAACAAGTATTATTGTTCGAATTGTATAGAATCTTGTTTTTATAAAAAAATGCACATTGTTCTATGTGAGATTTGTCGTCAACCCGTAGAGACGTGCATTACATGCCCGCGAAATTTTGATATAATCTTGCGGAACGACACAGATAACCTCCCTCAGTCACGCCTACGGCGTGCCAGCTCCCTCGGAGAGGGAGCATGAAGAGGTTTGCAGATTATAGCGTTCCCTACACCCTACGCGCAAAAATCGGCACAAAAAAACGGAGCAGTTCAGTACTGCTCCGTTTTGATGTTTTCAAAAACTCAGATTTGTTCTTTAACTTTTGCTGCCTTACCGACTCTGTCACGCAAATAGTAAAGCTTGCTTCTGCGAACCTTACCTGCACGGACAAGCTCGACCTTTGCAACATTGGGAGAATTCACGGGGAATACTCTCTCCACGCCAACGCCGTAGGAAACACGGCGGACGGTAAAGGTTTCGGAAACGCCGCTGCCTTTTACGGCAATGATGGTGCCTTCAAACACCTGAATTCTTTCTCTTTCGCCTTCACGAATCTTAACGTGTACCTTGACAACGTCGCCAACCTTCACGTGGGGGCGTTCCTCTTTAATCATACCTTCGGTGATGATTTTCAATGCGTCCATTTTTTGTCCTCCTAATTCTTTTCAGGCGTTCATACCATTCTACGAATGCAGAGGACCGCCAGCTTTAATGTTGCCATTAACTGCCGTTGGTAAGAAACCAACGCATAAAATGCTTAGATATGATAACATAACTTGCTTTAAAATGCAAGCATTATTTATAAGTTTTTCAAAAATACAGGGAAATGTGCACGTCATTCTGCAAATTCGCTTCCAAAAGACACTCGCCCTGTTTGCGGAATCCGCGCAGGCACCGAAGAATCGGGCGAAACATTTTATAACGCAATTTCCGAACGGCAGGCACATTTTTCCGAAGTCTGCATTTCAAAACGAAAAATCCAAAGCGGTTCAAAACCAAACGAGCGGGAATGTGAAACGTGTACGTTTTCTCATGCGGCGGGACTTGCAAATACAGCTTCATGCTTCCACCACGACCCGCACCGTGTCCCCGTTTTGCGTATTCACGGTTACCAATTCGCCAACGGCACCATTCTGTATCAGATGATAGACGCTTTCCAAATCCACCCCGCTTAAATCCGCACCGAAAAGTCCGGAAATGTTCTTGCCTGTCTCGACCAATTCACGCACCAGCACAAACGGGATATGTACTTTGACGTCATCTCCCGCTTTGGAGAGAACATATACATTCAGATACAGTTTTTCAGGCGGCACATCCGCCTTTTTCACGGGCGGCACAAAACCGGGCTGTGCTGTCGGCACGGCATCATCGCTGAACAAATCATCAATTCGGATTCCGTACAGCTGTGCAATTTTCGGCAGCATCATAATATCGGGGCAGGAAAAATCATTTTCCCACTTCGAGACCGCCTGCGGCGATACGCCCAAGGTTTCAGCAACCGCCTCCTGCGTCAGTTCTGCGGACTTCCGCAGTTCGCATAATTTCTTACCGAGTGTTTTCTCCATACAAATCATCCTTTCTGCATACGGTACATCTTTGACCGCCTTTGCCCCTCCATTATTACGGAGAAAACTGTAAAAAGTAAAGAAAATATCCGTTGATTCAACAAACGGTTGTGCGATTCAACCATCGGTTGTATGATTTCAGCAAAATTGCTCGCCGTTTTCCAAAAGAATTTTGGTTTTGAGGATTTCGGTGTTTTCGATTTCCGACGGAAAACCGTTTGTCAGTGCCGATAAAAGGAGTGTCGGATTGATATTGTTTTGGTCGCCTGCCGTAAGGGAAACATGCAACAGTACATATGTATCCTGTACCGTAATCTTAAAGCTAAGTACATTCGGCTTAATGTCGATTTCTTTTTCTATCTTTTTTCTGCCTTGCTTGGCTTTTTTTAACACTGTGATTTGCGGCGCGGCAAAGCCCGATTTTATACAGTCACAAAGCGCATCGGGTGAATCCGAAAACAGCTTGATTTCATATTCCGCCACAGCGATTTCCGACGGCTTGTGGACAGGCTTCTGCACGCTTACCACTGTAATATCCTGCGGAAGCGCCGCATTCATACGGGTTTGAAGCTCTTTAAAGGTCATCTCGCCGACCAGACGCACATCAACCACCTCGCAAAGGCTTTCCTGACCTAAAGAGAGCGGACGCGCAAAGGTCATAAACAAATGCGGATTAAACCCTTCGGTAAACCACAGCGGAATCTGTGCGCGCTTGAACGCACGGCTCATACAGCGCATCAAATCCAGATGCGAAATGTATTTTGCCATCCCTGTTTTCGTGAAAAAAATACGAATGTCATTTTGCATCGCAGTGCCCTCCGTTTAATTTTGCCGCACCGCAGGCGGCACATTTCTGACGGCAGTGCGGCGTGGTAACGCTTTCGTGCGCCTTTTTGTTTTCTTCTTCCAAAAACGCCTTGCGAATCCCGTAATCCAGATGGTCCCACGGTAGAATTTCCGAAAAATCGCGGCGGCGGTTGCTGTAAAACGCAGGGTCAATGCCATTTTCTTCGAAGGCTTCCATCCATTTGTCAAAAAGGAAATATTCATCCCAACCATCAAATTTACAGCCTTTACGCCATGCAGATTCAATCACATTGCAAAGCTTTCGGTCACCACGTGCAAACACACCCTCCAAAAAGCTGGTACGCGACTGGTGCCAGCTTACCTGAATTTTATGGGTGTGCACATTTTCAATCAAGTGCTTTTGCTTTTCGACGAGCTGTTCCATGGTGTCCTGCGGCTCCCACTGGAAAGGTGTAAAGGGCTTCGGCACAAAGGACGCTACGCTGATGCTCACCGTGACACCTTTTCCTTTCGGTTTGTCGGGATTTTTATAAAATTCATTGACCACCTTTTGTGCCAGCTCTGCAATGCCTGCAATATCCTCTAAGGTTTCGGTCGGCAGTCCCATCATAAAATACAGCTTAACAGAAGTCCATCCGCCGCGGAATGCCTGCGCAGAGGTTTTCAAGACCTCTTCTTCCGTCACATTTTTATTGATTGCATCACGAAGTCTTTGTGTACCCGCCTCGGGGGCGAAAGTCAGCCCGCTTTTGCGAACCTTTTTCAGCTCCTCCATCAATTCCTCAGAGAAATTGTCTACGCGCAAGGACGGCAGTGCCACATTGATTTTTTCCGGCAGTGCCCACTGAAACATTTTCGGGATTAGCGATTCAATCCCCGTATAATCGCTTGTGCTCAAAGAACAAAGCGACACCTCATCGTATCCCGTAGAATCGCACAGACACTTTGCCTGGCGATTGACGGTATCGCTGGACTTCTCGCGAATCGGTCGGTAAATAAAGCCCGCCTGACAAAAACGGCAGCCGCGAATACAGCCGCGGAACACCTCCGCAACGGCGCGGTCATGTACAATATCGATAAACGGCACAACAAATTTTTCGGGGTAATACACGGAATCCAAATCGGAGATAATCCGTTTTTTAACGGTGGCAGGTGCAGTTTCTTTGGGTGTAACCGCTTCGATTGTGCCGTCCGCATGATAGGACACATCATAAAACGCAGGCACATACACACCTTCAATTTTCGCCGCTTCGCGCAGGAAGCTAAGCTTGTCCGACCCCTTTTCCTTATGTGCAATCAGCAAATCAATCAGTTCGTTGGTCACCTCTTCCCCCTCTCCGGGCAGGAAGATGTCAAAAAAGTCCGCCATCGGCTCGGGGTTGCACGCGCACGGACCGCCGCCGACTACAATCGGCGTTAAATCGGTTCTGTCCGCGCTTCGAATCGGCACGCCGCCGAGGTCGAGCATATTGAGCACATTGGAATAACTCAATTCGTATTGCAGTGTAAAGCCAATCATATCAAATTCCGAAAGCGCGTCGCCGCTCTCGAGCGCATACAGCGGCATACGGTTTTCGCGAAGGAGCGCTTCCATATCCTCCCACGGGGCGAATGCGCGCTCACACCATGCGTCCGCGCGTTCGTTCACGAGGCTGTAGAGAATTTTCATACCGAGATGCGACATCCCGATTTCGTAGCTGTCTGGGAAACAAAACGCATAGCGCAGTTTTACCTCCGCTTTGTTTTTCACAACGCTGTTTAATTCCCCGCCCGTATACCGTGCGGGCTTTTGCACCTTGGCGAGCAGTTTTTCCTGTGCACGACTTAACATAAAATACCTCTTTTTGACAGTCTTTGTAGCTGTATATATCATACACGAAAAACGAAAATTTTGCAAATACGGATACAGAAGCATGTGCCTTGCAAAATCTACACCAATCCGCATCGAGCTGCAAATCTGTCATTCTGCGCTGCAGGCGAAGGATCTCACATGGCACAAAGCGAATTTGTTCTGATCGAGATTCTTCGCCTGACGGCACAGACCGAAAGCATTCTAGGTCCCGCATTTTTGAAACAATGTGAAAATGAGATATATACTCAGCAAAAGCAGTGTGAAATTTTGCTTGCTCGAAAATAAAATGAGGAAGCCAAAACACATCACAACGGAAATGTAAACCAAAGAAACAACTTTCTGTATTGTTAAAATTCGATTTTCATTTTGTAAGTGCGACTGTAAAAAAGCCTCGAGTGCCCTGCCGCCGTCGAGAGAAAACACAGGCATGGCATTGAATGTGAAAATATACAGATTTACAATCCCGCACTGTAAAAAAAAGATACTGTTTTTGACGCAGTACATTCCCAAAAACAGCAAACAGAAAAACAGATTGACCGCCGGTCCTGCAAGCGCGGTACAAATTTCCTGCCGATAGGACAGGTGCAAATCCGCCGCACGAACAATCGTCATCCCAAACAGCCCGAAGCGGATTGCATGCGGGCGCACCCCGAACAGGCAGTCCGACAGCAAATGTCCGCATTCGTGTAAAAGCGAAAACAGCACGGTCAGTTGTATTACCGTATTGTCACTGCATGTCAGCAAAAAGCAAACGACAAATGCAAACCAAAAGCCGAATTCAATCCGTGTACCTTTAATCGCAAAGCGCATATAATCCCAACAGCCAAGCAGGGTCATACCGCAGGCCGTTCAGCAAGACCTCCAAATGCAAATGCGGACCTGTTGCCTGCCCCGTTGCACCGACCTCGGCGATTTTTTCGCCGCCGTTGATTTTTGTGCCGGTTTCCACCAAAATTGCACTGCAATGACAGTAAATGGTCTGCAGACCGTTATTGTGTGTCAAAATTAAGTATTTGCCGCGTCCGTCCGACTCCGACACGGTTTCGACCTCGCCCGAAAATGCGGCATAAATCGGCGTACCCTCGGGTGCCGCCATATCCAGCCCCGAATGAAATCCGTATGCATTTGTTACGGGATTCACACGGTAACCGTATTTTGAGGTAATGCGTGTGTACGAGACCGGTTGGTGAAAGGTGCCTGTAACCGTCAGCGGTGCAAAAGAGGCTTTGTCGGTCGAGGGCAGTAAATCCTCGCCGCCCGCGCCAAAATTCGAAGTATCAGATACCGACTGCACCGACTCGGACGGCGGTTCTGCGGTTTCGGGCATTTGCGTCTGTCCATTTTGCGGTTTAAATACGAATGCGGTCACACGGCGGAGGGTTTCACGCAGTTCGCCCTGCTCCATATCCCGCGAAAACAGCGTTTCATAAGATGTGCGCAGTGTCAAAAAATGTTCCGAGCCCGATTTATAAAGTCCGAATACCGTAAGCACAACCAATACGCATACGATTGCCTGTATCGCTGTCACGCGGACAAGAAAATCCCCCTTGCGCGGCTGTTCCGCCTCTTCGGAAAAGGCATACCCGCGCCGAACCGCACGCGGCGTGTACTGTCTTTCTTCTCTTTCTAAGGGATTGTTTTCCGTTGACTGCATCTTTCTCACCGTTTCCTTTATCTGCTTTTCTGAATCATCCGATATAAAACTATATGCGGTGCATACACGTCGTTTTCCCCCTTTTCAATATATTTTTTTAATCGCCCCAAATATGGGCTTGTCCGTGCCGAGGTGCATCCTTTCTATGGCAACTGCAATATTTTTTTAGAATTGCAAAAAAATCCTTGACAAATCAAAAAGAATATAGTATCATATCTAGGCACTCAAAAGAGCGCACACTTATATCGCGGGGTAGAGCAGTTGGTAGCTCGTCGGGCTCATAACCCGGAGGTCGTGTGGTTCAAGTCCCACCCCCGCAACCAATTAAAAGCCTTGAAACAGCGTCGTTTCAAGGCTTTTTCATATCTTCGCATCACATAATTTGATTCCGATTTACGCCGTTTCGCTCTTAGATGGACGGTGCATTTTTATTGCATTCCGTATACAACTGCGTTTCCGGTGTCGGCAATTACCGACACCTCTGTTTGCGTCACACTTCACATGGGGTGTGTAAAAATTACAAAACGGTATGCAACGCAGTGCGTATTCCCGTCGCACCACACATACGCACTTGCAAATTCACATGAAAGCTGTTATTTTTTATACAGCTGAATTTTTCCGAAATTCGGGGAACCAAAAATTTTAAGCACTGCAGAAAACGCCGCCTGCCTGCGCGTCTCCGGCACAGTGCAAAGTCGGTATAATATATATATCTGTACAAACATAACGGAGCGTTTTATGAAGTATATTGCACCAAGTTTTTATAAAGATTTTCACTGCATTGCAGACCGTTGTCAGCACACCTGCTGTGCAGGCTGGGAAATTGATATTGATTCGGAAACACTTGCTGTATATCAAGACGTTACAGGCGCTTTCGGCAAGCGGCTTTCCGATGCCGTTGCTGTTTCCAAAGACAGTGCTTTCTTTCGCTTAGATGCACAGGAAAGATGCCCGTTTTTAAATCAAAACAAGCTGTGTGATATTATTTTGACACTTGGCGAAAGCGCACTTTGTCAAATTTGCCGAGACCACCCGCGGTTCCGTAATTTTTTCTCCGACCGTATAGAAATCGGACTCGGGCTGTGCTGTGAAGCCGTAGGCGCTTTACTGCTGAAGCAAACCGAAAAGCTTCGGTTTATACAAGTAAACGATACAAAAGGTGAACCGAACACCGAACCGGCGGAAGAAGAACGTGACTTCTTCACGTTCCGTGACAAACTGTTTCGTATTTTGCAAAACCGCCAACTGTCAATTGAAGAAAGAATAAAAACAGTACCCTTTTTCTGCGGTACGGCACTGCCTGACAAAACGCCTGCACAGTGGGCGGAAATTTTTCTGCGGCTTGAGCGGTTGGACGATACTTGGACACAAACCTTATGCGCTTTGCAAAATGCACCGCAGGAAATCACTGCTATCCATCTGCCTGCCAAAACAGACGTACTGTTTGAACAGCTTGCGGTGTATTTTGTATACCGTCACTTAGCAGGTGCTTTGGAAGACGGTCAGCTTTCCGCGCGCGTCGCGTTTTCGGTACGCAGTGTGCAAATAATTCGGCTTCTCTGCAAACTGTATTTTTCTGAACACGGTGATTTGCCGATTACAGCAGTTGCAGAATTTGCAAGACTGTATTCTTCGGAAATTGAGTATTCACAGGAAAACATGGATGCTTTACTCGATTTGCCGTAAGCTGTTCCTTCGGCGCCTTTCGGATTATCGTCCTTACCGCACACCGAAAACCGTACAGGCGCACGGATACAAAAACCGTGAAATGCTTAAATACGGCATTTCACGGTTGCTTTTTGTTCATTCCTAAACCAATGCGCCGAAATCTTGTCCTTACGGTAGATTTATATGATTTTATCCCATTCTATTTTGCGGCCTTTAAAATAGTATTCCCTGTCTTTTTCACTGATTTCGCGAAGCACCCTGCAGGGATTGCCTACGGCAACTACATTGGCAGGAATATCCTTCGTTACGATACTGCCTGCGCCGATAACCGTATTGTCCCCTATGGTAATCCCCGGAACTATTACCGCGCCTGCGCCTATCCAGCAGTTTTTGCCGATGTGCACGGGCATATTGTATTGATACGCCTGTTCCCGAATTTCGGGCAGAATCGGATGCCCTGCCGTTGCTACGGTCACGTTCGGTCCGAACATCGTATTGTCCCCCACATAAATGTGTGTATCATCGACCAAGGTTAAATGGAAATTCGCATACACGCGGTTACCGAAATGCACGTGCTTGCCGCCCCAATTCGCATAAAACGGTGGCTCGATATAACAGTCCTCACCGATTTCCGCAAACATTTCTTTAAGCATATCCGTGCGCAGCTGCAATTGGGTCGGTCGGGTAGCGTTAAAATCATACAGACGGTCCAGGCATTTCAGCTGTTCTTCCATAATATCATCGCCATCGGGTAAATACAATTCCCCTGTGTGCATTCGCGCTTTCATATCATACATGCGGATTCTCCTTTATAAGATATTTGACACTTCATTTTTCAAGCATTGCATATGATGATTCAGTATAACATATCCCTCTGTGGAAAGCAAACGGAGATCCGATTTGTGCAAAATGAATATAATCGTTGCTTATCGACAAATTATATGTTACTATATACAATATATTATAAGAAGGGCTGGGGTCTTATGCAAGCGATTATTCTGGCAGCCGGTATGGGGAAACGGTTAAAGGATTTAACCAGTAACGCAACAAAGTGCATGGTCGAGGTCAACGGCGTTACCATGATTGAAAGAATGCTTTCACAGCTTGACGCACTGCATCTCAATAAAATTGTCATGGTTGTCGGCTATGAAAGCCAAAAACTGACAGAATATGTACAGTCACTGCCTGTAAAAACCAAGATTGAATTTGTAGACAACGATATATATTATAAAACAAATAATATCTACTCACTGTATCTCGCGCGTGACTATCTGACGCAGGACGATACACTGCTTTTGGAGTCCGACCTGATTTTTGAGGATGCCGTGCTGCGGCGCCTGTTGGACAATCCCTACCCCAGTCTCGCGCTCGTTGCAAAATTTGAAAGCTGGATGGACGGTACGGTTGTCGTATTGGACGAGGAAGATAACATTAAAAACTTCCTCGGCAAAAAAGATTTTGTCTTTGAAGATATTGCCGGGTATTATAAAACCGTCAATATTTATAAATTCAGCAAGTCATTTTCACAGAGCCACTATGTGCCGTTTTTAGAGGCATACAGTAAGGCACTCGGCAACAATGAATATTATGAACAGGTGTTAAAGGTCATTACCCTGTTAGACAAGCCTGAAATTAAGGCGGAGCGCTTGAACGGCGAGCTGTGGTATGAAATCGATGACGTGCAGGACTTAAACATCGCCGAATCCATTTTTACAAACGCTAAAGACAAACTGCAAAAATTCAACAGACGCTTCGGCGGCTACTGGCGTTATCCGCATATGATGGATTTTTGCTATTTGGTCAATCCGTTTTATCCAAACCGCAAGTTACTGGATGAAATCAAGGCGAATTTCGAGCGCTTAATTTGCGATTACCCTTCGGGGCAGGATATTAACGCATTGCTTGCGGCAAAATATTTCGGACTGCACAAGGAAGAAATCTGCGTCGGCAACGGTGCGGCAGAGCTGATTAAATCTTTAATGGAATCCACAGACGGCAAGGTCGGCATGATTTACCCATCTTTTGAAGAATACCCGCACCGCAAGGCAGAAACCGACATTGTGCCTTTCTATGCCTCAGGCAGTGATTATCAGTATACCGCTGACGAGCTTATGGCATATTTCGGAGAAAAAGAAATTGCGGCGCTCGTGCTTATCAATCCCGATAATCCATCGGGCAACTACATTGAAAAAGCAGACGTTCTGCGCATGGCGGACTGGGCAAAGAAAAAAGAGCTTTTATTCGTTGTTGATGAATCTTTTGTCGATTTTGCAAAAACCGAAGATTCCCCCACACTGCTGAATCGTGAGATTTTAGCCGCTTACCCGAACTTAGCAGTTGTCAAGAGTATTTCCAAATCCTTCGGCGTACCCGGGCTTCGTTTGGGTGTGCTTGCAAGCGGCGACACCGAACGCATTGCCGCCATGAAAAAAGATGTTGCCATTTGGAACATCAACTCTTTTGCGGAGTTCTATCTGCAAATTTTTGAAAAATACAAATCGAACTATGAAGATGCGTTAAAACGATTTAAAGCCGTGCGGGACGAATACGTAACTGCATTGCAGAGCGTTCCGCATCTGCGTGTCATCCCTTCGCAGGCAAACTATATTATGTGCGAACTGACGGGCGGTGTTTCCAGCACGGCGCTTGCCGAAACACTCTTGGACAAGCATAATATTCTGATTAAAGATTTGTCCCCCAAAAAAGGCTTTGACGGCAAATCCTACGTGCGTTTAGCGGTAAAAACACCGCAGGAAAATGAATTGTTGGTTGAAGCCCTGCATACCATTTTGAAATAACGGAGTTTTTATGAAGGTTATTGATTTTGAACAAATCCGCGCGCTCAACATTTCCCCGGCTCAATACTTCGCTTGGGTCAGTGAAATGATTCAAAAAAAGGATGAAGCCATTCTGCCCGCAAAGCTCAGTTTAAAGCCTGCGGATGGCGTGTTTTACAATATTATGCCTTCTCTTTTGCCAAAAGAGAAGTTTGCAGGTGTCAAGGTCGTAACAAGATACCCCGAACGGCACCCTGCCTTGGACAGTGAAATTCTTTTGTACGACATGCACAGCGGGTTGCCCTGCGCACTGCTGGATGGTACCTATATTACCGCCGTGCGCACAGGCGCAGTTGCCGCACATTCCGTAAAGTTGCTTGCAAATCCTGATTTTCAAACGGTGGGCTTTATCGGGCTCGGTAACACTGCGCGCGCCGCAATGGAAATGCTTTTGATGCTGTACCCGAACAAAGCACTGACCGTAAAGCTGTTAAAATATAAAAACCAGCACGAGTTGTTCGCCGCCCGATTCCCTTCGGAGCAAATCCGATATATCTATTGCGATACACCGCAGGCGGTCATTGAAAACAGCGATGTCGTTCTTTCCGCCGTAACGGTTTTTGAAGAGGACATTTGTGACCCGTCATATTTCAAATCGGGATGTCTGGTCGTACCGATTCACACACGCGGATTTACCAACTGCGACTTGGTTTTCGATAAGGTATACGCCGATGATACAGCGCATGTGCGCGGGTTTAAAAACTTCGGAAAATTCCGGTTTTTCGCCGAGGTCGCCGATGTTGTCAACGGAAAGGCACCCGGCAGAGAAAATGAAGCGGAGCGTATTCTCGCTTATAACATCGGGCTGTCCATTCATGACATTTATTTGGCGAAAAAGATTTATACGGTAATTGACGCAGACGGCGACATTGATTTAAAGGCGCCGAAAGAAAAATTTTGGTATTAAAGAAAAGCCGAGGGACAGAAAATGAAAAAATACGAAACTACGAAGCCGTATGACCCTGCGGTGCTCGAAAAGCTACACACGGTACAACTCGAAATTCTGCGCGATTTCAGGGCAGTTGCGGAAAAATACGAACTGCCGTTCTTTGTTTTGTTCGGTACAGCCATCGGTGCGGTACGGCACAACGGGTTTATCCCGTGGGACGATGATATTGACATCGGCATGCTGCGCGCGGATTTCGAAAAATTTCTGCAAGTCGCCGATAAAGAGCTTGGCGAAAAATATTTTATCATGTCACCGCGCACAGACAAACGTTGTAATGCCAGTGTCGTCAAGCTGATGAAACGCGGCACAAAATTTGTTTCTGCCATGAGTAAAAATGCAAAGCATGAGCAGTGTATTTTCTTGGACATTTTCCCGTTTGACAATGTGGCGCCCACCGAAAAACTGCGCAAACGCCAGCTGCGGGTCACCACGTTTTTAGACCGTTTGCTGTATCTTGTCGGCACGCCGTATCCGATTATTCCGCTGAAAGGCATTGCCGGCGAAGCCGCTGCGGCGGTGTGCTTTTTGACGCACTATGCACTTAAAATTCTGCATATTTCACCGCAATGGCTTTTCAAGCTGTTTGAGGATGCATCAGAAAAATACAACGGCGAAGAAACCGAATACATAACCGGATTCGGACAGCCAACTGCGCTCAAAAAAATGTTTCGAAAAGCGGACATGTTCCCGCTTGTAGAAGTACCGTTTGAAGACACAACGGTTCCCCTTCTGCACAACAACGATGAGGAACTGCGCAAGGTTTACGGCGATTATATGCAAATTCCCCCGCCTGATCAACAAATCAACCACGCACCCGAAATTTTGGATTTCGGGGAAGAGGACAACACAGAATCTATCTAACTCCCCCCTAAACCGCAATACTATTGTATTGCGGTTTTGCTGACAGAAAGGGATTACACGTATGCAAAGTGATTTACAAAATATCCCCGGCATCGGGGCTCGCATGGAGCAAAGTCTTTTTCAAATCGGCATTCACTGTATTGCCGATTTGAAGGGTAAGGACCCGAACGATTTATATAATTTGGATTGTATTAAAAAAGGCTTTCAAGAGGACAAATGCGCGCTGTATGTTTACCGAATGGCGGTATATTATGCCGAAAACGATGTGCATGACCCTGAAAAGCTCAAATGGTGGAATTGGAAGGATTGAGCAAATGATAGATATTCAAAATTGGTTGCATCTTTTTTGCGCGGCACTGACCAAACTATTTGAAAACCGTGTTTGGTTTGTCGGACTGCAAGGCAGCTACGGCAGAAACGAAGCAACTGACGAAAGCGATATAGACGTGGTTGTCATTTTAGACACACTGCAGCCAAAGGATATTACGCGATACCGAGACATGCTGGAAACACTCCCCTGCCGTGAAAAAATTTGCGGCTTTCTTTCGGGGAAAGAGGAATTGCTCTCATGGGAACCCGCCGATTTATTTCAGTTTTATTATGATACTGCACCGATTCAAGGCAGTCTTTGCTGCCTGTTAAACCGCATTGACCGCACGGCGGTTCAGCGTGCCGTTTACATCGGGGTTTGCAATATTTATCATGCCTGTGTGCACAACGCCGTACACGAGCGAAGTCCCGAAATTTTGCAGGGGCTCTATAAATCTGCACGGTTTGTGATACAGGCGCTTTGTTTTCTGCAAACAGGTAACTACTGCAAAGAAAAATCGGTTCTGCAACAAGCGGTACAGCCCGCCGAGCAAAAGATTTTAGATGCGGAAAAATTGCTGAAAACAAGCCCTGTAATCGTTGAAAAACAGTTTGACGAATATGCCGAATTTCTGTTTTTGTGGGCACAAAAACAGATTATTGCGATAGACGGTACGGAAATTTGATGCCGAAATCCGATACAAAAGGACGGTTTTAAAAGTATGTCTGAAAACACGGTCTCCCGACGGGATATTTTACAGTATGCCGAGGATGTCTACGGTACACAGGCGGAATATCTGTGGAAAGACACTCCTACTGCGGCGGTACTTCGCCACAAAACCAACCGAAAATGGTATGCGATTCTGATGGAAGTGCCGAAAGTACGGCTCGGACTGACAGGGGAAGGCATTGTCGATGTTTTAAATGTGAAATGCGATCCCCTTCTCATAGGTTCGCTTCTGAAAAGCAAGGGATTTTTGCCCGCTTATCACATGAGCAAAGTACACTGGATTTCGATTCTGTTGGACGGCAGTTTGCCGACAGAGGATATTTATCCGCTTGTAGATTTAAGTTTTCAGATGACGGAGAAAAAAATAAGACAGCCGTAAGAACCTGTATTCGTGCCACACAACAGCCATATACGTAATAAGCGATGTGAAATCCGCCTTTCGCATGCTTTATATCTGCATTTCTTACAAATTCCTTGACGCAAGCAATTAATATATTGTATAATTTATCTGTTATTTAAAAAATTTTTTAAGGAGCGACAAAATGAAAAAGGAAATCGCTTTAGACACCTCTAAAAAAGTATTTCCGCTGATTTTAATGAGTATCGGCTTCGGGCTGATGCTTGCGGAATGGATTGTGCGGCTCAACATTGTCAGCGTGGTCTGCGTGGCATACTGTTGCTTGATGTCCGCTGCGATTCTTCTAAGCCTTCTCATCAAAAAGAAGGTCTATGCGCCTATGATATTCGGCTACGCCGCCGCATGCATCGGTGTCGTGGTCTATTACATAATTTGGGGGGCCGACGCAGGTTTCGGTGCGTTCACTTCGGGACTTGCAGGGTTTCATTCCGCCGAACACCCTTGGCTGCAGGGCGAGGGCAATTTCGGCACACGGTTGTTGGGAAATTTACTGTTAATTCTGCCAACCGCGCTCCCGCTTTGGGGCTTGTTTTTTACGGCAAAACACACCTTTAAAAAGGGAGTCTACAAAAAGGCAGTCGCAGGACTTTGCAGTATTTTTCTGATTGGCACAAGCATCTTCTATGTCCTGACCATGAATCTGCGTTCTCAACCGAATGCAGAGCGGCTTTGGGATGGGCAGGACGATTACCTCGGTAAAATTGACAAAAACGCCACCAAGGAAAACCCCAACGTATTGGTAATTCTGATGGACGACCTCGGCTACGGGGACGTCTCCTTAAACGGTGCAATTTACAATACACCGAATATTGACAGCATCGGGGAAAACGGATTAAATTTTGAGAATTTCTATTCCTCTTATTCCGTTTGCTCTCCTGCGCGCTTTGCCGCGATGACGGGGCGTTACCCCTACCGCGGTTATGCGGACAATGTGGTCTATCCTACGCTCGACACCTTCTCCCCGTTCGCCTCCACCCGCATTTTCAATTCCATTGAAATGGGCAGCAATGCGGACGGTATGCTCGGCGATGAAATTACTGTTGCAGAAACCTTTAAAGCTGCAGGCTACAGCACAGGTTTGTTCGGGAAATGGCATCTCGGTGACTACGGTGAATATCTGCCGACCAATCAAGGCTTTGATTACTTCTACGGCAGTCATCACGTGAATGACATGACCCCGTTCTATCATGTACGCGAAGAAAACGGAGAATACACAATCGCACGCGGCACAGACGAACTGAAAGACCAATCCAACGCCACCCGCTGGATTCATGAGGAAATTGTGGACTGGGTCACCGAACAGTCGAAGAGCGATAAGCCTTTCTTTGCTTATTACACCTCACCTTGGCCGCATGCACCTGTATATGCAGGAGATGATTTTGACGGTGTCAGCGGTATGGGGACTTATGTAGACTGTGTAACGGAATTCGACACGTATTTGGGGCAGCTGTTTGACACCATGGAAGAATTAGGCGTTTTAGAGGATACCGTTATTGTCTTCACCAGTGACAACGGTCCCGCGCTGGAAGGCTCTGTCAATGAACTGCGCGGCGGCAAATATCTTGCCTATGAGGGCGGGCAGAAAGTGCCGTTTATGATTCGCTGGGATAACGCCGACGGTGCGCTCGGCAAAACGGGCACAAAGCGCACACAAGCCGCCACGCTCGTCGACCTCTATCCCACCTTGGTTTCGCTTTGCGGCATCACAGGGGAAAACGGAAAAACGAATTATATGCCTGCCGACCGCATAGTTGACGGCGTTTCCATGACCTCGCTTTTGAAAGAGGATGCGGTGATTCACACCAAGGAACACCCGATTCTGCACATGAAACGGGAGGATATTAAAGCGATTCAATACACTGTGCCGACTGCCGATGTACGTGCGCAATATCCCGATTATCAATATGATGTGCTGAACGACAACGAGTATATCACGTTCAAATATTTTGACCGCATTCAAAACGACAACTCCGCATTCTTTGACAAATACCGCAAAAATTGGCTGCACATTTTAACGGACGACCCCGGTGAAAATTATAACCGCACCCCGGTTTACCCCGAAATCTCGGATGAATTTCATGAAAAGCTGGACGAAATTCAGAGGGATTTCAAAGAAAATCGCCGCGGCATTTCTAAGAACTGACTTTTTGTATCGGAAAGCGTGTATCTATGCCGAATCTTTCTATCATGATTAAACCCGCCTCATCGCTTTGCAACCTTTCCTGTGAATATTGCTTTTACCGAGATGTTTCCGAACACAGGGAACATCTCGGCTTCGGCATGATGCGGACGGAAACCGCCGATATTTTGATTGAAAAAGCATTGCAGTTTGCCGACGGCTGTGCAGTTGCCTTTGCCTTTCAGGGCGGCGAACCGACACTTGCGGGACTGCCCTATTTTCGGTATTTTACGGAATCGGTAAAACAGAAAAACCGTAAAGGCAGCCCGATTTTTTACAGCATACAAACCAACGGCACAAAAATAGATGACGAGTGGGCGGCGTTCCTTGCCGAGCATCGGTTTTTAACGGGATTGAGTCTCGACGGAGACTTCGAAGGCAATCAATTCCGAAAAAAGCCTTCGGGCGAAAATTCGTTTTATCAAATTCTGACCGCCGCCGAAATACTGAAACGCCATCATGCCGAATTTAATATTTTAACCGTATTGACAGGCTACTGTGCCGAAAACGGCGAACGGATTTACCGCTATTTTCGCTCCAAGGGGTTTCGGTATTTGCAGTTTATCCCGTGTCTGCGCCCGTTCGGTTCGGACGAACAAAGTCCGCTTTATATGACGGCGGAACAGTATGCAGATTTTTTGATTCGCGTATTCAATCTCTATGTCAAAGATTATGTGCGAGGTCAATATGTAAGCATACGGCAGTTCGACAACTGGGTGCGTCTGTTTTTAGGGCAACAGCCCGAGCAATGCGGTCTTTCGGGTCATTGCGCGCACCAATTTGTAGCTGAGGCGAGCGGCAACATCTATCCGTGTGATTTTTACTGTACAGACGAATATCTGCTCGGCAATATCCACGACAGCGATTTTCGTTCTATGGCAACCGGCAAAACTGCCATGGAATTCCTAAAAGAAAGCCTTCCTGTGCCCAAGCGGTGCCGCACATGCCGATTTTACCCGATTTGCCGTGCGGGCGGCTGCAAACGCACAAGGCAAAGTGCGGACTACTGCGCAGCTTATCAAAAATTCTTTTCTGCCTGTCTGCCGCTGTTCCGTGGATTTCTCACGGAACAGCCGCCGAAAAAGATATAACAGGGGGAATAAAAATGCATAAACATAAAAAGCTTCGGCGCGCCATTGCCGCTGTCCTTTTGTCAGCGATCGTGCTTTGTACTGCCGGCTATTTTGTCGGCGGTGCGAATACACCGCGCGCGGCAACCGAATACCGCAAATTTCTTGCCAACACCGAGGAAACCGTGTCGCGGGCAATACGCGGTGCGGTAAAAAGTGACAATGATTACGAAAACTATCAGCCGATTTGTAATATTCCCGAAACCGCAAACGGCTATATTCCGCAAGGCTACTGTTACTGCGAAGCCCTAAAGTTACATATCATTTCCTATTATCATGCGGAAAATGCATCTGTTTTAAGCTTTTCAGATGCAGAAAACGGCATGCACACAAAGACGGTATATTTACAAAACGCAGACGGTACACCGTTCAAAGGGCATGTCGGCGGCGTTGCGGATGACACAGAATACTTATATCTCTGTGAAGACCATTCGGTGTTCCGTGTACCGCTTTCGACTGTTTCCGCGCTCCAAAACGGTGCAACAATAATACTCAGAGAACACATTATGACTGATGTAAAATGTTCTTACATAAACTGTGACGGCGAATTTCTGTATGCAGGCGAATTTTACACCTACTACGCCGATGGACGGTACAGCACCGACCGCACACATCACATGCAAATTTCCATGACGGAACTGCATTTCGCCCACTGCAACGCCTATCGGCTTTCCGACCTGAAAAATGCTTTTTCAGACACGCCTGTCGCCCCCGCCGTTCCGAGCATGGTCTTTACCACCCCGAATCTTGTGCAGGGGTTTGCACGCCTTGCGGACGGCACGTTTGCATTGAGCACCTCATACGGGCGCAATACGGATGCACATCTTTTGCGCTTTTCGGATGTTACAAAGAGCGATCCCGACTACCAGATTACCTATTTAAATGCAGATATCCCCGTCTACAGCCTCTCAAAAGACGCTCAAACGGACAGTCTGCGATTACCGCCTATGTTAGAGGGTATCGACTCGGACGGTACGCAAATCATGGGTATTTTTGAATCGGGCGCACAAAAATACAGCAACGGGAAATTCCTTGTGAATTCTGTGTGCACATTTGGGTGAATGTAGGGCGGATATTTCGTCCGTCTGTGGGCGAACACAGCCTACCCCTACAGAAAAAGCAAAAGGGACCCGAAAGCGTTCGCATCGCTTTCGGGTCCCCTTTTTAATTGTAATGATAATCAGATGCCTTTCAGCTTGTCAAGATTCTTCAGTGTATTCGGAACACCCTTCAGAATTTTGCCCATGCCCTTACCGAACTTATCCTCGTTGAGAATAATCAGCAAGCCATCTGCCATTTGCGGGCTGAACAAACCGAAACTCATAGAAATAAAATTCTTTACGGGCGTTTGCAAAGCAATTGCACCCGCCATGGTATCGGTACCCAGCATTTTCGCAAACATACGGTTAAATCTGCCGCCCCATTTACCGTCCACAGCGTCCTCAATCGTATTACCGACAGTCAGCTTCTGGCTCTTATCTCTGGTTGACGGCGGAATCGCATGACCGAGTACCGCAGCAAATGATGCATCACCGACATGCATAATATCTGCACCGTAATACTCGGGCGCAGAAACTCTGTAATCGGGAATTTCTGCCGTGACCGTGGATGTAACCTCTACTGTCGCTTCCAAGCGAATATCACGGCTGGACGCACCGACAAGAATTTTGAACGCACCGCCTTCCACGTGCCAGTCATGAATATTTACATTGTAGTAAGCAAATGCACGTTTATCAAGTGTGATTTCGACGGTTTTTTCCTCACCCGCTTTTAAGAAGACCTTCTTGAAGCCCTTCAGCTCTTTTGCGGGGCGGTAAATGGTGCTTTCCAAATCGCTCACATACAGCTGTGCAATTTCGGCACCGTCCCTTGCACCGATGTTCTTCACCTTAAAGGAAACCGTTACCGTATCGGTATCCTGTATTTTCTCGGCGCTGAGCTGCAAATCGCTGTATTCAAAGTTCGTATAGGAAAGTCCGTGACCGAACGGGAAACGAACGGCTTTATTTGCGGTATCGTAATATCTGTAACCGACATAAACGCTTTCTCTGTATTCCACGGAAACGGGCGTACCGGGGAAATAGTTTGCGCTGGAATTATCTTCCAAAGCGCAGGGATAGGTCTCAGCCAGCTTTGCACTCGGATTGACATCGCCGAACAGAACATCGCAAACCGCACTGCCGCATGCCTGACCGGTCAAAAATTCATTCAGGATTGCAGGGACCTCGTCAGCCCACGGCATTTCTACAGCCGCACCGCCCGAAAGCACAACCACTACATTCTTGTTGACCTTCAGCACCTCATTCACCAAACGGTTATGAAGCGGCGGGATACCCAAATGCTTTCTGTCATTGCCTTCGGTTTCAAACGCATCGGTCAGACCGATAAACATAAGCACCGTTTCGGCATTCTTTGCCTTTTCAACCGCTTCTGCCACAAAGGTATCGTCCGACACCTTATTTTTCTTCGCGGTCGAGTAACCCTGTGCATACTGGAATTCCACACCCATCTGTACAAGCGTTTCAAATGCGGAATCCAATTGAATCGGATTGATAAGTGAAGAGCCCGCACCCTGGTAACGGGGCTTTTTCGCCATTTCACCGATAACAGTCAGTTTTGTATTCTTTTTCAACGGCAGAATATTACCGTCATTTTTCATAAGTACCATGCACTGTCCTGCGATTTCACGTGCCAGCTTATGATGTGCCGCTGCATCATAGGTATGCTTGCCGAGCACCGCCTGGCCTTTCAGCGCCATATCAATCAGGCGGTCCACCAGTTCATCGAGGTAGCTTTCCTCTACAAGTCCCTGCTTGACTGCTTCTACAATCTGCTTATCACCGACGCCGTTAGAAGAGGGCATTTCCAGTTCCTGCCCCGCCAAGAGCCCGGGTACGCGCTCATTCTCTGCGCCCCAGTCTGTGACAACAATGCCCTTAAAATCCCATTCCGTACGCAAAACATCGGTCAAAAGCCACTTATTTTCCGCACAGTATGTACCGTTCAGACGCTCATATGCCGCCATAATTGTCCACGGCTGTGATTTTTTCACTGCGGTTTCAAACGGTGCCAAATAGATTTCGCGCAGGGTGCGCTCATCAACAACCGTGTTCACCGTCATGCGGCGGGTTTCCTGATTGTTCGCTGCAAAGTGCTTCACGGATGTGCCGATGCCCTTGCTCTGCACACCGTTGATAAATGCCGCCGCCATTTCGCCTGCAAGCAACGGGTCTTCTGAAAAATACTCAAAGTTTCTGCCGCACAAAGGGGAACGCTTAATATTGGTGCCGGGCCCCAAAAGCACGGAAACCTGCTCTTTTAAGCACTCTTCACCGAGTGCTTCGCCCATTTTGTAAATCAAATCCGTATCCCAGGAGCATGCGGTAGCCGATGCGGTCGGATAACAAATTGCGGGAACGCCCTTTAAGGACAGCTTTTCATCCTTGCTGGTCTTTTCCTCAACGCGTTTGCGGATACCGTGCGGGCCGTCGGTCAGCATAATCGACGGTACCTCTGCATGACGGATTTCTTCGGTGTGCCAGTAGTCCTTACCGGAGCACAGGCTGGCTTTTTCTTCCAAAGTCATTTTGGCAAGAATTTCAGGATGCTTCATATTTCTCCTCCATAGAAAAATTTATGATTTAACAAAAACGGCAATAAATTTTGCCTAAAATCCAACAAGTATAATAGTAACGCAAAATAGTAATTTTTGCAAGAAATTTTTATGAAAAACAGACAAACAATACAACCGGATTATTCCGACAGCGTTTCTCCGCCAATTCCTAAAATATCCGCAGATTCGGCTTGCTCCAAATCCTCTACCGTGCGCAGCTTTTTTCGGATGATAGAATTGCGGTGCTGTGCATCATCCAACGTTTTTCCTGCTTCGTCGATTTTTTTCTTCGCCTTTTCAAGAATCGTACCGAAATTCTCATACTGCGCCTTTGCCGCACTCAAAAGCAGACGCACCTCATTGGCTTTTTCATTGATGGCAACCGTTTTAAAGCCCATGGAAAGCGAATTCAGCAGTGCGGTAATTGTAGAAGGTCCCGCTACCATCACGTTGCAATCGTTTTGGATTTTCTCAAGCACCCCTGACTGTGAGGAAACAATTTCGGCATATAAACCCTCGGTTGCAAGATACATAATTGCAAACGGCGTGGTTTTGGGCACATTAATGTATTTTTTAATCAGCTTTGCCTCGCCGTACACACGGTTCTCCAATTCCTTGCGTGCCGCTTTTACCGCATCGGCATCGGCATGCTCGGCGGCCGTACAAAGCCGCACATAATCCTCCAGCGGGAATTTGGAATCTACAGGCAGATATGTAATTTTGTTTTTGTCGTCATTTTGGGGAATCCGAATGGCAAATTCCACGCGCTCCGAATCTTTTTCGCCCGTCGCCACATTTTTTTCATACATATTGGGAATGGTTTGGTCAAGAATCGCCTCTAACTGCACCTCTGCCCATGTACCGCGTGCCTTCACATTCGTCAGCACCCGATTGAGCGCACCGACATTATCTGTCACACCGACGGATAATTCCTTCATTTCCCCCAAAGAGGTATACAGTTTTTCCAGCTGGTCGGAAACGGTCTTAAACGAGGTATTTAAACGCGTTGTTAATGTGGAAGTCAGTTTTTCATCCACTGTCATACGCATTTCATCGAGCTTTTTCTCATTGCTTTCCTGCATTTTCAAAACAGCGGTTTCTACAGCCTTGGATTGCTTCTCATTTTGTGCAAGCGTACGGTCGCGAATATCGTTCATGGATTTTGTGACGGTTTCGGTCAGTACAATACGCTGTTCGAAATTCGCCTTGGTCATTGCCTCTAATTTTTGGCCCATATCGTTCAGGCTGTTTGCCAGTTCCATACGGTTGCGGGAAAATTCATCCGCAGTGGTTTTCTGCAATATGTCCAGTTTTTGAGAAAGCTGCCCAACCGCCTGTGCCGTGCTGTCATCTTTTTTGCGGAACTGTAAAATAATCAGCAGTACAATGCCAAGCAAAACAAGTCCCGATAAAATTAAAATAAAAACGCCCAAATCGTTCATAAACGACCTCCGTATGTTCATTATTGTATTCAAAAAATTTATAAAATTATATCAAAATACCGTTGAAAATATTAAAATTCCGCAATTACTTTTCGGCTGTTCGGCCGTTTTTTCGGCACACCGCTGCATATGCCCGCGGTGTCATACCGAATGCCTTTTTAAAACAGGCAATAAAATAAGATTCCGAACAAAAGGAAAGCGTATACGCCGTTTGCTCACAGCTGCATCCGTTTTCGAGCAGCAGCTGTGCTTCGCGCAATTTGCGCGACAAAATATAGCCGCTCAGGGATTCCCCCGTTTCCCGCTTGAAAATTGCGGAAAGATAATCAGCGGTAATGCCGTCCACCTCTGCCAATGCCGCAACTGTAAGCTTTTCGTGCAGGTGGCGCTCAATATACGCAATACAGCGGCGCACATGCGGAGAATACCGAAGTCTTCCGTGCACCTTTGCAACAAGCGCAGTCAATTCCACCGCCTTTTGCGTCAGAAATTCCGCAATTTGCGCCGTATTTTGCAAGGTATCCACACTCTGTATGTATCGGTCGCTTAAATTATAAGCGTACAGCTCATCCAGTCCGCCCCGAATGGCGGCACGTACGGCGAGGGTAATACTGCTGACCGCCCAATACTGCATCTGACGCAAATCATTGTCCGACAGCCGTCCGATAACAAAGCCGTTTTGAAAATACTGCTGCATCTTATCTTCCAAGAGCGTGACCTCGCCGCGTTCAACGCAGCTGTAAAATTCCGTTTCCAACTGATACGGCGTGTGGCATACTTCGCCCTCACGCTGTTCAAAAACTGCCCCGCGCGGTGTCTTCGGCACAATTTGAATACTTTGCAGGTTAACTCGCATAGCGCCACCCTCTCGAATTTGTTGTTTCATCCGATTTTTTACAGTATACCACAAACGCCCGAATAAATAAAGAAATACTATAAAAATACAGGATTTTTAACATAGTATACTTCTAAATGTCGGATTGCAAAACCTGTAAAACTGTGATATACTACCGATAAATTCTTCGCTTTAAAGAGATGATTTTGTGAATAATGTTGAAATTAAAACCGACTGCGGCACACTTCGTGGGTTGGAAAACGAGTCCTGTTTAGAATTTCGCGGGATTCGCTATGCAAAAGCGGAACGGTTTAAATATCCCGAACAGGTCACGCACTGGGACGGCATATATGACGCAACCGCATACCGTGCCTGCGCCTTTCAGCACCGCGCATTTGAGGATGACGCCACAGTCAATGCATTTTATCATAACGAATTTCGAAAGGGCCTTTCCTTTACCTATGATGATGACTGTCTGTTTTTGAATATCTGGGTGCCGAAAAACGCGCAAAACTGCCCTGTAATTCTGTACATACACGGCGGCAGTTTCACAGGCGGCAGTGCGAATGAAGGGCAAATCAGCGGTGTTCGTTTTGCAGAGAAGGGCGTAATTTTGGTCGCCTGCAATTACCGGCTCGGCGCCTTCGGTTTTTGTGCGCACCCCGACGTCACAGCAAAAAACGGTGCATGCGGCAATCAGGGATTGTTTGACCAGACAGCGGCAATCCGCTGGGTGAAAGAAAACATTGCCGCGTTCGGCGGCGACCCCGGTCGAATCACCTTAATGGGGCAAAGTGCAGGCGCCATGAGCGTGGATATTCATTTAAACAATCCGCTGTGCCGCAATATGTTTACCGGTGCAATACTGCTCAGCGGCGCGGGTCTGCAAAGATACTTTGCAAGGCCCCTCGCACCCGAAAAAACCGTTTCCTTTTGGAATCTGATTATGCAAAATGCGGGTGTTTCGTCTATGCGGGCATTACAAGAAACCGATGCACAGACATTATATTTTGCCTGGAAAAAGGCATGCAAACAGGATAAGCTCAGTTTACTGCACACGATGCCCGTGTATGACGGCGTACTGCTCCAAAAAGGCATGTTCTCAAAAGAAACCATTCCGGACATACCGTATTTGCTCGGCACGACTGCCGACGATATGATGCCCTTCTTCTTAGAAACATTTGCAAAAAAATGGGGTGCATACGCAAAAAAACATCACAAAAGCAAATGCTATATTTATAATTTTTCAAGACGCCTGCCGGGTGATGAAGCGGGCGCGTGGCATTCATCGGATTTACTGTATGCTTTCTCTACACTGGATTTCAACTGGCGGCCGTTTCGGAACACGGACCGAGACATTGCGGAACAGTTGTCCGATGCGCTCTGTGCCTTCGCCGCAAACGGCGACCCAAACTGCGAAAGTATTCCGCAATGGCGGGACGATTACAAAAATCCGATGCATTTTTGTGAAAACACCTGCATGAAGCACTGGAACACACGGCACCATGTATACAACACACTGACAGGCAAGGGATTTTAAGTATGCCGAAATTTCACCACTCTTTCAAACCGTCCAAAGAAGCGCCGACACAATACATCTATACCGACGGTGATACCACCGCACAGTTGGATTTTGTCAGTGAAAGCTGTATGCGCACAGCCATTTATAAAAATGCGGACAGCATGCTGCCCACCTATTCTGTCAATCCTGAAAATACGGTTCTGCCGAAACCGCGCCACCGTCTTTGCACTGACGGCTTCTCCCTTTTCACACCGCAAACCGCGAAAACCGCAGACAGCATGCAATTTGAATTGCCGAACGGCATCAAAATCGTATTGCACACAGAAAATTTTCTGTTGCAATACTACCGAAACAGCACACTGCTGTTTTCGGACCGTGCACCGCTTGCATACAATTTCGAACAGGAATTCGGGAAAGAAACTTACCATTACATTACCCGCAGCCCGAAAGAGCGTATTTTCGGTGTGGGTGATAAAGCAGGTACTCTTGACAAGGCAGGCAGAGCGTTTCGCATAGAAACCGCAGATGCGATGGGCTATAACGCCGCAGAAAGCGACCCGCTTTATAAGCACATCCCGTTTTTCATCTGTGAAAACGAGGTCGGCTGTTACGGCATATTTTATGATACCGCCGACACCTCATATATAGATTTCGGCAAGGAAATCAACAACTATTACCCGCCCTACAAGTATTTTAAAACCGAGGATGACTGTCTCGTTTATTACGTATTTTTCGGCACAAAGCTTTCCGTTTTACAGCAATTCACACGCCTTTGCGGAAAACAGGCATTTCCGCCGTATTACAGCTTCCAATACTGCGCCAGCACCATGGCATATACCGATGCACCGCACGCACAGGAAAAAATGGATGCATTTCTGGAAAAGCTTCGGGAGACAGACTTGTCCTGCGGCGGATTTTATCTTTCCTCGGGGTATACCTCTATCGGCATACAGCGGTGTGTATTTCACTGGAACCGCGAAAAATTTCCTGACCCGCAGGGCTTTATACAAAAATTCCATGAAAACGGCATCGCAATTATTCCGAATATTAAACCTGCATTTTTAGAGAGCCACCCGCTTTACAAAACGATTGCCGGCAACGGTTGGTTTGTAAAAAATCCCGACGGCACGCCGTTCGTGACGGAATTTTGGGACGGTTTAGGCAGTTATTTAGATTTCACGAATCCCGAGGCTTTTGCATTTTGGAAACAGCAGGTCACAAAAACCCTTTTGGATTACGGCATTGCCGCCACCTGGAACGACAACAATGAATTTGACATTCGCGACTGTGATGCGATGGCAAGCGGCTTTGGAAACGGTACGGTTGCTGCACACCGCATCCGTCCGTTGCTTACCTATTTAATGGTCTGTGCCTCTTACGAGGCACAGACAGCAAAAAATCCGCAGCTGCGTCCGTTTTTATCCACACGCAGCGGCAATATTGCCGTGCGGCGGCTGGCGCAGACCTGGTCGGGGGACAACACAACCTCATTTCGGGATTTGCGGTACTGCCATTACATCGGTCTTACCATGTCGATGTCGGGACTGTACTTTTACGGACACGATTTGGGCGGGTTCCACGGTGCCATGCCGTCGCGTGATCTGTTGCTTCGCTGGTTACAGCATGGCATTTTCGAGCCGCGGTTCACCATACATTCCTGGAACGCAGACGGCTCGGCAACCATGCCGTGGAGCTATCCCGATTGCATAGATACGGTCCGCACCCTGTTTGCACAAAGAAAACAGCTTCTGCCGTACATCTATACTTGCGCATATCAAGCCGTCGAACAGGAAATCCCCTTAAACGCCCCGCCGTTTTTGTATTATGACGACGATATGTTATACCGCTATCCCGATGAAATGATGCTCGGCAGAGATGTGTTGGCGGCATTCGTATTTGACGAGGGTCAAACCTCCGCAAACGTATATTTACCGAAAGGCTCCGATTGGTATTTGGGCGAACAGCGATATCAAGGCGGGCAGACGCTTACACTCTCCCTGCCGCCGAACGCACCTATGCCGTACTTCATACGCGGCGGCTGTGTGTTGCCGACCGATGAGGCACCTTACGGCTTTCATACCGAAGAAGAACTGATATTTACCGTATATCCTGTGGAAAACGGTACATTTGAAAGCGAATTCTTCACGGATGACGGCATCAGCTTCGGCTATCTGCAAAACAACTGCGTACATCTGAAATTCACGGTTGCCTGCACAGAAAATACCGTATCTGTAACTTGCGAAAACACAGGAAATATGTCGCTTGTACCGCGGCTCCGCCTGTGCGCAGGCGACAGCAGAACCTTCACGGTAAAAAAATAAATACTGAGAGGTATATTTATGGAAACAAAAGAAAAAACCTACGGTATACGGGCGATTGACCGCTTTGGCTATGCGCTCGGCGATATGGGCGGGATTCTTACCTTTTCACTAATCTCTTCCTTTTTAACGATGTTTTACACCGATGTTTTGCACTTCACGGCGCACAGCATCACCGTATTGATGCTTGTGGCGCGTATTTGGGACGCGGTAAATGACCCGATGTGGGGTGCGTTTATTGATTCCAGAAAGCCCACGCGGTTCGGGCGGTTCCGTCCGTATATTTTGGGTGCTTCCGTGCCGCTTGCACTCGGCGCGTTTTTGATGTTCTTAAAAATCCCGAATCTCACAAACACACAATACCTGATTTTTGCCTATGTTACATACATCTTCTACGGCATGATGTATACAGGTGTGAATATTCCCTATGGCTCACTTGCTTCTGTCATTACCAGCGATGAATTTGAGCGTTCCTCGCTTTCGATGTGGCGCTCTGTCGGCGCAGGTATCGGCGGACTGCCTGCACAAATTTTGCTGCCGCTGTTGGTGTACTCCACCGTCACGCTCGCAGACGGCTCCACCGCCAAGGTGCTGGATGCCAACAAGCTTTCCCTCGCCGTCGGTTGTCTTTCCGTGCTCACGGTCGTTCTCTTTTTACTGCATTTCAAATTCACAAAAGAACGGGTCACCGTTTTGCCGAATCAGAAATCCGGCGATTACAAATTTACGCAGACAGTCAAAAATCTGCTGAAGAACAAGCCGTTTTTGGTGCTGTGCGTCATCTCGATGCTGCTCATCTGCTTCCAAATGTATACACAGACCATTTACAATTATCTGTTTAAAAACTATTATGAAAAGCCCGGTCTTTACAGCATTGTCACCATTTGCACCTATCTGCCTATGGCGTTGTTCCTGCCCGTGATGGGCAAGCTTGTGCGCCGATTCGGGAAAAAAGAGATTTGCGCGGCAGGCATCGGCTTTGCGGCGGTTGTCAATATCGTCATGTTTCTGATTGGCTTTACACCGCTTGCCGCCAATCCGTATTTATTCCTTGTGCTCGTATTCTTCTCGGGCGCAGGGCAAACTTTTTTGGTGATGGAAATCTGGGCGCTTGTGATGGACGTCATTGACTATCACGAACTGCTTTCGGGCAGACGGGAAGAAGGCACCTCCTATTCCCTGTATTCTTTTGTGCGCAAATTGGGGCAAACTGCCGCAGGTGCGGGCGTGCCCGCACTGCTCGGTGTCATCGGCTATGACGGCGCACTCGCCGTGCAGACGCCTGAGGTCACCGAAAAGCTGTATACCGCCTCAACATTGGTTCCCGCAGTCATTCTGCTGGTGATGTTCTTACTGCTGGCGTTCGCTTACAAGCTTTCGAAAAAAGAACTGCACAAACTGCACGAACACTTAGAAGCGGTGCAAAAGGAGCCGCAAAATTCGTAATTCATACCTTGCGTAAAATACCGAAAGGCAGTATAATTAGTTGGTTTGATAATTCACCCTACAGAATACAAAGGAATGTATTGCATGCAAAACAGTTTTCGTGAGGTTTTCTATAAAGATATATTAAAGAATAAAACACTGATTATTTCCGCTCTCGTCATCACCGTATTGGGATTCGGCTTTACAATTACCAATTTCTCTATCGGCGTAGATGACCCCGCCGCATACCATTATCTATATACGAACGGCTGGGGCAGTATGATTCAGCAAGGCCGCCTTTTGCATGTGTTGTTCAGCCGGCTGACGGGCGCATTAACCTTCATTCCGTTTTTGAATGATTTTATCGGTGCGGCGCTTTTTCTCCTGTCCGCGCTTCTGTTTTGCGGTTTGTTTCAGTATGTCACAAACAGACGTCTATCCACCGCGGCATTGACTGTATTTTCAGGAATATATCTTTCCTTTTCTATTATCAGTGACAAATTCATATACAATTTAGACGTCATCGTCACCATGCTTTCCTATGTCTGTGTTGCTTTGGCGTTGATTGCTGCTTATCAATTTGTGTATTTACAGCAGAAAAAGGCTTTGCTGCCCGCCGTTTTGGTTCTGATTGTCGGTATCGGGGCATATGAATCCTTCATGTTCCTGTATATTTGCGGCGTGTTTGCCGTTTTTATGCTGAAATGCATTGTCGGGCAGAAAAAGCTTACCTTAAAAAACACGCTGATAAGAGGCCTGCTGTTTTTACTTATTCTGATTTTAGCTGTCATATGCTACTATTCTGCCGTGTTTTTGGTGCAAACCGTCACACAGCAAACAGAAGGGTTTGTACGGTATAATATTTGGATTCATTCGACAAATTTTTTGGAAACAGTCAAGTCGGTATGCAAGAGTTTTATAACCACTATGCGCGATTTTTCGTATCTGCCGATGCTGGAATTTACACTGTTCTCCGCACTGGGTTTTTTGCTCTCGCTGGGCTACGCCTTCAAACGCAAATCCGTTTTACTGCCGTTTTGCTTTTTAGGAATGTTTGCGGCCAATTTCGGAATTCATTTCGTGGTCGGCTATATTATGTACCGTGCCGGGCAAACATTTTGCCTGTTTGTCGGCTTTGTCGCCATGCTTGCCGTATACAGTCTCCGAAATATAAAACCTGCAAAGGTGCTGGTTCCCATCTTGGCGGGCTGGCTGATTTTTGTGCAGTTAGCTGATTTGAACCTGGCTTTTTACCATGATTACAGCCGATATAAAAAAGAGGAATTTGTGATAAACACAGTCGCCACCCGTCTGGTTGCAGAGTGTGATGTAACTAAGCCGATTGTTTTTACAAACCGACCGTCTGACGGATACCTGAACTCGCCTGTTGTAGGGCAGGTGAACGGAAATTCCGTATTGTACTACGGTGTCAAAACCTTTGGAGACGTGCAATCTCCCACCATGATTGAACTGTTCCGCATGCACGGCTACTATTTTCTGCAAACGCCGACCGTAGAGCAGGCTGAACGCGGCACAGAGTTATCCGGTGAAATGGAAGCTTGGCCAAACGAGGGATGTATCAAAGAATTTGAGGATATAATTGTTGTAAATTTTGGAGTGAAGAACTGATATGAGTCTATTGTCCGTGGTTGTCCCCGCGTATAATGAACAGGATATTATTGAAAAAACTGCATCTGTCATTTCCGAAATACTGATTGCCGAAAATATTGATTTTGAAATTCTGTTTGTAAACGACGGTTCACGTGACACTACATGGAAAAAAATCCAACAGTCTGCCGAAAGGAATCCGCGTGTACGCGGTATTTGTTTTTCCAGAAACTTCGGCAAAGAGTCTGCCATTTTGGCGGGACTTTCGGAATCCAAGGGCGATTGCTGTGCGGTCATAGACTGCGATTTGCAGCAACCACCCGAGATCATGGTGCAGATGTACCGTCTTTGGGAACAGGGCTACAAGGTCGTGAACGGCGTGAAAGCCAGCCGCGGTAAAGAAAGCGCCATGCATCGGCTCGCGGCAAAGGCATTTTATTCGGTCATGTCTGCCATTGTAAAAATTGACATGACAAAAGCATCGGACTACAAGCTTTTAGACCGTGAGGTGGTCGAGGCGCTTTTACAAATGCCCGAACGCAACTACTTTTTCCGTGCGCTTTCGGAATGGGTGGGTTACCGTTCAACTTCTGTCGAATACGAGGTTGCCGAACGGGAGTACGGCACATCCAAATGGTCTACGCGCGCGCTCATCAAATATGCTGTTACAAATATTACGTCTTTTTCTTCTCTACCGTTAAACTTTATCACCGTACTCGGCGTTCTCGTATTTTTAATCGCCGTTGTCTTTGGGGTAATTGCCTTGGTACAATACTTCTGCGGCACAGCAGTAGAGGGCTTCACCACGGTCATCTTGCTTTTATTGTTAATTGGCAGTATCATTATGATCAGTCTCGGTATTATCGGCTATTATATTTCTAAAATTTACGAGGAAATCAAGCAAAGACCGAAATTTCTGATTGCGGCACGGACGGATACCGATACAAAGCAACCAAAAGAAAAAGAATAAGGCGTTCATGAAAGGAAACAGACTATGGAATCCGCAGAAAAGAAAGAATCTTTAAAAACAAAGCTTGCGGACGGAATCGGAAAATTCCGCGCACATTAGAATCAGCCCCGGAAGGATATTAGGTTGCCTACAAGGAATTTGCCGCCTTTTCCGCCGGCTGCGGCAGTCCCAATCTGCTCGGCGTTTTGACACAGTATACCACAATCGCCACCAGTGTGCATTTGATGATATCCTATTTCAGAATGTCCACCGGCAGGCTTGGTTGCTGACAATATTGGCTTCTGTCATTGCGATTATCCGTTCACCGATTCTATCGATGATGATTGACAATTCAAACGGCAAAAACGGAAAATTCAAGCCGTTTTTACTTTGGTCCGCCATTGGTACCGCGGTCAGTTTTTCGTTTGTCCCGTATATTCCCGCCGCTTGGATGGATGTGCATTTATTCAGCATCCCTCTGCCCGCCATTCCGATTATGGGTGTTTTTGAAGCGTCCACCATTGATTTTAACCTCGGTATTCTTTTGGCGTTTCTCCTAATCCAAATCGGCAGTTTTTTATCACACTGCTCAACCAATGCATTGCAGGTATTGAACAAACCATTTCCACTGTAGCACAGGAAAGAGCCAATATCGGCTCTGTAAAAGGTCTGGTATCCGGTTTGCCGAGTTCTGTTGTCAACATAATTCTGCAGATTTTGGCCGGAACCTTCTTTGCAAAACAAGGCGGATGGAACGCTGTAAATATGTACCGCATTATTTTCCCGATTTGCGGCGTACTCGGTGTTTTTTTAGTGCTTCTTTTGGTAAAGGGTGTAAACGAACGAACGGTTGTAAAGCAGGAATATGTAGCAAAGGTTCGCTTTACCGAAGGCATGAGGCTCCTCAGCAAAAGCAAATATTTTTGGATTATTACGATTCAATTTGTTTAACGCGGTGAGAAATTTTGCAAATATTACGACATGGGTAACACAGTACAGCTTTGTATCCGACACTGCAAAAACTTGGGTCGGACTTTACTGTTCAACCATTCTGATGAACGCAATTGCCGTTGCTCTGCTGGTCGGTCCGTTCCTTATCAAAAAGCTGGGCAAACGAAATGTTATGTTTTTATCCTGTGTCGGATATGTCATTATGATTGCCCTTCAGGTCGTCTTCCACAAAAGCCCCGTTTTAATTTTCGTTATCTCTTTCTTTGAACAATTCTTCGGCGGATTCTATTTTGTAACCGGGATTATGATCTCAGATATTTTAGATGATATTCAAATGAAAACCGGTAAACGGCTGGAAGGCTTTTGGCAAAATTATATGGCAATTATTACGACCGTTATCGGCGTGTTTACAGGTATGCTGACGCCGCTGTTTCTTTCGTTCGGCGGTGTGGGCTTCTCAGATGACATTTCACTTGCACTGCAAAATATACAGCTGAGAGACAATATCTTCTTCTATCAGTCCCTGCTTTCTCTGATTGGCGCGGTCATTATTGCGATTCCCTTTTTCTTCTACGACCTGACCGAGCAAAAGCATGCAGATATTGTCCGTGTATTGCGCATTAGAACGGCAGTAGATAATTTTAACGATAAGATGCTTCAGGCAGAGGATGTTACATATCTGCGGGAGATTGTCGATTATGCCGATGAAACCGCCTCGCCTATGGTGACCGAAGAGCTTGCCAAATATGATTGCATTCATACGATTTTAGAAACGCAGATATCGACATAAAAAGTCAAAAATTACAAAACAGGAGATAATGCCGATTGTTAGGGCATTATCTCCTGTTTTTACATGTAAGACTGATTTTCAGAAAAAGAACCGTTTATTTATAGTTCTTCAAAAACAGCTTATAAAACTGCACGGCCTGCGCGACAGCGGAGAGGTCGATATTTTCATTTTCTGCGTGCACAGAGGCTAACTGTTGCGCGGAAAGTTGTATCGGCGCGAAGCGCAGTACGCAGTCGCAGACATCGGTCAATGTACGTGCGTCTGTCCCGGCAGGCAGAATAAACGGGGATGCAGGATACTGCGGGAACACCTGTCCGATGCAATCCATCGTATAGGAAAACGCAGGACGCGCCATATCGGCAGGACCGTGGTATTCGGATTCAGGCAGAATCTGCACTTCCACACCATATTTTTCAGCAACACTTTTCAGCGATTCGATATCATGCTGCATATCCGCTTCATCTACACTTCGAAGCATAACAGTTGCCGAGCACTGTTTGGATTCGGTTGTCCCCTCAATTTTGCTGAAAGCACAGGTTGTACCGATAAGACCGCCCGCCTGTGCGTTCAGCTTCGGCATCACTGCTTTTAACAGACCGCCGAACAGCCACAAATTCGAAAAAAGTACTTTCATCGGGAATGCGCAGTACGGCGCAAGATGTGTAAACATCGCTGTGACCTGCAGATTTAAGCGCCGAACGAAGATATCTTTTGTACGTACCTCATGGATAAAATCCGTCATACGTTCAATCGGCGTAGCCTTCGCCGCGGCGGTCAGGCTCGCATGCGCATTGTCGGCAGTTGCGGTACATTCCAATTTGTAGCGGCCTTTTTCGTGCACCGCCACCATCGCGCATTTTTCACAGTGCATCCCGCCGAGCGGCGGCTCAATCACTGCGCCGCCCTCATCTAAAATCACTTCAAAGGTAATGCCCTGTTCCTGAAAATATCGGAGTGCGGTCGGAATGCCGTCCCCGCCCAATTCTTCATTGTGGGAAGAACCGATATACACATTGCACGGCGGTTCGTAGCCCGCGGACAACAGCTCTTCCAACGCAGAAAACTCTGCAAACAGCGGGGTTTTGGTGTCTACTGTCCCCCTGCCCCAGATTTTTCCGTCATAGATTTCCGCCGCAAAGGGGGCGTGTTTCCACTCGCCGTCTGCCGCCACCACATCATGGTGCGACATCAGCATAATGTTTCGGGTTTTGTCCTGTCCCTCAATTTTGTATATCCAGCAGTCGTCGCTGAAGGTTAATTTTTCTGCGTGCGCGTGCACAGTCGGGAACAACGCCTGCATGGTATCTCGAAGCTGTGCAAACGCAGTGTCATCATAGCTATCCTTTACGGACACCGTCGGGCACTGAATCATTTTGCCGAGCCGCTCGGCATAGTTCTGCACATCCTCGTCAGAATACTGCATCTCGGCGGGCCTTAGCTTACGTGCCCCCGCCGTTTTGCGCGCCGTATTGATGAGCAAAACTGCCAAAAGAACAACAAGCAGCGCTAAAACAACATAAAGTACAATCATTTCTTCTGCCCTTTCTCTGCACCGCGAATCACCGACAGCACATCCTTTTCACGGTATACCGCAAACACAATCACCGCACCGAGGGTAAATACGCCGCCGACAATCGCCGTCAGCAGCAAGCCTTTTTGCCCGACACTCTCTCCCGTAACCGCACCGACTGCCACCAGCGAGGGAACAATCATCATCGCAATTGAGGTGCCGAGCTTCGTCACAAAGCTCCTTGCCGCGGCAAAGGTACCTTCTTGGTTGACGCCTGTTTTTACGGTATCATAGCGAATGACATCCGCCATCATAGAACCGGGCAGAATGTTAAGTACGGCAAACGGCAGGGACACGAACAGTGCAAAAAGAACTGCCACAAGCAACGCATGCTCTTTCGGGAAAACATCCACAAAGCAAATCAAAAATTCCGCTACGGTAAATACGGCACAGCCGACAATCATCGGTACCCGTTTGCCCGACTTCTTGGACCATTTGTTAATAAACGGATATAAAATCAGCGAGCCGACAATCGAGGTTGCCATGATAATGATTGCCTTTTCCTCGGGAATCCCCATAAGTTCGGTAATGTAATACAGAATACACGCCTGAAAAAAACTCATGCCCGTGCCTTCAAACAGCTGACCCAAGGTAACCAGACGAAAATATTTATTGGAAAACGCATGCTTTAAGGACTGCATAAGCGGTGTAGTCGGGCGCACGGAAGAAACATATTCCTTTTCTTTAATCACAAATGCGGGAATCAGCAAAAGCACTGCGCCGATGACAGTAAAGCAAAGGAAAGTCATGCGCCACGCCATAATTGGTGTGAGACCTGCGCTCTTCATCACCGCCACAATGGCGGTCGTCGCATAGCCGAGCATACTGCCGACGACGAAAAACAGGGAATTCCACGTATAGGAATCGACCAGCTTGCCCTCGTCACGCACCATTTCGGGAAGCAGTGCACTGTGCGGAATCATATAGAGCGTGTAAAAGATGTAATATGCCCAAATAAATACGGCAAGCCATATGTTATTGAAAATCGGATTTTGCGAAGGCGACCAGAAAATCAGCAATGCAGACAGCGCAAACGGCACGGCAAACCATTTCATAAACGGAATGCGTCTGCCGCTTTTATTTTTGCACTTATCGCTGAGGGACGCCACCAGAGGGTCGGACACCGCATCCACGACGTGCCCGATCGCCTTAATTAAGCCAATCACCGTCAGCAGCCCCAAGAACACATATCCCTGTGTAATCAGTGTTGGCAAGCCTGACGCGGCGGTCGGCTGGTAAAAATAAATCAGATAGTTGTTGAGCATCGCGGTAAACAGCCCGACGGCAAACTGCGGCAGGCAAAACACGATGATTGCTTTTCTTGAAACCTCTTTCATGTCTCATTTCCCCTTTTCTTTTGTCGGTCAAACAGACGACTTCGTTTAAGGCGTATTATAAAACATTTTAAAAGAAAAAGCAAATTTCACGGTAGATTCCCGTTCATACGGCAAATCCAACAAAAAATATTGCATTCGCCCTGAAAATATGTTATGATTTATCACATAAAATAGAATGGAGGCGTCAAAATGAAAAAGAAGTTCAAAACAGGTACAAAAGCATTAGCCCTACTTTTAACACTACTTCTCCTTTTGCAAGTTTTACCGATACAAGTTTTTGCACAAAACCTTCCGCAGACACCCCCGATTGCAGATGCATCCGCACAAAAATCTGAGGATGCATCGGACGAAAACATATCCATCTTATATGAAATTCCCGAAAAACGTGATGCATATACCAAAGTTTACAAAAAAAGTGACGGCACATACACCGCCATGGTGTCGTCTGTCCCGATGCATTATGAACAGGACGGCAAGTGGCAGGAAATCGACAATTCGCTTAAAGTGAAGGATAAAAAGCTGGAAAACATAAACAGCAAGTTTCATGTGTCATTTCCCGAAGCATTGCATGACGCGCCAGTTACCGTTGTAAGCGATGCTTATCAGTTGTCTTTTTCTCTTACCGATACAGAGAACAGCAAGGCAAAGGTAAAAGAGAAAAAAAGCGCAAAAACTGCGAAGAAAACTCTCGCAGATAAAATTTTGGACAACCTTTCTGCAACCGTTACCTATAAAAACATCTTTAAGCACACTGATTTAGAATATACTCTGCGTCAAAATACCGTAAAAGAAAACATCATCATCAAAAAAGCCTCAGCAGCATTGGAAAGCTATACTTTTCATATTACCGCCGAAGGTCTAACAGGTATTGTCGGTGAAAACGGTGAAATTCTATTCACGGATACGGAAAACCATGAAATTTTCAAAATTCCCGCTCCCGTTATGATGGATGCGAAAAACGCCGTATCAAAGGACATTGCCGTTGCGCTGACCGAAAACGAAAACGGCGGATATACACTGCGGTATACGCCGTCCGCAGAATGGTTACAGGACAAGAGCAGAAAATATCCTGTAAAGCTGGACCCTGCGGTGGAAGAAGCACAAACATACTCCGAGCTCAGAACCATGGTATGCAGTGAGCACCCGTACGAAAATTTCTACGAATGCTATTCGGATTTGGAAATATTCCCAGAAGATTATTGGATGTACGGCGAGACAGAAACCTATCTGTACCCGCTCCCGAAGGATTCCAGTTTACCGGATTATGACGTATACAATGTTACTTTATGTATGCGCGGACAGGTGAACGGTATTTTGGGGGCGTATGCTGTAACGGACGAGCCCCTGTCCTGGAAACCGCAGGAGATCACCTATGAAACACGACCGCAAACAGAATCCGACCCGTTCGACTATTATTACGGTGAGCCACATTTCTATGAGGAAGGCTCTTGGGTCAATTTTGATTTAACGAAATATGCAGATGTAGATACCGATTGGTTCCGCGGCATCATGCTTCGTCTGATGTCGGAATGTGCGGACGGTGACACCGAAGATTGGTATGCGATTTTTAACCGTTTGCCGTTAGATGACCAAAACGAGATATTCCTGTATTTTGAGTACAGAGATACAGAAAATATCACCGTCCCGTCTTCCGAAGAAAATTACAGTGCCTCAGCGGGACGCGCAGGCACGGCAACCGTCAACGAAGGCTCTGGGCATCTCTCGGTCGAGCGCAGTGATATTGCCATCAGCGGCAACATTATGCCCGCGCAAATCTCTTTTGCATATAATACTGTAAACGCCTGGCGCAATGACTATAAATACTACAACGCCGCAGCCGAACAGTTCGTCAGCGGTAATACACTGTCTGCGCCTTACGGCGGGCAGTGGATGTCCGACTATAACCGATTTTTCTTCAGAACAGACGAGGGTGAAACAGAAACAGACGCACAGTATATGTATTATGACGGCAGTGCTGTGATTCCCCTGTCGGTTACAAAGGAAGACGGCAAATGGGAAATCCGCGAAGCCTATACCATGCTTTACAGCGCACACGGATATGAATTCACCGCAGATGTTCCCGAAGACGATACCCGCGCATTGCACGAAATCTATGATTGCATCACGGTACGCGGTACAGACGGATATCTGCAAAGCTATGACGCAAACGGCAGACTGGTAAAAATCTACAAAGAAAAATATCCGAATCAAAGCATAGACATCACTTATGTCAGTGCTTTATCTGCGAGTAACAATTTCTTTGCCATAAATTCCGTGACCGATGGTGCAAACAGAAAATATGCTTTCAGCTATACCAACGGGTTGCTCAGCAGCATACAGTGCTTCACCGCCGACGGCATAGAGATTACGGCAGGCAGTACAAACAAGCCGTTAAAAATGACCTATGGGTATACAAATAAGTGTTTGTCTTCCGTGACTTTCCCTGACGGGAAAACCGTTTCCTACGGAATCGGTATGTCCGAGATGAAAAATATTGACGGCTATACGCTTGTATTCAGCGGTTCAAATGATAAAATCACAGGCTATTCCGAGCGCGCCACAGATTCGGACGGAATAAATTACAGCGGCGGTGCGGTCGCTTTCAGCCGTAACAGAAATGAAGTCGTTATCTCGCAAAACGGTAAATCCGTAACCAAACAGTTTGACCATTACGGCAGACCGCTTTTGGTCATTGATGAAAACGGCAGTTACAGCTATTACGATTACACGAACAGCACCGACGGCACGCCGACTGTGTCGGCAATGCGCACGGCGAGCGGCACTCTTTTGTCAAACGGCGGATTTGAAAACGGACTGCAGTCCTGGACTGCCGAAGGCGTAACCACCGCCGACTGTACCGCAGAGCATTGGAATACGGGGGCAAATTCGCTTCGTTACACAGGCGCGGCAAAGTCCGTTTCGCAAACAGTGTCTAACCTTACGGCGGGTGTCTATACGCTTTCCGCCTATGTAAAAGCCTCTGCCGATACACAGGCAGAAGAAGCTCTGCACCTCACCCTGACGGCATTATCCGAAAACGGCGATGTGCTCAAAACGGATGATTATGAAATCACTGCGCCGAATACGGATTTTACACAATACGCCTGCACGGCCGAACTGCCTTCAGGCACCCGTGCCGCAAAAGTCTGTATACATGCCGACGGCGCCTCGGGTACATTCTATATCGATGACGTACAGCTGGAAAAAAGCTCGTATGCCGGTGATGTAAACTACATTGCCAACGGAAATTTCAAAGACGGTTTGAGCGGCTGGTTCTCGCCCTTTAATCCGTATATCGTAAATAAAACGCTCAATAATAGATCGGTAAAAGCCGCATGTCTGCAATCCGAAATCATGGATTGCAGCACATTGCAAAACACCGTCCCCGTAAACGGCAAAAAGGACGATGTGCTTGTTGTCGGCGCATGGATTGACACATCTGAAGTGCTCTTAAACGCGCCCGATTATATTGAAGATTTGTCACGGGAAATTGATAATCGCGAAGCATTTTTCGCGGTGGCATATACCTATACAGATGAAAACGGTCATCGGCAAACGCATTTAGAACAGATAGATTTAGAAGAACGCATACCGGGTTGGTCGTTTTTGCGGCATACACTCGCTCTCAAAGGGGATTGTCAAGATATCGGCATTGTGTTCGGACTGACAGGGGCGTTCAGTAAAATGTATATTGCTGAAGTTGAGGTGATGAAATCAGGAAAACACATGCCGATGCCCGAAGAAGAAATCCCCGAAGAGACCCCCGACACGGACGAATCGCATTTCTGCGTCTGCGGCAATGACTGTGCCTACGGCTATGACTGCCCCTGCACCTGTACATCCGCAGAAAGCTGTACCTGCGACCAATGCAAAGGCTGTCCGTGCCCGAACTGTACGGAATTCCGCTGTGAATGCCGCTGTGAGAGCGAAGAAGTCTGTAACTGCCCGCAGTGCAAAAAGAAATTCGACATCACCTATGACGAATTCGGCAATCTGCTTTCCTTAAAAATTATGGGCAAGGAAATCGGCGAATGGCTTTCCATGATGGTCTCGCGCAGCTATGACGCCACGGGTAGCTATATGACTGCCTCGACAGACGAAAACGGGCAAACGGTAAAATACAATTACAACAAAAACAACGGTATGCTTAAATCTATGACCGATGCACGCGGCAACCTCACCGAATACACCTATGACGCCATCGGTGCGCTGACGCAGATAAAAACGCCCGTTTCGGAGTTGACGAATCTGCTTTCAGATGATATGATAACCACATACGAATATAAAAATGACCGTGTTTCGAAAATAAGACACAATGATTTCTCATATAATATAACGTACGATGCATGGGGCAATGTGAAATCCATCTTCGTCGGTGCGTTGGATACAGCTTTGACCATTCCCTTTGTGGAGTACACCTACGGCACAGGTACTTCCCGCAGCCGCATTCAAAAGGTATCCTTTAAAAACGGCAATACCATAGATTACCGCTATAACGGCGACAACCTTACGGGCATCAGCTATGACGGCGGCAAAACCTACCGTTATGCATACAGCTACGATGAATTAGGCTATTTAACCGAAATTCGGGACAATGCCAAAAACCACGTCATTCGCTATAATACGGATTCTGTGGAAGTCCGTGAAAACGGCGCCTTGCTGTATAAAGCGTATACCGACAGTGACGGCAACTTCGCCGAAATCATTAACGGAACGCTGTTTGTCACAAAGCAGTACGATACGCAGATATTGGAAGAAACAGATTTGCGTTCCGCACGCACAGGCATTTCGGTCGGTGACAGGGAATTCAGCACCATTGCCGTGACGGATAAATTCGGCCGCAAAACCGAGCAGTCCGTTTTGACGCGCAAGCCGGAAGATACAAGCGCGCCGTTCGCCATGGTGACAGCGGAATACACCTATCAGCAGCACACCAAAGACGGCGAATCTATGGCAGGCAGCCGTGTGGATACCATCAAAAATACGGTGAAAGCTACAGGCAAAGCAGATAGCTCACGGTATGTTTTCCAATATGAATATGACGAAAACGGCAATATTACCCGCGAATATGCGGTTGGTGAAAATGGTGCAAAAACACTTCGGTATCGCTACACCTATGACGAGGCAAACCAGCTTGTCAGAACCGATGACAAAGCGGCGGGCAAGACCTATGTCTACACCTACAACAAGGGCGGCAACCGCATTTCGACCAAAGCCTACGCCTATACTTTAAGCACTACGCTCGGTGATGCGCAGAATATGGATATTGCTTTGTACGGCGACCCGGTT
>DKUE01000009.1:0-662 GCA_002490525.1 Ruminococcaceae bacterium UBA7212
GAAAATAATTCGTGCCGGCATAAATCCTCCTTTCTTCACTTTGTGACACGGTGGCACAAAGTGATTTTGCGCATAAAAAACGACCCGCCAAAAGCGAGTCGTTGAAATTGTGTTGACTTTTTTGTGTATTGCGGTATAATATAAACACAGGGTGACACCAGTAGACGGTTAGCCCCAAAAGTGAAAACTAAAAAGATTTAGCCGCCAAGTTTGGACGCTCGGGCGGCTAATCTTTTTTATTCTGCACAAGAGCTGTTATGAACAGCCCGATGATGCCGATAATTACAAGGGAAAATGCAAAGAGATTTTCGTATGTAACGTACTGCATACGCAACGCCCCCTTTCAGGGGCAAGATTTAACCACCTACCGTGTCAGGTGTCACCCTGCGCCCATATATTACCAAATTCTATAGGAAAAGTCAAATAATCGGATAAGACAGCACTTTATGACATCGTGTCACAAAGTGCTGTCTTCTGCTTCCGTATCCCCGTTTTGGTATTCTGCCGCAGTTACAAAATCGTAACTACCTTTGAGGTTCTTGACGTCCTTCACGACTTTGCCGCGCAGTTTTCGAATATCCTCGGTAGAATACCCACTGAGGTTCACCAAGAGGTTTTCTACCATCGCGAGCTCTACTGCCTGCTTAAACAGTACGCGCCGC
>DKUE01000009.1:1006-7242 GCA_002490525.1 Ruminococcaceae bacterium UBA7212
CCGCTCCACCAACTGCTTGACCTGTAATTCAGTGGACGGGTATATCCAAAGGTAGATTCTTTTTTTCGTTTCCTGATCCATTTTCTTGCTCCTTTTTTCTGTGTATTCAACAGCTTTTCGCCATTTAAAGGTTTTAAACAAGTTTTGTGCGATTTGACGAAAACCTGTTGCGCACACCGAATTTTGTTCTGTATTCTAAGGTGCAGGATAAAGGAAGGTATACCTAACGGCATACCTTCCGATTCACAACATCGAGCAAAGCTCGCTGTTTCAACGATTATCAAACGGCTTTGTGCAAATTGCCAAGGTATACCTAAGAATACACAAGGTATACCTTTTAGGTATGCCTAAATCCGCGTCACGCCTGATAATACGCGGTTTTTTAGGTATACCTATAACGTCCCGTTCCATATTTTCACCCCATTGTCATACCCGCTGACATATTCTCAGCCATTGCTTCTGCCGCCGTTTGTGTTGCGTCAACCGTAATCAAATATTCCTGCGGAATATCTTCAACAGATTTATAAAATTCATATAGTCCATCAGAATTAGACGTAAAATATCCCCTGTTTGTAAATATACCGCCTTCATTGATACGCGTGTCACGCCCCAGCGCCTCATAGTCAATATACTGCGCAAGTTCGCCCATAGACTCTAAATCATACTTACCCTCTTTGACAATTTGTCTACCGAGCTCCTCATCGTTGCACACTCCGATTAACATTGTACGATTGTTCAGGTTATATGGAGCCGTTAAGTTTATCAAGTCTTTTGCCGAACCTGCATCCTTTCCTATCTCTAATGCAGCTGAAAATTCATCTGTTAATACAGAGTTTTGCGACACGTCTTGGAGTTTAGCGGCAAGATAGTTAAGCTCATCCAAATCCTCATATTCTCCAAAATAATCTGTTAATTTGGGGAACTCGGAAGAATCATAATCCGTAATGCTGTAATATCCATCCTCTACCCCTATTCGTTGAAATACGCCCAACAGCGTTTCCCGAGTTGTCGGAAGTGATACCCATTCACCAACGGTTTCCCCTGCAAGATGTTTGTCTTGATTCACCACAAACGCCCGCAACGTAGTCCCCTTTGAACTCTGTTCAAAAATCGTATTACGAGAATGCATTTAACTTCAACCTTTCTTTTTTCTACTTCTTAAACTATTGATATAAATTTGCTGACAGATTCAGTCACAGCTTCATCCATAGTGTCAACCAATGATTGTGCTTCTCTTTCTTCGATTGCCATTTGATACAAACGGGATTCTATATCATCCGGCGATTCAAAACAGTCCCAGCACTGTTCTACATAACCAATCAGCCCCTCTTTTTCGCATTGCTCCAGCATCGAAAAAACAACCCGTTCAGGATAGACAGTACACAATCGTCCTATTACATCTATAGGCACACCATTTGGAACACGCGCCGCTTCAAAATCGTGCAAATAGGCATTTGCCTTTTCGATTTGTTCGGGTGTCACACTGTCTTTCGGCTGATACTGTGCGAGACCCATATGATTCATCTCAACGAGACAGTCATCGGCTGAAATACCGAATCGACGTTCATATTCGTGGATTGCCTGACACATAGCAGTATGCTGTTCATTTAACGAATGCATATCATTCTGATTTTTCTACTCCTCTGAAACGGATTGCATCGCAGAAAATTCTGCGCCTACAAAGTCCTCTGCCACAAGGATGTGCTCACTATTTCTCCACTGCTCCTCTACAATGCATTCAGCCTCGGATTGACTGTCAGCATCTACAAAAACTTCTCTTTGTAATTTTTCCGTTATCGTAACCTTGTAACGTGCCATTTTGAAATCTCCTTTTTTATTCTGTATACTGAATCGCAGGCAGATAGCACCAACCCTGCCACGAGCCTTTGGAAAGCTCGGATTTGACAACGCCGTACATTGTGCCCTTCGCTTCAACAACAGTCCCGTTGCCGACGTACACCCCAATATGCCCACTCTGCCACACAGCAATACCCGGCACATCGGGCATTGTGTCCATTGTGCCCTTTATAACCGCCGCCGCATACATACCGTCAGCGGACACATCAGGCATTCCGTTTGCACCTATAGAAAAATTCGTTGTCGCAGGGTCATACCAAGCGTAACCTTTGATTAGCCCCACACAATCCGCCGTGCGCCGTCCCATCCAGTTTTCCTGAATGAAATCCTTGTACGGCAAAATGTTGTCCGGGAACTGCTGTTCCTTTTGCGCAAGAATGGAATCGGTCAGCACGGTACCGTAAGTACCGTAAACATAGCCCCAGCCGCTGTCAGCCGCCTGCAGAGCGTAAGTCACAAGGTCTGCGCTGTTCTTTATGCCGCTGTTTGCAAAATGACTTGTATCAATACAGGTACTTCGAATGCGCTCGGCAAAATAGGTATATTCCTCTACAGGAATTTCTACGCCAAAAGCAGAATTTAATGCCGATACGATCTCTGCATCCGTCCCGCCGTTTGCATAACAGGCAATCAGCTTATTCAAAAAATCCGCATCGCTTTTCTGCGCATCATAAAGGTACATACAATACGCCGCCTGTGCAACCTCGCTGTAGGAAATTCCATTGTCGTAAAACGCCTGCTCAATCGAATTTGCAGTCTGCTCCATATATGCAATTTCGGCTTTTGTTTCAGCACTGAGATTGTTTTGAATGTCTGAAGCAGTGACCTCTCCCATACTGGAAAACACGCTTGTGACCGCCAACATCGGCAGCAAAAAGACTGCCAGGATTGTACCGACAACCAAGACAGCCTTTTTGCGAACATTCTCATTCGTCAGAAGCGCAGAGCCTGCTTTTGCGATCATTGCAGTCATGCTCATAACGCACCGCTCCTATCTGCCGCCCGCCGTACCGAACAGTTTCGATTTGTATTCGGGTGCGTGAACCTGTAAGCAGTAGCGTTCATTGCCGCATTTATACAGACAGCTGCCGCGCTGCGGATACCGTATCAGCTCAAACTCGTTTTCTTCAAGCTGAAGCATATCCATATAGTCCTGCGGTTTCACCGTACCGCCGTTAAAGATAAACTGATGTGTCGGGATGGCAAACAGCGGTTTGGTGTACTCTTTAACCTCAGGCAGATTGGCGTCCTCAATGTTCTGCGTCGCAAGGATAAACTCGCTGTCCCGCTTGCGCACACGTTTGATGCCGTTCCGGATATACAGAACCGCCACCTTGAATTCCAAGAACAGATACAGTTCATCCAAAACAGCTGTGCTGTTACCCTCTACCAAAAGCTTGTTGTTCATATACGAAAGCAAATTGAACAGCATCGCATTTTTCAGCTGTGTATTGCTGTCCATTAAACCTTTTACACCGAAGCAAACAAGCCTGTCATCCGCAATATTGGTATGCCCGTTGAAATATACGCTGTCCGCACCGCGGCACATACTGCGTATACCCAGCAACAGCTCCTGTAAGGTTTCTTTGGTATAAATCTGCCTGCCGTTTTCTTCATAATGTAAATATGCATCGTCCATAAAGGCAAACAGATCTTCAGCAATCGGATAGTCTTTGGCGTGCATATTTTTGAAATCCGTTTCTTCCGTAATACCGAATTTCTGATACAGCTTGATCAGCATAATTTCAAGCGTATCCAGCTGTACACTTGTAAATTCCTTGTATACGGAGAAGAAGTCCTTCAGGAACGCAATATGCTGACTCAGGCAGTTTTTCTTAGTAAATGCCGCGGGCGTATTCTCATCTTCGCGCTCTTCTTCGTCATCTACCGACCAAAGCTTCGGTTCAAACAGATTGATTCTGTATTCGCCGTTGAGGAAATTCAAATAGGTACCGCCCATTGCTTCGACAAGCTCGCGGTATTCTTCTTCCGGGTCTAAAATCAGAACCGTTTTCCCATTTTCCCGTCGGTTCGTCACCAGCAGTTTTAAAAGATAAGATTTACCCTGTCCGCTGTTGCCGATAACCAACGCACTGCTGTTCGTCTTATCCGGTGCACGGCGGTCAAAGTCAACAATAATATTGGTGCCGTATTTATCCCGTCCGAGATAAAATCCCGACGGATCGGTTTTACCTGAGTAGGAAAACGGATACAAATTTGCCACAGAGCTTGCAGGCAGCGCAAGCGCAAACTGCATACCCAACACATTCTGTCCGAACGGCAGAACCGAAAGCATTCCTTCGCGCTGACGGAGCATTAAACGGTCTGTCGTCATTTTAGAGCGCAGCAGCTCCAGCTGAATATCTCTTTGCAGAATTTTTAAGTTCTCCAAGGAATTACTGCGCAGTTCCAAAAACACAGCGCAGTGCAGAAGCGACTGTCTGTCTTTCTGCAAAAGCGAAATCAAATCCACCACATTGTTAAATTCATTTACCGCCCGAACGGACTGCTCCACCTTGTTTTCCCGTTGCTGCGCATGCGTGCGCCGCGTAGCATTCGTGATGATTTTAGACTGTTCCGCACTGTCCACAAGCTTCGTATAGATTTTAACCGTTACATTCTGCTTATCTGCGAGCTGGGCAAGCAACGCCTGCTGCTGTGTAGACGGTGCGTACTCGCTAATCGTCCAAACACAACGGTAACTATCGCCTAAGATATAGTAATCGGCATAAAATTTGACCGCACCCGGTAAAGCGCGGTCAAAAAAGGTTTTCACCTGAATTGCTTCCATTTCTTCGGCTGTATATTCCTTTTCGCGTTTCTTTTTCGGCTTTTGGGCGTCTGCCGCAGAAATATCCGACAGATACTCCATTCCGTCAAAATCCGCCGCGTGCTCCGCCCAGTGCAGTGTACCGAAATATACACCCAACATGCGCTTAATCATATCCTTCGGCATCCTCTGTACCTCAAAGCCTTGGTCTCGGATAACCTTTTCAATATGGTTCATTTCCTGCCGTACCTGCGCATCGTTCATATTGCGGAAATGTGCCGTAAACATAAACTGCCGTGCATTGCTGATTTCAATCTGCGCCTGATCCAAAAATGCGAGGTCCTGCATCAGCAGAGCCTTGATTTTCGGGTCGTTTTCCTCTACAATACGCCGCTGTAAATATTGCTTGTTGTTGTCGAAACACTCGGATGCGTCCATACAGCAGATTTCCATATCGGGAATCTGCTGTAAGACCAACATTAAGCTGTTGATTTTGATTTCCGTATTCTGATGAGACAGCACGGTAATATTGGTCGGTTCCACACGGAAAAACACCGTTTCATCCCGCGCAGTTTTCAGTCCGTACTCCCCGAATCCCGAAAGCCCGAACAGTTCCTGCACAGAACGGCGTTTGCGTTCTGCTGACCTTGTACTGCGCTTTTTCTTTTCTTTAGGCATAAAAAATCACTTCCTCCAAAAAAATATTCTCTGTCCGCCGAAAAACTGCGTACAGAGTTTCAGATAGTCATAAATTCGTATTCCGCTGATGTCAATCGTCAAAACACCGAATACAGCCGCGCCGACCAACGGTACAATCTTTTTCGCCAAACCGAAAAAGATAATTGCAATAATTGCAAATGTCAGCAACAGCAAAGCATCCTGCAACCGCCACCAAAATACCGTTGCGGATTTTTTTAAATCCTTCGGATAAATATATTCTTTCATATCTTGCCTCCTACTTAATAACCCTTACCATGGACATTGCCATACTCGCGCCGTAAAGCCCCTGCATCGGATTAAATTTTGCCGATGTTTCCAATCCGAATTTTTCAAGCACACGCGGGACTTCCGTTGCCGACAGCATCACACCCGTGCCGAGTAGCGGATGCTCTGCAAACGTAAGCAAACCTGCAAACAGCATGATGGTTTGCAGAAATGCAGTGACGCAAAGTCCGATTATCTGCTTGCACCAAGATGTAAACCCGTCTGTATAGCCGCGCGGAACGGAAAACATATGTACAGAGCCGATTGCAATCAGCGCAAGCAATATGCCGCCGCGTTTCAGATTGGCAAAGAACACTTTGATAATACAGTATGCAAAGGCAATTAACAGCAGCAGAAAGAAAATGGACGACACATTCACACCTGCCGCCCATCCTGTCAACGTCTGCTGCGCATATTCTCCGATTTTCAGTGTACTGTCTTTGCCCGCAAGCGTCAGTACCCCTTTGGAAACACTGTTCTGTAACGAAATGCAGAAACGGTACAGCTCCACAGGAATATTGACAAACAAAAAAGAGGCTACCAGCCCCTTGACGCCGTTTTTGATTACATCGGTTACATCACCCTTTTGCTGTAAGGATGCATTGGCTATGCCGAAATCAAAGAT
>DKUE01000009.1:7533-9783 GCA_002490525.1 Ruminococcaceae bacterium UBA7212
GACACAAAAAATCCCACTACAAACATTGCTCCGCCGAACACGGCAAAAAACTGGAGCAAGAGTTTGCACCAATCCAAATCAAAAATCTCAGCACCCATTTCATTGATATTCGTTAAGAACTCAGACAAACCGTTAAAAAGTCCATTGAACGCCCAAGGTATGAAGCGGTCAAATACAGCGTCTGTAACGGATTCCGTCATGTTTTGCATAGCGTCGGAAACAGCTGTGGAAAAGCCCTCAAACAAACCGCCCGTCCAAGATGTCAAAGGTATCACTCCTTTCTTAACTTTATGACATCATGTCACAAAGTTATTTACCAGCCGATAATGCCCCACATAAAGCGCGGTGCCGCAATGCAGACGGCAAGGCATACACCGACAATAACGGGTTTTTCCCAATTAATCTCACCGTGCTCTTTCCAATCCTTGTATGAATGAACGATTTGAACAAGCAATACGACCACTATAATGGCGGAAAGAATGGGAAATACAAAACCATTGACAGCGCCTTTTATCTCATCCTTAACGCCGTCGTTTAAAATTTGCTGTAATACGCTTGCAATGCCAAGCGGTAAAATTGTGTTTTTCATAATAACTTCATTCCTTTCTTTTTAAAACGCAGGGAGCATTGTCAATCCTGCCATCATCTGCTCCCCTTGCGTAAAATGGATTACATCATTGATTTGCTCCGAAAATTCGGCGTCATATGCCAGTTTCACGGTATCGCCTTTCACAAACGCCGAATACGCAGTAATATCCTGCAGCTGTTCAAACAAGCGGTCATACTGCGCTTTCGGTAATTTGGAAAATCCCATTTTCCTGTGTTCGGATTTCAGCAGTGCATTCAAATCCCTGTATTCCATGCTTTCGGAACCTGTCAGTTCCACACTTAAAGTCCCGTCGGCAATAGCGGCGTAGTCCTTTGCCAAATCATAACTGCGCCTTTTAAACGGGACTTGTTCGCGGTTCTGTATGGCACTGCATAAAATCCTCTCGGCAGTTTCTGCATCGTGCAGCATTTCCCGTGCCTCTGTAAACAGTTCATCGTCAGGAGACAATTCCAAATTAAAAAGCGCCGCCAAATCATAATGGCGGCGCAATTCAGCGAAATATGTTTGACGAAGCGACAGTACATACGGCACAGCTTTTGCCTGTAACATTTGATGATATGCATTGGGAAAGCATTTCGCCATTTCTTCCACACGCATAGAAAACTTCTCGGAAATTGCCTTTGCCGCTTCCAATCCGTATTTTTCTATGTGAAAATCAATGTTTTTTGAGGCACGGTCACCTTGGATACCGATTTTTGCAAGCTGCCGTTCGCTCGGAAAAGGCGTTCGCTGAACGTCGTTCAGATTCTCAGGCTGAATGCCGAAGGTGTTTGCAAGAGTTTCCATTGCATCCTCACGCGAACAGGAATTTAAAAATGCGGTAAGGTCAATCGTATCTCCGCCGTAATTCGCCGCACCGAAGTCACAGAAAGAATTTGTTTTCGTATACAGCTTGCAGGACGGTGTTCGTTCCTGACGAATCGCACACCAATAGTCGTTTCCGACTTTTTTCACTTCCACGCCAAAAGCCTGTGCCACTTCGTGAATCGGAATGCTTTTCAGCTTTTCCAAGTTATAGAAATTTCGTTTGGGTTTCTCAAATTCACAGATAGTGTCCGTTAATCTATATCTCATATGCGCTGTTTGTCCATCGCCCTGAAAATGATTATCATAAAATGTTTGCCATATAGTTTTCATTTCAGGAGATTTCGCACGTTTAATTTGCATACGGGCATAAGCGCGGTCTTGTTCGTTGTTCCAATCTAACGGTTGGCTTTTCTCAACGCTCTTAATTTCGCCGGTTGCAACCAAATTCTGATAGGCTGATTTTAATTGTTGCGTATATTCGACGCGTTTTGCCGGTGCTTTCAGCTTGCCTTGCGCCGCTTTGGTGGAAGCCGTCAACGCACCACCAATCACCTCTGCATAGTCAGAATCCCTCGCGAGCATAGACGAATCGCATCCCTGCCTTTTAGCCCATTCTGAAAAGCTGATTTCCGGCTCCGTGTATTTTCTTTCCAGTTTCAACTCATCACCCCATCGTCTGTGTTGCAGCGATGCTTTCTGCAGCCGCTTCCTGCGTCGGCGCCGCATCGGTGGTGTTGAAAGAGGAGTTTTCCTGTTCATACCATTCTGTCTGCTCGGTTGTTGCCCTGCTAAGGGCGTGCAGAAAACGCGAATCGGCATTAACTTCTTCCGGT
>DKUE01000013.1 GCA_002490525.1 Ruminococcaceae bacterium UBA7212
TATAGAAAAAAGAATATGATATACGCACAAGTACCTTCTTTACACTCTGAAATAAAAAGTCTTATAGTTTTATAAAATATTAAAACAGTAAATAGATGAAGGAGTAGTTATGGATAAAGCAGTAAACGGATTTTTAGAAAGAAATCTGCCTGACTTTAAGGATAGTTTTATTGTTGAATTTGAAAATAACGATAAGGATTTTTTCAGAATTACCGCAGATAACGGAAAAATATTTGTTACCGCAAACAATTATATATCCGCATTTCACGGAATTTACTGTTATCTTAAAAGATACTGTAATGTACAGCTTTCGTGGTGCGGTAATCAGAAAATACATATGGACAGCCTTGTAATGTTTGACGGTGAATTTTCCAAAACCATTGAGCAGAAATACAGGGTATATATGAATTACTGCACACTTGACTATTCTATGTGCTGGTGGGATTTTGACCGTTGGGAAAAAGAAATTGACTTTATGGCGATGAACGGCATCAATATGCCCCTTGCTGTAGTTGGTTCTGAGGCGGTTTGGTATGAAACTCTGCTTGAATTCGGATTTACCAAGGAAGAAGCATTAAGCACAATATCGGGTCCTGCCTTCTGGGCATGGCAGCTTATGACAAATATCGAGGGCTACCTGCCGCCGAAAAATGAAAAGTATGTTTATGAGCGTCTTGAACTCGGCAGAAAAATCCTTGCAAGATACATAGAATTCGGTATGCAGCCCATTCAACAAGGTTTTTCAGGTCACGTGCCTGTATTATTGAAGAAAAAATACCCCAAAGCAAAAATCTTAATGCAAAGGGGTTGGTGTCTGTATCCGAAAACGGTACAGCTTGACCCGCTTGATAATCTCTTTTTTAAATTCGGTACGGTATATCTGAACAAGATGGAAAAATTATTCGGCAATCACCATTTTATCGCCTGTGACCCGTTCCACGAGGGAACGCCGCCTAAAAAGACCGTTCAGTATCTTAACGAGGTAGGAAATGCAATTGATTACCTGTATAAAAGCTTTGATGAAAGTTCCGTTTGGGTGATGCAGGCGTGGACAATGCGCGAGCATATTGTGAAAGCGGTACCGAAAGAACGCTTGCTGATTTTGGATTTAAACAGTGAAAAAACACCGCAAAATAAGAATTGTTGGGGGTATCCTGTTGTAACGGGGATGCTCCACGATTTCGGCGGCAAAAATGCCATGCAGGGGAAGCTCGAAAAGCACAGTAAAAATGTTTATATGACACTCCGACAAAACGGTGCGAATGTTGTGGGCAGCGGTATGTTTATGGAGGGGATAGAGCAAAATCCCGTTGTTTATGATTTGCAGTTTGAAATGCTGACGGTTTCCACGGCAATCAACCTTGATAAATGGCTGAACGATTATATTCTCCGCCGTTACGGGAAATATGATGCAACGCTTAAAAAGGCTTGGGATATTCTGCTTAGAACCTGTTACCGCAGTGACGGATATGAGGAAAATGAGGTAGGCTCTGCCGTAGCGTCAAGGCCGCAGATGATACCCCAAAAGGCAGGACCGTGCTGTAAAAACAAGCCGCATTATGATACGGCAGAATTTGAAAAAGCCGTAAAATTGTTTTTATCGGTGAGCGGGGATTTTGCCGAATCCGATGGCTATCAGTACGACTTGTGTGATTTGACAAGGCAGGCAATGAGTAATCGTTTTTACAATATGCAGATTCAATTTGCCGCCGCATACAGGAAAAAAGATGTTAAAACAGCTGAAAGCATTGCAGAAAATCAGCTGAATCTGCTGCTGGATATGGACGAACTTTTATCTCACAGAAGTGAATTCAGTTTTTCACGGTGGATAAATGATGCGCACGCTCTGGCATCTGACGAAAATGAAAAGCGCTATTTTGATAAAAATGCACGCACGCTGCTTACCTCGTGGGGAGATATAAACGGAAATACTTCTGCGCTTTATGATTATGCCTGGCGTGAGTGGAGCGGACTTATAAAAGAATATTATTACAAGCGCTGGCAGATGTTTTATGAAACGGCAATTTACAGCTTGAAACATAAAAAAACATTCTTTATAATAAACGGGAATGGATATGGGGGAAGACATTGGTACAAGTCTTATCCGTTTGGTAAAAAGCTCAATCAATTTGAGCTGAACTGGCTTAACGAATACAAGGAATATCCAAAGCCCACAACCTCCGATGTGATTCCGAAAGTAAAAGAATATGTCAAAAAGTGGGAATTGTAAATGAAAAATATAGAATTCAAATCACCTTATGTAACAGATATAAACGGTGTTTCTATTCCGTGTGTATTTGACGTGAATGAAAAAGCAGGTGTTTACAAAATAAAATGCACCGTTAAACAAAACGCCAAGCTTCAAGAGGCGGTTTTTTTCAGCGGTGCACACGGCTTTTCTGCTGACACAGCCTTTTACGGGGACGGTTACCAAAAGCTGACGCAATATAAAGGCACTGTCGGAAATTTCAAGACATTTACAGGCTATTCCGATAAAGGGCATTACAAAATGCCGCAGACACACGGTTATGAAACAGTATATAATTACGCACTTTTCGGCAAGGGCGAAAATACGGTTTTAATCGGTGCGGCAAGCTGTAACCGTTTTCGTACGGAAATCAGAGTAAACAAAACGCGTATTCAGATTGTGCAATGCCTTGAAAATCTTAAATTGACTGCAAATGAAGAAGTTAACCTTGAAGATATGGTTATTCTTACGGGGGAAAGGAATACAATACTAAAAAAATTTGCGGATATAATTTGTCAGAATTATCCGCCGAAAAAATACTGTGAAATGCCTGTGGGCTGGTGCTCGTGGTACTGCATCGGCCCGAATATTTCGGGAAAGGATATTTTTGACAACTTAAAGGTAATAAAGGAAAAAACGCCTGCACTGAAATACATACAGATTGACGACGGCTTTCAGCCTTTCATGGGTGACTGGCTGGAAACAAGCAATAAATTCAGCCGACCTATGCAGGAAATTTGTCAGGACATCAAAAAAGCAGGCTTTGAGCCTGCGATATGGCTTGCACCGTTTATTGCATCGCCGAAAAGCAGACTGCTAAAAGAGCATCCCGATTATTTTGTGCAGGATGAAAACGGCAGACCGCTCTGTTCCAAACAGGTTACCTTTGGGGGTTGGCGCGACGGTCCGTGGTATATGCTGGACGGAACCAATCCGAATGCACAGAAATATATTTATGAGACAGTTTATGAAATCTACCATAACTGGGGCGTCAAATATTTTAAACTGGATGCAAATGTATGGGGTGCCTTGCCTTTCGGTAATCGCCATGATAAGAATGCAACCTCGGTTGAAGCTTACCGCAGAGGTATGGAAGCCTTTTGGCACGCAACGGGTGATACTGCATTTGTGCTGGGCTGTAATGCTCCGATGTGGCCGTCACTCGGCTTGGTTTCGGGAATGCGTGTAACCAACGATGTTGTCAGAAATGTGAAGCATATGGCGAATCTTTCAGAGCAATGCTTCAGCCGAAACTGGATGCACAGAAAACTTTGGGTAAACGACCCCGACTGCCTGATTATGACCGATACCGTATCGCCTGTTATGGACCCCGCGGGGATTATGCACAAAAGTCTTGTAAAAAAGAAATTCTATAAGCTTAATAACATTTATATCCGTGCGAGCGGCGGTATGGTGCTTTCGGGCGATTATGTAAGCAAATATTCCGAAAAAGAAACGGAAAGGCTAAAAAGAATTCTGGATACGGATTATATACCTGCCGAATTTAATGATACGCTTGAAATCGGCGTTAAGAAAACGGACACAGGCACAGAATATTTTATTTTTAACCGATGTGCGCTTTTAAAAGCGTATGAAATCCAAATCCCGAACGGACAAAAGGCTGTGGATTTATATGATAACAAGCAGTTAAAAGTTAAGAACGATAAACTGCTTCTCTATTTGTCGAAATACGACTCGGCGTGGATAAAAATTGCAAATCGGGAAGGGTAATTTATGGGCTATTCAGTAAAGCAAAGTGATTTTGATAAATCAAATTAAAAATAACGCTCTTAAATCTTTCGTTTGCTTAACAGATGAAAAGGTTAAAGTGAAAACAAAAGATGACCATCTAAAAATTACCATTATCGGCAAAAAAATGAGTGCGCCCGATACAATAATAAAAATCAGACTTGAAAACAAGCCTGTTATGGAGAATTAATTATGTTTTTCAGAAAGAAATTACAACCCTATCCCTTTCGGAAATATCCGATTATGCAGCAGCCGTCTTTGGTACCGACGGCAGGACAGCAGGCACAAATTGACCGCAGATTCGGGATGTTTCTGCACTTCGGAATTAACACCTTTAACAACACCGAATGGTCGGACGGAACATTACCGATTGAAAGCTATCAGCCTACGGCAATCGATGCGGACAGCTGGGTGAAAACCGCCTATGAAGCAGGAATGAATTATGTAATTTTGATTACAAAGCATCACGACGGTTTTTGCTTGTGGGACACGCGTACAACAGCTTACTCTGTTAATTATTCACCGAATAAAACCGATGTTGTGAAAGCGGTTTATGAAGCATGTCAAAAATATGGAATAAAGCTGGGATTGTATTACTCTCTTTGGGACAGACACGAAAAATGCTATAAAAATGATGAGCAATATGTGCAGTATATGGAAAAGCATTTAACCGAGCTTATGGATGGCAGATACGGTGAAATTGTGGAGCTGTGGTTTGACGGAGAGTGGGATAAACCCTGTCGTGCGTGGCAGTTGGACAGATTATACAGTCTTGTTAAAACATTACAGCCGAATTGTCAAATTGGGGTAAATCAAACAATCGGAAAATTCAAAGAGAAAAAAGGAATTCCGAAAAAACGCTATCAGCCGCAAAATTACCGTGACAGAGATCCTATGCAAATGTTTCCCTCGGATTTCAGGTTATGGGACCCGTACATGTGCCGTGAGGATGATCCAAAAATTTATACCTTTAACGGGAAGGAGTACTATCTTCCCTTTGAGCAGACCATCTGCTCCCGTAAGGAGTTCAGCTGGTTTTATTCCGATACATACGAAAGCAAGCCGTTAATGGATGCGAACGAAATTATAAATGATTACCGTATTCTCGAAAAAACAGACAATGTTATGGTTATTAATCTTCCGCCCGATAAAAACGGAAAGCTGGTGAAAGGCGACGTTGAAAATCTGATGTATGTTTCCGGGCAGCTCGGCATAAACAGAATGTAATTTACGCCTTGCAAACCAGAACCTACCGGTGTGTATGAAGCCGGTTACACAGGCATAACCAGTACAAGCAACAGTTGGGTATACTTATTCATATACATTTATCCGAACTTTTTGCACGGCGGTTTTTCAATTCGGAAACAAGTAAAAGAGGCTGAATTGCATCAAATGACAATTCAGCCTCTGGCTGTTTCTGTTCGGTTTTATATTTTTCGTACTTATTCTTCAATCACTTCAAACGATGGTTTGCGGTCTGTGAATCGGTAAGCGAAGCTGTGACGGTCGGTTTCAATCCCGTGTTCGTGCAGAACCGACTCTACTGCATCTTCAATCACCGTTTCTTCACTGCCGCAGGTGATGCACAGAGAAGTCTGTGTGCCGACACCGACTGCGGCGGCGTTGATGCTCCCGCGTCCCGGTCCCAGATACATCTCGAAGCGTTCCAGCCCATCGGCAATTTCCGCAGACAAGGTGTGGTAGCCGATGTTGGAAAGCGTGGTGGTAATGCCGCTGCCTGTTACGTGGCGGTAGGCTTTTCGGACAATAAATTCACGCAGTGCACGGGGCGACCACTGCACGGCAGGGTTGTTTGCCGCCTTATAGGTGACCGCCACGCCGCGCTGCAGAGTTTTCATATCGGTTGCGGCTTGCATCAGCGTATGTACACGCTGTGCGGCGGTTTCCAAATTGACTGCCTCTGCGGCACGTATACGCATATTGCTGTAAAATGCAAAATTGCGCTGGGAGTGGGAATTGTAATGCTTGCGTAAATCTATCGGTGCGGAAATTGTTACAGGAACATCGGCTTCCTTTGCATCGGTTTCCTGCATAATTGCGTAGGCAAGCGCACCGCAAAGCAAATCGTTAATGGTACAGCCGAGGGGTTTTACATAAGTCTTTGCCTGCGCCAAATCAACGGATATACAGGAAAACCGTGCATACCAGTCGCTTTCAGACGGGGTGAGGTGCAATTGATACGAGCCTTTTTCTAAAAGTGAGGCGGAACGCGCACGCTTGTAATGCTGCACATAGGGGTCCTCTAAATCCTCTGCGCGCGGCGGTACGGCGTCTACGGGCGGTTTGCCCCGGCAAAGCAGAAGGTAGTCTGTCACGAGCGCTTTCAAAAATTCAATGCCTGCACTGCCATCGCCGTTGCCGTGAAAGACGTCCATGACAATACGGTTTTCACGTATCGCAATACGGAAGGACGGTTTTTCGGTATCAAACATATCGGGGCGCTGAAAAAACGGTTCTCCGTCGCTGATTACGTCATAATCTGTTGCGGATACATGGCAATAGCTGAAAAAGGTGCGTTCCAAATGCGAACACATAATCGGGAATCGTACAGGCAGATTTGCAGTCAGAGCCTGCTGTAAGACATCCTTCTGCACGGGCTCCGCCATAACGGCGCATAAGCGATACACAAGCCCGCCGAGCGCAGGATACAGATTGGAAACCGAATCAATTTTATAACGCGCGGACATGGTGCTTCCCCCTATAGTGTATTAGTTTTTTTATATCGGTTAATTTTGCATGGCACGAACCGCATCAAATTCATCGGTAATCGACTTGTCGGGTGCTTTGGTTAAAAGCGATATCACGACAATGGCCGCCGAGGAGATGAGAAATGCGGGCAGTAATTCGTAAATGTCGAACACGCCGCCGAGCTTTGCGATGGCGTATTTCCAAACAAACACCATTACGCCGCCCGAAATCATACCGGCTATGGCACCTGCCTTGGTGGTGCGCTTCCAGAACAGGGAGAACAGCATCAGCGGACCGAACGCCGCACCGAAGCCCGCCCATGCGAAGGACACAACGCGGAAAATGGAACTGTCTTCATCTAATGCGATGAAAACGGCGATGACAGAAATAATGATGACCGACACGCGTGCAATGAGCATCGCTTTTTTCTGTGAAAGCTTGACCTTGAAAAATGAAATGAAAATATCCTGTGAAGCTGAGGACGATGCTGCCAAAAGCTGTGAGTCGGCGGTGGACATGGTCGCGGCAAGAATCCCCGAAAGGATAACGCCTGCTATGAGTGCGGGGAAAATGCCGAAGGTGCTTAAATGCTTTGAAATTTCAATGATGATGCGTTCGCCGTCAAACCCATCGGACAAAACGCCCGATTTTATCATGCCGACACCGACTGTGCCGATAAAAATAGCAACCGCCATGGAAATTACGACCCAGACAGAAGCAATACGGCGTGAGGTTTTCAGCTTTTTGGAATCTTCAATCGCCATAAACCGCAGCAGGATGTGCGGCATGCCGAAGTAACCAAGTCCCCAGGCGAGTGTGGAAACGATGGTCAGCCCGCCGTAGGGCTTCACACCGCCCACACCGTCGCCCGTGGAGGTAAGACTGAAATAGTCGGGCAATTGTCTGGCATTTTCAAGAACGGCATTAAAACCGCCTGCCTGCGAAACACCGAAACCAACGACAACAAACAGCGCAATCGTCATTACAATGGACTGAATCAGGTCGGTGGTGGAGGCAGCTGAAAAGCCGCCGAGCGTAGTATACAGAACGATGATCACCGCACTGACAACCATAGCAATTTGATAATTCACGCCGAACAAAGAAGAGAACAACTTGCCGCATGCAGAAAAGCCCGAGGCGGTATACGGCACGAAGAACACGATGATAACAAGCGCCGCAATCAGGCTTAATACCCTTGCATTGTCGTGAAAGCGCTTGGAAAAGAATTCGGGAATCGTTACCGCGTTAATCTTTTGAGAATACAGGCGGATGCGCTTTGCCACAATCAGCCAGTTGATATATGTACCGACGGCGAGCCCGATTGCTGTCCAAGAAGCTTCCGCAATACCGTATACTACGGCAAGCCCGGGCAGTCCCATTAAAAGGTAAGAACTCATGTCTGATGCTTCCGCGCTCATGGCGGTGACGAGTGGACCTAATTTTCTGCCCCCGAGATAAAAATCATCGGTGTTTTTATTCTTTTTGGAATACGCTGCACCGATGGCAACCATCGCGGCCAAATATACGACAATGGCAACGATGATACAGATTTGTGCTGTAGTCATAAATTTCATTCCTCCTGTGAAATGCTGGTGAAAACACTTCCCCATTTTTATATAACTGTAATAGTATAATAAAAAACGGAAGATTTGTAAAGTATTTTCAGCAGAAGACGACCGTATTCGAACACGTGTGCCGAAAATTGCTTTTTACCGTATCTTGTAACAGCACGCATAGCGGCTGTCTCACAGGAGAATTATTGGTTTTGGATACGGTCACCTTACATAAAGAAAGACGGCGGAAAATGCCAAAGTGTCCGCATAAATTTATTGTTCTGCGCTGAAGGCAAAGCAGTTCCCATGGCACAGGATGAATTGGCGATACACACAGCAAAAAGCCGGGGTTTTCATAACGGAAAACCTCGGCTTTGCAGTCAGCAACGAATAAAGCTGGAATCTACCGTAAACGGATACATTTATTCAAACAAATAGACTCTGGCTTCATACGGACGCAGGGGACATATGTCGGCGCGGGTGGGGGCATCCTTATAATTTTGCAGTACAAGCTTACCCTTGGTTAAATCAAAGCCCGCAGGGACATGGAAGGTTTTGGTCTCCTCTGCGAAAGAGCAAATCACAAGCGCTTTTTTACCTTCGTAATTGCGTTCGTACACATAGAAATCCTTGCTTTCGTGCAGGTGCTCTTTATAATCACCGTAAATGAAGATTTTATTCTCCTTACGCACCTTGAACAGCTTACGATAGTAGTTGAGGATGGAGTCCTTATCCTTTTCCTGCTGTTTCACATTGATTTCGGTGTAATTCGGATTGACAGAGAACCATGGTTCGGCTGTAGAGAAGCCTGCGTATTTGGATTTATCCCACTGCACGGGCGTGCGCGCGTTTTCGCGGCTGGTGCGGTTGGCAATTTTCAAATAAGCACTGTCGGAGAACCCGAGCTTTTTAAACAACTTTTCGTTGTTAAAGGTGACAACGTCCTTAAATTGGTCTACGCTTGTCAGACGGTTGTTCACCATACCGATTTCCTGCCCCTGATAGACAAACGGTGTGCCGCACTGCATGTAGCACATAGTGGCGAGCATTTTGCCGCTTTCCTTCCAGAATTTTTCACTGCCGTAACGGCTGATGACGCGCGGGTGGTCGTGGTTTTCAATATAAAGCGCGTTCCATGACCTGCCGTACAGGTCGTTTTGCCAGTTCGTAAACGCCTTTTTCAGTTTTTTCAGACTGAACGGCATCACAATGGTATCGGTAATCAGACAGTCCGCCTGCATATGGTCAAAGGCAATCATCATGTCGAGCACCTTATCTTCGCCCGCCGTATATTTCAGCGCGTCTCTGGAATTGGTCATTGGGGATTCGCCGACCATAAAGCAGTCGTAATCCTTCATAATGTCCTGACGGAATTCGGTTAAATACTCGTGGCAATGCGGACCTTTGTTATAATGCTCCACGCCTGTGGCAATCGGCAGCGGGAAGCCGTTGGGCAGACCCTCTTTTTTGGAGATATAGGTGATAACATCCTCGCGGAATCCGTCAACGCCCATATCCAGCCAAAAGCGCATGATGCTCTTGACTTCCTCACGCACCTTCGGATTGTCCATATTGAGGTCGGGCTGACCCTTGGCGAATACGTGCAAATAATATTCATCTAAATCCTTGTTGTATTCCCATGCGCCGCCTTCAAAGCACGAAAGCCAGTTGTTCGGCGGCTTTTTGCCGTCTTTGCCTTTGCCCTTGCGCCAAAAATAGTAATCGTGATACGGATTGTCCTTACCCTTTAAGCTTTCCTGAAACCATTTGTGGTCGATAGAGGTGTGGTTGACAACCAAATCCATCAACACCTTCATGCCGCGTGCATGCGCACCGTCCAAAACCTTTTTGAACAGCTCTAAATCACCGTAATCGGGAGAAATATTTTTGTAGTCGGCAATATCATAGCCGTAATCCGCATTCGGGGACGGATAAAGCGGGGAAAACCAGATTGCGTCTGCGCCCAAAGCTTTGATATAATCCAACTTTTCAAGCACGCCCTGAAGGTCGCCGATACCATCGCCGTTACCGTCCTTAAACGAGCGCGGCCAGATTTGATAAATAACGGCTTCTTTATACCATTCGTGATTCAAAAAAACACACCCCTTTAAATAGTTATGGTTTAATATATAGTATAGCATACAATCCATGCAAAGACAACGGTTTATTTTTTATGAATATTGCACGAGATACTCGAGCTAAAAATAAACAAAAGTATTTTAAACGACACTTGTTGATTTGGTGAAATTGCCGTTGTCTTTTTTAAAAATCGTGCTATAATATGGGGTTGAAAATGATTTTTGGGAGGGCTTTTTGTGGATACCATATTGCGTGTTATAGTGGAAGCGGACCGCGCCGCGCGTGCCGAAACGGATGCGGCCAAAAAGCGCCGCGAGGACTTGTCGGCAGAGCTTTCCAAATGTAAAAAGCAGATTGACGAGACCTACCGCACAAATGCGGAAAAGGCGATTGAAAAAGTGCGTTCCAACATGAATACGAAGGTAGAACGCGCCGCCGCAGATTTGGAATCACGCACGGCGGCTGTCGAGGCTGATTTGCGCAGAACCTATGCGGAAAATAAGACACAGTGGGTGGAACGCATTACGGACGCGGTTATCCGTGCCTGAACGCAGACTGAAGCGCGAGAAAGGAGAAACGGCTGATGTTGCAGCAAACCATATCCTCGCTTTCGCAGAACGCCGTTCTCGCAAAAGCACGGGCGATGTATGCGGATATACTGACGCGGGAGGATTATATGCGCCTTGCCGCCTGCCGCACGGTCGGCGAAGCGGCGAACTATTTAAAGACGCATACGGCTTACGGCGAAACCATTGCTTCCCTGCAGAATGTCAAGTTTCACCGTGCACGTCTGGAGGCTACGCTGAAACGGTACATGCTGACGCGTGTCGGCAGTCTGTGCAGTTTTGAAAAGGCGCTCGGGCAGCCCATACACCGTATATTACTTTATAAATATGAAATTGATTACATCCTGCTGTGTGCGGATCATCTGGATTCGGACAGCGTCGGCGTATACAGTATAGAGCTTCCCGCTTTTTTCAAAAAGCACAGTGAATTAGACCCCTTGGCGCTGGAACGCGCCCGCAAGCCGGCGGATTTGGTCGCCGCCTTGCAGGGAACCTATTATGCGCCGATTGTAGAAAAAGCTGTCAACGGGCAAACAGACTTCAGTGTGCAGGTGCTGGAAAATACACTATATGCGGATTTTTATGCCCGCGGTGCGGAAATTATCCGGAAAAATTTCAGCAAAAAAGAGCGGGAGGAGCTGTTGGACTGCTTTCGACTGCCTGCCGATGTGAAAATGATTGAGAGCGTGTATCGGCTTAAGCGGTATTTCCGGCAGAGCAACGGCGGATTTTTCGATACTTCGGTTACAGCGTTTACCGAGGCACAGCACAACGCGTTGCGCACGGCACAGTCGGCGGATGCCGTGCTGGAAATTTTGCAGGGCTCTTGCTACGGCAGATATTTCCCATCAGAGGGTATGGCAATCGAGCAGAAAACACAGGCGATGGAACTGCGTGTCCATGAAAAGAATATTCGTTTTTCCACACGGCCGGAGGTCGTAATGCTCTCTTATATCGGGATTTTGGAAAATGAAATACGGAATATTACGCACATTGCGGAAGGAATTCGGTACGCACTGCCTGCGGAAGAAATCACAGCATATTTGGTGCTGTAATGCTTTTTATATATAATAATATGCACATAACAACATGCGGAAAGGAGATTCGGAAACAGAATGGCTGTTGAGAAAATGAAGCTCATGAAACTGAGCGGCGCTCTGAAAAGCCTTGCACCGCTGAGCGCGGCGCTTTGCGAAAGCGAATGTTTCCATGCGGATTCTGCGGCAAAATATATTTCGTCTTCCATGGGATTTGTCCCGTTCGTGGAGGAAAACCCGCACGCGGCGGCACTGGCGGAATTGACGGAGATTGCCAAGACTGTGCAGGTGGAGTTGGAATACCGCGATGAATACATATTGAAAGATACAACTGCGGACGCGGACGATGCCGAATATCTTGCCAAGATAAAAAAAGAGGCCGTAGCGCTTTACGAAGAGCAAAACGCACTTTTGGAGCAAAAGGCGGTATGTGAATCGGGCATTGAAAAGTATGCACACTTTAAAGGGATGGATATTGACCTTGACCAAATTGCGCAGTGCAAATATGTAAAAATTCGGTTTGGGCACATGCCGAAGGCAAGCTTTGAGAAGCTGAATACCGTATTCAAAGATAACCCTTATGCGGTATTTCACCGCTGTTCGGCGGATGAAACAGATTACTGGGGGATGTATTTCGCACCGGTCAACATGGTGAATGAGCTGGACAGTATCTTTGCATTTTTGCTGTTTGAGCCGTTTGAGGTGCCGGGCGCGGCAGGTACGGTAGACGAGGTGCTGACGGAATTTCGGCACAGTATTGAAATCATCGGCACCCAAGCACAGGAAGTGTCTGCGCGCATGCATGCGTTATGGGACAGCGAGCGCGAACACTGCAACCGTATCTATTCGAATCTGGTTTATCAAAATACGCTCTATCAACTGCGTAGCTATGCCTTGCACAATGATGACCGGTTTATGTTGGTAGGTTTTGTTCCGTCCGGCGATGAAAAGCGGTTTCGGGCGTCGGTGGAGAGCATACAGGATGTTTCCTTAGGGGTTAGCGATCCCGATGCGCACAGCGACGCATCGGCTGTGCCCGTAAAAATGAAAAAGGGCTTTAAATTATTCAGACCGCTTGTCGAGCCTTATAACTATTATGTGGATATGTACGGCACACCTGCCTATTCCGACATCGATATTACACCGTTTGTGGCGGTTACTTACACGGTTTTGTTCGGTATGATGTTCGGTGACCTTGGGCAGGGCGCGGTGCTTGCGCTCTTGGGGTTCCTAATGTGGAAACTGAAGAAGATGGAGCTCGGCAAAATCCTGGTGCCCTGTGGCATTGCCTCAATGGTGTTCGGATTTTTGTTCGGCAGTGTATTCGGCTATGAAGAAATGCTCGACCCTGTATATCACGCATTGGGCTGGAGCGGCAAACCGATGTCCGTTATGGACAGCATCAACACCGTACTGCTTATCGCCATCGGTATCGGCGTCGGATTGATGGTCTGTGCGATTCTTTTGAATATTTATGCATGTCTTAAACGGCGGCAAATCGGTGAAGCGATATTCAGCCAAAACGGCGTGGTCGGATTGCTCTTTTATCTTGCGGGCGTCAACTTTGCATCGGGCTTTATGAACGGTCCCGCGCCCCTGCCGAATTCCGTGTGCTTTGCGATTATGGGCGTGTGTGCGGTGCTTCTGATGATTAAGGAAATTCCCATAGGCATTATTGACAAGCATCCCAATTGGAAACCCGAAAGTATAATGGATTTTGTGTTGCAGAATGTATTTGAACTGTTGGAATATGTGCTCTCATATCTGTCCAACACGGTTTCCTTTTTGCGTGTCGGCGCGTTTGTGCTGGTGCATGCAGGCATGATGATGGTGGTATTCTCACTGGCGGGCGAAAACGAAAACCTGTTTGTGATTATTCTCGGCAACATTCTGGTGATTGCGCTCGAAGGACTTTTGACAGGGATTCAGGCACTGCGTCTGGAATATTACGAAATGTTCAGCCGCTTTTATACGGGTGGCGGCACGGCGTTTACACCGATTCGCTTCGGAAAGGGCAAATCCGATTCCGCGGCCGCTTAATTATTGTAACTTATTAAATTCCGTTTGGAGGTATTTTTATGACAACATTATTTTACATGCTTCTTGTTCTGGCGCCGATGGCAATTCTCGGTACGGTATTTTACGTGGTGCGCAAGAAAACCCAGGGCAGACCCGTGAAGCGCGCGGTCGGCATGAATCTTGCCGTGTTTGCGGTTTTGGTCGTTTTGATGAGCGTGCTTTGCTTCAATGTTTTTGCGGCGGATGATGCGCAGTCCGCAGATGCTGCGGCGCAAACCGAACAGACGGCTGAGGTGAATGCGGACAGCTCCAAGGGCTTAGGGCTTTTGGCGGCAGGTCTGGTAACGGGTCTTGCGGGTATCGGCGGCGGTATTGCGGTTGCGGCAGGTGCGCCTGCGGCTATCGCGGCAACGGCGGAGAATCCGAAATCCTTCGGTAAATCCATCATCTTCGTGGCACTTGGCGAATCCATCGCATTATACGGTGTGGTTATCTCCATTTTGATTCTGAATAAGGTCTGACGGTTTATGAAATTCGCATTGATAAGCGACAGTACGGACGCACTCATCGGTATGCGGCTTGCGGGCATTGAAGGTGTGCGTGTTACTACGCGTGCCGAGGCACAGGCGGCGTTCCGCAAGTTCCGTGCAGATGAGGACATCGGCATTTTGTTGATGACGGCGGGTGCGGCCGCGCTGTGCCCCGAGGCGGTTGCAGAATTAAAAGCGGGCAACCGTCCCGTACCCGTCTGTATCCCTGATACGGATGGCGGCGGTGCGGGCGGCGATACCGTAACGCAATATATTCGTGAAGCCATCGGTATAAAATTGTGAGGTGCAGCGTTTTGGAAGAAACTGCAAAAAAAACAGAGGCGTTCCTCTCGGCAATCAAGGCGCTTTCCGAAAAAGAATGTGCCGAAATTGACGCCGAGACCGAGTCCGTGCGCAAAACACGGCTCGAGACCATGGAAACCGAAGCAAAACAGCATTATAAAGCATATATGGAATATGAGGTTGCACGTATCCGTGCCGAAGCGAACCGTGCTATCTCACAGAAAAGTGAGGAATCCCGCAGAACATTGACGGAACTGCGCGCTTCCCTTTGCGATGCGGTATTCCAAGAAGCGCGGGAAAATTTGCTCCGCTTTCGGGAAACACCGCAATATAAGGATTTGCTGCTGCACAGTGTCCGCAGTGCAGCCGAGTTGTTTTCGGACGGCGAAGCAGAGATTTCCATCTGTAAGGCCGACGAAGGCTTTGCTGATGAAATTCGGTCTGCTTTCGGCGCACGCTGCCGTGTACAGACCGTCGCAGACATTGTGTTAGGCGGCGTTCGTGTGCGCACGGGTAATTATTTGGCGGATGACACCCTGGACAGCCGCCTTGCGGCGCAGAAGACATGGTTCCTTGAAAATTCAGGGCTGTCGGTCGAGGAGTGATAATTTTGTCGGAAAATAAGATATACGGTATCAACGGTCCTGTTGTCACCATTCAGGGTGAGACGGATTTGAGCATGCTGGAAACGGTGTTTGTCGGCAACAGCCGTCTGATTGGCGAGGTCATCGGTCTGAAAAAAGATTTGACCACGATTCAGGTGTATGAGGAGACCACGGGTCTTACCGTCGGCGAGCCGATTTATTCTACAGGCGCACCGATGCAGGTGGCCTTGGGACCGGGACTGCTCGGTAATATTTTTGACGGAATTCAGCGTCCTCTGCCTGCGATTGAAAAGAAATTCGGCGCATTCATCGGGCGCGGTGCGCAGTTCTTTGCGCTGGACGCGGAAAAGAAATATGATGTAACATTATGTGTGCAGGCGGGCGACCGTGTTTCAGGCGGCGATGTGTATGCGACCTGTCCCGAAACCTCTGCCGTTACGCATAGGGTGATGATCCCGCCCGATAAAAGCGGTGTGATTGCCGAGGTGCGCGGGAACGGACAGTATACGGTCAATGAGACCGTGGCGGTACTGAAAACGGATGCGGGGGAAGAGATCCCGCTGACACTCGTGCAGCATTGGGCAATCCGTACCCCGCGTCCGATAAAAAAACGCTTGCCTGCCGTAAAGCCGCTGATTACAGGCCAGCGTGTAATTGACACGGTGTTCCCGATTGCCAAGGGCGGCGCGGCGGCGATTCCCGGCGGCTTCGGTACGGGTAAAACCATGACACAGCACCAGCTTGCCAAATGGTGCGACGCGGATATTATTATTTATGTCGGCTGCGGTGAGCGCGGCAATGAAATGACGCAGGTTTTGCAGGAATTTTCGGAGCTCACGGACCCGCGCACAGGCAAGCCCCTGTTGGAGCGCACCGTGCTGATTGCCAATACTTCCAATATGCCTGTTGCGGCACGTGAGGCTTCGATTTATACGGGCATTACTTTGGCGGAATATTACCGCGATATGGGTTACCATACTGCACTGATGGCGGATTCCACGTCCCGCTGGGCAGAGGCATTGCGCGAAATTTCGGGCAGATTGGAAGAAATGCCTGCAGACGAAGGCTTTCCCGCATATTTGCCTTCACGTCTGTCCGAGTTCTATGAGCGCTCGGGTTATGTAGAAAATCTCAACGGCACAGATGGCTCCGTTACGCTGATTGGTGCGGTTTCGCCGCAGGGGTCGGATTTCTCCGAGCCCGTTACGCAGAACACAAAACGGTTTACCCGCTGTTTCTGGGCGCTGGACAAATCCTTGGCGTACGCGCGGCATTACCCTGCAATCAACTGGAATCTTTCTTACAGTGAATACATCGGCGACCTGTCAAATTGGTACCGAGATGCTGTTTCACCCGATTTTATGAAATACCGCGACGAGTTGTGTGCTCTGCTTTCCGAGGAAAATTCGCTGATGGAAATCGTCAAGCTGATTGGTGCGGACGTTTTGCCGGACGACCAAAAGCTGATTATAGAAATCGCACGTGTGATTCGTGTCGGATTCTTACAGCAAAACGCATTCCATGCGGACGATACCTTTGTACCGTTGGAAAAGCAATTTAAAATGATGCACGTGATTCTGCATTTGTATCATCGCGCGAAAGAGGTCGTCGCACGGCAGGTGCCGATTTCAAAACTGCTGGCAACCGGCTTGTTTGACAAGCTTGTCAAAATGAAATACGATGTGCCGAACAACAATTTGGGGCTGTTGGACGATTACTTACAGGAAATTGATACCGTGATGGACGGTATTTTACGCTGAGGAGGTGCAAGAACATGATGATGAAGCATTTAAAGCTGAACGGCGTAAACGGCTCCTTGGCTACGCTGGACGGCGTGAAAAACGCCGCCGCGGAGGAAATCGTGGAACTGCATCTCGGGGACGGGACCTCCCGCACAGGCAGAGTGGTGAAAATCGATGGCGATGAGGTTAATATTCAGGTGTTCGAGGGCACACGCGGTATGTCTATGGCAAATACCGAAACGGTGTTTACAGGCAGACCTATGGACATTGCGCTCTCTCCTGAAATTCTCGGACGCGTGTTTGACGGTCTGGGACGCCCGATTGACGGTTTAGGTGACGTGTATCCCGTTGAGAAACGAGATGTCAACGGTGCACCCATCAATCCCGTTTCGCGGGAATATCCGCGCAATTTTATCCAAACCGGTATTTCTTCCATTGATGCGCTTGCCACACTGATTCGCGGGCAGAAGCTTCCGATTTTCTCCGGCTCCGGCATGAAGCACAATGAATTGGCGGTGCAAATTGTACGTCAGTCCTCGATTGCGGACGGCGATGATTTTGCGATTGTATTTGCCGCCATGGGCGTAAAAAACGACGTAGCGCACTATTTCCGCAGCTCTTTTGAAGAAGCAAATGTTATGGATCGCGTGGTTATGCTGTTAAACCTTGCTAATGACCCGATTGTAGAGCGCATTATGACCCCGCGCTGTGCGCTGACGATTGCGGAATACCTTGCTTTCACCCTGCACAAGCATGTTTTGGTTGTTCTGACAGATATGACCTCTTATGCCGAAGCGCTTCGTGAGTTTTCGGGCTCCAAAGGCGAAATTCCCGGCAGAAAGGGCTTTCCCGGCTATTTGTATTCCGATTTGGCGTCTTTATATGAGCGCGCTGGCATGATTGCGGGTGTAGAAGGCTCTGTAACGCAGATTCCGATTTTGACCATGCCCAATGACGATATTACCCACCCGATTCCTGACTTAACGGGATATATTACCGAGGGACAGATTGTATTAGACCGAGATTTAGACTACAAAGGCATTTACCCGCCCGTAAGCGTTCTACCGTCTCTGTCGCGTCTGATGAAGGACGGTATCGGTGAAGGATATACGCGTGACGACCATTCGGCGCTCGCAAACCAGTTGCTCGCGACTTATGCAAAAGTGCAGGATGCAAAAGCGCTGGCGTCCGTTATCGGCGAAGACGAGCTGTCGGCAGAGGATAAGCTGCTGATGTCGTTCGGGCGTGCGTTTGAAGCTGAGTTTTTGAATCAAAGTTTTACGGAGAACCGCAGTATTGGGGAAACCCTCGACCTCGGCTGGTCGCTTTTATCCATGTTGCCGCGTAACATGCTGGACCGTGTAGATGATGCGATTTTGGATGCGCATTATGTCGTCGGCGTACAAAAATAAATATTCCGATAACCTGAAAGCAGAGGTGAGAACAGATGGCGCAGATTTTTCCGACTAAGGCCAACTTAATGGCAACCCAAAAGTCATTGGATTTGGCAAAGCTCGGTTATGAGCTGATGGACAGAAAGCGTAATATCCTTGTGCGCGAAATGATGCAGCTTGCAGATGAGGCGAAGGAAGTGGAAAGCCGCATCGGCAAAGCATATGCGGAGGCCTACGCTTATCTGCGGCTTGCCAATATTACGCTCGGTGTCTGCGGGAATTACGCACGTGCCGTGCCTGTGGAAACGGGGCTGACGCTCGATTATAAAAGTGTGATGGGTGTGGAAATTCCGATGCTTTCCTTGGCAGATTCTGCACCGAATCCCTATTACGGCTTTCACAATACCAATTCCTATTTGGATGAGGCCTATATCCGTTTTAATGAGGTCAAACAGCTGACGGTGCGGCTTGCCGAAGTGCAGACCTCGGTGTTCCGCTTGGCGGACGCAGTTAAGAAGACCCAAAAACGTGCCAACGCGCTCAACAATATTATGATTCCGCAGTTTACCGCTACGGTGAAATTTATTACCGAAGCCCTTGATGAAAAAGAACGCGAGGACTTCACCCGCTTGAAGGTTGTAAAAAGCCAAAAGGAAAAACAAGAACAATAAAGTAAATCGCCCCCGCAGAGTACTGCAAGTACCTGCGGGGGCGATTTATATGTTTTTTTCTGTATGGAACCGTGCAAGGGTTTCGCGCCGTCCGGCGAAAGTTTTACGCAGTTTAAACGGAAATATACCGTTTTAAACCATATCGGGTTCAACACCTCTCACCTTAGGGGCACGCACCCGGCGCCCGCCTGTAAACACAGAACATATCTGTGGTGAGACACACTGCAGGGGTTGTCGACTCGGCGACCCGAGCAAACTTTGTGCGATGTGAGATTTTTCGGCTACACTTCGGAATGACAAGTTTGTACGAACCTACTTACACCAACGTCCCAATCCATTCCGTGATAAAAGCGGCGAGACATGCACATACTGCTACAGTGACCAAGCCCTTTTCAAAGAATGCCAGAAACAGTGCAACTGCGAAGCCGATAAGCGCAGAGACAAGACCGCCTGTCGAAGAGAATATGGCGGGAAATGTCATGGCGGCAAGTACGGCGTAGGGGATATAATATAAAAAGGACTGTATAAATTTATTTTCGATTTTTTTGCGAAAAATCACCAGCGGCAGCATACGCACAAGGTAGGTAACACCCGCCATGACCGCCAGCTGCAAAAGCCAATATTTTGTCATTCCGCCGCCCCCTGTTCCGCAGATACGGGCTTTAGCCACGCACCGATTGCCGCCGCGATGACGGCGCAAATGATGATGACAAAGCCAGAGGAGATGCGATTGAGTATCGGGACATAATGGAAAATACAGCTGAGTGCCGCCGAAATGCCGACCACTGCCGCAACTGCCTTGGATTTTTTCATCGGCGGAATGAAAATGGCAAGGAACATACCGTAAATGGCAATGCCCAGCGCCGAGCGAATATTTTCGGGCAGGACGGCACTTGCCGCCGCACCGAGAAATGTGCCGAGTGCCCAACCGATATAGGGCATGGAAATTAAACCGAGCATATATTTTTTGCCGACTTCCTTCGGCTGTCCTGCGGCAACGGCAAAAATCTCATCAGTATTGCCGAATGCAATCAGCAATCGGTCAAGAAGCGTTACGCTTTTATGCAGCTTTTGTGACAGCGAAACGGACATCAGTGCATAGCGCAGATTGATTACCAGCTGTGTCAGCGCCATTTCAAAATATCCGCCGCCCGACAGCATCAGCGAAAGCCCTGCAAACTGCCCTGCAGAGGTCAGATTGGTCATAGAAACGGCGACCGCCAGCGGTACGGGCAGTCCGCCTGCCACCGCCATCATGCCGAAGGTAAAGGATACCGACAAATAGCCGAGCGCAATCGGAATTCCATCCCGCACGCCTTTTTGAAAGCGGTTTATATATGTATTTTCTGTATTTGCCTGCAAAGTCTGCCGCTCCTTTCATTCCAAACGCAACAGCGTCTATTATAGGCATATTTGAAATAATTGTCAAATGACAGAGAACATATTTATTTTCGCAGGAGAAACTTTTCAGCGGCGGCAATATGATTTATGAAAACACGGGGCGCAAGGGTTGCAGAAATGCCACAGAGCATTAGGGAAATAGCGGAAAACAACGCTTGTAAGGCAGGCAAACCGCACAGGCTTAAATGCCTGTACGGTTCGTTAAACTGTTGACCAATGCGCGCATTTCCTGTTTGGATGTAACTTGATGCGTTTTTTTGAATTATATTTTCTTTTTCTGTTTCAGATAATGCCTCAAATTTTTGCATGGCAGCTTCATTTTGCGAAAGAGCCATCCCAAAGCCCAGCGGCAGTTTGTTGTCAGACATCGAATCACCTCATGTATATATTTTCCAAATTTTTTTGAAAATACAGCAAGAGGGAAAAATAAAAAACCTGTGTCTGCAAAAACAGACACAGGAAACCTGGTGAGCCATCGGAGATTCGAACTCCGGACACCTTGATTAAAAGTCAAGTGCTCTGCCAACTGAGCTAATGGCTCATAGAAAGCGGTTTACAGAGGAACCGCTTATTCGATAGAATGTAAAATCAAAGAGAGAAAAATAAAAAACTTATTTTAAAAACAGCAAAAGCAAGGTCGTTGCGAGGCAAAGCACAAAGAATACAATAGCGATGTATCTTGTAACTCGTGCCAAAATAGCTTCTTTTGTTCTGCTTTTATTTTTACCGAAGAAAGTGTCGGAACCGCCTACGATTGCGCCGGAAAGACCGCCCTCACGGCTTTTCTGCATTAAAACAATTACGATGGTGGCAAGTGACGCCGCAATCAGCAAAACACCGAGAATAATTTCAAGAGCGCTCATGTTTCAACCTCCATTCGATAAAGATAGTTTTTTCAGTGCTTTGGTATTTTATCACAGTGCTGAAAAAAAAGCAAGACTTTTTTCATCTTTTTTCAAAAAGACGTATTTTTTTTGCTTTTTTGCATAAGATACTACCAGCAAAAGCTCCTTTTGATTCTTATGCGTTTGCAAGGTCGGCTTTTGCGCCGTCTGTGCTTTTTTGCACAGGCGGTTTTATTTTTTAAAAAATTCTTCGCCTGTATCCCGGCTGTATGCGGTTAAGAACAGCTGTAAAAGCAATCCGCCTATAAAGACAATGCCGAAGCACTCTTTGCCGCATACAAGCAGTTCTTCGCTTACATGCAGCAATCGGTCTGCGTCGCCGGCAACGCCTGCGAGCGCGCGGCAAATGCCTGCGGCCGCATAAATCCCGAACACCGTTGGAATACCGTAGCGAAAAACGCGTTTGACCGTTGGGTGAAACCCTTTGAAAAAATCAAAAATTTGTGTAAATAACGCTTGCATTTCTATGTACCTCCCGCTTACAATAGTAACAGAAGGCGGCGCCGCGGCGCAACGCACAATTTTTGGCAGGTGACAGATTATGGCGGTTGGAATTTCGACGGCATGCTTTTATCCGCGTACAACAGAGGATTCGCTTATAGAAACCGGAAAGCTCGGTGCGGAATGTGTAGAGATTTTCATCAACTCTCCGCGGGAATTGGACGCGGCGTATATCGAACAGTTAAAAAACATACAAGGTACTTACGGAATTCGGGTGAAAAGCTTTCATACCTATGCTTCTTTTACGGAGTCGTATTATTTTTTCAGTTCCTACGCGCGGCGGTTTACGGACAGCCTGGAGGACTATAAACGGTATTTTTTCGCGATGGCGGCGCTTGGGGCAGAACTTTTGGTTATGCACGGTGCGAAAATACCGGGCAGCATTCCCGATGAACAGGTGTTTGAACGGTATCACACGTTGTACCGGCTCGGCAGCCGGGAGGGTATCTCGCTTTGTCAGGAAAATGTGGTGCACTACCGTTCGGAGAGTCCCGATTATCTTGCGCGTATGCGCAGTGCGCTCGGTTCGGATTTTAAAATGGTGCTGGATATAAAGCAGGCGCGCCGCACAGGGATTGACCCGTATGTATTCGTGGAAAGGTTTGCGGATTCCATTGTGCATGTGCATATCAGTGACTATACGGATACACGCGACTGTGTTGTGCCGTTGTGTGCAGGTGCAAAGTTCGATTTTCAGCAGTTTTTTCGGGTGATGCGCGAAAAGGGATATACGGGCGATTACATGATTGAATTATATGAAAACGGGTATGAAACACCCGCGCAAATTGCCGCCGCCTGCAATGTCCTGCAAAAGTGGGTGTGAGCGGCTGCGCCGAGCGGTTGGCACAAATACGGTATTCTGAAATGAGGCCGAAATATTTTCCGCGGCATTTTCGGGAGCTTTTCGGGAAATTTTTACAGGTCTTGAGGCTTTACAACGCATAGCAGATTTGCTATAATACTGTGAGTAAGACGCTATATATTGTTCAAACACGGAGGGATGCAATGTGAAATGCCCGTTTTGCGGCTATGAGGAAAGCAAGGTGATTGATTCGCGCCCGACAGATGAGGGCGAACGAATCCGCCGTCGCCGCGAGTGCTTACAGTGCAACAAACGGTTTACCACCTATGAAATTATTGAAAGCGTACCGATTTTAGTTGTGAAGAAGGACAAATCCCGTGAGGTGTTTGATCGCAATAAACTCCTGCGCGGCTTAATGCGTGCCTGTGAAAAACGTCCCGTGACGATGGACACGCTGGAAAGAGCTGTGAACGATATTGAGGCGAGTCTGCAAAATTCGTTGGACCGTGAGGTTACCTCGTTACATATCGGTGAGCTTGCCATGGATAAATTGAAGGATATTGATGAAGTGGCGTATGTCCGTTTCGCATCGGTTTACCGCCATTTCCGTGATATTAACGCATTTATGGAGGAACTTTCGGCGCTTTTACAAAACCGATAAGTTGAAAACTGCCTTTAAGGCGGGGATACATCTAACATAATCATCATGTTCACATTCACAGAATAGCTGATCGCTTTCAGTCGGCATATTCGGTGTGGAATAAATTTTGAAAGGGGATAGTTATGAAGAAAACTATCAGTATTCTTATGGCGCTGATTATGTTGTTCAGCGTTTTGTCCGTAGGGGCTTCGGCACTGAATGCGGGCGAACCGGAGGTAAGGACAAAGTATGTCGGCAGTGAAGATGTAAATCGCTACTCGCCGAATACGACTTTGCCGCAGAGCGCGGTTTCGTCTGAAGCGCAAATCAACCGATTTGCTTCGTCTGACCCGAATACGCCGTATACGTTTTATTCCACTTTGAACGCACGGCAAAAGGATGTTTACAATGCGATTGTGAACGGCGCGAAGCCGCAGGAAACATTTGAGATTATGCTTTCTTCTCCGATTTCGTTCACAACTGTTGTAGATGCCAATAATGAACCGGTTTTAACAGAACAAGTTGTGTATACTTGTGCGGAAACCCTTCTCGGTGCGTTGAGCGCATTGATGGACGATCATCCGGAAATGTTTTGGATCGGCAACTTTGACTGGGGTTATATGTACGACGGTCAGGTATATGAAAACGGTACAGCGGATGTGCGCTTGGTCGGCTTGGCTCTGCAATTCGCTTTGCCGGCAGGCTACACAAGCTGGAACGCTGTAAAAACAGCGTATAATCAAATGGTACAGGCGGCGGATGCCGTGCAGATTGCAGGTGCAACCCGTTTTGAAAAGCTGAAGAGCATTCACGACTGGATTGCCAAGCGTGTGGATTATGATACCGAATTTGCATATGACACGTCCTATTATGCAACCAGCGTGTTCCTTGCACCGTATATCACGGTTTGCGAAGGATATTCCGAAGCGTTCAAAATGCTTTGCGACCGCGCGGGGATTCCCTGCATTGTCGTGGTCGGCGATGCGGGTGAGCCGCACGCATGGAACTATGTCAAAATGGAAGACGGCAACTGGTATGCTGTTGACGTGACCTGGGACGACCAAAACGATGAGAACGGCGATGACCTTATCTTCTATGATTTCTTCCTCAGAGGCGCAAATTCCACGGAAATCTTCTTCCATGGCGAAAACGAAGCGGCGATGCCGTTTAAAACCACACATAAACCGCTCGGTGATCGTTACGGCGACGGCAGCATCTTCAAACTGACCTATCCTGCATTGGCAGAAGAAGGCTACACCCGCATGCTTTTGGCACCGAACTCCGAAGCAATCGTAGATAAGTCCAAGATGACGGTATACATTCCCGAGGGAACGGCTATGGATGATGCCTTTGTGGTTCCGGATGGCTATTACGGCGAGATAGATAAAGACCCCGCCACAATCCTGCGAGTGACACGTCCGCTCAGCTTCGGCGATGTGAACGGTGACGGAAAAGTCACGGCAGTGGATGCCCGTTGGGTATTGCAGGCGGCGTCAGGCACGAGAGAGTTCAGTGAGGCGCAGCAGATTTTAGCAAACGTCAACGGTGACCAAAAAATTACGGCTGTGGATGCACGCTGGATTTTGCAGGCAGCTTCCGGCTCCAGAACCTTGCCTGAAAGCAATGTACAGTTTTTGGTAGAGGAGTATCAGGTCTCTTGGCTGAAAGCGGCGAACAAAGCGGCATAAGCCTGCACATACAAGCTTGCAAAAGTGAATGTATAAAAAAGAGCAGGGCAAGGAACAGCGTCTCCTTGCCCTGTGTTTTTATCGCTTTTATGGATTGAACCGTTTTTTGAAATTCTGCCCGGCTTACAATTCCTTATACATATTCCCGGCGGATTCTTTAGTGGCATATTCGGTTACTTCGAGCACCTCATATTTTTTCACATTGCCGCCGAAGCTCAACTCAATTACATCGCCGGCTTTGACATCGTAGGAAGCACGCGCAACTTTGCCGTTGACAACCGCATGCTTTGCGTCGCAAATTTCATTGGCAACCGTGCGGCGTTTGACAATACGGGATACTTTTAAATATTTATCTAATCTCATGTTCAGTACTCCTTGCTTGGTTGGGATTTGCGCTTGGCGCAGAAACAGGGAAAACGAAAAGAAAAAGGCAGGGAAATAAAATTCCCCTGCCCAAACGTTGTCGAAAACTTATTTCACAGCGTCTTTCAAAGCTTTGCCGGCTTTAAATGCGGGCACTTTGGAAGCAGCAATGGTCATGGTTTCGCCGGTTCTGGGGTTACGGCCCTGTTTTGCCGCACGCTCACGGGTTTCAAATGTACCGAAGCCAATCAGCTGAACTTTTTCACCCTTTACGAGCTCCGCGGTAACAGCGTCAAAAACGGCTGTAACTGCAACGTCTGCGTCTTTCTTGGAAAGACCCGCTTTTTCTGCAACTGCTGCAATCAATTCTGTCTTATTCATTTTGTTTTCCTCCGTTTGTGTTTAATATATCTCCAAACAGCGGTATACCCGCTATCAAGATTCTTATTTTTCAGCGGATTTTACTTCGTCCCACAGTTTGTCCAAAGCTGTGAGGTCGGATTCCGCCATGACAATGCTTCGTGCGGCGGCAAGCGACTCTACCGCCGTGAAACGGGATTGGAACTTGTCTGTTGCTTTGGTTAGAGCTTCTTCGGGATCAATTTCCAGTTTGCGCGCTACATTGACAACCGAAAAAAGCAAATCACCGAGCTCCTCAAAGGTATTAGCGCGGTCATCTGCCGCAATTGCGGCGGCAAGCTCTGCCTGTTCTTCCGAAATTTTTGCTGCCGCACTTGAGAGCTTGTCCCAGTCAAAGCCGACCTTTGCCGCCTGGCGCTGAATTTTGTCCGCACGCATCAATGCAGGCAATTCACGGGGAACGGAATTCATTTTGTCGGCAACGGTTTTGCGGTGCTTGGATGCGGATTTAATCTGTTCCCAATTGCGCAGTACCTCGTCCGAAGAATCTACATGCGTTTCACCGAACACATGCGGGTGGCGTTCAATCAGTTTTTTGCAAACACCGTCCGCTACATCGGAAAAATCAAAAACCTGCTTTTCCGCTTCCATCTGTGCATGGAAAACGACCTGCATCAGTACATCGCCGAGCTCTTCGCACAGTAAGTGGCTGTCCTGCTTGTTGATGGCTTCAATCGCCTCGTAAGTTTCTTCAATAAAGTTTTTGCGGATGGATTCATGCGTCTGTTCTCGGTCCCAAGGGCAACCGTTCTCCGAGCGGAGAATACGCATGATTTCAACCAAGTCGTCCACTGTATATTTTTGTTTGCGCGTGAATGTCGGTTTCAAGGTTCACTCAACTCCCTTTATTTTACTCTATAAATCCATATTTTGCAAGTAGTTTGGCGATTTTTTCTCCCTTCGGGAGCATAATTACGTCATCTTTTGCAATTCCGCCAACCAAAAGCATGGAAATGCCGTAAACCAATACCGCAAATATGATGGCAATCATTGTGGCGATGATATTGGTAACAGACAGTGCCCCGCGTGATAAATCGGGCAGAATGTTTTGGAACAGTCCGTAGCTTGTGTATGCCGCTACGCCGCAAAGCACACTGCAAATCAGCGGCTTTACGAATACGGAAATAAAATGGATGCGGACTTTTGTTGTATGGACCAGCGCGATATAGTTGTAAATTACAATCACGGTGTAGCAAATGACAGTGCCGATGACCGCACCGTTGATACCGATTTGCGGAATACCGATGAAAATATAGTTCGCAATAACTTTGGTGACCGCACCGAGCGTCAGAGATTTTACAGGCACGCCCGGTTTGCCGATGGCTTGCAGCATATTGGTCATGGGCTGTGAAAGGGACATCAGGAAAATGGTGTAGCCGTAAGCCGCCATAATCGGGGCGGCGATAGAGACCGCTGATGCGGATTTGCCCGTTTGGTACATCATGTCGAGAATCGGCGTGGCCAGCACGCCCATGCCGATGCCGGCAGGCAGCGCAATCATTAATGTGACGCGCAGAACCGATTCCACCGATGTGCGCAATACACGTTTGTCTTTGACCGCCCAAGCGGCGGACAGTGCGGGAATGGCGCTGACGCCTAAAGTCATGGTGATGGACGGAATCAGGTTTTTAAAGTCCAGTGACATGGTGTATGCGCCGTACAGGAATTTGGCAATATCTTCGTCCAGAATCTGCGAGGCAAGCAAAGCATCGCCGTACACGGATTTGATATAATCCAGATTACCCATAATCATGGTGTCCAAACGGTTTTGGACGGTAATGGAGTCAATCAGATTGGTGACACTGAACACAAGCGAGGAGGCGACAACGGGAATGGCAATCGAAATCAGTGTTTTGGCGATGGTAGAGCCTTTTAAGGGGCGGGGAGAGTTAATCAGCTCTTCCCGTGTAATGCCGTCGCCTTTGATTTTGTGGAGCAGCATCATGTAAATCATGCCGACCACCGTGCCGAACGTAACGCCGATGGCGGCTGCTGCTGCGGCATAGGGATAAATGGCACTCATTGCCTCGGCTTCCGTGGAAACCGTATGTCCGTAAACAGTATAGCCCGCCGTAAAGCGCGACATACCGTAATTAATGGAGATTTTTGCACAGACAAGCCCGGCAACGACTTTACCGACGGCTTCCCATACCTCGGACATGGCAGTCGGGGTCATGTTGCGCAGTCCGTTGTAGTAGCCGCGGTAAATCGACATGATACAGCAGAAAAAAATCGACGGTGTAATTGCGAAAATGGCGGGCAGTGCTTCTAAATTCTTCGCAAGGTATGCATAGGGGTAAGAGAGCGCGAGCATCAGAATTGTGCCGAGCGTACCCGTCAGCAGGAACAGCCTTGCGGCGACCTTAAAAATCTGCCGAACATCGCGAAACCGCCCCAGTGCGACCTGTTGAGAAACCATTTTAGAAACCGCAACGGGAAAGCCTGCCATAGAGACGGTATAAATCGGGATATACAAATTATATGCAGAATCAAAACAGCCGCGCCCGACTGCGCCGACCATGTTGGAAATTGGAATTTTATAAAGAATACCGATGACTTTTACAAGAATTGTCGCGGCGGCAAGCACCATAGCGCCGTTTAACAGCGATTGGCTTTTTCTTTTTTTCTGCGCCAAAGTCGATTCACTCCCATCGGTTGGTTTCGGTATGCAAAAAACGCGGTAAAATACAGAATAGCACGCTTCTCAGGTGCTTGTCAATCTTTTTAAAGGGATTTTTTGCCAGAACTTGCGACAGTAAGCCCGTTGTTACCTAAAAATTCACGCAGTAAAGAATCCGGCGGAATGCAGGCGGGCGACAGCGGCACAAACTGTTCCAGCGCACGTATCAGCCGTTCGGCGTCACGCGCATGTGCCCCTGAAAGCGACGCGGTACGCAGCATTTCAAGGCATGTGTCGCGAAATACGCACGGCGCGCTTAGGTGTACGGAATTGATTTTGATGTCCGCGAGATTTTTGAAAGGGAACAGGTATTCATCTTCGCCTCTTCGCACATTATCCCATAGGGCATAGGTGTTTTCCACGGAGCTTGCGCGAAACAGATAGTCACGCGTCATGCGCCGCAGAAAGCGAAGATTCCGCTTGTTTAAAATGATTTTTCCTCTTTCATTATATATGCGCGAAGAAACGCTGATATAAAGCTTTAAAAGATTTTTTTGCGGCAGGGCGTCTGTCACAATCGGATTCAACGCATGCAGTCCTTCAACGATAATTGCATCCTGTGTGCCGAGGGTTATGGTGTTTACACAGTCGCTGCGCCTGCCGAGCGTAAAATCAAACAACGGCAATTCTGTCGGCACGCCTGTTAAAAGCATTTGCAGGGATTCGCGAAGCAACGGCAAATCGAGTGCATACACAGTTTCAAAGTCGGGCTCGCCGTCGTCACCGAGCGGAATTTCACTGCGCGCCAAATAAAAATCGTCTAAGGAGATAACATGCGTTTGCATACCGCGTGCCGCACATTTCTGTGCTATTTTTTTGGCGGTGGTCGTTTTGCCTGAAGCGGAAGGTCCTGCAAGCATAATGATTTCCCGTCCGCTGTCCTTTTCTACGCGGTCGGCAATGCCGTTTAAAATGTTGTCAAACCGTGTTTCACTGCGCTCTACGAGCGTGTGCGGGTCATTTTTTGCCAAATCATTGATATATTCAATGTAGTTATGCACGTTGGCCATACAAATTACCTCATGTATATTTTTCGTAGAAGGGAAGAATCTTTTCCTTGCGGGCGAGAATTTCTTCGAATCCTGAAATATATTCATATGGATATTTATAGTTAAATATGCGTTCAATCTCCTTACCGTGCGGAGATTTTAGTTTTGTAACTGCGCCGGCGCCCACGGCGAATACTGTGTGACACTCTTCCATCATAAAAATATTGTAAATACATTCGTAGCCGGCTTTGGCGTAGCCTGTGTTTTCCAGATTCCCGAGTGTTTTGGACTGACGGTACATATAGTACGGATGATAGGCGTTTGCAGTGAGTTTTTGATAAGCATAGCCGAGCATGCGGTCGGCGGCAAGCCCCGATGCGCGTTCTACTTTGGCGTTTTGTGTGCCGAGATTGGAAGCACGCTTGACCGAAAGCGTATGCACGGTGATATTTTCGGGATTTAAGAGAATCGCACGGTCTACAGAGGCGGCAAAGGAATCGGGGGTATCCATCGGCAGACCGGCGATGAAATCCATATTGATATTTCCGAAGCCTGCACTGCGCGCCTCAAAATAGGCAGATTCGGTTAAGGCAGAGGTGTGATTTCTGCCGATTTCCCGCAGTACCGCATCATTGAAGGTCTGGGGATTGATGCTCACGCGCGTGACACCGCCGCTTTTGAGCGTATCCAGCTTTTCACGGGTGATTGTGTCGGGCCGTCCCGCCTCTACCGTATATTCCCGTACAAAGGAGAGGTCAAATGCACGGTCAATTGCCGAAAGCAGAGTACCCAGCTGTTCGGCGGAAAGAGTTGTCGGGGTGCCGCCGCCGAAATACACGCTCTCGAGCCGCAACCCGAGGGATTTGGCGTATGCGCCCGTTTTTTCAATTTCCTTTGTCAGCAGTGCCACATAATCGGGCAATAATTTTTTGGCGGTGGCGGCGGTCATTGCGTGTGAGACAAACGAGCAGTAACTGCACCGTGTGGGGCAAAAGGGAATGGATACATATAAACTGCATGAATCGGGGCGCGAGGTGCGGATAATCGATTCTTCCCGTGCCGCTACGCTTTCCGTGAGGGCGGTTTTTTCTTCGGAGACAAAAAAACGGTCCAGAAAATAGGTGTGTGCGTTCTCTTCTCCCATTTCCGCTTGCAAAGCGAGCAGAAGCTTTGACGGGCGAATGCCTGTCAGCAGCCCCCATTTCGGCTGATAGCCCGTTAAATCCGTTAAAGTTCGGAACAGCATAGACGCAATTTGCAATTCAGGGTCTTCAACATCTTTCAGCGAAACAGTTTGTTCTAACGCTTTTCCGTCAAGACAGCAGAATACATAGGCGTTATTTTCGCGTATTTCCGTTCTGAAAAGCGGTTCTGTTTCGGCGGCATCGCTTTTTTTATATACGACGCGGATTTTTTCATTCGGGAAAAAGAGCCGCGTCAGCTTTTCCAGTTCATATTGATAGCTGTGCCCTAAAATTTCTAAAATCATTGTCCGATTCTCCGCATATACCGATTGCGCATGCGTTCCTGGTTTAAGGTCGTGACGCGGTTGTGCCCCGTGTACACGGTAAAATCCCCGTCCAGATTGCGCAGACGAATGAGCGATGCAAGCAATTCTTCGTCACTGCCGCCGGGAAAATCCGTGCGCCCCGCCGTCAGGCAGAACAGCGTATCGCCTGTGAAAAGGATACGATTTTCATAATCGGCATAGCATACGCCGCCTTTGGTGTGTCCCGGGGTGTGCAAAACGTGTAAGACGCTTTCCCCGAGTGAAATCACATCCCCCTCGTGCAGAAGTCTGTCGGGAACAATCGGTGTTTGTTGTCCCGCGCATTCCCACGAGCAAAGGCTTTTTTCTTCACTGGAAAGACAGTCTGCATCCGCCGCGTGTATACAGACTTCGGCATCCGTCAGCTCCTTTAATGCCGCTACGCCGAGAATATGGTCAAAATGTCCGTGTGTCAAAAGAATGTATTCCACCTGCCTGCCTTGCAGACGTTCTTTCAAGTATGCTGTGCAGTCTCCCGCATCTACTACGGCAATTTTGCCTGTGACAGTATCGGTTATAATGTGTGTGTTAGCCTGTACGGGACCTTGCGGCAGGCTTTCAACGGTTAGCGCCATGTTATTTGCCTCTCCAAATTTCAGTATCGTATAAAATCGTTACAGGACCGTTGTTCAAAAGGTCCACTTCCATGTGTGCGCCGAATACGCCCTGTTCCACTTTTTTTACGCCGTTTTTCAGCAATGCACTGCAAAACAGCTCATAAAGCCGCTGTGCTTCGGTGGGCGCGGCGGCATCCGTAAAGGATGGGCGGTTGCCCTTCTTCACATCGGCGCATAAGGTAAACTGCGAAATTGCCAAAACCTCGCCGCCGATGTTGAGCACCGAACGGTTCATTTTGTCGTTTTCATCTGTAAAAACACGCAGATTGGCAGTCTTGCGGGCAAGAAGCTCTGCGTCCGCATCCGTGTCACCGTCCTGCACACCGACCAAAATCATATAGCCTTCTCCGATTTTGCCGACACAGACGCCGTCTACCGTGACGGCGGCGTGCTTTACCCTTTGAATGACTGCTTTCATATTTCTATTCGCACCAAACATTGCAAAAACAAAGGTTTTGCGCAAGGTGCCGTTCCTTTCCTGTATTTGTATGCGGGGGGTTATCTTTCCACACTCAGCACACCGTCTACCTTTTCAATGCGGGAAATCACATTTTTCAGGTGGTCTACATTGCTGACGGTGATGTTCATATTGATGGTGCTTCTGCCGTCCTTTGCCACACGTGAGGAAATTTCATTGATATTGACGCGCATGTTGGCAAGCTGTACGGAAATATCCGCCATTAAGCCGATACGCGACAAAGCCGTAATCTGCAGGGCGGCTTTAAATTCTTTTTTTACATCCTTGTTCCAGCGTACCTGTACCCAACGCTCGGGTTCATCGCAAGCCGCAATATCCTTCGGCACGTTGGTGCAGTCGCGTTTGTGCACGGAAATGCCGTGCCCGCGCGTAATAAAGCCGATGATGTTGTCACCGGGCAGGGGATTGCAACAGCGGGAGAATTTAATCAGTACGTTGTCCACGCCCTCTACCGTAACGCCGTCGCTGCCCTTGCTCTTTGTTGTTTTCACCTGTGTCGGCAAAAGTGCGGATGGCTGTTCCTGCGGACGGTAATTCTTATTGTATTCCTCTTTGATATAGGGCATCAGCCGAATGACGGATACGCCGCCGAATCCGACCGCGGCATAAAAATCGTCCAAATCGTCAAACCGCTGGCGCGCGGCAAGATTCCGAATAAATTTTTCGTATTCCGCTTCCGAAAGACGGATATAATTGCGCCGAAATTCACGTTCAATCTCGGATTTTCCTTCGGCAATGTTTTCATCACGTTTTTCGTTTTTGAACCAATAGCGGATTTTATTGCGCGCGGAGCTGGTTTTGGCAATGTGCAGCCAGTCGCGCGAAGGACCCTTACCCTGTTGTGCGGAAGTGAGCACCTCTACAATTTCACCGGTTTTCACCTGATAGTCAATCGGCACAATCCGTCCGTCCACCTTTGCGCCGACCATTTTGTTGCCGACGGCGGTGTGAATGGCATAGGCAAAGTCAATGACGGTCGCGCCGCTCGGCAGATTGATGACGTCACCGCGCGGCGTGAATACAAACACATCCTCGGGGATGAGGTCACTTTTAATGGCGCGCACCAATTCCTGTACGTCGCCTGACTCCTTTTGGTCGTCGAGCATCTGGCGAATCCATGCAAGGCGCTCGTCTAAATTGGATTTGCCCTTTAAGCCCAGCTTATACTTCCAGTGGGCCGCAATACCGAATTCCGCGGTGCGGTGCATTTCCCATGTGCGAATCTGTACTTCAAACGGGATGCCGTCCGTACCGAGCACAGTGGTGTGCAAAGACTGATACATATTGGGCTTCGGTGTGGAAATATAGTCTTTAAACCGTCCGGGCATCGGGCGGAACATATCATGAATCAGCCCCAGGCAGTTGTAGCAGTCAATGACGCTGTCTACAATAATGCGAATGGCATAGATGTCGTAAATCTGGTCAAAATTTTTGTTTTGCATATACATTTTGCGGTATATGCCGTGTACGCTTTTGACACGTCCGTCAATTTTCGGATTTTTGACCACGGTGGAGATACGTGCACGGATTTGCTCTTTCATATCCTCTAAAAATTCCAAGCGTGAGCGGGTCATGCTGTCCAGGGATTTTTCAATATCCGCATAAGCAATCGGGTCCAAGAAGCGAATCGCCAAATCCTCCAGTTCCTCTTTGGCGGCGCGGATACCGAGGCGGTGCGCAATCGGTGCGTAAATCTCCAAAGTTTCCAGCGCAATATCCCGCTTTTTTTGCGGTGCCATAAAGTCCAGCGTACGCATATTGTGCAGTCTGTCAGCAAGCTTGATAATGATGACACGGATATCCTGATACATCGCCAACAGCATTTTTCGCAGGTTTTCCGCCTGAAATTCCTCTTTGGTGGCAAGCGGCACTTTGCCGAGCTTGGTGACGCCGTCTACCAGTGCGGCGACCTCATCGCCGAATTCCGCTTGCAGCTGCGGCAGAGTAACATCTGTATCCTCCACTGTATCATGCAGAAGCGCGGCTTCAATGGATTGCGCGTCCATGCCGAAATCCACCAAAACATTGGCAACGGCAATCGGATGAATGATATACGGCTGCCCCGAATAGCGCAGCTGTGCGCTGTGGACATCTTCTGCCAAAGCGAATGCCTTATCAATTTCCTTAATTTCTTCGGCGGTGCAGGCGGTTTCCTTTTGCAGTCGTTCTTTTAACAGGGCATATTGTTCTTTTGGCGTTAATTCTCGTTCTTCCATGGCTTATGCTTCCTTCTCGGTGAGGTGTTGTAAGACGGCGGACGCCGTCAAATCCGCTTTTTTTTCCGCTTTTTTGCAGATATATGCGCCGTCCGCGTTCTTTTCCGAAAGTTCCAGTTCCGTAAGCACATCTAACGCAACGCAGACGGTTGCGGCTTTGGCGGGCGGACAGCCGCTTCGCTGGCAAAATACGGCTGTATCATAGGGGAACGGCTGGTTGACTTGTAAAAATTGATAAACGCCGAGCAGAAACTCCCGCGAAGGCGTTAAAAAAGTACGTTCTTTTTCAGACAGTGCATCACCGAAGCGATATTTTTCATACAGGCGCAGGCTTTTTAAATAATTTTCTGTATCAAAGCCCGAAAAGCGCATTTCACGTATGCGCACAGACGGCTGGATTTCGCCGCGAAAGGTGTTTTTTTCAACCTGGACGGCGAGATCTACCGTATCGCCGATTCGGTAAGGAAATGCGGCGAGCGGCACGGAAAACAGCATAGCTGTGAGTGAGGCGCCGCCTTTTTGCAGAGTGAGCCGTAAGTGCTTACCTTCGCCGACAGGCTTCACGGCGCAAAGACACATGCCGTAGAGACCGAAGGTTGGCGCGGGATTTTCACAGCCGCACGGTTCTATGGCGGAAAGTACATCCAGTAAATTCAAATCGATATAGGCAGGGTTCAGCTTACAGTCCAATTGTACGCATGGAAACGGCATGTTTACGGATTTTGCATATGCGTCTAAAGCACGGCGCAGGTCGGGAATGTTCTTTTCGTGTACGCCCAAGCCCGCCGCACCCGGATGCCCGCCGAAGTAGGTGAGATGTTTCTGCACGGCGCACAGCGCATCGTAAATGGAAAACCCCGGGAGACTGCGGCACGAACCTGTTCCCTCGCTGCCGTCTAACGAAATGACGACGGCGGGCTTACCGTAGCGGGACACCAAACGCGCAGCGACAATGCCGTTGACGCCGGGATGCCAGCCTTCCCCCGCAACCACCAAAATCTGTGCATATTTTATTTCAGGGTTCCCTTCAATCTGCGCCACGGCTTCTGCGGTGATTTTGGCTTCAATCATCTGCCGCTGTTTGTTGAGTGCGTCCGTTTCGCCTGCAATCTGCAAAGCGGTATCCGCATCGTCACAAAGCAGTAAATGCAGTGCGGTCATTGCCGAACCGACGCGTCCGGCGGCGTTAATGCGTGGGGCGAGTGTAAAGGCAACGCTGGAAGCGGTCATCGGGCGTTCGCTGAGCCCCGAAACGGTTTTCAGCGCGGAAAGCCCTGCACGTGCGTCAGTGCTGATTTTCCGAATGCCCTTTTTGACAAGGGCACGGTTTTCGCCTGTCAGCGGTACAACGTCTGCAAGCGTGCCGACTGCGACCAAATCCGCGTATTGCTCAAAAACCGATTCACAGTCGCCCTCTAAAGCACAAATCAGTTTGAAAGCAACGCCTACGCCCGCACTTTCTTTGTATTCAGAGGGGCAGTCTGTGCGGTGTGGATTGATAACGGCAACCGCATCGGGCAGAATTTCACCCGGTGTATGGTGGTCGGTAATGACCATATCTATGCCGAGCGCCTTTCCGAGTGCGGCTTCTTCCACGGCGGCAATGCCGTTGTCCACTGTGACAATCAGCTTTACGCCGTCCTCATGCAGGGCACGAATTGCGTTTGCCGAGAGACCGTAGCCCTCGCTTTGACGGTCGGGAATGCGGCAAACGACATTGCCGCCCTGCGATTCCAAATAAGAATACAGCAACGCGGTGGCGGTGATGCCGTCTGCATCGTAATCACCGAATACCGCAATTTTTTCGAAGTTCTCCAAAGCATCGGCAATGCGTTCGACAGCTTTTTCCATGTCCGCCAATTCAAACGGGTCGGAAAATGCAAAATCGGCGGAAAGATATTCCTGTGCCTGCAGTTCGTCCGTAATGCCGCGCGCAGTTAAAAGTAAGGCGAGAAACGGGTCAATTTCGCAGTTTTCCGAGAGTGTTGCCGCTGTGTCGCGATTGTATTCGGCAATCTTCCATAGCTTTTGCGGCACGTTTTTCGCCTTCTTTCCTCTATTTTATAAAACTTTAATATTTTACCATTTTTTTTATTCGGAATCAACTGAATTTCCCTGTATTTGTGCAATTTTTATAGTATCCGTTTTATTGACATACGGAGAATAAAAGAGTAAAATTAAAACGAATATATTTTTGGGGAGAGATTGAGTGAAGAAACGAATTCGATTCAACCAAAAAACTTTCGGCTTGCTTTTAACGGATTTTTTAATTGTAAACGGACTGTATTTTATTATGGTGCTTTTGCACTGGAATTTTCATCCGGATACGGAGCTGCTCTTACGGCTTTGTCTGCGTATTCCCTACGTAACTTTGCTGTATATCGGGGTGAACAGCTTTTTCAAGCTTTATAAAACGCTTTGGAAATATGCAGGGCTTTATGACATTTTACGGTTCGGGGCATCAACGGTGGTGGCAACCGCCGGTGTGTGGATATGTGATTTTGTCGGCATGACCGTTTGCCGTCAAATGATGGCAAACGGTGCGGAGATGCCCCTGTACTTTAATGTACTGCCTTGGTCTGTATATGTGGATTCGGCGCTTTTGATTACAGCACTTTGCCTGCTTTTTCGGTTGCTTTCGCGCTCTATGCGTCTGTTCTCGGCGGAACAGCGCCGGCGCAGTGACAGTGAGACGGCTTCTACAGTGAAAAAGCGTATTTTGGTTGTCGGTGCGGGCATGGTAGGCAGTGCGCTGATTAACGAAATGCAGATGGTCAAATACCGTCTCGGAATGCCGGTTGCCATTTTGGACGATGATTTGCACAAAATCGGTCACTCCATTTTAGATACGCCGATTGTCGGGAGCTGTGACGATGTAAAAATGGCGGTGGAAAAATACAGGATTGATGAAATTTATTTCTGTATCACCGAAATTGACGAAACCCGCAAGCGGGAGCTTTTGGAATTATACGTCAGCACAGGCTGCACGGTTCGGATGGCGGCGGACCATATCGTATTGGAAAAGGAACGGAAATCCGCGCTCAAATCTGCACGTCAAGTGGACATTTTGGACCTTTTGTCGCGCCCGCCGGTGGAGCTGAACCGTGATGTCTGTAAATATGTTACGGACGAGGTTGTTTTGGTTACGGGCGGCGGCGGTTCTATCGGGTCGGAGCTTTGCAGACAGATTGCAAAATACCAGCCGGAAAAAATTGTCATTTTTGATATTTATGAAAATAATGCCTATGCTTTAAAACATGCATTAGACCGTGCTTACTACGGTACACCGCAGATTGAAATCCGTATCGGCTCCGTGCGCGAGGAAGCGCGGCTCCGTGAGGTCTTTGAAGAGTTTCATCCGTCCTGTGTGTTCCATGCGGCGGCGCATAAGCATGTGCCCTTAATGGAGGACAGCCCTTACGAGGCGATTAAAAATAATATTTTGGGTACATACAATACGGCAAAAATTGCCGACGAGTTCGGCGCTCGGAATTTCGTGCTGCTGTCCACGGATAAAGCAGTGAATCCGACCAATGTTATGGGCGCGTCCAAGCGTTGCTGTGAGTTGGTGATTCAGCATTTCTCAAAAATTTCCGACACGAAATTTGCCGCTGTCCGTTTCGGCAATGTGCTGGGCTCCAACGGCAGTGTTATCCCGCTGTTTAAAGAACAGCTTGAAAACGGCGGACCGTTAACGGTAACACATCCGGATATTACCCGTTATTTTATGACCATTCCCGAGGCGGCACAGTTGGTGGTGCAGGCGGGCGGTCTTGCCAAGGGCGGCGAGATTTTTGTGCTTGATATGGGGGAACCTGTGCGGATTGTCGACCTTGCCGAAAAGCTGATTAAACTTTCGGGCTATGAACCGTATGTGGATATTGATATTCAGTTTACGGGGCTTCGTCCCGGCGAAAAGCTGTATGAGGAGCTGATTTTGCCGTCGGAAAAAGAGGGAATGCACAAAACCGAAAACGACAAAATTTTTGTGACTGCACCGTATGATTTCAACGATGCATATTTAATGGAACATATTGCACAAATCGGCGATATGGAGCCGTTGCGGGCAAGAGCGTTCTTAAAAGAGCTTGTGCCGAATTACAAGGCGGATAAATAATTTAAGTTAATTCAAAACACGGAGATGTTTTTATGGAAATTAAAATTGAAAAAACCAAAAATCCGAAAGCAAAGCCTTCCGATGAAAACGCATTGGGATTCGGTAAAATTTTTACGGACCATATGTTTATGATGGAATATTCGGCAGATACAGGCTGGCATGATGCACGCATTGTACCGTTCGGCAATTTGTCGATTCACCCCGCTTCTACGGTGCTGCATTACGGGTCGGAGATTTTTGAGGGCTTAAAGGCATACCGCCGCCAAGACGGCAAGGTACAGCTTTTCCGCCCGATGGAAAATATCCGCCGTCTCAATAACTCGGCGGAGCGACTTTGCCTGCCGCAGATTCCCGAAGCGGATGCCATGGAGCTTTTGCAGAAATTTGTAAGCGCCGAGCAGGACTGGACACCGTCTGCTCCGGGCACTTCCCTGTATTTGCGCCCGTTTATGTTCGGTAATGATGAATCCTTGGGCGTACACGCTGTGCACAATGCGGTTTTTGCAATCATTGCTTCTCCGGTAGGCAGTTATTATAAAGAGGGCATTAACCCTGTAAAGATTATGATTGAGGACGAGGATGTCCGTGCGGTTCGCGGCGGTACGGGCTATGCGAAATGCGGCGGCAACTACGCCGCAAGCAACCGTGCAGGACAGCGTGCCGAGGAAAAGGGCTATTCACAGGTGCTGTGGCTGGACGGTGTGGAGCGTAAATACATTGAGGAAGTCGGTGCGATGAATGTTATGTTCAAAATCAACGGCGAGATTGTCACGCCGAAGCTGACAGGCTCCATTCTGCCCGGTATCACCAGAAAGTCCTGCATTGAAGTTTTAAAGCGCGAAGGCTATACCGTCAGCGAGCGTCTTTTGAGTGTGGACGAGCTGGGTGAAGCACTGAAAAACGGTGCGTTGGAAGAGGCTTGGGGCTGCGGTACGGCGGCGGTTGTTTCCCCGATTGGCGAGCTTTGCTATAAGGATGAAAAATACATCATCAACAACGGCGAAATCGGTGCGGTTACACAGCATCTGTATGATACCCTGACGGGCATTCAGTGGGGTACGCGTGCTGACGAATTCGGTTGGACAGTCGAAGTTAAGTAAGCATACATTCTATATTTTTAATAAACAAGACAAAAGGACTTGTCTATTATTGTTAAAGGCGGATGTTTCATCCGCTTTTTTTTGTGCAATGTGTTGATTTGTTGAAAGAAATATGCTATAATAATCAAATATTCTAAGAGTATAATACACATCGGGCACGATGCAGAAGGGTGAGTTGGTTATGGCAGTCAAAAAAACAGATTTGCCGCGTGCGGCGGCACCGGAAGATGTGGGCGTTTACGCAGATGTAGTCGAGCAGCTTATCGAGTACATGCAACAGGAGGAACTGGAGTTTCACAGCTTGATGGTACTTCGCCACGGTAAGGTGGCGGTTGAATGGTATAATGAGCCGTTTGATGCACACACAAAACATACCATGTATTCCGTCAGCAAAAGCTTTACCTCAACGGCGGTGGGTTTTGCCGTCAGCGAAGGACTTTTGTCGTTGGATGATGTTGTAACGGACTTTTTCCCGGATTATCCGCCGAAAACGCCGAGTCCGTATTTTGAGAAGATGACTGTGCGCACCCTCATCACCATGACCTCAGGCAAGCAGACGGATATGATGGCGGATAAAGGAAAAATCGACTGGATTGCCGATTTTATCAATTCGCCCTGGGTGTTTGAACCGGGTACGCAGTTTTTGTATGTAAATGAAAATATTTACATGCTCTGCGCGATTTTGCACCGTGTGACCAAAATGAGCGTAATTGAATATTTAACACCGCGTTTGTTTGAACCGCTCGGCATTGAAGTGCCGTTTTGGGAAACTGATGCAAACGGCATTGAGGCAGGCGGATGGGGGCTGTACATTACCACTGAGGACCTCGCGAAGGTCGCCGATTGCTATTTGCACGGCGGAAAATACCGTGGTAAACAGATTCTGCCTGCCGACTGGATTGCACAGGCAACCAGAAATCAGCTTGGAGATATCAAACAGCCGAGCGATGATCCGGATGCCAACTGCGGTTACGGCTATTGCTTCTGGATGAACGCCGCAATACCGAATTCTTACAGAATGGACGGTATGTTCTCGCAGTTTGCTATCAATCTGCCCGACTATGATGCCTCGATTATTACAACGGCGGCGATTCCCATAGAGTCACAGGCAAGAGAAGCACTTTGGCGGTTTTTCCCGAAGGCATTTATCAATGAGGGCGAAGAGAAAAGGCCCTCCCGTTTGGAAACCTCCCTGTTTGCGCGTCCAGCCGTTTCACCGCGTTCCCTGACCGAAAAGAAAATCGAGGGCAGAACCATTAAGGTGCGCAAAAAGATTCTTTTGAATTTGATTGGATTCCCGGTCAGCATGCTGCCGCTGGCGGTGACCTTTATGATGTCGGACCGTGCGGGTAATATGGATAATATCCGTTTCCATTTCAAAGAACATGAATGTTCCATTACCTGGGATGAGGGTGATGAGAACAACACCGTTGCCTGCGGTATGGACGGACACTACCGTTACGGTACCATGACGTTGGGAAAAATCACCTTTAAGGTGTGTGCCAATGCGGAGTGGATGGATGATATCAATCTCCGTCTTTACATACGTCCTGTGGAGACCATCGGCAGACGTGATTTGAATTTCCTGTTCAAACGCAATGACCGTGTTACGATTACACCTTCCTCTACACCGTCTGTTTACAAGATTGCAGAGTCTTTGATTGTCAGCATCGGCGAGGTTGTGAAAAATCCGTTTATTGCGAAAGCGGGTCAGTTCTTAATGCGTTTTGCTCCTGCCGCCGCAGAACCGAAGCATTACGGTAAGTTTGTCGATTGACTGTAATAAACATTAAAAAAGCGTGTGCAGAACTTTGCACACGCTTTTTCTCAAAGTATTCAGCATTGTGGTGTTTGCCGTCAGCTTATTTTGCCAATGCGGCAACTTCCAGCATATAGGTACCGATTTGACCGCCGAATTCGGGGGCACCGTCCATAATCAGCTTGCCTTTTTTAACAGCTTCCAGCATATCGTCTGTGCCCAAGAGAATGCCCAATGCACTGTTCAGACTGTCAAAACGCAGGGTAAAGAACGGCATTGCGCGTTTATATTCACCGCGGCCTGCGCGGGATTTGCCCGCCTTGATTCGCAGATATGCCGAAATTTGCGGATAACCGTCGACTGCCCATGCATAAACGCGGTCAGGACTTTTACTCGTCCAGTCGTGAATATCCTCATGTCCCATTTTGTTCAACTGGCTGATACCGCTTGAAAGAAGATAGAAGAAGCACTTAACCATCAACTCTTTCGTCTCGTCATCCTTCGGCGCTTCGGTTGCGCCCAAAAGAGATGACATTTTTAAAAGCGTCATCAGGAACGCCTTAAATGCACTGAAATTTTTTAATATACCGCGCATTTTCGGCAGTGTGGCGGGACTCATTTTGCCCTTGAAAAAGGCGTTCATGGCTTCCACACTCTTAAACTCCAACTCCACATGCGGGTTCGGGTCCACACGGTTCAGGTGCACCAACCATTCGTCACCGTTGACGACATAATGCATACCGACCTTGCCGCCTTCGGCATCGGGGTCCAGCGCCGTGACCTGAATAATCGCATGCACATGTGCAAACTGTTTTTTTAAAGACGGCACATCTGTCGCGATTACCTTCACCAACGGCAAAGCGGCGTTGAAGAAAATTTTATTGGAATACAATTCTTCTTTTGTGTGCAAAATTTTCACACTCCTTTAAAAGGAATTTTATAGAAACGGATCAAGTTAGAGACAAATCCTTGATTGAAGTGCGTGCAGTGTGCACTTTCTTTTGCCGCGAAAGTGTACAAGGGTACACGAGCGGGCGGAAAAGTGTGCGGGGTGCGTGCGTCAACAAAGATTTTAGACTTCATCGTCCCAGTTGTCGTCTAACTCAAAATCTTTATGCATAACCTCACGCACGGCTTCAATAATGCCGTTGGCGTCAATGCCGACGATTGACATTATATCCTCGTGCAGGCCGATGGGCGCGAATTTGTCGGGATGGCCAAGCTTTTTAAATGCACAGCCCTTGCCCGATTCCACAACGACCTCTGCTACCGCAGAGCCAAGGCCGCCGAGTGTGCTGTGGTCCTCCACCGTGATGATGCGGCGGGTATCCTGTACAGCCTTGAGAATTGCCTCTTTGTCAATCGGTTTAATGGTATGCATATTGAGCACACGTACCTTTAAGCCGTCGGCGCTCTCTAAGAATTTTGCCGCCTCACGTGCCTGAAATACACACGAACCGCATGCGATAACGGTAATATCCGTACCCGGATGAACCTCTACCGCCTTGCCGACCTCGAAGCCGTAATCTTCATTATCATACAGGACGCGGTCAAAACCGCGGTTGATGCGGATATAGTAAGGACCGAAGTTTTCATACGCCGCGCGAACTGCATTTGCGGTCTCGTACCCGTCCGCCGGACAGATGACTGTCAGATTCGGCATGGAGCGCGCCACCGCCAAGTCCACAATTGCGTGGTGGGTGGAGCCTGCCTGCCCGAAAGAGGTGCCTGAATGGGTCGCAATAATTTTTGCGTTGACATTTTGATAGCAAATATCGGTGTGCAGCTGGTCAGCCGCGCGCAAAGAGGCGAATACCGAGAAGGTAGACGCGAACGGCACAAGTCCCGCTTTCGCCATACCTGCCGCGACGCCGAGCATATTTTGTTCCGCAATGCCGACGTTGAATACGCGGTCGGGGCAGGCGTTGGTGAAGTCCTGCAATTTGGTCGAGGTGGCAAGGTCAGCGGTGACCGCTACAATCTCTTTATGTTCCTTCGCAAGGTCTGCAAGGGTCTTGCCGTAGATTTCCGATGTGGAAAGCTCGGGGGTTTCAATTACGTTATAAACAAATCCGCCAGCCATTATTCAAACTCCTTTCCGCAGCGTGCAATGCGTTCTGCGCTGTAATCGTCGAGGTCTTGGGATGCGGTTTTCGCCATTTCCTCGTCAATCGCGCCGTAGTGCCATTTGTAGTTACCTGCCGTCAGCTTGATGCCGACGCCTTTGACGGTATCCGCGACAATTACGGTCGGCTTGTCGGTGCAGGCGTGCGCCGCGTCAATGGCTTTGCACAGTTCCACAATGTTATTGCCGTCGCAGACAATGGTATTGAAGCCGAATGCGGTGAATTTGTCCGCCAACGGCTCTAATTTCATAACATCCTCGGTGTTGCCGTCAATCATGCAGTGATTGCGGTCCACAATCGTGATGCAGTTTGTGAGGTTGTAGTGGCGAACGGTCATTAAGCCTTCCCAGTTGGAGCCTTCGTCCAGCTCGCCGTCACCCGTCACGACATAGGTGGTGTAATCCTTGCCGAGTACGCGTGCCGCAATGGCGGTGCCTGCCGCAATCGGAATGCCGTGCCCGAGAGAGCCTGTGGAAGCATCCACGCCTTCGACCTTGTTGGAATCCAAGTGGATACCCATCTTGGAGTTGGTCAGGTTAAAGGTCTTGAGCTGTTCAGGGTCGTTCCAGCCGTAGTCGCAAAGCACGGGCGCATACGCAATGCCTGCGTGACCCTTGCTGAGGATGAAACGGTCACGGTCTTCCCACTTCGGGTCTTCCTTTTTGAGGTTCAGGTATCTGTGGTACAAAACGGTCAGAATGTCCATAACGCTCATACCGCCGCCGATATGACCGCTCCCCGCCCAAACCGTAGTTTGTAAGCAGAGGTGGCGAAGGTCATTGGCCTTTTTTTCCAGCGCCAGCCATTCTTCCTTGGTTAAAGGTGCTCTTTGCATAATGTCCTCCCTGTTATATACATATTGTCACAGCAAAACCCTGCTGAGAGTTAACCCTTGATTTCGGGATGGCGTTTTGCCACCACCGAGAATGCATCTTCTGCAATTTCGATTGCCTTTTTGATGTCCTCATCCGTAACCGCCGCATTCATAAAGTGATTGTGGTGCGATGCCAAGAACAGACCGCGGCTGACACATTCGGCAATCCATTCCTGATGAAGCATCAGGCTGTCATCATTGGCGATGCGCAGATAGAACAGCGCGGGCTCACCCGAAACGACCAAATCAAAGCCGTGTTCCTTACCTGCCGCAACGAAGCCGTCAGTCAGTTTTGTGCCCATTTCGCGGAACATCTTCGGCGTATTCAGCTTTTTCATCTTATTGATACAGGCAATCGACGCGGCAAACGGTACAGCACTCATCCAGTAAGAACCTGTGTAGGTGATACCCGAAACGGTGGCTTTCATATGCTCGCCGCCGCAGAGCGCGGACATGTTGTAGCCGTTGGCAAGCGCCTTGCAGAAGCAGATGAGGTCTGCCTTAATGCCGTAATAATGGTCGGAGCCCTGTAAATCCAAACGGAAGCCCGTGCGTACGTCGTCGAAAATCAGAACCATGCCTTTTTCATCACAGAATTTGCGCACGGCCTGCCAGTATTCCTTCGAGGCGACTTCGTTGTCTTTGAAATTGCCGTGATCATACGGCTGGGCAATAAGCCCTGCCACATCGCCGTCACAGGCGTTATATGCATCTTCCAGTGCCTTCAGATTGAACCACGGCACAACAACGTTGTTTGCGACCTCTTCGGGCATAATGCCGGGATAGTCAATTTTCTGTGCCCACTGGAAGTCACCGTGGTAGAAGCCCTTTAAGAAGAATATCTTCTTTTTATGCGTGTGTGCGCGCGCCGCCATAACCGCAAGTGTGGTGGTGTCCGAGCCGTTTTTGGCGAAGAATGCCCAGTCTGCCGAAGCGACGGTGTCCACGAGGTTTTCGGCGCATTCCACCATCACCTTAGAGGGTGAGGTGGTGCAGTTGCCGAGCTTTAACTGTTTCATTGCCGCCGCGTCTACGTCGGGGTCGTTATAGCCGAGGACATTCGGTCCGTAGGCGCACATGAAATCGATGTATTTGTTGCCGTCTACATCCCAAAAATAAGTACCTTTGGCTTTTTCAGAGTAGAAAGGCCATTTCGATACGGGAACCCAAAGTCCTTCGGCAGGACCCAAATGCCCGTAAATACCCGAAGGAATTACTTTGATGGCGCGGTTAAAATATTCATGGCTTTTGTCATGCTTGTATTCCGGAAATTTACTCATGTTCACTGAATCCTCCCATTACGCTAAGTACAGCGCGACCCTGTCGAGCAGTCTGTTCATATTATCGACCATAGAAAGCATACCGCGAATCTCGACCGTACCGAGACCGATGCATTCCAGTGCGTTCACCTTGCCGTTGAACAAATCATTTGCCAGCTGCAAATTGTCAAACTGCATAATGGCGCGCGGATTTTCGGCAGGCTTTTTCAGGGTGACCAAATGATTGTTCCGCACACGCAGTGTTGCGGCGGGACCGTTTTTAATCGCAAAGGAAATATCGCCGTCCATCATATAGGAAGCACTTGCCTGCCCGATTTTGTCCTGATTGCCGATTTGTGCGAGCGCAACCGAAATGGTGTAAAATGTGAGAACGGTCGAAAGCTCGAAAAATGCAGGGTCGCGAAGGGCTTCTTCCGTGGGTTTCATCAGTTCGGTCAGTCGGTCGGTGAGCGCTGTAAAGGTCTTCAGCAAAAAGCCGATTTTGGAAAAGCCCTTTACGGGAATGGGGGTGACAGTGCCGTCAATAATGCCGTTAAATTTTTCGCAGGACGCGACGGGAATGAAAATATCGCACGGCTTTTTGCCGTCTTCCATGCGGCAGCCGTGAGAGGTGAACCGAATGGTTGCTGCCGGTCCGCCCTTTACATCAAAGCAAACCGTTACGGGCCTTTTCATCTCCCAAAGGATTTCTTTTGCCTTTGTGTCTAGCTCGCAGAGGTTTTCGAGTGTCCCCAAAACCGCATAGAGATTGATATAGGCGAGTGTTCTTGCATCAGTCAATGTAATTCCTCCCGTTTGACAATTATATAACAAGATAATCATACCAAATTTTCCGTACAAAGTCAACGAAAACAGGGGATTCTTTAAAGAAATTTCAATGCAAAATTACTTGTTTTTTTCACGCAAAAGAGGTGATTTTTTTTGAAAACTATGCTATAATGTATGACGTATACGGTCGTTTAGACCGGTGGGTATGTGCCCGAAACGACGGAAAGGACGCAAGTTTATGTCATTATTTAAGAAAATATTCGGGGATTATTCCTCAAAAGAGGTCAAGCGGGTGATGCCCCTGCAAAAAAAGGTGCTTGCACTCGATGCGGAATATGCCGCGCTGACCGATGAAGAATTGAAAGCGAAAACGCCTGAGTTCAAAAAAAGGCTGGAAAACGGAGAAACGCTTGACGATATATTACCCGAAGCATTTGCAGCCTGCCGCGAGGCGGCGGCGAGAGTGCTGAAAATGAAGCACTTCCCCGTGCAGATTATCGGCGGCATTATTCTGCATCAGGGCAGAATCGCCGAAATGAAGACCGGTGAGGGCAAAACGCTGGTGGCGACCCTGCCCGCATATTTAAATGCTCTTTCGGGCAAGGGTGTGCACATTGTTACGGTGAACGATTATCTTGCTCGTCGCGACTCAGAGTGGATGGGCAAGCTGTACCGCTTTATGGGTCTGTCTGTCGGATTGATTGTGCATGAATGTACCAATGAGGAGCGCAAAGCTGCTTATGCCGCAGACATTACCTACGGCACCAACAACGAAATGGGCTTTGACTATCTGCGAGACAACATGGTACTGTATGCAGAGCACCGTGTACAGCGCGGGCACAGCTTTGCCATCGTTGATGAGGTAGACTCCATTTTGATTGACGAGGCGAGAACGCCGCTGATTATTTCGGGTCAGGGGGACAAGTCCACTGACCTGTATAAAATTGCGGACACCTTTGCAAAATCTCTGCGCATGATTACCGTGAAAGAGCTGGACTCCAAATTCAATGCAGAGGATTTGGTGGACGCGGACGGCGACTTTGTGGTCGATGAAAAAGCGAAGAGCGCAACGCTTACGAAGCAGGGTATTCAGAAAGCGGAAAAATTCTTTAATATAGAGAATTTGATGGATGCGGAAAATATTACGATTCATCATCATATTGAGCAGGCGATCCGTGCCATCGGCGTGATGAAACGCGATGTGGACTATGTTGTGAAAGACGGCGAGGTTTTAATCGTTGATGAATTTACCGGGCGCATCATGCTGGGCCGCCGCTACAGCGAGGGTCTGCACCAGGCGATTGAAGCCAAAGAGGGCGTCAAGGTGGAGCGGGAATCCAAAACGCTTGCGACCATCACGTTCCAAAATTACTTCCGTCTGTATGACAAGCTGTCGGGTATGACAGGTACGGCTATGACCGAAAGTGTGGAATTCCAGGAGATTTACGCACTGGATGTGGTTTCCATCCCGACCAATATGCCGATGATTCGTAAGGATGAGCCCGATGTGCTTTACAAAACCGAGCAGGCAAAATTCAATGCGATTATTGAACAGATTTTGGAGAGCCATGCGAAGGGGCAGCCGGTATTGGTCGGCACCATCAGCATTGAAAAGAGCGAGGCGCTTTCCAAGGCGCTGAAAAAACGCGGCATCAAGCATGAAGTGCTCAATGCAAAATACCATGAAAAGGAAGCGGAAATTATTGCGCAGGCAGGTAAGTTCGGCGCGGTGACCATCGCTACTAACATGGCGGGGCGCGGTACGGATATTATCCTCGGCGGCAACCCCGAATACATGGCAAAGGCCGAAATGCGCAAAAAGGGCTATATTGAGGAGCTGATTGCCGAAGCAACCGGTTTTGCGGAGACGGATAACGAAGAAATTCTGGAAGCACGCAAAACCTTCCGTGCATTAGAGGATAAGCACAAAGCGGAGCTTCGCGAGGAAGCGGAAAAAGTACGCGAAGCGGGCGGCCTTTATATCATCGGTACAGAGCGCCACGAATCGAGACGAATTGACAACCAGCTGCGCGGACGTGCGGGACGGCAGGGAGACCCCGGTCAAAGCCGTTTTTATCTGTCTGCAGAGGATGAGCTGCTGCGTCTGTTTGCGGGTGACCGCTTCTATACGATTTTGGATTCGTTCAAATCCGTCGGCGATATGCCGATAGAGGCAAAAATGTTTACAAAGCTTATCGAAGGTGCACAGTCTAAGGTGGAAGGTAACAACTTTGCGACCCGCCGCAACGTCCTGAATTTCGACGATGTTATGAATAAACAGCGCGAAGTCATTTACGGTCAGCGTAACCAAGTGCTGGACGGTGTAGATTTGCATGCCACAATCGGGAAGATGATTGACGACTATTTCACCGCACAGGTGGATTTCTACTGTCCGTCCTCTTTGCCGAAGGCGGAGTGGAATGTCAAGGGTATGCAGGCAAAACTCGGCTGGGTTTTGGACGGCGAGGTACTGGATACGGATAAGCGTCGGGAAGACTATATTGATCTGTTCCTTGCAAAGGCACATGCCCGCTACGAGGAACGCGCTGAAAAATACGGCGACTTCATCATGCAGGAGCTGGAGCGTAAAATCCTGTTGCAAAATGTGGACTTGCGCTGGATGGATCACATTGATGCTATGGAAGAGCTCAAACGCGGTATTTATCTGCGTTCCTACGGTCAGCAGGACCCCGTTGTCGCTTTCCGTATGGAAAGCTTTGATATGTTTGACGAAATGAGCGCCGCCATTCAGGAGGGCACTGTAACAGGTATGCTCACTGTGGTGCTGCGCACCGATGCAGAGGTTAAGCGCGAGCAGCAGGTAAAAATTACGGGGACCTCGGGCGGTACGGACGGCAGTGAGAAAAAGCAACCTGTCCGCAAGGCGAAAAAGCCCGGCAGAAACGACCCCTGTCCCTGCGGCAGCGGCAAAAAGTATAAGCATTGCTGTGGAAAAGACGAATAAAATCGGGTATGCGAAATCCCCCGTGTCAGCAAGGACATGGGGGATTTACTGTATACCAGATGTTTTACGAGTTTACTGCGGTTTCTTCCGTTGCTTCGGCCTCATTTGCACGCCGTTCCTTCAGTTCTCTTTCCACCTGTTCTTTTAAGCTCTTCGGATATTTGATAAACAGAATGGGAATCAGATTGAGCACACTGCCCACAACGGGACCTAAAATAAACAGCGGCCAAATCCATTTGTCAAATATGGGGGAAAGGGGCAGTCCCGCATCGTAATCTGCGGCACTGTATTTCAGCAGCACCAACAGGAATGTGGAAACACCGTTGTTGATGGCACCGACAATTTTGCTCGCAAAGGTTTGCGCGGCGAATGTAATCGCCTCGGCGCGTCTGCCTGTTTTCCATTCCATATAATCAATCGAGTCGCCGAACAGAGAGGTCATGGCGATACCCGTTACACCGCTGGGAATGCTTGCGAGTGCCAAAAGCAATGCAATGATAATGATTTTGTTTCCCTCATAGCCAACCGCAAAACAGATAAAACGCACTGCGATTGCACAAACGCAGGAAAGCACGAGTATGTTTTTCATCCCGCCGACTTTTTTGGCAAGCCAGGGGGCGACCAGCATAGCAAGTGTACCGGGCAGTCCTGACACAATGCCGAAAATGAAGCTGACTGTCAGCCCGTCCATATGAAACCCGAAAATATCCAAACTGACCTTATATTTAAAGAAATACACGGTAGGAACGGTAAGTGCAAAACCGCTTAAAATAGAGCCGAGCAAAATCAGCATAACGGTTCTGTTTTTAAACAAATCGTTCAAATTGTCGCGAAGCCCCACACCGCCCTGCTCGGGAACAGACAGCAGACGTTCTTTCGCAAAAGAGGACGTCATGGAAACCAGCATACCGCCCATACCCATAACAATGCCGAGTACGGCAAAGAGTATTTTTTCGGATACGCCGAATTTATTTGCAACGGATATGAATACAGAAATCAGCCCGGGCAGCCAGGAGCCGACGGTAGCACCGATTCTGCCCCATTGGACAATGCGTCCGCGTTCTTCGGAAACAGGGGACATTACAGAGGTCATACCCCACATGGAAACGTCCTGCACGGTAAATGCCATATCATATATCAGATAAACTATCGCAATAAATACACCCTGTATCCATGCGCTGTCATTGGCAAAACGCGGCTTAATGAACATAAGCATTGCCATAAAACCTGCCGCAATCGGGGCGATTTTCAGCCACGGGCGCAGCTTTTCACCGTTTTTAAAACGGTGACGGTCAATAATCATCCCCATCAGCGGGTCGTTCACCGCGTCCCATATACGGGCAATTGTCAGCACAATGCCGATGACCGCCATGTCATAGTAGGCGACATCGGTACAAAAATAATAGAACCAGCCGACCAGACCGCAGGATACATTTTGCCCTGCCACGCCCAGCGCGAACCACAGTCCTTCCCGCCGTGGGACAACCCCTTTTTCCTTTAAAATGGGCTGTCCGATAAATTTACGGATACTACCTGTTTTTTCAGACTTCAAAAGCTGTTCCTTCTTTCTGTTTTCGGAATCTAATACTAGTTATACTATATTGCGTCTATAAATGAAATACAGACTTTTGAAAGTAGAAAAAGTTTGTAGGAGATGACAAAAACAGTGTTGTTTTTTCAGCATATTGCCTTAGAAACTCGAATGGAACAAACGGCGGTCGGTGCACGAGAGATTGGTAAGCACAGCGGCGCGTCTGCCGGTGCAATGCCCCAATTACGGGATGTTACATCCCGCAGAAAACAGGAAAGTCAGGGAAAGGATGTATTTGTCCTGTTTTCCTGTATGCGGCACAGCAGATTTATTTCGCGCCGTTTTCCGCTGTATCGGAATCTTCTGTTTCTAACTGTGCCTGTTTCTTTTCATACAGCTTTGCGCAGACGGAAAGCGCGGCGAAACACAGCGCAAAGGTGAACCCGGCGCAAAACAGGAAGACACCAACCGACCCAACGGCAGCATGATAATCAAAATAAGAGCGTATCCCCATAGCAATACCGACGACTGCACCGGCGACAGCGGATACAACGGTATTTGTTTTCGGCGTTGGGCGCAGTCGTCTGTCCCAAATGCCGTGCCGCAGGCAGGAAATGACGACATACAGTGACAAAATCAGCAGTAATACGCTTTCACCAAGTATGGCATTTCCCATCTGTTCGCTGCCAATCAAAACCTGCGCGACGATTGACAGCACCAGACCGTAAAAGGGAATCCACATGCCGCGGGATTCGATTTTCAAAAGTGTTTGCTCCTGCATTTCATCTAAATTATTTTTTACACTGCGTTTACGCATCGTTTTCATCCTCCCAAAATAAATCGTTCAGCGTTTTGCCGAGTACCCTGCAAATGGCTTTGCAGAGGTTGATTGTCGGATTGTATTCGCCCTTTTCGATCGCGTTGACAGTTTGCCGCGATACCCCGACGGCATCTGCAAGATCCTTTTGTGTCATGTCCGCACCGGCACGGGCGGATTTTAATTTCAGATTTTTCCCCATTTCGTCACCTCTTACTTAGAGTGCACATTATAATCGATATAAAGTCAAGTGTATTTTACAAACAGACAAAATAAATTAAAAAAACAGGCACAAACACATTTGTGCTTGTACCTGTTGTCTCAAATAAAGCTTATAACAGTTTTGCCGCTTCTTTATCCATATACACGACCACATCGTGGTGGAACTGTAAAATAGATGCGGGGCAGACGGGGGTAACCTCGCCGTGAATCATCGCCGCCATAGCGTCTGCTTTTGCACTGCCTGTAGCAACCAGAACAATTTTTTTCGCCTTCATAATGGAACCGACGCCCATTGTCAACGCATAGTGCGGCATGGGATTTTCCTCAAAATACATGGAATTTGCACTGATGGTGCTTTGTGTCAGCTTGACTTTAAACGCTCCTTTGGTGAAACAAATGGACGGTTCATTAAAGCCGATATGACCATTTCTGCCGATGCCCAAGAGCTGAATATCTACCTGCGCACGTTCCAGCGCTTCGTCATAGCGTTTACATTCCGCTTCTACGTCCGCGGCATTGCCGTCGAGGAAATGCACATTCTCCTCACGAATATCCGTGTGGTCGAACAGCTGTGTGTGCATAAAGCTGTAATAACTGTTTTTATCCGACTTCGGTAGATCCACATACTCATCCAAATTATAGGTTACCACATCACGCAGACTGACGTTGCCCTTTTGGTATTCGCCGTATATGTACTGATAAGTCGGCACGGGGCTTGCACCTGTAGCAAGACCTAAAACGATATTCGGCTTTTGTTTGATAGCGTCTACAAACAGTTTGCCCGCCGCCTTACCGATTTCCTCGGCATTGTCCATAATAATGATTTCCATAATCTCACCTATGTTTTTTATAATTCTGCATTATTTTAGCATATTTTTCGCGAATTGCAAAGGATATTTGAATTTTTTTCGTATTTGCTTACAAATCCGAGAAAATATGCTATACTTTATGCGATATACCGGATTCCTTGGGGGAGATTTTTCTTATGATAAAAAACGGCTTTGACCTTGTAGAAATAGAGCGGATTCGCCGTTCGGCGGAGAATCCGCGGTTTATAGAGCAGGTATACGGCGAAAACGAGCAAAAGGAATTGGCGCAACGGAAATTCGCGCCGCGTCATTTGGCAGGCGCGTTCGCGGCAAAAGAGGCATTTTCGAAGGCGCTTGGCACAGGTGTCCGCGGATTTTCGCTGTGCGAAGCGGAAATCCTGCATGACAGTCTGGGCGCACCGTATTTTTTTCTTTCGGGAAATGCAAAACAGCTGGCGGACGAAAAAAATCTGGCATTTTCCTTGAGCATTACCCACACGGATACTTTCGCGGCGGCAATGGTCACCGCATTTGAGAGAGGAGAAACCCTATGATGCGTATTCTTTCGGCAGAACAGATTAAAGCCGTTGAGGCGGCGGCGGACAAAAGCGGCATTTCCTATTTGCGCTTGATGGAAAATGCAGGCGCGGCTTGTGCTAAGGCGGTTCGTATGCGGTTTGACGGTACGGATAAGCACAATGTGATTGTACTTTGCGGCAAAGGCAAAAACGGCGGCGACGGATTTGTGGCGGCGCGCAAGCTTTATGAAAACGGATATACGGTTCGCGTGGTTCTGGTTATGGGTGCACCCAAAGCCGAAAACGCACAGGAAATGTTTTCCCGTGTTACGGAACTCGGCATTCCCGTAGATACGTATGATGCGGCAAGTGAAAAACAGCGAGAGCGCCTGATGACGGCGGATATTATTTTGGATTCCGTGTTCGGGACGGGATTTTCGGGTACACTGCCTGAGACAATTGAAAATCTGTTTGCATTTTTAGAAAAATGCAGCGGGTATGTTGTTTCGATTGATTTGCCGAGCGGCCTTTCGGCAGATTCGGGCGAAATTCTGAGCATACCTGTCCGTGCAGACCTGACCGTCTCGGTTATGGCGCTGAAACAGTCGCTGGTAACTCCGCCCGCCAAGGCATATGCAGGTGAAATTCAGGTCGTTTCCATCGGTATTCCCGATACACTTTACAAACCGTATGAAAAGGTGTTTTCCTTTACAGATTCGGACGTAGCCGCATTGTTTCCGATGCGCCGCGACGATGCGCACAAAGGCGATTTCGGCAAAGCACTGGTGGTCGCGGGTAGTTATGAAATGCCCGGAGCGGCACTGCTTTCGAGCTCTGCCGCCGTGGAATGCGGTGCAGGTCTTGTGCGTTTGGCATTCCCCGAATGCGCCTATGCGGCGATTACTGCCGCTTGCCCCGAAAAGGTTCTTTTGCCGCTTTGTGCCAATCGGTTCGGACGCATTTCCGCACAAAACGAGAAGAAACTCTCGGACGCCCTGTCAAGTGCAACAGCTTTACTGGTGGGCTGTGGGCTGGGCGTGGACTACGATACCAAACAGCTTGTGCAAGCCTTGGTACGGCAGGCAGAAATCCCTGTGATTTTAGATGCGGACGGCATAAATGCTATGACGGACAGCATAGATATGCTAAGGGAAGCGAAAGCGCCTGTTATTTTGACGCCGCATCCGGGAGAGGCGGCACGCTTACTCGGTGTTTCAGCCGCTGAGGTGCAGAATGACCGTTTGGGCGCATGTGCGGCGCTTTGTGAAAAAACAGGCGCAGTCGTTGTACTGAAAGGCGCGGGGACTGTGATTTCCGCAGACGGACAACAGTTCTCTGTCAATCTGACCGGCAATTCCGGCATGGCAACGGCGGGCAGCGGCGATGTTTTGGCAGGCATGCTTCTCGGCTTTTTGTGTATCGGCATGCCGCCGCTTGAGGCGGCGGTTGCGGCGGCGCATATACATGGGCTTGCAGGCGATGCCGCGGCGAAGGCCGCCTCTAGAACCGCAGTAACGCCGACAAAAATGCTGGAGGCCTTGCCGAAACTGCTTTCCCGTTTCGAATCATATCATTAAGAAGGTGAATGCGTCTAAATGAAACGAATCCTTTGTGTTTTGGCGGCAGGGCTGTTTGTATTCTGCTGCGGATGTCAAAATGCAAAGCTGTCTCAAGAACCGCCTGATTTTCCTGCAGCATTTTCCGCCTCTGTGCATATTGTGCACCGTGAAGTCGAATTCGACGCAACGTGCACACGCAGTGCGGATGGCACGGTCACGCTGACCATGCAAAAACCGGAGGCGATACGGACACTCACCTTTGTGCAGACCAAAGAATCCTGCACGGTACAATTTTTGGGTTTGGAATTGAAAACCCCCGAAACCCTTTTGCCCGATACCGCATTTTTAAAATTACTTTGTGCCGCCATAGACAGCGTGCAAAGCGGTACGCGCTGTGCGATTTCTGCGCAGGGAGACTGTCGCATTTACAGCGGTATGACCGAAGCAGGTGATACCTTTCAATTGGAACAGGGGAAACAGGACGGTTTTCTGCGCGTTTTGACCATGGACGGTCAAAAGCTTCAAGTGACCTTCTCGGATTTTCAAATTTTATAAAAAGAATCCCGTCAAAACCGCAATGCACTGTGGTTTTGGCGGGATTTTTTATTCTGAACGCTTTTACAGCAGAGATTTTCGTTGGTCTTCAGGAGAAGACGGATGCAGATAAGCAGGTGCGATGTCAAAAATGGTTTTACAGCCTGTCAGTCCATCGTTCTGCATGCGGTATGCCGCACGCGCGAAGGCGACTAAGATGCTCGAGGTAAAGCCGGGGTTGGAGTCTAATTGTATTTTGTATTCAACTACATGCTTTTGCTCGCCCGAAAGCCCTGTTGTGCCTGTGCGGAACACCACGCCGCCGTGCGGAATGCCTGCGTGGTCGCGGTCTAATTCTTCCTGACTGATGAAATGCACGGTGGTGTCATAGTCTGCAAAATAGTTCGGCATTGCTTTGATGGCGGTTTCAATTGCCGCCTTGTCCGCGCCGTCCTCAGCAACCACAAAGCATTCTCTCGTGTGCTTTTCACGGGTACTCAGTTCCGGATTTTCACCGCTTCTGACCCTTTCAAGCGCTTCTTCTACGGGAATGGTATATTGCTTGCCGTCCTTCACACCGGGGATACGGCGAATTGCATCGGAATGCCCTTGGCTGACGCCTTTGCCCCAAAACGTATAATCCTTGCCGTTCGGCAGAATTGCCTGCCCGTACAGGCGGTTCAAAGAGAACAGACCGGGGTCCCAGCCAACTGAAATTACGCTGATTTTACCGTGTGCGCGGCTGACCGCATCCACCTGTTCAAAATGCTCAGGAATTTTTGCGTGGGTATCAAAGCTGTCTACTACGTTAAAATATGCCGCCAACTCAGCAGTCTGCGTCGGCAAATCGTTTGCACTGCCACCGCATAAAATCATGACATCGATTTTGCCCCGCATATTTTCAGCATCACTCCATGCATATACGGGAATTCCCGTAGCAGTTTTGACGCTTGCGGGGTTGCGGCGCGTGAATACGCCGACAGTTTCCATATCCTCTGCATCGCGCAGTGCGCTTTCAACACCGCGTCCCAAGTTGCCGTAGCCGGCAATACCGACTCGAATCATTCTCAATCACTCCGTTGCCTGTGTATTTTAAAAACGACTATATATTTTAGAACGGTGAAGGGCAAAAATCAAGTATTATTTTGCTGAATTACAGGATTTTTTCGTTCGCGGAAACATAATGCAAAATGCGGCAAATAACAGTGCACAGCAAACGAACAGTGCCTTTTCTTTTAAAAATCCAATGCAGATGTTGCCGAGTACCGCACCGCAGACAAAGCAAAGAATTACAGCGTAATACAGAAGTCCGCGCCGCAGTGCGGCGGAGTCTTTGGAGTAAAGAAAATCGCCGATATTCTGTGTAGCACTGCGCAGATTGCCGATGCACATGGTTGTGGCAATTTGATTGCCGTGGATTTTCCGAAAGCTTTCTACCTGAATGCCGCAGGCAAGCGAGGTCAGACTGTTTGCCGCTGTGTTGTATTTTTGCGAAATAAAACAGACGCAAAGCAGACACAGAATTTCAAGAAGCAGACTGTATTGCCGCCAGTGTAACTGTGTTTTCGGTGCCGTACGGCGGCGTAGTATATCGGAAGCGGCGATGCCGATGACAAATGCAGTTATGGGAAATAAATAATGCAGTGCAGCAGAGGCTTTTCCCGAAGCGAGCGATACGCCGAGCAAAAGCAGATTGCCTGTTTGTGCGTTGGCGAAAACTTCGCCGCGGCACAAATAGGAATACGCATCCATAAATCCGCCTGCCAGTGCCAAAATCGCGCCGATTAAAAATGATTCGCTTGTCTGTACACGGTGTTTCATTTGAAACTCTCCAAACGCTGAAAATATGCCTACAGTATAGCACATTTTGTGAAAATGGAAAGAGAAAATCTTTTGTATCTTATTATATATTATATGTAGCCGTATTTTCTGCGGTTTCCGAATATAAACAAAAGTGTAACGAGAACTGCCGCCGTTTCTGCGGCAACCATTGACCACCAAATGCCGTCCAATCCCAAAAACAGCGGGAAAATCAATACGGCCGCGATTTGAAAGACCAGCGTACGCAGAAAGGAGATGGCGGCAGAGATGAATCCGTTGCCCAACGCGGTGAAAAAAGACGAGCCGAAAATGACGAATCCGGAGCATAAAAAAGAAAGCGAAAAAATAGCAAACGCGTGTACAGTAATCTCTAACAGCTGTGCGTCATAGCCTGCGAATATGACAGAAAGCGGACGGCTTAAGGTCTCGCCGGCAAGGCACATAAAAATCGCAAAGCACCCGAGCAATGCCGCGCTTTTCTTTAACAGGGATTTTAGCTCAATGCGGTTTTGCGCGCCGTAGTGAAAACTGACAATCGGTGCCGCGCCGACAGAATACCCGATAAAAACGGCTTGAAACATCAAACTGACATACATCAGCACACCGTAAGCGGCAACGCCGTTTTCCCCGATATATTTCATCAGCTGTGCGTTATACAGCATGCTGACCAAAGACATAGAAATATTGCTCATCAGTTCCGAAGCACCGTTGGTACAGGCCTTTAAAAGCGCTTTTCCGTCCCATTTGCATTTGACCAAGCACAAAAGACTTGTGTTTTTTCGTGCGAAATACACAAGCGGTACCACGCCGCCGACAAATTGGCTAAGCGCGGTCGCCGCCGCGGCACCCGACAGCCCCCAATGAAAGACTGCGACAAACAGGGCGTCTAAAATCATATTGGTAACGCCCGCCGCAACCGTGACGGATAAACCGAGCTTCGGTTTTTCCGCTGTTGCGAACAGACATTGAAATTCATACTGTAAAATATAAAAGGGGAGTGCGAGCAAAATAATTCTGCCGTACAGCAGACAGTCCGAGAGCAACTGCCCTTCTGCACCCAACAGTACAGCAATCGGGCGCAAAAATGCAATACCGAGTACAGCGAGCACCACGCCGCAGGCGGCCGATACATAAACGAGCAAGGAAAAGGTTTCATTTGCTTTTTGGGGGTCGCTTTCGCCCATGGTTTTAGCAATCAGCGCGCCGCCGCCCGTGCCGAACATGAATCCGGCACAGCCGAGAATCATCAAAACGGGCATAATGAAATTCAGGGCGGCAAACGGTGTTTTCCCAACGAAGTTGGATACGAAAAATCCGTCCACAATCCCGTAAATGGAAGTGAATATCATCATAATGACGGACGGAAACGTAAACCGCAGTAAATGTTTATAAGTAAAATGGTCCGAAAGTTGAATTGCCTTTTTAACCATGATTTTGTTCTTTTACCTTTAATTCTTTTGTTTTTTCTTGAAATTCGCACAGAAATTTTTCCGTAAGCGTAAGATAAGCTTCTGCATCTTTTGCCGGCTAGGAATCCCATATCTCATTTTCCGCTTTTATCATACGCATGGCGGTATTTTCAGCCAGTTGTTTGCCTGTTTTTGTAAGGCAGACGTTTTTCCCTTTTGCGCCGATTGCTTCTAAATAAAGCACACCCTCGGTTTCCAGCTTGCGCAGGGCGGAATTGATGGTTTGCTTGGCTAAGCCTGTTTGTCGGCAAATTGTCTGCAAAAGGCATGTGCCGTCCTGTCCGCAGTCACAAATTGTGTAAAGAATCTGCATGGCGCTGTCGGAAAGCCCAAGCTGAAAGGACATTTCGTGGTAAGCCGCACCGATTTCAGCGGATAAATAGTTGAAGCGCCGAAGCGCTTTTGAAGCAGAAGATGACATAAGATTCCTCCTTTATTCTTGCTTTACGGTATGAAATCGTACGTTACAAAACGTAGTATAGTACGGAATCGTACCATTGCCAAGTGAAAAATAATAAAAATGCAGGCAGTCACTTGTAAAGGGTGACTGCCTGTACAATATGGTGAGATACTATTTACGTGCTGTAAAAAAGAACCGATTGAATTTGAAAATGACCTCTCCGTGTTTGGTTACGGGATAGGCTTTCTGCACTTTTTGTAAAATTCGGTTTTCAAATTCGGTTTGTTCTTCGGAGTTCAGCGCATCCAGATACGGGCGAAGCCGTGTACTGCGCACCCATTCTATTAAAGAAAGATGCGACGGCATAATATGATAATAGGCGGTTTCCCACATATCAAAGTTACTTGCGCACGAAGATAAAATTTCGTGGTATTTGTCGGGCGATAGCCCATCATTTTGCACAAAGTGCACCTCGGAAAAATCCCATTCGGATTCTTCCGCAACCTCGCGGATGATTTGGAACAACAGTTCCTGCTGACTCATCGGTATTTGCACGGCGAACGTGCCGTTTTCTTTTAAATTAGACATCAGCTTCGGAATCAGCGTTTCGTGTGCGGGCAGCCACTGCAGGCAGGCGTTGGAAAACAATAAATCGTAATGCCCTGTCAAATTGTCTGCCGAGCCGAACTGAAACGATATATCGCTGTGTGCGGCACGGGCTTTCGAGAGCATCGTTTCGGAATTGTCAATCCCGCAGATTTCCGCGTGCGGAAACACCGATTTTAGAATCGCCGTGCTGTTCCCCGGACCGCATCCGATATCCGCAACCGTTTTCGGATTGCATTCCCGTATACGATTTGCAAGGTCAATCGCAGGTTGTGTGCGCTGTTTCTGAAATTGTAAATAGCTTTCCGGATTCCATTCAGACATAAAGACTCCTGTAAGGATTACGCCGCTCGACACTGCCTTCCGCGGCTTGTTTTGGCGTTATTGCCGTTTCTAAGAATATGTTCTGCTACAATTATAAGTGATTTTACTTAGAAATTCAACATAAAAAGCTTAGAATATGCACTGTAAACTGAAAGGTTTTCGGCAAGGAAAAAAGCAAAACAGGCAATCTTCCGAAAGGACGACCGCCTGTTTTTTGCCGATATGCGATTTTTGCGTTTTAAACTGCCCGCAAGGCAAAGCACTATGCTAAAAATTCGGATGTGTTTTCATAATCCTTTACCCGTTCGCGGTTGTTTTCCACGATTCTTTCTGTAAAGGACAGCTTTGTTTTTCTTCGTTTCAGCGACTCGGTAAATCTTCTGGAAACGGCAATAAATATAATAAAGATGTAAGGCATACCGAGATTCGTTTCCAACAGGGAATTGATAATCATCGGGGAGAATGCGCTTACATTCATACCCGTAACGCCGAGATTTGCGGAGCGGATACCGCCGAGATAAAGTCCGATTTCCCAGCCTGCCTGCACAAGAATGCCGATAATCAGCAGCCACAGAATATTGACGCGTTCGTCTTTTTTCTTTCGCGACATATTCCAAACAAACAGCAGTACGTAGCCGACAAACAGAATCAACGCCATCCAGCCGTGATATGCGCCTGTTTCACGCCAAATGGTGATGGTGTAATCGTGCGGACCGAAGGTCTTGGTCAGCAGCGGACAGCAAATCCACCAGCCCAAAATCAGCGTTGTCCACTCGAATAGGTTTTTGTCTTTGGAAATCCACAGCCAAATCCAAGCAAAGTTTGTAAATCCATAACTCATGGACATCCACATCAGTACCCAAAAGAGTTGGCTTTCCGTACCCTCAACGCCGTTCATCAGCAGGTGGCGTGAGCCGGTTGCAAGGTGAAAGATACCGAAGTCAACAATCTGATACAGTATACCGGCAAGTACACCCACAATCACGGTGGTGTATTTCTTTTTGTAGAAAAGCAGACCGATAAAAAGAGCTAAAAATGCGATGTCAAGCCACATATAAAACGGCTCGAACACTCTTTGCGCAACAACTTCCATCAAAATTCCCCTTTAAATTGTATTTTTGAATATGGCTTACAACTTTAGTTTAACATATAATTGAAATAATGCAATAGATTATTTCTTTATTTTTTATTTTGACCGGTGTAGAAAATGGATGCTTATATGAAATACGTTTGTTTTTACTTTATTCCCACTCGTTGCTGGGTATCATATTCTAACGGATTTTGCTTTAGAAATATGAT
>DKUE01000004.1:0-3567 GCA_002490525.1 Ruminococcaceae bacterium UBA7212
GCCCCTTATAGGGGCGAGCAAACCACCCGTTTGACGGGTGGTTATGATTTTTTACAGCATCAAATTGTCAGGGATTACACGATGGCAAGAGATAAAAGATTCACTGCATCCGTAAAGCATCCATCGAACTCAGTCTTTAGGGCATTTGCGCACAAATCTCCTAAACAAAACGGATTCTGTAAAAAAACAAAATCCGTTTGCTGTGTAAAATTCGAGTTTCCTGTTTTGGGCAGCTTAATTGTACTGTCGACCATAGCCGATACATACGAACATGATTTTCGCGGCTTGATGACAGTTCAAAATCTGCTGCTGTTTTTACTGCGGTCAGGATTCGGATTTTGTCTGTACGGAATCTTCGGAAGATATATCCTGTACGGTCACATCTACAGGGCGTTGGGAAAGGGATTCTTCCGAAACGGATTCTTGTGACACTGCGGTCAGTTCGTAATCCTTCGGCGGTATTTTTAATACCTGACCGACTTGCAGATTCAGATTGTCTGTAAGTCCGTTATATGCTGCCAGTTTTTCAGCAGTGGTGCCGTACCGTTTTGCAATATCCGATAAAGTATCCCCGGACTTTACAGTATACACCGTGTTTTCTTCGGAATGTATTTCTGCCGCTGTTGTTTCTGCCTGTTCGGAAAGAAGCGAAACCGTAGTTTCTGCCGATGTCTTTCCGGAATCAGTTATAAAATCTACACCGGTCGGCAGACTGCCCCATACACTGATAAATGTATACGCACCGCTTTTTTCCGGAGTCAATTGAATCGTCAGCGTCTCCTCAGGCGCAAAGGTTTGTGTATAGAATACTGCGGATGCGTCCGCGTTTTCAATTCTGCAATAGCCGCCGCAGTTTTTAACAGAGCCTCCGGCTTTTAATACGATAGTATATGTCTGCTCTGCTGTAAGCGCATAGCTTCCGTCTGTCGGCGTAACTATATGATTTTCGGCATCCGTTACAGATTCCACTGAAATTTCGTAATATGCCGCCGTCATTTTCTGCGCAGGCGATTGAATATTAGCAGAATACCACGCCCAAGTCATACCGCATATGCAAATCAGGCAAGTGCAGATACCGAGAACCGAAGGCATTAAAAGCGGTCCAATACTGTCCTTACGTTCTTCCTTGGTTTCTTTTACGTGCTTTTGCTTACGGAAAACAAGCGGATATATGTGCATAACGTTTTTCTCTGTGACAAACGGAAGCAGAGAAAGATAGTGACAGCGAAGAGCTTTGCGCCAATGTAAATATTCTTTATAACTGTCCGCACTGTCCATTTTCTGACAGATGCCGCGTGTCTTGTTGAAAAAACGCTTCATAAAGGATAACAGCTTAGATATAATCCCTATCAGTATTGACAGGACGATAATCAGCAAAATTAAAACAAACTCATCCATCATAAAAACGGCTCCTTTCTAAGAATGTCTTTTGGCAACTAAAGGTATAAACAATTTCTTGACTGTCTCCATGGGATACAGTCGATTTCGAACCAACCAATCGGGATGCACGAAAAAATTCAGCTTTCAGCCGGCGGATTGCCCGCAGAGTTATTCGCCGCATCAGACGGGGCAGTGTCCGATTCCATCTTGGCTTTCATGGCAAGCAGTTCCGCCATCATCTTCTGCGTCTCGGCGCGTTCGGCCTCAATCTTTGCTTTTTCTGCCTGTAGCTCTTCCTGCTGTTCTTTCTTATACTTTCTGAACAGGCGAATGCTGTTGACACCCTGCATCAAAATCAGAATCAAAAACGGCAGGAAAATACAGACTATATAGCCGGGAGTGGTTTTCAGAAACTGGAAGAATTTACCTACACCCGTAAGCTTCATCTGATACTTGCCCAGTATAAAGCTGTAAGTGACGATGTTTTCGTCATCTGTGTCCGTAGTCGTACCATAGGTAATAAAGCCCGGATTTCCTTCCGCATCCTGTGTCAGCGCACGAATCTTATGGGTAACCACCTCACCGTAATTTTCGGGATTCGTAGACTGATAGGAAATAATGTCTCCTGCTTGCAGTGTGGACGGGTCCACCTCTTTAGAAAGAATCAGATCACCTGCATTAAAATCGGTCTTACTCATAGAATCCGAACGCACAATAAACGCCTTGTAGCCAAAAATACTTCTGTCGTTGCGGTCAAAGGTATTGACAGACACTATAGTAAAAATCATCATACAAACCGCAAGAACGACAACCAGCAATGTGAAGATATTTTTTACGAGGTTCAGAAATTTTTTCATAGATACTCTCCTTTGTGTGTCAATAATACTGTCTTTCGGCAATCAAAAGGTATAAGCTGTTTTCTGCTTATGCCCTTTGATTGCCGTTCTCTCCGAGCTCGGAGAGAACAGCTTTTGTTTATGGCTAAGACTAGCTGTTAAACGGATCTTCGCTATCGCCTTTGTCAAATCAGGGGATTTGAAGCCGTGCTGTCAATCACAAAGGTCTTTTCTTCGCCTGTCCAGTGTGAAACCGTCTTGAGCGCCTCTACTTCCGGCCATCCGACACTCAAATGCCCAGAATTGCCGTTTTCTATTGCCAGTCCTTCAAAGGTATTTCCACCGACAGTAATGGTCGACTCCGTACTTACAAAATAGATTCCTACAACGCTGTCAGCTATCTTGTCGCAGTTAAGAAATTTATTGTTCGCGATTTTAATGTTTACAACGGGGTAATTGCTTGGCTGAATATGAATAAACCGAATTGCCTGATCCGCTTCGCTCCCATAACCGCTGTTAGCAGCGCCGTCTACATTTGCTGCAGTAAACGTGCAGTTTGTAATTGTTACCGATTTCAAATCATTGGATGTAATCTGCATAGCTTCCCACTGGGGATCCGAGAATGTACAGCCGTCAAACACAAGCTCCTCGCATCCGTTGTAGGCATTGACGAGGGATGCATTTTTATTCGTACTTTCAGGCTTGCTGAGCTTTACGTTCTTGAATGTAACATCCGCCTGAGTGGTGATGGGCTTACCTGAGATGGTATTGCCGTTGCCGACAATCGTGATACCTTTGTTGATTGTCATCGGAGCCGTAAGTATCATATCATCCGCCAGTGCAATTATATCACCGTCTTCTGCGCTTTGAATTGCATTCGTGAATTCAGTAACATCACTGACGGTTTTAGCATCCGGATATGTTGCATATTTGTCATACTGATTGTCAAAGCTGTCGCTTTCAACAGTATCCTGCGTTGCAACAAGATTGATACCCATATAGATTTCAGGCTGTGTTTTGCCGATGCCATAGTTTGCATCATTTCCAACCTCTTCGGGCATATAAACTACGAGAGCAAGCATATTGGAAGTGCTTCCTTTGGCAAGGTGTCCCTCCCCGGAAGAATAACCGGCAGAAATCAGACCTGCGGTATCCTTTACTGCATTACGGGCAGCAGTTCTGTCTGCGAAGATTGCATCTGCTTCTACTACGCCGAATTTGATGAAGTCAGACAAATCAATGTCCTTGTTATCAGCAGTTTTACCGATAACTTTGTCTGCTACATTGATACCGAACTGATACTTGAGAGCCAAAGAACCGGCATTGTGGACTTTCAGATATACAACTTCGG
>DKUE01000004.1:3923-4144 GCA_002490525.1 Ruminococcaceae bacterium UBA7212
TGAGTACTCCAACTCAACATCAAGATTTCCTGCAACAATTTGGTTTTTGCCACTTGTTACAGAGTCGGTGAACCACGCAAAGGTGGAACCGACGAGCATTGCAATACACAGCATCATGGAAAGGACACTGAAAAGCAATGCTCTTTTAGTGTTTTTACTTTTTGTCATCGTGTTTTACCTCCTTAAATTTTATTTTTTCGATGACTGTATGTAATCGGGAT
>DKUE01000027.1:0-50691 GCA_002490525.1 Ruminococcaceae bacterium UBA7212
AAATACAACCGTCCGCATCGTAAGACCAACGCCTTGCTTGCAGGACTGGTCTATTGTCCGCATTGCGGAAAACGCCTTCGGGTTATATCCGAATCCAACCGCTGGACAAACAGCAAGCCGAGATTCAAGTATGTCTGTCCCGGATATCGTGCAGGCGAATGTACTTTCCGTGCTGTAGACGGCGTTTTGCTCGATGAATTTGTGGTCAATCAGTTATCCCACATTGCCGATGAGGACAGCGAATACTTTGAAAAATTACTCAATCAGAAAGCGTCCGATATTTTCAGCTCGTCGCAGAATGAAAAAGAACTGTCCGACCTCAGAAAGAAGAAGGCACAGCTTGAAACGGCAATAGCCAATCAGGTGAAAAATCTTCGGGAAGCGGATGACGGTCTGAAACGCTTTATTCAGGAGGATGTGAAAGCGCTGACCGATGAGCTTTCCGAAACAGAGACGCTACTGCAAAAATTAGAGGACAGCAGACAAAGTCAGATGTACGCTATCCGTGATATTGAAGAAATCAAGGAACGGCTGCTCTCCTTCGGGAAGTATGCAGAAAATGCCGCACCCGATGTGATAGTAACGCTGATACAAACCTTTGTGGAGCGTATTTATATCACAGATGAAAATGATGAGCGTCACTGTCACATCTTCATTAAAGGTTGCTCGAAAGAAGATTACGATGACTTCTTCCGGGCAACCGGTTACATAGAAAACACACAGGAAACCGGAGCTGTCACATCCGTTTTACCTGTGTGTGATTCAGATGAGTGTTGCAAATATGATGTGGTACTGACATCTGTATTTTGAGTGTGCGGAGCTTCTGATTTCATTGTTATTATTTTTCATTGATTATTCCTCCTTGTTCTTTAGCAATGCGGTCGCCAAACCACTGCTATTATACGAGGGGGTTTAATTCTTGAAAACTTCTTTTCGGCTCGCATCAAGCTCGCCGGCTTTTTGTCGTTCCGCTCTTTTTCCTCCCCAGGTAAAACCAGGGTTTATTTCCACGTCTTAAGACACCAAGCAAAAAGCTGTGAAAAAAATTTCACAGCTTTTCAAATTAGGTATTCGAAACCGATACGGTCATCTTATTAAGCAATAAAAATCAAACCGCGTCTTTCGGCGTGCGGTGCATACCGGACTTCAACGGCGAAGCCGTTTTTGGTGCAGAGGTTGTTTCAACCAACGGCTTTTCACCGTCTGTAACACAGCCTTTGGTAATAATCACCTTTGTAACACTTGTATCCGAGGGAATCTCGTACATTGTCGGCAGCAACGTTTTTTCCAGAATGGAACGCAGTCCGCGAGCACCGGTATTCTTTTCCAATGTCTGTTCCGCAATCGCCTCTAAAGCTTCCTGCTGAAATTCTAAGGTAACACCGTCCATTTTGAACAACGCCGCATACTGCTTCAGCAATGCATTTTTCGGTTCGGAAAGGATGCGAATCAGCGCCGCCTTATCTAAATTGTTTAATGTGGTAATCACGGGCAAGCGACCGACCAACTCGGGAATCAAACCGTATTTTACAAGGTCTTGCGGAATTACCTTAGAATAAATTTTGTCAGCATCCGTTTTCTCAACAGAAACCAATTCACTGCCAAAGCCTAATACCGTATTTCCTGCGCGTTTTTCCACGATTTTGTCAATACCGTCAAAAGCACCGCCGCAAATAAACAAAATATTACTGGTGTCAATCTGAATAAATTCCTGCTGCGGGTGCTTTCTCCCCCCCTGCGGCGGCACATTGGAAACAGTACCTTCTAAAATCTTCAAAAGGGCTTGCTGCACACCTTCACCGCTGACATCACGTGTAATAGACGGATTTTCAGATTTACGGGCAATTTTGTCGATTTCGTCCACATAAATAATGCCCTTTTCCGCACGCTCAACATCAAAGTCAGCCGCTTGAATCAGCCGAAGTAAAATATTCTCAACATCTTCACCGACATACCCTGCTTCTGTTAACGTAGTTGCATCGGCAATTGCGAAAGGAACCTCTAAAATTTCCGCCAGTGTTTGCGCCAGCATCGTTTTACCGACACCGGTTGGGCCCAAAAGCACAACATTGCTTTTTTGAATATTGACATCCGCATTGCCGCCGTGATATATACGCTTGTAATGATTATAAACCGCAACACTCAATGCAATCTTGGCATCCTCCTGCCCGATTACATAATCATCCAAATGCGCTTTGATTTCCTGCGGTTTCGGGAGCGGCTTGTCGGCGCCTTTTGCCTGTTTCTTGTGCGACCGGTCATGCGGTGCGCCTTCTTCTACGATTTCCATACAAAGCTCAATGCATTCATCGCAAATACATACTCCGGGTCCTGCAATCAGCTTTTCGACCTCATCCTGAGATTTACCGCAAAAAGAACAGCGGACGGTTTTCTCTCTGCCGTCATTATCTCTCGCCATGGCTTGCTCCTTTACTGTTTATCTCTTATAAAAAATCTTATCAACCAAGCCGTATTCCAAAGCTTCTTCCGCTGAAAGGAAATTATCACGTTCCGTGTCACGGGCAATTTGCTCAATCGGTTTACCCGTGTTTTCGGCAAGGATTTTATTCAACTTTTCACGCGTACGCAAAATATGCTTTGCAACAATATCAATTTCCGTTGCCTGACCCTGTGCCCCGCCGCTGGGCTGATGAATCATTATCTCACTGTTCGGCAAAGCGTAACGCTTGCCCTTAGCGCCAGAGGAAAGCAAAAATGCACCCATACTTGCCGCCATGCCCATACAAATGGTAGAAACATCACATTTGATATACTGCATCGTATCATAAATTGCCAAACCTGCTGTTACAGAACCGCCGGGACTATTGATATAAAGACTGATATCTTTTTCATTATCCTGACCTTCCAAATACAGCAACTGCGCAACAACCAAGCTGGCAGTCGCATCGTTTACTTCATCAGACAAAACAATAATTCTGTCATTCAGTAAACGGGAAAAAATATCATAAGAACGTTCTCCGCGGCTGGTCTGTTCAACAACATACGGTACAAGTGCCATAAAAATACCTCCTAAAATCTAACGGCGAAACGCCCAAGGCAGCTGCTCTATGCATAGCACAACTGCATCCATTTGGGCGTACCACCGTAAACTGTTTGACTATTCCATTATAGACGAAAAAGCAAAAGCTTAATCAAGAAATTTATTCAGCGTCTGCCTCTGCCTTTTTCGTTGTTTTCTTCGCTGCAGGCTTTTTCGCGGGAGTTTTTTTTGCGGGAGTTTTTTTTGCATCGGTATCCTTTTCAGTTGCATCCGCCTTTTTAGCCGATGATTTTTTAGCAGCCTTTTCCTCGGTAACAACTGCACTTTCAACAATCAAGTCTACTGCCTTGCGTGAAGCGATTTCGGGTTTAAGATTATCAGCAGGGATAGCTTTCTGAATCGCATCCATCTCCATATTATATGCTTCCGCAAACTTCTTATATTCCGCTTCAATTTCCGCATCGGAAACCTCAATCTTTTCAACCTCAATAATCTTTTCAATGGCGAGGTCCAACTTAACCTGCTTCTCTGCACGTGCTTTGAAACCTTCACGGAATTTCTCGTTATCCATACCTGTATATTGCAGGTATGTCTGCAAATCCAAGCCCTGCGACTGCAATCTGTAAGCAAATTCGTCAATATCGCTGTCTATCTTCTTTTCAATCATGACCTGTGGGATTTCTGCCTGAATACCTTCCGCAACCATATCCAGCAAGGTGTTATTTACTTCCTCGTCCGCCGATGCTTTTTTCGACTTTTCCAGGTCGGCCTTGATGCTCTTTTTCAATTCGTCAACCGTGTCTTTTTCGCTGACATCCTTTACAAACTCGTCATCAAGTTCGGGAAGTTCTTTTACTTTGATTTCATGCAGTTTAATTTTGAAAACAGCGTCTTTACCTGCAAGCTCTGCATGGTAATCTTCCGGGAACTTGACATTCACATCAAATTCTTCACCGGTTTTGTGACCGATAATTTGGTCCTCAAATCCGGGAATAAACTGATTGGAACCGATGGTCAACTCATAGCCTTCCGCCTTACCGCCCTCAAATGCCTCGCCGTCTGCAAAGCCTTCAAAATCAATCACGGTAATGTCGTCCTTCTGAACCGCTCTGTCTTCCACTGTTACGATTCTGGCATTCTGCTCAAGCATTCTGTTCAATTCCGCTTTCACTTCGTCAGCAGTAACCTTTGTGGATTTTTTAGCCGCTTTCAAACCTTTATATTCGCCAAGTTCAACTTCAGGTTTAACCGTAACCTTCAATTTCAAGGTTACGCCGTCTTTCCCCATTTCGGGCACTTCCAAATCAAAGGGCGTGTCTACAATTTCAAGTCCCGCCTCTTTAATTGCCTCTTCCACAGCATCCGGATACAAAATCTCCAAAGCGTCCTCATAGAAAACGCCTTCACCGTATATTTTTTCAATAAATGTACGCGGAGCTTTGCCTTTTCTGAACCCGTGTACTGTAATGTTTTTTCTCTGCTTGAGATACGCTTGGTTAACCGCCGCCTCAAATGTCGCACCATCAATAGAAATTTCCAGTGCCCATACATTTGTTTCGACTTTGTTCGATGATTTTAAGCTCATTTTCATATTCCTCCTGAAAAGAAAAGCATTAACTTAGATATTATAGCAGAAACTGTTAGAAATTACCATAGTTTTTTATGATTTTATCAATTCTATCAATTTTGGACAAAATTTCAAGTAATCACAGGATAAAAGTTCAAATTTAGTGCCATATTTTTCACCCTGAAAAGCAGAAAAAGCTGAACCGCCGTGTAAATGCGCATAATAACAACGACGAATACCTTCATCCTGCAGGACTTGCAAAATCGGGGTACACTCCTGTATATTGTTCAAAGGCGGATAGTGCAAAAACACAATCGGTTCGCCGCCGAGAGTTCTTGATTCTGCAATGGATGTCCGCAAGCGCTGTGCTTCACGCAAAACGACCTTATCATCTTCTGCTTCTTCTTCATCAAAAAACCATCCGCGCGTACCGCAAATTGCAAAATCGCCTACGCAGTATGCATTATTATGCAAAATTTTGAGCGTTGAAAAACCGTTTTCTTCCAAAAAAGCATCCATCTTCCGTCGCGTATTCCACCAATAATCATGATTACCTTTTAATATGATTTTTTGACCGGGCAAACTTTGCAAAAACTGAAAATCCTCTTTTGCTTCCTGCAACGACATCGCCCAAGAAATATCGCCGGCAATTACAACTGTATCTGCATCCGTTACAAGCGCGCACCAATTTTTAGACAGGCGTTCAACGTAATTATCCCAGCCTTTAAAAATATTCATCGGCTTGTTTGTACCAAAAGATAAATGCGTATCTCCGATTGCAAATATGGACATCTTTGCACGCTCCCCTTGTGCATAATCAAGTCAAAACAAAGAAAACTAAATGTGAAAGGAGGAATATTAAATGAACGAAATTAAATGCAATGTCTCTAACTGCATCTATCACGAAGGTAAATCCACATGTACCGCTAAAGAAATTCAGGTTGCGTGCCAATGCAAGCACGAGGCCTGCGAATGCGGCGAAACAGAGTGCGGCACTTTTGAGCCGAAATTCTAAAACACATGTAAGTAAGAGAGCGTGGGATTTCTTCCACGCTCTTTTGCTTTTTTCAAAAATATCAAATTCCCAGCATTTCGAAAACGACCGCCGCCATATCGTCTTTTGCAGCCACTTTGGTAAAGCGAGGCGTTTTCCCCTTCAAGGTTGCCAACTGCGGCGGCACAGGCGCTTCCGTCTTTTCATACAGTTCCTCCACCATGGAAAATTCGTCTTCAGATTGAATGTGCTTTTCAATTGCACCCAAAACACTGTTCGAAAACTTATACGGATTCGCTGTAGAAGCGATTACCGTTTTTGTGTCATCGCCAGTTTTCATTTTGTAAGAGGCATATACGTTTACCGCAACAGCCGTATGCGTATCGCAAAGATAATGGTATTCTTCAAAAATTTTGCGAATTGTGCGTTTTGTATCGTCATCGTCGCAAAAACCCGCTGCAAACATGTCGGAGATAGTATTCCGCATTTTTTCAGAGATTTCATATTTTCCTGTTTCGGAAAGCTGCTGCATGAACTTAGCTGTCATTTCTGCATCCTGTCCTGAAAGTGCAAACAAAAGGCGTTCCAGATTACTGGAAATGAGAATATCCATTGAAGGTGAAGCCGTACAGTAAAACGGACGATTTTTATTGTATATGCCTGTATTTAAGAATTCTGTCAAAACATTGTTCGCATTGGAAGCACAAATCAGCTTTTTAATCGGCACACCCATTTGCTGTGCATAATAGGCCGCCAAAATATTGCCGAAATTGCCTGTAGGTACGACCACATTCATCGAATCGCCAAGCTTTATCTCACCTGCTTTTACCAAATCACAATAAGCAGAAACATAGTATACAATCTGCGGAACCAGCCTGCCCCAGTTAATGGAATTTGCGGAAGAAAAGGCTAAGCCGTTCTCTGCAAATCTCTCTTTAATTTCCCGATTCGTAAAAATAGTTTTTACGCCGCTTTGCGCATCATCAAAATTTCCTTCAATGGCACAGACATTGACATTATTTCCCTCTTGTGTGGTCATTTGCAGTTTTTGCATGGGACTGACGCCGTCTACCGGATAAAACACCAGTATTTCTGTATTCGGCACATCCTTAAAGCCCTCTAATGCGGCTTTACCAGTATCGCCGGAAGTTGCAACCAAAATTACAATTTTGGTATTTTTCATTGTCTTATTAGCAGATACCGTCAGCAGATACGGCAATAACTGCAGCGCCATATCCTTAAACGCACAGGTCGGACCTCTCCACAATTCCAAAATCTGTGCATTGTCATTCAGCTTATACAGCGGTGCTATTTTCGGCGAACTGAATTTTTCCGCCTTATACGCACCCTCTACGCACATAGAAAGCTCTTCTTCCGTAAAATCCGTCAGATACAGCTTCAGTACTTCTTTTGCGCGCCCGATATAATCCAACCGTGCAAGTTTCTCTATATCCACAAGATTCAAAGTCGGAATCGTCATCGGAACAAACAATCCGCCTTCTTCGGAAATTCCCTTGGCGATTGCCTCAGCCGCCGATACACGAACCGAGCTGTCTCTTGTACTGGTATAAATCATTCCGTTCACTCCCAAACGTAAAATTCAACATATTTTATCACAGTATTTATAGATTTGCAATGAGAAATCTATAGCCGTTTTGAAAGAAAATATCCTCTAAAACCGATTCGGCAATCCCGTGCTGTAAAAGATAGTCAAAAAGCAACGGAATATTCTCAATGCCGTTCAGCAACGGATGCACCGTACAGCCGTCAAAATCACCACCGAATGCAAGATTTTTCTCTGCACCCAGATCTAAGAAATGCGTGATGTGCCGTAATACGGCATCCATCCCCGTATTTCCGTCATTGCCGAGAAAATCCGCACAGAAATTCAAACCGATAAGTCCATCACGCTCGGTCAAGACTTGAATTTGTGCACCGCTCAAATTGCGTGCTTCCGCATATGGATTTTTGACGATTTTTGCATTGGAATGGCTTGCAAGAAAAGGCTTGTCAGTATATTCAGCCACATCAAAAAAACCGCGCTCATTTAAATGCGAAACATCAACAAGCATATGCAAACACTGCATCTTTCGCACCACTGCCTTGCCGAAATCAGTAAGCCCGCCTTTATTTTCCGCAAAGCAACCGTTCCCGATTGCATTACTGCCGTTCCAGGTAAGTGTCATTAAGCGCACGCCGTCCCGATACAGCGTATCCAATCGTTCCAAGTCCCCACCGAGCACCGAACCGCCTTCCACCGTAAGAACCGCCGCCGCTTTCTTTTGTGAAAACGCAGATTGTAAATCATCTTTGGAAAAGCACTGCATTATCCTTGAAGAATTCTTTGCAATTTCTCGATAAAAGCGGTCACGCACTGCGCAATAATAGGAAAAAGCCGATTCGCCGCGTTTTTCATCCGGTATCCAAACGGCAAACAACTGTCCGTAAACGGAAAATGCAGAAACCCTCTGTAAATCAATATGTAAATCGTTTTGGGAAAGCGATTTGCTTTGCAAATAGCACTCCCCAATCGTATCACAATGAAAATCTAAAAATTTCATCTGCCTTCTCCGTCATAAGCATTTTTTATCCAATGCACCGAATGTATTTTGCCTCTGTGTGTATATACCTCTACAATGTCAAAGCGAGGCTGTTTAGCGGTCGGGTTCTGTGACAAATACAGCTGTGCCGCCGCAAGCAATCTTTTACGTTTGCCGAAATCTACTGCATCGGCAGGCGCATAACGGCTGTTTTCGGCGCGGGTTTTCACTTCTACAAAGCAAAGATATTTCTCATTTTCAGCGATTATATCAATTTCTCCGAGCCGACAGCGATAATTTGCCGCAACTACATCATAACCGCGTTCCCGCAAGTCACGTGCCGCTGCCACTTCACCCAAATCCCCTGTATTGGCATTAAACATCTGTGTCACCAAGTATTTTCTTCAAAAAGCTTCTTCTGTGTATCGGCGCCACGCCGAATTCTGCAATTCTTTCATAGTGCAACTTTGTACCGTAACCTTTGTGCTTTTCGAAAGCGTATTGCGGATATTCCCGCGCCTTCTCCAGCATATAACGGTCACGGCTCACTTTTGCAAGTACAGACGCCGCCGCGATGGATACGGATTTCATATCGCCTTTGACAACGGTCACTTCCGTACCAATGCCGATTTTCGGCCGTTGATTACCGTCAATCAACAGCAAATCAGGTGTAGTTTCCATAGCTTCTACAGCGCGCCGCATAGCAAGAAAAGTCGCATTTAAAATATTGATTTTGTCAATTTCCTTCTCTGATGCAAATCCAATTCCGTAAGCCACAGCATTTTCTATGATGATGGGAAAAAGTACTTCTCTTTTTTTCTCAGTCAGCTTTTTGGAATCATTCAAACCCGCAATTTCCGTACCGAGCGGCAAAATGACTGCGGCGGCACAAACAGGACCTGCCAAAGGACCGCGCCCCGCCTCATCTATTCCGCAAATCACCTGAAAGCCCTTTTTTGCATATTCTTTTTCAATTTCAAAATCTATCATTTAGTCACCCACTCTGTCGAGCGTGATTTTGCCGAGCTTGCCGCCGCGGTATTCATCCAAAAGCATAACGGACGCGCGGGTATAATCCACTTCTCCGCCTTTAATAATCATCCCGCGCCGCTTAGCAATCATTTCAAGTACTTCAAAGGCTTCAGAATCCGCAAAATCAACAATACCATACCGTTCGGTTAGTCTATCTGCATACTCCGTCTTCATAATCTCTAATAAACGAATGGCAAGGGTTTCCGTATCTACTATCGTATCCTTTACAGAACCGATAAAAGCAAGCTTATCACCTACGCTCGGGTCATCAAATTTCGGCCAAAGCACACCCGGGGTATCCAAAAGCTCTATCCCGTTTCCGATTACAAACCACCGGTTTTGACGCGTAACACCTGCCTTGTCCGCAACCTCTGCGCGGTTACGCCCTGCCATTTTATTGATAAAAGAGGACTTGCCCGTATTGGGAATTCCAACCACCATAATACGAAGCGGCTTTCCGTGCATGCCGCGAGCTTCGTTTTTCTCAATTCGGTCTTTAAGAACCTCGCGCATTAACGGCACAAAACGGTTCAAGCCCTTACCGCTTTTACAGTCCACAGGCAAAACTGCCGCACAGGATTTTTTATAATGCTCTACCCAACGGGCGGTAGCATTCGAATCCGCAACATCGCATTTATTCAAAAGAATGATGCGGGGTTTCCCGCCAATCAATTCTGAAAGCTCGGGATTTCGGCTGCTTTCCGGTACGCGTGCATCTAATACTTCGGTAACCGCATCCACCTGCGGTAGACATTCTTTAATAAGTCGCCGTGTTTTTGCCATATGTCCCGGAAACCATTGTACGTTTTGTTTGATAGAATCTGCCATATTTACTCCAAGCTGTCCGACAAAAGATGTGTATCGCCGATTCTGTAAACAGCCTCACCGACAATATATCGTTTATCAATAATTCCGACCAATTTATCACGGCTGTCCGTAGAATGGTTTCGGTTATCCCCCATAACAAATACGCACCCCTCAGGCACCGTCAGCGGATAATGCATATTGCCCTGTACCACCATGCGTTCGGCAATATACGGCTCATCAATAACTTTTCCGTCAATAATGACCCGTCCGTTTGCACCGTCTACCGTAATGGTCTGCCCTTCGGTTGCAATTACACGCTTAATTAAAACCTTTTCGAGCACATTGGGCTGGGAAATAACCACAATGTCACCGTATTCCACATCCCAGTCTCTAGCTGTAAGAATCAGCTTATCACCATGCTGAAGAGTGTTGTTCATAGAGTCACCTTGCACGGCTGAAATTTTAAATATAAAAGTGAAAATCAGCCCAACCGCCAGTATTGCCGAAAGCAAAACAGATGCAAAATCATAAAGGCTTGCCAAATTTTTTTTACGCATTTGTATCTAACTTCCAATCTCCGAAGGGTAAAATTCTGAATTCCGCCACACCTAAAATATAGCTACGGTCTATAAATCCAATTGCTGAAGAACGGCTGTCCAAAGAGTTGTTGCGATTGTCCCCCATAACAAACACGCTTCCATCCGGTACGGTAACGGGAAAATCAACATCAAACCGTCTGTGCGTCGGTTCCGCAATATACGGTTCATTAAGCACCGTACCGTTTACGGTGACTTCACCCGTTTCAAAATTGATATTGACTTTATCTCCGCTTAAACCGATGACCCGCTTTATAATCGGCTCGTTTAAATCGTTCGGCTGTGTGACAACTACAATATCACCGCGCTGAATCTCCGTATTGATTGCACGAATCGCCAGCCAGTTACCGTTTTGCAGTGTCGGCACCATGGAAGTACCGTTTACACCGACAATGCGGAATAAAAATGTGAACACAACTAATATGGCTAAAAACGCAAATACCAAAGAATCCAGCCATTCGTAAACGAATTTCCATAGCTTAGACGGCTGTGTATCAGCCGCTTTTATATCTGTATAAGGGACTGTAAATTGCTCTTTTTTTCTCAAACGGAACACCTTCCCTACTTTGGATAATATTCTACAACAAATCAGGAAAGATTGCAAGAAAAAGAGAAAACATACAAATCAATAGGGCGGTTCTCTTATCGCTGAACCGCCCATTTAAAACAAATTTATATGATTTACAAGATGGATGACTCGTCAATCACGGCAATCCCGTTTTCTTGCAGTACCGCTGTAGCGACCGCATTGTCATCCACACGCACAATTACATACGCATGACCTGCCTCAGGTGTTAAGAACGCATAGGCATATTCCACATTTTCACCTGCATCTGCAAGCACCTTGACGACCTTTGCGAAAGCACCTGTAATGTCGGGAATCGAAATACCGACCACCTCGGTAATGGAAACGGCAACGCCCGCCGCCTTTAATACCTCTGCCGCCTTCTGCGTATCAGACACAATCAAGCGTAAAATGCCGAAATCGGTTGTGTCCGCAATGGAAAATGCGCGAATACTCACACCACCCTCTGCGAGATAGCCTGTGATTTCCGCCAGTCTTCCGGGTTTGTTTTCAACGAAAACAGATATTTGCCGAATTGCCATACCAAAACCTCCTTAAATTACGCGGTTATCAATAACCCGTACTGCTTTGCCTTCAGAGCGCGGCAGGGAACGGGGCTCAACCAATTTGATTTTTGCCGAAACACCGAGCGTTGTTTGCATTGCCGTTTTGATGCGATTTTCTTGATCCTCCACCTTGCGAACAGAGTCGGAAAGCAGTGCGTCGGACATTTCGATTTTGACCGTCATCACATCCAAATTGTTTACACGGTCTACAACAATTTGATAGTTCGGCTCCATACCGAGGGAAAGAATCACATGTTCCACCTGCGACGGGAATACATTCACACCGCGGATAATCAGCATATCGTCACTTCTGCCCTTAGGCTTGAGCATCTTGACAAGTGTTCTGCCGCACGCACATTTTTCGTGTGACAGCGCGGTAATATCACGGGTTCTGTAGCGTACAAGCGGCAGTGCCTCTTTGCCGATACAGGTGAAGACCAACTCACCGAATTTACCGTCGGGCAATGGCTCTAAAGTATCGGGGTCAACGACCTCGGGATAGAAATAGTCTTCACAAATATGCATTCCCGCCTGCTCACTGCATTCATAGGCAACACCGGGTCCTGCAATTTCGGAAAGCCCGTAAATATCGTACGCCTTAATATTCAAAGATTTTTCAATTTCGCGGCGCATGTTTTCGCTCCATGCCTCTGCACCGAAAATACCTGCACGCAACGGCAACTTTGCAGAATCAATACCCGCCGCTTTTAAGGATTCCCCGATAAACATGGCATATGAGGGCGTACAGCAAAGGAAATCCGACCCGAAATCCTGTAAAATTTGCATTTGGCGGTGGGTATTACCCGAAGAAACAGGAATCGCCGTTGCACCGAGTTTTTCTGCGCCGTAATGCAAACCCAAACCGCCGGTGAACAGACCGTAGCCATAGGAAACATGAATTTTGTCTCCTTTGGTGCCGCCCGCAGCGACTATCGCACGTGCCGCGCCTTCTGCCCACACATCAATATCATGCTGGGTATAACCGACAACGGTCTGTTTCCCTGTGGTGCCCGAAGAAGCATGAATACGAACCAAAGTTTCATTCGGAACGGCAAATAGCCCAAACGGATAATTATCACGCAAATCCTGCTTAATCGTAAAAGGCAATTTTGTAATGTCATCAATGGATTTAATATCGCCCGGCAACAGTCCGATTTCATCAAATTTTTTCTTATAGAAAGGTACATGATTATAGCAGTTTGCTACCATTTTGATAAGTCTTGCCGATTGGATTGCATGCAAATAGTCTCTTGAAGCCAGTTCAATGTCAGAATTGAAATACGCTTGCTGCATGATAAACACCTCTTTTATTTTGCACTCTCAAAGCCGAGTTTAAATGCTTTGAGATTCATTTCCAAAAACTTTTCAGGCACTGTTTCGCGGATGGCCTTTTCCCATACTGTGTAAGGCAAATCCATTCTGGCGGCCATAACACCGATTAACACAACATTTACCGCTTTGGGAGAGCCAGCCTCTACGGCTAAGGACAGTGCATCTGCTTCTACTAAATCCACCCCTGTTGCACGAATAGCTTCCAGCACGCCGTCAGGATATTGTGCATTGCCGATGACAACGGGCATGGGGTCGATTTTTTGCGAATTCGCAATCATCGTACCGCCTTTTTTGAGGAAAGGCAGCCAGCGAGCCGCCTCCAGCTGTTCAAATGCCAAGATGAAATCCGCCTGTCCCTCGCGGACAATCGGTGAAAAAACCTCTTCACCGTATTTCACATATGTGACAACCGAGCCGCCGCGCTGACTCATACCGTGCACTTCAGAAACTTTCACATCATAGTTCTCCGAAAGAAGAGCCGCACCCAAGAGACGGCTGGCAAGCAAGGTTCCCTGCCCGCCGACACCGACAATCATAATGCTTTTTGTTTCCATATCATTTGCCCTCCTCAATCGCGTCAAATTTGCAGAGCTGACTGCACACATTACATCCGACACACTGTGTAAAGTCGATAACCGATTTTTTATTTTTTATACTGATTGCAGGACAACCAATCTTCATGCACATCTTACAGCCAACGCACTTTTCAGAATTGACATGCATTGGCGGATTGTGCTTAACATATTTGAGCAATGCACAGGGACGGCGCGAAATGACAACCGACGGTGCGTCTGCGGCAATTTCTTCGCGCAGTACATCTTCGCATTCCTGCAAATTATACGGGTCAACCACGCGTACACGGTCAATACCGACCGCTTTTGCAAGCAATTCCAAACTGACCGCCGTAGTCGGGTCACCCTTGATGGTTTTGCCCGTTGTCGGGTTATCCTGATGTCCCGTCATACCTGTAATGCTGTTGTCCAAGATAATGACGGTCGAATTGCTTTGATTGTAAGCAATGTTGATAAGCCCCGTTACACCCGAATGCATAAAGGTGGAATCGCCGATAACTGCAACGGACTTTTTCGCATTTTCCGAATCCGCTTTATTGCGTCCGTGCAAAGCAGATACAGATGCACCCATACAAACACAGGTATCCATCATCGCAAGGGGTGCTAAAGCGCCCAGTGTATAACAGCCGATATCACCGCTGACTGTAACGTTCAGCTTTTTCAGTGCATAATAAAGTCCTCTGTGCGGACAGCCTGCGCAAAGCACGGGCGGACGTGCAGGAATCTCCAAATCTGTTTGCACAGAATCGTCTTTTTCACCCAAAATCACCTGTTTAATCAGACTTTGTGAATACTCGCCCTGCAAAGTAAAGGCATCTTTACCGATAACCTCAATGCCGTTTTGCTTGCAGTGCTCTTCAATGAATGGGTCCAGTTCCTCCAGCACATACACCTTTTTGCACTTTGCCGCAAATGCCTTAATTTTCTCCACAGGCAAAGGATATACACAGCCAAGCTTAAAATAAGAAGCGTTTTTGCCCAGAGCCTCTTTTGCATACTGATATGTAATACCCGATGTAATCACACCGATTTCAGTGCTGTTATATTCTTCTGTATTGATTTCGGAAGTCTCCGACCAAGCAATCTGGTCAAGAATTCTCTGCTCGACCACAACATGCTTCTTAATCGCCATACCCGGCATCATGACATATTTCATCGGGTCTTTTTTGTATTCAGAGAGAACGTTGTCCACACGTTCGGAAAGCGCTGTAAGACTTCTGGAATGTGCCACACGTGTTGTCAAACGCAATAAAACAGGTGTATCAAATTTTTCGGACAGTTCAAAAGCGAGCTTTGCATACTGCAAGCATTCATTGGAATCCGACGGCTCTAGCATCATGATTTTGGCAGCCTTCGCATAATGGCGAGAATCCTGCTCGTTTTGCGAGGAATGCATACCCGGGTCATCCGCAACCGCAATCACCATACCGGCGTTTATCCCTGTATAAGAGGCAGTAAACAGCGGGTCGGCAGCAACATTTAAGCCTACGTGCTTCATGGCACAGAAAGAGCGTGCACCCGCAATCGCCGCACCGATGGCAACCTCCATGGCTACCTTTTCGTTCGGTGCCCATTCGCTGTATATCGCATCATACTTTGCTATACACTCGGTAATTTCCGTACTCGGTGTACCGGGGTAACTCGAAGCAACACGTAAGCCCGCTTCATAAAGACCGCGCGCAACTGCCTCATTGCCAATCAGTAATTTCTTCTCCATTTTTTCACCTCAAAATTATTGATTCCTTAAATCCACTACACGCTTTGCCTTACCGACAAACCGTTCAATCGTATTCGGCTCAACAATGCTGACTTTACACTGAATTCCAAGCACCGTATGAACATTATGTTTGATTTTATTTTGCAATTCCTGAATTTTGCCAAAGCTTTCCAAAAGTGAAGTATCAGACAATTCCACCTGAATTTCCAGCGTATCGGCAAAGCCTTCGCGACGCACAATCAACTGATAATGCGGACTTACCTTATCCATACCGACCAGTACACTTTCAATCTGCGAGGGAAATACATTCACGCCGCGAATTTTCAGCATATCATCGCTTCTGCCCTTAATTTTATCCATTCTTGCAAAGGTTCTGCCGCATTTGCACGGCTCATAAACAATTCGGGAAATATCACGTGTACGATACCGCAGCAACGGAATGCCTTCTTTGGTAAGCGTGGTAATTAAAACCTCACCGGTCTCCCCTTCGCCGAGAACTTCTAAGGTATTGGGGTCAATAATCTCCGCCAAGAAATAGTCCTCATTGATATGTAAGCCGCAGCGTTCCGTGCATTCTCCCGAAACACCGGGTCCCATCAGTTCGCTCATACCGTAATTATCAGTCGCAAAAAGCCCCCAGCCGTTTTCAATCTGTGTACGCATTTCCGGCGTACAGCCTTCGGAACCGAACAAACCGAGGCGCAAATGATAATCCGACATCGGATAGTCTAAAGACTTTGCCGTTTCCGCCATGTAAAGCGCGTAAGAAGGCGTGGCAACCAAAGCAGTTGTTTTAAAATCACGCATATACATCAGTGCTTTTTCCGTATTACCGCTGGAATTCGGCACAACTGCACAACCGAGTTTTTCAAGTCCATAGTGCAGTCCTAACGCACCTGTAAACATACCGTAACCAAAAGAAATCTGTACGATGTCATCTGCTGTAGCACCTGCCGCCGCACACAAACGTGCCATACAGTCCGACCACATATCTAAATCATGTTTTGTATAGCCGACAACCGTAGGTTTTCCTGTTGTACCTGAAGACGCATGAATGCGTACAATCTCTTTCATGGGTACCGCAAACAGACCGAACGGATAGTTATCGCGTAAATCCGCCTTCGTTGTCGGTGGGATGCGCCGAATATCGTCTAATGTTTTAATTTGGTCAGGCGATACGCCCGCATCATCCAGTTTCTTTTTATAAAACGGAACGTGCGTATAACAGTAATTCACCGTATATTTTAAACGCTCCAGCTGGATTTCTTCAATTTGTTTTCGGGACATTGTCTCGATTTCCTTTTGGAAAAACATCCTTTCCCTTCCACCTTCCGAAAAGTATTTATGCAGCCGCAGAATTTACTGTGGCTGCACATAAAATCCTATTTAAAGTATAGCATACTTATTCATTTTCGACAACACCATTATAGAAGAAATCAGAAACTTCTTTTTCTGATTTTTTCTTGGTCAGCACACTTACAAGTAAGCACATAACAATAGATGCCAGCATTGCAATACATGCATACAGCGGTCCCTGTGCCATCAGCTTCAACACCGGTTCTGCCGTAACGCCGCACAGATTCAAAATTTTACAGCCGGCAGGTACAATCGCAATGCAGAACCCTGTAAGGATACCTGCCCATGCACCGTATTTATTCAGTCCTTTATAATACAGTGCCAAAACATAAGGTGCTAAGAAGGAACCGGAGATAATCCCCCAAGAATAGCTCATCATATCAAGAATCGGTGTCTTCGTGTTCGCCACAACATAAGAAAGTAAAATAAACAGAACACAGAAAACCTTTGTCAGCTTTCCTTTTTGCATATCCGTCATATTTTTCTTAATTTGAACAGAAACCAAATCAATACTCAGCGCACTGCCCGCCGAAAGCGTAATGGAGCAAAGTGTCGAAACCGATGCAGACAGCAAAAGCACAATAATCACACCCAAAAGAACCGTCGGCAGTGCAGAATCCTTTAGCATATTGGGAACAATGTAATCGGCTTCGGGCATATCTATGCCCACAGTGTAATATTTGTGGCAAAGCGAGCCGATAAAATACCCGCCGCCCGCAATCAAAAATGCAAATACGGTGGAAATCACGATACCGCGTTTTGCCTGCTTATCGTCTTTAATGCCGAAGTATTTCTGCACCATTTGCGGCAAGCCCCATGTACCGAAGCTGGTCATTAAAACGGTTGCCATCAAAGATACCCACTGCGAACCGTTCAGTGTAGGCAATCCGGCTTCCGTTTGTGCGTATTCCGCGAGGCCCGTAAGGCCGCCGACCTTGTCGCAACGCACAACAAATACCAACAGCAGAACTACACCGACCATCATGACAATGCCCTGAATAAAATCTGCTCTTGCCTGTACAAGATATCCGCCAAAGGTAACCAACAAAATCGCGAGCAACGCAATAATGATTAAAAACACTGTATCGTTGATACCGAGAAGAACATCCGCCACACTGGCAAGTCCGCTGTAAACAGATGCAGAATACGGCACGAGGAATAAAAAAATCACCGCCGCTGAAAACACACGCATCGCCGTACTGTTATAGCGTTTTTCAAAAAACTCGGGCATGGTTTTTAACTTTAATCTGTCCGAAATATCTCTGGTTCTGCGTGCGAGCACCGCCCAAGCAAGCAATGAACCGAATATGGCATTGCCGATGCCTGCAAGCACACCCCACAACCCGAATCCGAGTCCCGTTTTTCCGGCATAACCAACAAACATAACTGCCGAAAAATAAGCTGTACCGTAAGAAAGTGCAGAAAGCCATGCGCCTGCATTGCGACCGCCGACTGTAAAGTCAGCAATACTTTTTGATTTTCTTCCTGTCACGATACCGATGATGACCAAAACAAGTATGTAAACCGCTATCGTGCCCCAAATAACTGTCTTTTCCATAATGCCTCCCGAACCACGATTCATTTGCCGCTTTAAAGCTTTCTCTCACTAAAGCGATTTGCATATAATTATACCCTCTTACCCGTCAACGGTCAAGAGGGCAAAACCACTAAATTGACAACAATCTTTTGGCGTTATTGAACAGAATTGCATTTGTAACCGTTTCATTCAGCTGCAAAGAACGAATCAGACGAACTTCATCTGTCGGCGTACTCCACGGCATATCGCTCCCCAGCAAAATACGTTTTGCATCATGTGAAAGAATAATTTTCTTTGCAAAATCAGGCGGGATTTTGCCGTAGGAAAAAGCGGTATCAAAATAAACCTGTGTACCGCAAAGAAATTGCATTACATCTTCCCAAAGCATATACCCACCGAAATGCGCCGCAATAACCGGTGCATTTCCGAACGAATCCAAAATTTTCAGCAATCTTTGCGGGGTACAATGCACGGGCTTCGGATAGCCGATATCCGTGCCTGCATGAAATACGGTAATCATGCCCAGTTCTGCAATCTTTCTGTAAATCGGGAGCATTCTTGCCTCATCCACATAAAAGTTCTGATAATCCGGATGCAGCTTGATGCCTTTAATTCCGGCAGCCGCCAAACGTTCCAATTCCGAAATTGCATCGATGCTGTCCGGATGTACACTGCCGAACGGTATCAACATTTCATCGCCGAGCAAAGAGATGGCAAAATCATTGACTTTCTTTTGCTGGTGCGGATTGGTTGCAATATTTAAAACGACTGCATAATCCACACCGTTTTTACGCATATGCGATTTTAAAGAATCAATTTTTCCGTCATAAGAAGGCACTACACCGCCTGAACATTGGGAAAGTACAGGGATTGCCTTTTCCGCCACCTTATCCGGAAACGCGTGTACATGAAAATCAATCAGCATATAAAAGTCACCTTATTTTTTCTTTGCCCATTCCTTCATGCGCTGTTCTTTGGAAAGCGTGCGCTTACGCAGACGAATGGAGTGCGGCGTAATTTCCACTAACTCATCGTCCTTTATGAATTCCATGGACTGTTCCAAGCTCAAGACAGTATGCGGCACCAAACGAAGCGCATCATCCGACCCTGAAGCACGGGTATTCGTCAGATGCTTCTGCTTGCAGACATTGCAGACAATATCTTCATTTTTTGCACATTCACCGACAATCATACCTTCATAAACAGGTACGCCGGGACCCACAAACATTCTGCCTCGGTCCTGCGTATTAAAAAGGCCGTACGCGCTGGTCTCGCCTGTTTCGTGCACCACAATAGAACCGCGTTCACGTGTTTGAATCTCCCCTTTGAAGGGCTCATAGCCTGCAAACAAGTTGTTCATAATACCGTTGCCGTTCGTGTCCGTCATAAATTCGGAACGGTACCCGATCAAGCCGCGTGCGGGAATACGAAATTCCAAATGTGTGGAACCGCCGTCACGTGCACCCATATTTTCGAGCTCACCACGTCTTGCACCTATTTTTTGCATAACTGCGCCGACATATTCCTCAGGTACTTCTACAATTAATAATTCAATCGGCTCCAAAAGCTGACCGTTTTCCGTTTTGGTAATGACTTGCGGACGGGAAACCTGAAACTCGTAGTTTTCGCGCCGCATGGTTTCAATTAAAATGGAAAGATGTAATTCGCCGCGCCCGGATACTTTAAAGCAATCTGTGGAATCCGTCTCCTCAACGCGCATGCTCACATTGGTTTCGACCTCTTTAAATAAACGGTCACGAAGATTTCGAGAGGTCACGTACTTGCCGTCCTGCCCTGCAAACGGACTGTCATTCACCATAAAGTTCATAGAAAGTGTCGGTTCATCAATTTTAACAAACGGCAGCGGCTCAATACAATCCGGCGCACAAATTGTCTCACCGATATTCAAATCCGTAATACCCGAAACACAAATCAAGTCGCCTACGGCGGCGCTTTCTACCTCTACACGCTTCAGCCCCTCAAATTGGTACAAACGAGAGATTTTCACATTCTGCTGTGTACCGTCCGCTTTACATAATACCACGCTGTCATTGCGTTTAATTTGACCGCGTGCCACACGACCGATACCGATACGACCGATATAATCATCATAATCCAAACTGGAAAACAACACCTGCAACGGTGCATCCAGTTCCCCTTCCGGAGATTCGATGTTTTCGAGAATTGAATCAAACAGCGGACGCATATCACCTTGCCGTGACGCGGGGTCCAGCGAAGCATAACCGTCACGGGCAGATGCATACACCACGGGGAAGTCAATTTGGTCATCATTGGCACCAAGCTCAATAAACAAATCCAAGACTTCATCAACCACTTCTGCCGGACGTGCACCGGGACGGTCAATCTTATTGACGACTACAATTACTTTTTTATCCAAAGCCAGTGCTTTACGCAACACAAAACGTGTTTGCGGCATACAGCCCTCAAAAGCATCTACCAGCAAAAGTACGCCGTCTACCATCGTCAAAATACGTTCCACCTCACCGCCGAAGTCCGCATGTCCGGGGGTGTCTACGATATTGATTTTTACATCTTTATAATGCACGGAAGTATTTTTGGATAAAATGGTTATGCCGCGTTCGCGCTCCAAGTCATTTGAATCCATAACACGGTCCTGCACCACCTCATTTTGACGGAAGATACCGCTTTGTTTAAGAAGCTCGTCCACCAAGGTTGTTTTGCCGTGGTCAACGTGCGCTATAATTGCAATATTTCTAAGATTTTCTCTGCACTTCAAACCATTCACCTTCACATATAAAATAACAGTTTCTTATTTTACCACCGATTCAACGGTTTTACAAGCACACAAACAAACAGATGACTTTACAAATGCGGATTTTTTTTGTAAAATATTCTAAAAATGCAGAAAAGAGGTGTCAGCGTTGTCCGAAACTATTCGTACAGCCGTAATTTCATCCTTAGAGAAAATTTTTCCAAATGACAATTTATCCGAAAAAATTTTCACACATTTTTCCATGCTGCGCAATGAACGGTTTCATTTTCAAATCGCTGTGCAGGCACATAGAGGCGACAACGTTCGATTTGCAATAGAATCCCCCTTATCGGAATACTGCCGTGCTTTCTATGTAAAAATGATGCCGACAGGCACAAATGCGCCGAAAAAATCAGATGATTATTTTATTGCCAAAGATAAAAAGGAATATCCCGAATTGCTGGAACCGATAGAGAATAACGAAATCATTGCGGCTTACGATGGCTACAATACGCTGTGGGTTGAATTGTTTTCTTTAAACGGCCTGCCCGCAGACGAATACACAATAAATTTCAGCATAGAAATTAACGGCGCACAAGAAAAAACAGCAGTGCAGTGTTCTGTGATTAACGCTTATCTCCCAAAGCAGGAATTGATTTATACCAACTGGTTTCATACAGATTGCTTAATGCAGTATTACGGGTTTACGGCTTTTTCCGATGAATATTGGCGCGTTACGGAAAACTTTTTGCGCCGTGCCGCCGAATACGGTATGAACTGTGTGCTTACGCCTTTATTTACACCGCCGTTGGACACGAAAGTCGGCGGAGAGCGTCCGACGGTACAGTTGGTTGACGTTACAGTAACAGGAAAGCACTCTTACAGTTTCAATTTTGACCGCCTTGACCGATGGATTGAAATGTGTCATCGTTGCGGCATTGAGTACTTTGAAATGTGCCACTTATTCACACAATGGGGCGCAAAACACGCGCCAAAAATCATGGCACGGAAAGGCGGAAAAACTGTACAGATTTTCGGCTGGAAAACCCGTGCGGCAAGTAAAAGCTATAAATGCTTTTTGGCACAGTTTGCTGACGCTGTTTTAAAATATATTGATGAAAACGGCATACGTGAAAAATGCCTGTTCCATATTTCCGACGAACCATCGGGCGGGATGATTCGCACCTATAAAAAGGCCAGTAAAATCGTACACACTTATTTTAAAGATGTTAAAATTATTGATGCCCTTTCCGACTTCAAAATATATGAAAAAGGTTTGATTAAAACACCGATTCCCGCAAACAATCATATTGAACCTTTTATCGGCAATGTACCAGAGCTTTGGACATACTACTGTTGTGTGCAGGCGGAGAAAAATGTCTCCAACCGATTTTTCTCCATGCCCTCTTTACGGAATCGTATTTTGGGTACCCAGCTTTACAAATACGATGTCAAAGGCTTTTTACATTGGGGTTACAATTTCTATTTTTCACAATACTCTAAAGGGTTAATCGACCCTTATAAAGTTACGGATGCGGGCGGCGGATTTTCTTCGGGAGACAGTTTTGTCGTATATCCCAAAGAAGACGGCACACCGTTGGATTCGTTACGTTTACATGTTTTCTACGACGCTTTTCAGGATATGTTGGCATTAAAGCTTTTAGAAAGAAAAATCGGCAAAGAAAAAACAGTCCGAATTTTAGAAGCGGAATGTACAAAACCGATTTCCTTCAGTGAATATCCACATGAGGAACGTTGGCTTTTAGAGACACGCGAAAAAATCAATCAGGCAATACAAAACGCCTGATAAAAAGCAAAAAACAACACCTGTGATTGACTTTCACAGGTGTTTGTTTTGTCTGTCTTATAAATAAGCAGGATTTCAACAGTCTCTTCGATATTTCATCGGGGAAACACCATACAGCTTTTTAAATGCCTTTGAAAAAACCAAGGGATCCCGGTAACCGCAAGAGTAAGATATATCTTCAATAGAATAATTGGTCGCCTTCAGCAATTCGCAAGCACGCTCCAAGCGAAAATTACTTAAATATTTCTGCGGAGAAATACCCAAATGGTCCTGAAACAATGTGAACAAATAACTGCGGTTTAAGCCGACGTATTCGGAAATATCCGATACATTTACACCGTTTGAATAGTTATCACGAATGAACTCAATTGCTTTTCGGATGTAATAGTTCTGCTTGCTGTCATCCTCTGCTTTTTTCCCGCGGTGCGTCACCTCGGAGGATACAATCGCAAAAAACTTACACAAAAGCCCCTGCAAGGCAAACTCATTCTCGATGCCAAGTGTATTATGCTTCAGCATTTCCAAAACAATTTGTTTCAGTTCTATACCTTTGGTTATGGAAAATACCGGCTTTTTACTGCCGAGCAATTTCATTTCACGCAGATAAGCCTGCGCTTGGTCACCGTCAAAGCCGACCCAAAGGTATGTCCACGGTTCTTCCGAATCTGCACAGTAAAATGCGCGAACATCGGGCTCTATCAAAAAAGCTTCCCCTTTTGAAATCCGATAGTGCTGGTTATTTACGGAAAATTCCCCTTTACCGCTCAGCACATAATGCAGTACATAATGATTCTTAACAGCGGGACCAAAGCTGTGTCCAGGTTCGCACTCTTCGTAACCGTAATAACAAAGGCGAAAATCGTTAAATTTAACATGATTCAGTTTAATTTCACACGTATTTTCCAAACTCTGCGCCCCTTTCTATTGCTGTAAATCATTTAATTATTTTATATAATAGCATATTTTAAAGCTTTTTTCAAGAGACTGCACGGCTGCATTTTCGTATAACTGTCACAATCCGAAATTTACTGTTTTCTTTGGCTAAAATCCTGCGAAATCTATGTAAAACTGTTTCGTAAATGTGCCGAACGATTTTTATAAAACACAAAAGCGAGTGCACGGTTCAGTAATGCACACTCGCTTTTTATGGAATTAATTATTTATTTTTCTTTGCCGCTTTTTTAGCCGCTTTTTCTGCTTTTAATTTTGCAGTCAAAGCCGCCTCTTCCTGCTTCAGGCGCTCCGCAGCAGCCGCAGCAGCCGCTTTTGCCTGTTCATCACGCATTTTTGCATCTTCATACATGGCGGCGATTTCATCAAAATGAGCGTAATTCTCTTCCTGCTTAATCAGCTTTTCAGCATCAAGATAAACCTTAGCCGCACGGTTGAAGTAAGCATGGCGGTCCATTTCCTTTTTGGAATTCAAACGTGCCTGTTTACGCTTGATTTGTACAGCGTTAATCTCGTTTTTCAGTTCTTTCACTTTAGCACCGTCACCCGACTTTTTCGCCGTATGCAATTCTGTATAAAGCAATTTCAGACGGTCATCACAAGCGTCTTCCTCATTAAAATATCCTTCCAGAACCGAAAACTCGGGCTTTTTAAAGGCGGAAACATCATCCTTGAAATACTTATCGATCGCCTTACGGGAGCTCTTCTTCTTTTTAGCAACTTCAATGGAGAATTTTCGAATTTCTTTTTCATGTGTATTGGTTGCCGGCAAAGCTTTTGCAGCCACAAGTTCTTCCTGAATATCCGACATGGACATATTCCAAAGTCCATTCAAACCGGAGCTATACACTTTTTTATAGACAGAAAGCTGTTCGCGCACCAAATCGGTAGAGAATTTATCCATCTCCTCGCACACAAATTGAGAGATTTCAATTTCTTCATTTAATTTCAAAGCTTCACGGTATGCTTTTTTCGCACTCTTACGCTCCGCCTTACCCTTAACAGCCTTATAATCAGCCTTGCTGACTTCCTTCAACGGAAGGTTTGCGGTTGTTCGTGCATAACGAATCAAATCAATAGCTTCCACTAACTGATCATCTTTCAGCGCACCGTTGCCGTAATCTTCAAACAGCGCACGAACCTTCAGCACCCGTACAACAGATTTTTGCTTTTTCTCGTTAAAATCATACCAGAAAAACGGAACAACATTCATTAACGCGCCAACTGCAGAAACAATAATCAGCACATGCAATAAGCTGATTAATAAATTCGGGTCATACAATGCGGAAAATGCGTTGTTGTAGTTATCCTGACCGCTTGCCAGCTGTGCAGACAAAATTTCACCAACCGTTTTTCCGTCACCAAGCATACGGTTCAAAATCTCCGGATTGGAAGTTACCACTGCGGCATTTTCCTTCGTAATACCGCCTTTTTCATAGATGACAGGCAAAACCGACGATGTCACCAACGCAATAATCGTTCCGATTGTTGCTACCGCTGAGAACATACCGTCAATACGCTCACCGGTCTTGTATTGCTGATAATCACGAATATCCGCCTGAATGGCAGGATTCAAAATATGAGCAAACGAGCCCATGAAAGCATTTAAATACAAGCAACCCAGCACAAGCCAAATTGTTAGATTAGTGATTTCCTTTGTAAACGGAAGCATCATTAAAATAAAGACAATGTTAAACAGGTTGGTGACAACCAAAACGGCCTTTTTACCCCAACGGCGAATACAGAACGGTGCAAGCAACATGCCCCACAGAGAAGCATTGCCGTAAATCAGAGTTACAAAACCGTACACATTACCCGAACAAGCCCCGCCGTAATTGTAAAGCCAGTTTAAAACATTTGCATAGGAGGATTCCAAGAATCCAATCCAGCCCGCCAAAGAAATTATCCAGAAATACTTGTTTTTTGCCACCTCGCGCAGTGCATCTGTAAATTTAATCTGCACAACGTGTGTTCTCGCCTGTACAATTTTTTCTTCGGTGTACTTATAAACAACAATGCAGAGCAAAATACCAAGCACGCCGAGAATCGGATAAAGCAATCTGTAGACACGAATATCAGTCGCATTGGTATGGAATACATTCTGTGCAATAATCGGCGTAAACAAATTCACAACCGTAGGTGCAAATGAATAAACAATACTCTTTACAGATGCAACATCTGCTCTTTCCTGTGTATTCGGAGAAAGTACGTGAATCAGGTTTTCATATGCATCATAGAAGAAATAATAGAAGAAATGCAAAATCAAATTCAAAATCATAATAATCGCACATTTTGCGATATATGCTTTTGTCTCGCCGAACAGCATTCCCGTACCGACAATGGATTCCAGTTTGTTGTACGGAAACCAAACCATCAAAATACAAATAATTGCCGTCGGAATCGCCATAGATACGATATAAGGACGGTATTTACCTGCCTTGTTACGCGTATTGTCAATGATGTTTGCACGAATACCTGTCAACGGTATATTCGCCAACACCGCAATAACATACATAATGTACATATCGGTTGCATCGACACCCAATGTACTGGAAATCAAGGTATTTCCTGTTGCCAGCAAGCACGCCGTGCCGAGTGTAATCACCATATAGGCACCGATACCGCCGCCTGAATACGCGGCAATTTCGCGGAATGTCATGTGACGCCCCGCCATTGGTGTTTTCCAGTATGTACGTACTTTGGAAACACCGTCATTAACTTTTTGCACCAAATTCATAGTATGCCTCCCGCTTTTTTATACAGCTTTTTTATTTTAACATAGAACCTACTTTTCTTCAAGAAAAAAAGGGTGTTTTTTCTAAAGTAACAGACAAAAACCGAATATTCGTGGATATAGACAAAAAAATCGTTTGAAAATTTACATATCCGCTATTGATTTTTGTATGAATTTGTGTACAAAAAACAGACCGCTGTCTGTTTCACAGCGGTCCGCATCATTTATTGTCTTTTATTCAGCAACAAACTGCACCTGATGCTCGATCGCATATTTTTCCGCCGTACTACCGGAAGGCGCCGTTACCACCACTTGTTTTGTGCCTGTGAAAATATCCTTCTCCATTATTTCAGGTGAACCCATTTTACACGCTTCCAATGCAGTGCAGTTATAGAAAATATACGGTTCCATCATTTTAATACTGTTCGGCAACGTGATTTGCTTTAAAGCCGAGCACTCCTCAAACGCACCTTTTTTCAAAACCTCCACGCCCTCGGCAATCTCAATGGATTCCGCCGAACGGCACTGATAGAATGCGCTTACATCAATCAGTTTACAGGTCTTCGGAATTACAATCTCCTTCACGTTTCGACATTTCAGAAATGCATGGTCGCCAACAACCTCTAAACCGTCGCGTAAAATAATTTTATCCGCTGAAAAGCACTTTGCAAACGCCCACTCTTCAATTATGCGCACACCTTCCGGCAAGTTGATTTCCGACAACTTATCGGCATACATAAATGCCTTTTCCCGAATTGTTTCAGGTGCACCGTTCCAAACAAGTGTTGTGAGGTTCCCCTTTCCAACGCTTTTCGTATTGTCGCCTTCACTTTCAAACGCACTGACTCCAACACTCTTAATACCTTTTCCGAAAGTCACCTTTTCCAATTTTTCGCAATACATTGCCGCGAAATTACCGACAACCTCTAAAGAATCCGGCAGAACAAGTTCTTTTATTGCAGACTTATAAAGCGCTTTATTCTCAAGCGCGATTATCGCATGACCGTCTAAAACCTCCGGAACCTTCAGAACAGCTTCTTCACCGCTGTAGCCGGTAACCGCCGCCGTACCGTCCGAAAACACAAGATAGGTAAATGCGCCGCTTGTAAGCCCCGATTGCGTTACCTCTTTCCCGAGCACATCTGCCACCATTTCCATTGCAGGGTCTTCCGTATCTACATCAATGGAGAGCGTCGACAAAATTGAATCTGCCGAGCACCCACAAAGCAAAACAGACAGCACCAACAGCAATGCCAAAACACTGAAAAACGTTTTCTTAGCCATTATTGTTCCCTCCTTTACCCTTTTTGAGAAGGCGCTCCTGCTTGCGTCTTTCCATATCCTCTTTACGCTGTGCCTCTAAGCGATCTGCTTCTTCCTTCTTTTGGGCAAATGCGGCATCTGCACGTTTTTTAGCTTCGAAATATTTTTCACGAATTGCATCCAGATGCATAAAGTTTTCTTTTTCTGTAATCATGCGTTCCGCATCCAGCAAAATCTTGACAGAACGAACATATTTTGATTTTTCATTGACCAAAGCTTTAATCGCCTTTTTCTTGGCAATGCGCTCTGCCAGCGTGCTTTCGGGCATGTTTTCTGCCGCTTCAAACGCCGAGTCATCCGGTGCTGTGACCTCTTTATCTGCATAATACTTACACAGATTCTTTTTGCAGCCCAGCAGAAGCCGTGCTGCCGCAAGCGCATCACTGCGGTATACCCGTTCGTCGTGTGTGGATTTCGGCATTGCTTTTGCCTCTCTTAAAACAGACCTATCTGCATTGCGAATACCTTCCGTACCTGCGGCTTGCAGGGCAGCATAACGCGCGTACTGTTTTTGGATGCGTACGGTTGTGTATTTGTTCATTTCATCAATAACGAAGTCGCAAACCGAAATGTCTTCATTCAAGCGCTTATATGCGCGATTCTCTGCACGTGCCGCCTTGATTGCCGCTTTACGAGCGGATTTTTCTGCATCCGTTTTCTTCGGCATGGCTTTTGCCTTTGCCTTTGTGTCGCGGATTTTCTGTTTCTGCTGTGCAGTGCACTGCTTATACGCTTCTTTCAAACGGGCAATTTCCGCTTTCTTAAAGGCTTTTTCTTCCGCCGTTTTGTCAGGAAGATGTTTTGCTTTTTTAACGTCATCCTTTGTCGTCATATGAGCACGCTCTTTATACAGACGATTGGCTTCATCAATCAAATCAATCGCTTCAACCAAATCTTCATCTTTTAACGCGCCGTTTCCGTAATCTTCAAACATTGCACGAATTTTCAAAACTTTTACAATGCCGCGCTGTTTTACTTCCGTTAAATCATAGAAGAAATACGGAACCATATTTAAAAATGCACCGATGACCGCCGCGATAATCAGGGTTTCAAACATATCCTCTCGGAAGGACGCAACCTCCATCACGTCGTAATTATCCCGCAGTCCCAGTCCTTCATAAATCGCAGGAAGAACCAGACCCGTAAACATTCCGATAAAGCTGCCGATGATACCGACCGCGCCAAACATACCGTCAATACGTTCGCCTGTATAATACTGCTGATAATCGCGCATATCTGCATTGATGCCGGGATTGTAAACCACGGCAAAAGAGTTTACGAAGCCGTTCAGATAATACAAAATAATCAGTGCATACAGATTCTTATAAAAAGGCAGCAAAAGACCGATTAAGAAAATATTTGCAAAGTTACACCATATCAGCAAATTACGTTTACCGATGGTTCGAATCGCAAACGGACAAATAATCATCGCCCAAAGCGCCGCATTACCAATCAGTGTAGTTGCCAAACCGTAAAGCGCATTCTTTTCGGGGTAACCGTAAATGAAGTTCCAACCGATAATTACGCCGACTGCGCCTTCCAAAAATCCAAGCCAGCCCGCGAGCGAAGTAATCCAAAAATATTTGTTTTTCGCAACGGAACGAAACGCATCCGAAAACTTGAAATGCGACACATGCGTTTTCGCAACAATAATACGCTCTTTCGTACCGAAAACCGCTATGTATGTGAGCACCAATCCGACAATTGCAACAATCGGATGAATAATGCGGTAGGTCATAATATTATTCAGACCGCCTGTAAAATTAGACAGCATCGGAATAAACAGACCCGTCAGCGAAGGCGCCATAGAATAGATAATAGATGACACCGAAACAATATCCGTTCGCTCATGGGAATTCGGCGAGATAACATTCGCCAAATCCGTGTAAGAGTTTTGATAGAACGGATAGAAGCACTGCAAAAGATTGTAGCAAATAAATACAGCCGCCGCCTTTTGCATATAAGACATCGTTTCATAAGGCAGCCACACAAAAACAATCGATAAAATAACCGTCGGAATGCCCATAATGGCAAGCCACGGTCTGAATTTACCCATTTTCAGGCGGGAATTATCGATAATATAGGAACGGGCAATAGTTATCACAAAGCCAATCAAAGTCGAAATAATTCCCATATACTGCAAATGCATCGGCTTGATACCAATCGTGTTACCAACCAAAAAGCTGGTTGCTGAAAGTGCAATCAGTCCTGCAAAATTGATGACAAACTGCACGCCCATACCGCCGATGCCGTAAGCAATGGACTCTTTATAAGCCACATATTTCCCCAAAGGCGGCGTTTTCCAATATGTTCTGACCTTAGAAACGCCATCCTTAGCTTTTTCAACAAGATTCATAGAATTCCTCCCAAAGATTTTATACATGTATTGAATTATAGCACAAATCACACAAAATCTGCAATAAAGAAAAAGTTTTTTATTAAAATCTATAAAACCGGTGCATGAATTTCATAAAAAACAGCCAAAAATTCGGACGCATTACACCTCCGTAGTTTTGGCTGTTTTGGGGAGAACACGGATAACGCTGAAAATGCCGTCGGTTATCATCCTTGTTCTTTTCCAAGCCCTTCTAAAAGTTGTGCGCCTTGCTGAATAAATGCGTTTGTATCAAAATTCCCGTTTTTGATTGCCTCCTGTACAATAATACCGTCGGAAGCAAGTAAAATCAACCACGTCAGGAAATCCGCAGGAAAATCCGTGCGCTCGGCAATTTTTTGACTAATGCTTTTGTGAAAATCACTGTACCGTTCCTGAAGTTTTCTTTGCAAAGCAATGTCTCCGAGCTGTGCCTCATAAAATAAGTGCATACGCAATCCTGCCGAAGCGATATTACGCTCTACAACATACTTTACAAGACGCTGAATGGAAGTATCTTTTTCCTTGTTTTCCGTCCAGCGTACAAAATCGTCCATTTGTTCGTTCAGATAGCGATCCGTAATATCAAAAAAAATCTCACCCTTCGTCTTATAATAATAATACAAAGTTCCTTTCGACACACCCGCTGCCTCTGCTATCTGTGCTAAGGAAATATCTGCCAATGCCCGAGTCTCCAGAAGTACACAGGTGGCATTTAATATAATCTCTCTAATGTTTTCTTTCCTCGGTGCTGCCATATATCCGCTCCATTATATAATGTGTGTATATATTACCACACAACAGCAAAGCTGTCTACTGCTTTATACGATTTCGTGAAAAGAATATCAATGATTTTTATAAAAACTATTTCAACAAATTTATTTTTTTATATACTATTGACAAATTCAAAATGCCGTAGTATGATTCAAGGTAGAAACAGTCGGTCAATTAGCCGACTTTCTTTAGAAGGTGTGAAAAATGAATCTAAATCAAGTCAACAAAAAATTGGATTCTCGATTCCACGGTGCGGTGCGCGCAAAGCTATCCAGCGGTTGTATCGTCCTCAGCGGCGAACTCCCGACATGGCAGGAAACCGTGGAAGCCTGTCAGCTGGCGGCTACTAAATACAGCACTACACATGTGGTCAATAACATTTTGTGCAAAGAAGTCAAGGACATCCCAATGCGTATGCCGAAAATACAGGACAGTGCCTTAGACGGCAGAACACCCGATGTCTTGATTATCGGCGGCGGCATTTCCGGCGTTTCCATTGCCAGGGAACTTTCCAAATGGAAACTGGATATTCTGCTCGTGGAAAAAGAAGCAGACCTTGCCTTGCAGGCCTCCGGCAGAAACGACGGTGAGGTGCACCCTGGTATTGACCTCTCTAAGGGCTCTAAAAAGCATTATTACATAAGAAAAGGTAATGCTATGTTCGATGACATTTGTCGGGAGTTAGATGTGCCCTTCCGCCGTGTCGGACAGTATGTTTGCTTTAATAAAGAATTTGCAAAACCGCTTGTGTATTTGTATTGCTTATACAGAAAAAAGCATGACGGCATTTCCGACACAAAGCTGATTTCAGGCACGGATTTAAAACAAATCGAGCCGAATTTTGCCGAGGAATTCAAATTTGCCATTTCCAATCCCTCCTCCGGTTGTGTTTGCCCTTATGGGTTAACCATTGCTTATGCAGAAAACGCTGTGCAAAACGGTGCAGAAATCGCGCTAAACACGGCTGTTTTGGATATGGAGGTCGAAAACGGAGAAATCAAAAGTGTCACAACTAACCGAGGTATTATTCGCCCGAAAATTGTAGTGAACGCGGCGGGTGTGTTTGCAGAAGATATTGCAAAGCTGGCAAAGGACAGATTTTTCTCGATTCACCCGCGGCGCGGCACCAACTCTATTTTAGACAAAAAAGCCGGAGCATATATGCACTCTATCGCCTCCGTCAAGGATTTAACCATTTCCAAAACACATTCCAAAGGCGGCGGTATTCTGCATACGGTGCATAACAATTTGCTTATAGGACCGGACGCGGTCGAAACCTACGAAAAAGAAAATACCGAAACGCATAAGGAAAGTATTGAAACTGTATTCAGCAAACAGAAGCGTACCATGCCAAAGCTTTCCGAGCGGGATATTATTACGTATTTTACAGGTGTTCGCGCCCCTACCTTCGAAGAGGATTTTATCATTGAAAACGGACGCAAAACAAAAAATTTGATTCATTGTGCCGGTATACAGTCTCCCGGACTGACAACGGCTCCTGCTGTTGCACTGGATATTGAAAAAATGGCGGTGCAAATGCTGCGGAGAATACAAATCGTGGAAAAAAATCCTGACTTCTCTCCGATTCGCCACGGTGTACCCGTACTCAAGGATATGGATGACAAACAGCGCGCAAAGATGATTCAAAAGAATCCTGATTACGGCGTAATCGTCTGCCGATGTGAAGAAATCAGCAAGGGTGAAATTTTAGATGCATTACGTTCTCCCATCTGCGTACCGACTGTTGACGGCATCAAAAAACGTATCCGCCCCGGAATGGGCAGATGTCAGGGCGGATTTTGCTCCCCTCTTGTTACACAAATTATTGCCGAGTTTTTAGGCGTTCCGCTGTCGGAAGTAAAAAAATCCTCTGAAGACTCTGCGATTACATTCGGACGGACGAAATAATCTGAATTTGGAAGGAGGAAAATTTATGCAGAACTACGATGTATTGGTCATCGGCGGCGGACCTGCCGGACTTGCCGCTGCAATCGCTGCGCATAAAAACGGTGCAAAAACATTGTTGGTTGAGCGAGAAGCACGACTCGGCGGCATTTTAAAACAATGTATTCATGACGGATTCGGACTGGTGCGCTTTCAGGAAAAGCTGTCGGGGCCCGAATATGCCGAACGTTTTATAGAGGAATTCCGCAAACAAAAAATCGAAGCAAAAACGTTGACGTTTGTAACCAGATTGGAAAAAACAGAAAACGGATTTTCCGCTGTACTTGTGAATCGCAGCGGTGTAGAAACTGTCACGGCTGCAGCGCTGATTTTAGCGACAGGTTGCCGAGAGCGTACGGCAAAACAGGTCAACATCCACGGCACACGGCCCGCGGGCGTATTTACCGCAGGCACCGCACAGCATTTTACGAATTTATTGGGAGAACTGCCCACAAAAAAATGTGTCATTCTCGGCAGCGGCGATATCGGGTTGATAATGGCACGCCGTTTGACACTGGAAGGCGCACAGGTACTCGGTGTGTATGAAGCAAAATCCACGCCGTCAGGGCTGACTCGAAATATTCATCAATGTCTGCACGATTATGATATTCCCCTGTATTTGTCACATACCGTTACCCGTGTATTCGGTGCAGATCGCTTAACAGCTGTCGAAATCACAAAAGTCGATGAGAAAATGCAGCCCATTGCGGGTACCGAGCAAATTTTAGAATGTGATGCATTGATTCTTTCCGTTGGTTTAATTCCCGAAAATGAACTTGCCGAAACTTTGGGCGTTCAATTAGACCCCAGAACAAAAGGTCCCGTCTGCAACGCGCAATTGATGACTTCATCAGACGGTGTTTTCTCTTGCGGAAACGCCCTGCATGTTAATGACCTTGTGGATTATGTTTCGGAAAGCGGAGAAATCGCAGGTGAAAATGCAGCAAAATACGTAAAAACAATCAGAAAAGAAATTCCCATAAAAGCGGGAGAACGGCTGTTGTATGCAGTGCCGCAGAAATTGAATTTAAACAGCAACAACCAACAAACCATTCTGTATTTCCGAAGCCGCGACATTTTAGACGGATGCGTGTTTAAAATCATAATTGACGGTCAGGAAGTTTTTTCGAAAAAATATCCGTTTTTGCGTCCGCCGGAAATGGAAAAACTAACCGTTGATTTTTCAAAATATCAATTGTCGGAAAATTCTGAAATTCAATTGGATATCGAGGTGAAATCCCATGCGTGAACTGGTTTGTATCGTTTGCCCGAAAGGCTGTACGATGCACATCGAACAGGAAAACGATGGTTATAAAGTAAGCGGAAATACTTGTAAGCGGGGCGCACAATTTGCAATCTCTGAAATGACCGAACCTAAACGAACAATTTGCACAACCGTACGCACAGTCTTTCCGCAGACACCGGTTCTTCCCGTTCGTGTATCGGCAGAAATTCCGAAGGATAAAATTTTCGATGTCATGCACGAAATCAATTCTGTTGTTTTAGAAAAACCGGTCAGCCGCGGCGATGTTATATTGAAAAACGTCTTAAACCTCGGTGCCGACATCATTGCAACTTCCGATTTGCTTCGGCAAATCGAGACTTAAAAAGGAGGTGCTGTCATGGAAGAACCGCTGGTTCTGACTTTTGATATCGGCACACAAAGTGCACGCGGTCTGTTAGTTACGCCTGACGGCAGTTTTCAGGACATTTACCAAGTAAAATACGATGAACCGTATTATTCCAGAAATCCCGGATGGGCAGAACAGCGTCCCGATTTTTATTATGACCGTATTTGCGAAATCAGCAAAGTGATTTGCGAGCGAAATGCGGAAAAAATGAACTGCGTAATTGCGGTTACGCTGACTACAATCCGTGATACTGTGCTATGCTTAGACAAAAACAACGAACCGCTGCGTGATATTATTCTATGGCTCGATAAGCGGCAGGCTGATTTTAACAATCCGTTTCCGCTATACAAAAAATTGATTTTTAAAATTGCCGGTATGGCGGAAGCAACGAAAATTCTTTACCGAGCTACCGCCTCTAACTGGATTCGCCAATATCAGCCGGATATTTGGGAAAAAACGGCGAAATATGTGATGCTGCCCACCTATCTGAATTATAAAATGACGGGGAATTTGGTGGATTCCGAGGCAAACATGATTGGTCACATTCCGTTTGAGTACGAAAAACGGGTTTGGAAAAAAGACTCTTGTCTCACAAAATGTATTTGCGATGTGCCGTCAGAAAAGCTTTGCAAGCTTGTAAAGTCGGGTGAAACCATCGGTAAAATCACAGAGGAATTTGCAAAGCAAAGCGGAATTCCAAAGGGACTTCCGTTAATTGCAACCGGGTCCGACAAAGGCTGTGAAACACTGGGGCTCTCTGTTACCAAACCCACGAAGGCGGCTATATCCTTCGGCACAACCGCAACCATTCAAATGGCAGTCAAAAAATATTTTGAGCCGCAGAAATTTATGCCGGCCTACCCTGCCGTTCCGAACGATATGTTTAATCCCGAAATTGAAATATACCGTGGATTTTGGCTGGTTTCTTGGTTTGTAAAGGAATTCGGCGCAGATGAACGTCAGGAATCACAGATTCTCGGCTGTTCACCCGAACAGCTGTTAGACAAATACATAGAAAAATTGCCGCCGGGTTGTGAAGGTTTGTTACTGCAACCGTACTGGACACCCGGTGTTATCAATCCGACCTCGCGAGGTGCAGTTGTCGGATTTGCAGATTATCATACACACATTCATTTCTACCGTGCCATTATTGAAGGGATTGCATTCGAACTGTATCATTCCTTAAAAATCATGGAAAAACGCTCGGGTCTCAAAATCGAAGAAGTGTATGTCGGGGGCGGTGGTGCACGAAGCGATATTGTCTGCCAAATCACCGCAGATGTTTTCGGTCTTCCCGTCAAACGTATTCAAACACATGAAGCCTGTTCTATCGGGGCATCTATGGTCGCCTTTATTGCAACCGGAGTATTCCGCGACTATGACAATGCCATCGAACACATGGTTCATGAATCGAGTGTCTTTTTACCCAGACAAAAAGAACACGAAATTTATATGGATTTATACACAGGCGCATATCACAAAATTTTCGGCAGATTAGAGCCGATTTATAAAAGAATTATCAAAATCACCAAAAGGAGAGATATTTTATGAGCAACAAACCGTATAAGGGGTTTGAACCGAAATGGGTTCTGACACCTGCACCCGAGGGCAGCTACCGTTCTATTTTCCGTTGGGGCGATCCGGAATTTTTTAAATATCCTAAGGAATCTCTTTACAAGCTGATGAAAGAGACCTTCAAAATGACCGATGATGACTTTAAAGACTATACGGACGACATCGGATTTGATAAGGTTGACTTGTCTGCCTATCCGTCTAAAATTGCCAAGAAGCATATAGAGGCTCTGAAAAAGATTGTGGGTGCTGAATTTGTCACAACTGAGGACTATCCCCGTTTGGCAGTTGCTTACGGATGCACCGGCTACGATTTACTGCGCTTGCGGCATAAGCAGATTGAAAATATTCCGGATGTCGTTGTCTACCCTGACACCACGGAACAGGTAGAACAGCTGGTCGCTTATGCAACCGAAAACAAAATTCCGCTGTATGTTTACGGCGGCGGCAGTTCTGTTACACGTGGTATGGAAGCTGTCAAGGGCGGCATGACCTTAGACATGCGCAAACGTTTCAATAAAGTAATCAGCTTTAACGAAACCGACCAAACCATTACCGTGCAGGCGGGCATGTCCGGTCCGAAGCTGGAAGAAACTCTGCAAAATGCACCGGAACTGTTTGGGGCAAAACGCGCTTATACCTGCGGCCATTTCCCGCAGTCATTTGAATACAGCAGTGTCGGCGGTTGGACGGTTACACGCGGTGCAGGACAGAACAGCACTTATTACGGGTGCATTACCGACATTGTACTGTCGCAAAAATATGCAACTCCCATCGGACGGATTGTAACCAGCCATTATCCGCGTGAAGCAACCGGTCCGAATCTAAATCAAATTATGATGGGCTCCGAAGGAACCTTCGGTGTGCTGACAGAGGTTACGTTGCGTGTATTCCGCTGGATGCCCGAAAACCGTAAGCGGTTCTCTTATATGTTCAAAAATTGGGAAATTGCTATGGACGCGGCACGCGAAATGATGCAATGCGAATGCGGTTACTCTTCGGTTTTCCGTCTTTCCGACCCTGAAGAAACCCACTTAATGCTTAAGCTTTATAATGTAGATGAAACGCCTCTTGCTCCCATTTTGGACAAATGCGGTTATAAAGATATGGAACGCTGCATGTTCTTAGGCTTTACCGACGGTGAAAAAGGTTTTTCTAAAAATGTCGCCAAGAATATTGCAAAAATTGCGCTTAAATATGGTGCGATGCCTATGACAGGTTATGTCACCAAGAGTTGGGAAAAGGGCCGCTTTAACGACCCATATCTCCGCGACACGCTGATGGATTTCAGCGTCATCACCGACACTTTGGAATGTACTGTTAACTGGTCTAATATGGCGCAGGTTCACCGCGATGTGCGCAAGGTATGCCATGCATTGCCCAATACAGTCGTTACCACACACATGTCCCACTGCTATCCGCAGGGCGCGAATCTCTACTTCATTTTCATCACCAAAATGAACGATGCAGATGAATTCAAACGCTATCACACCACTATTTTAGATGCAATTCAAAAATCCGGTGCGGCTATTTCACACCATCACGGTGTTGGTAAAATGTTTGCGCCGTGGCTGGAAGGCTATATCGGTGAGAAAGAATACGGCGTATTCAAGGTATTGAAAAACTACTTTGACCCTGATTATTTGATGAACCCGGGAGGCACAATCGGTTTGGATTTACTGCCGGAAGAGAAAAAATTTCTGAACGAGCGTAAAGACTATCGTTAACCGTTCAGCGACAGTGATAAATTCGCTCACTGTTTTTCCTCCATTCCTCGCTGTGTATTTTACACAGCGGGGTTTTATATACAAAAAAACACATCTCCGACCCGATTATCAGAGATGTGTTGAATTTATACACCATTTTTCCTATCTTTCTTCCCGGTAATAATTCAAGCCCAAAGCCGCCGGCTGAGCCATTTTTTTCTTTTTGTTAACGGAAGCAAAAATCAAAACAAGCGCGGTAATTATAAACGGAAGCGCCTGATAAAGCTGCGGCGGAACATTGGATAAAAATCCCAAGGACTTCGGAAATGCATAGGCAAGCGAACCGCTGTAAATTTGAAGTGTATTAAAAAAGCCAAACACCAAAGTGCCGAGAATTGCTTTAGCTGTACTCCAGTTAGCAAAAATAACCAAAGCAACCGCAATCCAACCGTAACCGTTTATCCAACAGTTACTGCCCTCAAAACTGCCACCGAGATTCAAGCCCATATAGTAACCGCCGATGCCCATAATACCCGATCCAACGATGATATGGATATATTTATATAAAGCAATGTTAATTCCAAGTGAATCAGCCGCCGCCGGATTTTCACCGATTGCCCGTAGGCGAAGACCCGTTTTCGTCTTATTCAAATATATCCACACCGCAACAGCAATAACGACACCGAGATACACTAAAATATTATGTGAAAAAAATGCTTTACCGAGTATGGGAATTTTCGAGAGCAACGGTATTTCCAAAGCGTTTTTAAAGCCGTCATTAATATTGGAATATGCAGTCATAACCGGCCATGAGCCGCTTAATCCCTTGCCGATAAAGAAAAATAACCCGACACCAAAGGTCGTCATTGTGAGACCTGTTACATTTTGATTTGCCTGCATGGTGACTGTAAGCACGGCAAAAACAACGCCGAACAATCCGGCGCATAGAAAAGACGCCAATATGCCGACAGTCAGACTGTTTACAGAACACCCGATTAAATAGCCGAAAATTGCACCGACAGCCATAATACCTTCTACACCAAGGTTTAAACTGCCCGATTTTTCGATAATTATCTCGCCCACCGTACCGTATAAAAGCGGAATATTATAAACAACAATATTAAACAGGAATAAAGTAAGGACTTCTAATTGATTCATGCCGCTTTCCCTCCTTGTTTCTTAGCTGACTTTCGAAATACCAGCTTAAACCGAATAAAGAAATCAGCCGCCAATACAAAAAACAAGATAATCCCCTGTAAAAGATCGGCAAAATTCGAATCAATAATCGGGAACTGCGTGCTTGCAGCCTGCGCGCCGTACTGCATAATACTAATCAGCAGTGAAACACCGAAGATTGCAAAAGTATTCAGTTTGGAAAGCCAAGCTACTATAATGCCGGTCCAACCGACATTGTTGGTTACCGAGGTAGAAAGCACCTTTGCACCCGAAACATAAAATCCGCCTGCCAAACCAATCAGCGCCGCTGAAAAGAACATGGTGCGCACAATAATTTTCTTGACATTCATCCCCGCATACTTTGCGGTATTTGCACTGTCCCCGACAACAGAAATTTCATATCCGTGTTTCGTTTTTTTCAAGTAAAAATATACGCCGACGCAAATTGCCACCGCAAACAGAAAAGAAATATTTAAAGAGAATTTGCCGATTGAAATTGTCGGCATATATGCCGTTTCCGCAAATTTTTGAAATACAGGCCGCACAGATTCATCACTCAAATAAAAATTCCAAGGAGCCTGCGTCTCACCGAAAAATCGCAGAAGGTACAGCGCTATGTAATTGAGCATCAGCGTCATTAAAGTTTCATTGGTTTTAAAACGCACATTTAAAAGCGCCACAAATCCGCCGAAAATGCCTGCAGCCAGCATAGCTGATAAAAACATCAAAAGTAAAAGCGAAAAAGAAGACATGGACTCCCCAAACTTCAGTGCCACAGTGGCCGCCGCCAGCGCCCCGATAATAAACTGCCCTTCACCGCCGATATTCCAAAAGCGCATCTTAAATGACAAGGACAAAGCTAACGAGGTAATCAGAAGCGGTACAAAAATTGTGATTAATCCCTCTACGCTTTTGTACGCAAATCGGCTACCGAGCATCCCGATGGTAAACATGTCCTTATACAGCACCAACGGATTTACACCGATGGCAATCAGCAACACTCCCCCAACCGTTAACGCCGCTAAAATAGCAATACAATAAAACAGTACTTTCAAAAGAGGATGAATTTTATCCCGTTTTACAATACGGACAAACGGATCTTTTACCTTACTCACTGCACACCCTCCTTTATATTTGAATCCTTTGCTATACCGACCGGTTTCCCGTTGTCAGATTCGGTCAAATCCAGTGCACCGGTCATCATAAGGCCCAGTTGCTCTTTTGTTGTCTTGTTTGCATGCACAACACCCATTATCTTGCCGTGGCACAGCACCATAATTTTATCGCACAGTGCCATGAGGACATCCAAGTCCTCCCCTACAAATAAAATTCCAACCCCTTTTTGCTTTAAGTCATCCAGAATATTGTAAATTGTATAAGAAGAATGAATATCCAGTCCGCGAACGGGATAAGCCGTAATCAGCACATTAGGATCCGCCTTAATTTCACGACCTAACAATACCTTTTGTACATTACCGCCCGACAACCTGCGTACAGGAATTTCTGTCGAAGGTGTGACAACCTCCAACTCTGCAATCACTTCCTGCGCGTCTTTTCTCGCAGTTTTTCGGTCTACAAACGGATTTAAATGATTTTGCTTATATTTCTTTAAAATCATATTATCCGTAATCGAAAGAGAAGGCGCCAAGCCCATACCAAGCCTGTCCTCCGGAATAAAGCTCATAGAGATGCCCTTTTCAATAATCTTTTGCGGCGGTAATCCCACAATGCTTTCACCTTCATGAATCATCCTGCCGCTTTCGATTTTACGGAGACCCGCCATAGCTTCACATAACTCTTTTTGCCCGCAGCCGGCAATACCTGCAACACCGAGCATCTCACCGCCGCGCACATAAAAGTTCACATGGTCAATTGCAACCGCACCCTCATCATTTTTAACGGTTAAATCGCGAATTTCCAACAGAGGTTGTTTCTTTTCAACTTTGCTGCGGCGAATATTTAAATCCGCTTTTTTCCCCATCATCAACTCTGTCAGCTGTAGTTCATCGGTCTCAGACGTGTTCACCGTGCCGATATACTCGCCTTTTCGAAGGATTGCCACACGGTCGCTGATTGCTAAAACCTCATTCAGCTTGTGACTGATAATAATAACGGAATGCCCCTGCGCTTTCATTTTGCGCAGTATTTCGAAAAGCTTTTCAATCTCCTGCACCGTAAGTACAGCAGTCGGTTCATCCAATATAATTGTCTTCGCCCCGTAGTACAGAACCTTAATGATTTCCAAAGTCTGCTTTTCGCTGACGGACATATTCTTTACAAGCTTTTTGGCATCTATTTGAAAGCCGAATTTTTCGGCAGTTTTTTCTATTTCAGTAAAGCGTTTATTACGCAAAAAAATCTGAGAAAGCTTCCCTTTTGCAGATTTGTCTGTTGTTTCTTCCGCTCCCAGCCAAATGTTATCAGCAGCAGAAAAAATATCCACCAGCTTAAAATGCTGGTGCACCATACCGATGCCAAGCTTTTTGGCATCTTCGGGAGAATTGACGGAAACGATTTTTCCGTCCACTAAAATTTCACCGCTGTCAGGCTTGTAAATACCTGACAGCATATTCATGAGCGTTGTTTTACCCGAACCGTTTTCGCCCAGCAGGGCGAGAATCTCGCCCTGCCGAACCTTAAGGTTGATATTTTTATTGGCAGCCACACTACCAAAGGACTTATTTATATTTCGCAATTCAATAGCATATTCAGCTGCCACAACAAATCTCCCTTAAACTAAATTTTAAAAACGTAACTGGCTTAGCCTTCTTGAACACCCGCAACATAGTAATTCATGGAACCTTTGATTACGCCGTCACAAGCGTCTTTGCCGCCGTCAACCGCTTCCAACGCACCTGTATCTTTGTTATAAGCAAAGTAGGTGTTACCGTCCGCGGAAATTACTTCTGCGCCTTTATTATCCTTCAGCGCCGCAGTCGTCTTCGTAATTGTGCCGTCCTTTGCGATGGAAAGCTGTACATTAGAGAATACATCCCACTCGCCGCCTACCATCATCGCTTTAACCTTTTCGATAATTGCTTTCGTTTCAGCCGTGCAGTTTTCGGAAAGCGGAGAAATATCTACAAAGCCTTCTTTTAAACCGCCGTAGTAAATACCAACCTTGCTCATGAAGTTTTCGGGGTCATTCATAGCGGTATCAATTGCAAGCTTGTAGTAAACATCCCAGTGCCAAACCGGTGCAGTCAAGTGCGCTGTCGGCGCCTGTGCGGTCATATCGGAGTTATATCCGCAGCCGAATACTTTTCCGTCCGTAGCTACAAGCTGAGGCTGTGCACTGTCACAGTGCTGTGCAATAACACAGCACTTATAGGTATTGATAAGTGCTTCTGCCGCCGCTTTTTCTTTTGCTTCATCGCCCCATGTACTGATTTTATTAACATGAACAACCGCATTGGGATTTACAGACTGTGCGCCCATTGCAAACGCATTGATACCGGAGCATGTTTCTGCATATTCCGTACCCCAAGCCGCAACATAACCAAGGTTGTTGTTGCCGAGTTCAAGGGACTTCAAGCCTGCCGCAATACCTGCAAGGTAACGTGCCTGATAAATTCTGCCGAAGTAGTTATTGAAGTTTTTGTCATTAGACTTGTAGCCCGTTGCATGGGAGAAGAGGATATCTGCATATTCGGGCTTCTCCGCTGCTTCCGCAAAAGCCTCGATATAGCCAAAGCTGATACCAAAAATGATTTTACAGCCTTGATTGGCTAATTTATCAATCGCTTCGGAAACCTGCTGGGTATCTTCCGGAATGTTATCCACAATTCTAAGGTTTTCCTTCGGGAGACCGAGCTGCTCCATAGCTTTGGTGATGCCGTTGTGGTGTGCAAATGTGTAGCCTGCGGTGTCATTTTGGCTGTTGATGTAAACCGCGCCGACTAAGAAATCACTCTTTTTGCCGTCGTCCTTGTTTGCATCATCCTTGCCGCAAGCCGCGAAACAAAGCACGACCATAACGAGCGCCAAAAAAATGCTGAGAACTTTTTTCATGATATTTCCTCCTAAAAAAATAAAATATTATGAACGGCAAGACTGTGCCGAATCATACAACTTTATCCCTGCGTACGGAATATAATTTCTCCGGTTTCATCATTCATAGCATCTACAATGGCAAGTGACTCTACACGATACCCCTGCGCACGCAGTGTTTCACCGCCTTTTTGAAAACCTTTTTCGATGGCAATTCCGATACCTGCAACAGTTGCACCCGCAGAACGGACAATATCCAGCAACCCATTCATTGCACAGCCGTTGGCGAGAAAATCATCAATAATCAATACATTGTCATTCGGTGACAAATACTTCTTAGACACAATCACATTGTAAACCTGTTTGTGCGTAAAGGATTCGATTTGTGTCGAATACACTTCACCGTCAATGTTTACACTTTGCGATTTTTTCGCAAACACCACAGGGACTCCAAAATATTGCGCCGCAATGCAGGCTATGCCGATTCCGGAAGCTTCAATTGTTATAATTTTATTTATCCCCACCGTACCGAACAGGCGCTTGAATTCTTTTCCCATTGCATTAAACAGGTCAATATCCATTTGATGGTTCAAAAAAGAATCCACTTTTAAAACATTGCCCGCCTTCACGATACCGTCTTTTTGAATCCGCTCTTCCAACAGCTTCATTTTATTTCTCCACACCAGCAAAAATTAAAATAAGCCTGAACAGCAATTATGTAAAAAAGCATGGTTTTGCACGATTTTTCGAATCAAGTTCAAGCTTAGGACAAGTATACAATATTCTGACAAAATTTTCAATAAAAAAGTACAAAAACACCCGAGCAGATGAAAAAATTTTTCATAATCAAAATCTCCGCACTAAAAAAGCACGGAGATTTTTAGATTAGCAATTCGATTCATCAGACAGCGGAATGCCGACTGTTAAGATTTCAAAGGGCGTATAATCCAAAGCATCTGTTTCCCCTTCAATGTCTTCCAGCATATTTAAAAGCTTCACTTTTTTCGGAAAATGCAAGGCTCCGCGCCGCCCGTCACATTCTGTTAAGCGCACAACAATCATTTTTCCGTCCTCGGAGAGCTTCATCGCCTGTAAAAATAAACCTTCAAATGTATTTTGGCAGGAGACATCGGCTTTCACAAGCGGAATATTATACTCCAGTGCCGTTTTATTAATGCCCGCCGTCACAGCGTCCGCCGCATGCGGTACGATCAGATAACAAAAGCGATGCTCCCCCATATCGCTTGTCGGATCCGGACGAACTGTTGCGCGCAAAAGGCTTAAAGATATTTTATTCTCCTCAAAGCCAACACCGTATTTACAATCATTAATAATAGACACTCCGCCGTCCGTTTCCGAAAGATCGCACCATTTATGGTGACAAACCTCAAATCTCGCCTGTTGCCAGGAAGTGTTTTTGTGCGTATCACGTTTTATGAATCCGGCGCCGAGGTCGCACACGCCTTCACGAGTCAGCACCTTACAGGCAAATTCCACCTTAGCAAGCCGATGTTTTTCGTGCCAATTCACCTGATTTTCCACTTCAATTCCGCGTGATTGGCGGAACAGACGAATCTGACGCCGCCAGATACTGCTACCGATTTTCAATTCGGTTTCAAATACAGCAACCTCGTCATTTTTTTCCGTTACACGGAGAGGTACAATGGTCTCAAGCGAAAACACCTTATTTTTATAATTCGGCAGTATATCCCAGGCGTCGTATACACCGGGCTTATCCTCATAAATTTTCAATTTATTGAAATTGCCGTCTATCCATTCCCGATGCAACTCTTTATCATAAAGAGACAAGATGCTGCCGTCATCTGCAAATTTCAGCTTATAGAAAGGGGTTTCAACGGTCTCACCGATGAAGCACCATTCGTTCACCGTGCCGACACTGCGCCTTGCTTCGCCGTGTGAAAGCGGCGGAAGATGCGGAATACACCAATAGCCCTTTTTACCGTAACGGGTACTGTCTCCGTGCGCATTTTCGATAAAAGTCAGTTCCTTTCTTTCAAAATTCAAAGAATTGAAATACTTCTCCCCTTCACCGATAATTTCATCCAGTGCGCTATCCACCCACTCGTAATCTGTAATTGCATCACGATAGACAGGTGTGATATGACTGCCCGGCAAAATATCGTGAAATTGATTTAGTAAAAGCTTTTTATAGCACTCACGCAATTTCTCCTGCGGATACGAAGCACCGCCGAGCATGCGCAATGTGGAAATGATTTCTGCTTCCCGCAGTTTATATTCCAATTTCCGATTCCATTTTTTGAGGTTCGCTTTGGTTGTAAATGTACCGCGATGCATCTCTAAATACAGTTCGCCGTCCCATTTTTGCAGATTCGGATTCCCCTTAAGATTTTTTTCCAAAAAATCCGAGGCACGCATGTGCTCCGTTTTCGGCATAACAGATAACTTATTAAAACGTTGCATCAATTCCAGCATTTCCTCTGTCACGCCGCTGCCACCGTCACCGTAACCGAACATGGACATCGTCTGCCCACCCGTGTTTTTATCTTGATATGCTTCCCAATTCTCCTGAATTTGGCTGGGCATGTTCCAAGTAATAAAATGTGTCGGTGGAACACAGGCATAGACCTCACTGCCGTCAATCCCTTTCCAGATAAAATTATTATGTGGAAAACGGTTGGTATCGTTCCACGTAGACATTTTATTGGAAACAAAATATTCCACGCCGCTTTTCTTCAGAATCTGCGGCAAAATCCAACTGTTGCCGAATACATCCGGAAGCCAGCAGTTATTCACGGTTTTCCCGAATTTTTCGCGGAAATAGTGCTGTCCGTAAAGGCACTGCCGAATCAGGCTTTCCGCCGCAGGAATATTGCAGTCGGGTTCAACAAACATGGCACCGACAGGCTCAAACTGCCCTGCGGAGATTTTTTCTTGCAGTTCTTTAAAAATATCGGGATAGTATTTTTCAAGTGTTTCATAGGTATAGCTTTGGGTATGGGTATATTTAAACTCGGGATATCTGTCCATTAAACGCAGTTGAATTAAAATCGTGCGTAAATTTTTCTGCACGGCATGAATTCTGCGCCAGTAATACGCAATATCCAAATGAGAATGTGCAATCAATGCAACATCGCCGCAACCTTTATAATCATCGTTTTTGTAGATTACATTCTCAATATACTGCTTGGCTTCCGCCAATCCCGAAAGTGTTTCTTCTTCGAAGTCAATCAAATCCAGCGCGTTGCTCATTTCCCGGTGTAAAAACGCGCGGTAATCCTCATTAAATAAATCACTGTCTGCTACATCAAAAAGCAGCTCAAGATCATATACCAAATCAAGCACATCATGATTCACCACAGCAAGATATGCCCCTTCGAAAATCTGACGGCAGCCGCGCACGGAAAGCGATTCCGGATTGCGCTCATCATCCGGCTTGGAACGGTTATATCCCTGTATTTCAAAATGCAGTTTGTCTGTATTCGGTGCAAGATACGGTGTCAGCAAAATACGCTCGCGATTCGGGTCAACCCCGCCGACATATACACCGTTCACCTTCACAATCATTTCTGCCGCCGTTTTCAAAGAGAACCAAAGTTCCTCGCCGAAAAAATCGCCTGGTATTACAATATCGCCGCGGATAAATGCGGTACCGTCCGGCGTAAAATACATATCGCCCTTAATAAGCGGTCGGTAATCCTCGGAATAAAATTCATATTCCATTTCCGATACCTGCCGCGCATCACGAATCTGTAAAGTTTTAATTTCATAAGTCTTTTGATATATGTGGCGTTTGAGCCATCCGAAACGCAGAGCCGACCATTCTTCAGGACGCATACTGCGGCGTACTACTTTGATATGTGCCATAATATCTCCTTTATATCCACAAAATAATACTGATACCGATTATTTGCAAAACAAATTATCTATCCCAAAAGAAGGGCTTTTTTCGGACGGCTTTCACGCACACACTTTTTCCTGTATCCTTTTTAATTTCCTGTGCAATCCAATCCGTACAGCGTTCCAAAATCAAACATTTGGAACATTCGCCCTGAAAAATAAGGGTCAGCACTCCATCTTCAAAGCTGTCAAATGTCACTTCGCCGCCATCGCCTTGTATTTTCGGTCGAATGGTTGTATTGATATACGCTTCCATCACAGTTATTCTCCTATTATTTCGCGGACATTTTCCCGAAATGCGTCTAAAATTGAATCCGCTTCCGAAGCACTGCCACCGCATACAGAATAATAAATTTTCAGTTTCGGCTCTGTTCCCGAGGGACGAACCGCCAACCAGCTCCCGTTTTCAAACACAAATTTCAACACATTTTCTCTTGGCAAATTTCCAATCCCTGTCGCATAGTCAATTACCGTTAAGACCTTAGGAAAAGCTGAAATTCCTGCTTTTCGCAGGGCAGACATAATCCCGTTGATTCTTTGCACACCTTCTTTTCCTTTCAGCGTTACGGAATCAAGTGCATCATGGTAAAACCCATATTCTTGATATAATTCCATAAGGGCATCTGCCAAAGTTTTACCGTTTGCCTTATGGTAAGCAGCAGCTTCGCAAATCAGCATAGAAGCAACTACCGCATCCTTGTCACGCGCATGCGTACCAACTAAATAGCCATAGCTTTCCTCGTAACCAATCTCAAAACGGTTGGCTGTGCCGCGCTCATAACGGTTTATACAGTCGCCGATATATTTAAAGCCGGTTAATGTCTCTTCCACTTGCAAACCATACTTTCTGCCGATTTGTGCACCGAGGTCATTCGTCACGATGGTTTTTACAAGCGTAGAATTTTCGGTTAAAGAGTCTTTTTTTAAACGCAAAACAAAATCCACCAATAATGCGCCGACCTGATTACCGCTCATTAAAACATAGTCACCGTTATGCAGCACCGCAATTCCCACACGGTCACAGTCCGGGTCTGTCCCCAACACCAAATCCGCTTTTTCACGGCGAGCCTGCGCAATGGCAAGTGTAAGTGCATCTTTTTCCTCGGGATTCGGGGAACGTACAGTAGAAAAATCACCGTCAGGCATTTCCTGCTCCGCAACAACAGATACATTGTAATTTGCCAAAATCCGCCGCACAGGAATATTTCCTGTCCCGTGTAAAGGGGTATATACAACTTTTAAATCCGAATCCGCTGTATACAGCGCCTGTGTGCGGACAGCTTCGATAAACGCGTGCAGAACTTCATCACCCAACTCGTGAATCAGACCGCAGTCTTTCGCAACATCGTAATCCAAACGGGGTACCGTACGAATATCCTCAATTTCGTTTATATATGCAATAACGCGGTCAGCATATTTTGGAATTAACTGACAGCCGTTTCGGTCATACACCTTATAACCGTTATATTCTTTTGGGTTATGGCTCGCCGTAATCACTATCCCTGCTGTGCACTGCAAATGCTTTACGGCAAAAGATAAAACCGGTGTCGGCATAATCTCTGTAAATATAAACACAGGGATTCCCTTGGCAGACAAAACCTGTGCAGCTTCTTTTGCAAACTCCCGTGAATGCTTGCGCGAATCATATGCAATTACAACACAGTTTTCACTGTGGAAGGTTGCGAGCAAATACTGTGCAAGCCCCAGCGTTGCCTTTCCAACTGTGTATTTATTCATACGATTGGGACCCGCGCCCATAATTCCGCGCAGTCCGCCCGTACCGAATTGTAAATCCTTATAAAAACGGTCTTCCCATTCTTTTTCATCCGTTATTTTCAGCAGTTCCTGTTTGGTTTCGTCATCAAACAAAAGCCATTCCTGCATCCTCTGTGTGTATTGCATCAGATACACCTCTCTTATCTTCAAAACAGCTTACGCATTTTTGTTATTTTACTGCAATTCTATATCAAAATCAACAAAAAAATCAAATAAATTTGGGTAGTTAATTATTACAATATATGGTATACTTAGAGTACTATATAAATGTATTTTGGAGGATATTGACATTATGGAAAAATTCAAACTGCATCTTGAATACAAGTTCGGAAAAACCTTATATGTCACCAATCAGTTTGAAACAGAGCATTTCCGCATGCACTACAAAGCGTTTCAGGACCACATTACAATGCGGATGCAAACACCCGCGCCTGTGCGTGTAAAAAAGCTTGCAATCACAATTCCGTATACATTCTCTTCTGATGACCGTGTATTTTTAAACGGCTATCAATCCTGGACAGATTGCCGTGAACTATTTGTAAACGACAAACCTTCTTACTTAAACCCCATTTGCAGTTTAGGTATTATGGGAACATCTTTCCGTTCATCAGGCGATTACACATTTGTTTCCTACAGTAAAAAACCCGGCATGTTCCACGGTTTTTCCTACGGATATATTCGCCGCGGCGAGACATACGATTTGTTTGCTTCGCTGAATGAGCGCACAGGTTACACTATTTTCCGATTTGACTGCAATCACAATACGATTACAATTGAAAAAGACTTAGACGGTATCGCAATCGACGGCGAATACGATGTGTTGGATATTATACATTTGAACGGAACGGAAGATGCCGTATTTGACAAATGGTTTTCACTGCTTGGCATTCCGAAAGCAACTGCACCTGTCAAAAACGGATATACCACATGGTACAATTATTATCCGAACATCAACGAAAAAATCGTTTCAGACGATTTAGAATCTCTTTCCAAGGTCGATGCCGATATTGATATTTTTCAAATTGATGACGGCTATCAGACTAATGTCGGCGACTGGTTATCCGTGGATGCTAAAAAATTCCCCTGCGGCATGAAAGTTATTGCTGACAAAATTCACCAAAAAGGCATGGCAGCAGGACTTTGGCTCGCACCTTTCGGCGCACAGTATGTTTCTGATGTCGCCAAAGAGCATCCGGATTGGTTGATTCTCGATGCAAAGGGCAAGCCTGTTCGCTGCGGATTAAACTGGGGCGGATTTTATGCTTTGGATATCGAAAATCCGGAGGCAAGAGAGTATATTCGTCACGTGTTTGATGTTGTCTTAAACGACTGGGGCTATGACCTTGTCAAATTAGACTTTTTGTATGCTGCCGCCATCGTTCCGAATCACGGTAAAACTCGCGGACAGCTGATGTGTGAAGCTATGGACTTTTTGCGTGAGTGCGTGGGAGATAAATTGATTTTGGGCTGCGGTGTACCCCTATTCCCTGCATTCGGTAAAGTAGATTACTGCCGTATCGGCGCAGATATGGGACTTAATTGGAAAGGTATTACCTTTACACACCGTGAAAATGTCTCTACTATTAACACTTTGGGCAATACAATCTTCCGCCGCCATCTGGACGGCAGAGCTTTCCGCAATGACCCCGATGTATTCTTGCTTCGCGAAAACAACATGCAGTGCAATTTTGAACAGCGTAAAATCATCTCTACAGTTAACAAATTGTTTGGCAGTGTTTTATTTACCTCAGACAATGTCGGAGATTACAATCAGCTGCAGCTACAAACCTTATTAAAAACATTTAAAAAGGACGATATACAAATCCAAAAAGCAGAATTCTTATCCAATGACCGCCGCGTAATAGATATACAATATCTTGAAAACGGCGAACCTAATCAGTTTAGGTTTGATTTAGAGCACGGCAAAATTTTATAAAATTCCATAAAGTGCTCCGCCGAGAACGATTCTCGGCGGAGCACTTTATCATATCTTAATAGCCACAAAAACATTCCCTGCGAAATACTTTCGCAGGGAATAAAAATATACTTTTTTGAGAAATAAACAGAACTTGTTATCTCTTTGAGAACTGCGGTGCACGGCGAGCGCCTTTGAGACCGTATTTCTTTCTTTCTTTCAT
>DKUE01000027.1:50985-51307 GCA_002490525.1 Ruminococcaceae bacterium UBA7212
CTTTCTTTCTTTCATTCTCGGGTCGCGCGTCAGGAACCCTGCTTTTTTGAGCGCAGGACGCAAATTTTCATCATACTGCAAAAGCGCACGGGAAAGGCCGTGACGAATAGCACCCGCCTGACCTGTCACACCGCCGCCTGCAACCTTGCACACGATGTCGAATTTGTCAGCAGTCCCGGTAAGTGCGAGAGGCTGACGTACAATCAACTTCAAGGTCTCAAGACCGAAATAATCATCAATGTCTCTGTCATTAACGGTAATTTTGCCTGTGCCCGCATAAACACGAACGCGTGCGACAGATTTTTTTCTTCTGCCTGTACCG
>DKUE01000027.1:51601-51767 GCA_002490525.1 Ruminococcaceae bacterium UBA7212
TCTGCCTGTACCGTAAAAATAAGGATGGGTTTCGTACATAATAAATTGCCTCCCTTTCTTAGAATTCTCTTACAACGGGTTTCTGTGCCTGATGTGCATGCTCAGCACCCTTGTAAATGTGCAGTCTGGTAAGTGATTTTCTGCCGATGGTGTTTGCGGGAAGCAT
>DKUE01000027.1:52078-52211 GCA_002490525.1 Ruminococcaceae bacterium UBA7212
GCCGATGGTGTTTGCGGGAAGCATCCCCTTCACTGCTTTCTTTACGGCAAACTCGGGTTTTTCAGCCATAAGGGTTTTGTATTGAACCTCTTTCATGTTACCAATGTAACCCGTGTGATGATAATACATTTTC
>DKUE01000027.1:52530-52708 GCA_002490525.1 Ruminococcaceae bacterium UBA7212
ATAATACATTTTCTGCTCAAGCTTATTACCGGTCAATACAACCTTTTCTGCATTGATAATTATAACATTATCCCCGCAGTCCGCATGCGGCGCAAAAGTCGGTTTATGTTTACCGCGAAGCAATGTTGCAGCTTCTACAGCAACTTCACCGAGAGTTCTGCCGTTTGCATCAAGCACA
>DKUE01000027.1:53019-53186 GCA_002490525.1 Ruminococcaceae bacterium UBA7212
GTTCTGCCGTTTGCATCAAGCACATACCATTCGCGGCTGATGTCGCCGGCTTTAGGCATATAAGTTGACATAGACGTAACCTCCGTTTTCTATACATTTCATTCTTAAATTGCTTGACTATATTACCACGTCAGTTGCAATTCGTCAACAATTTTTTTCAAAAATTT
>DKUE01000002.1:0-11635 GCA_002490525.1 Ruminococcaceae bacterium UBA7212
GTCTGCTTCGTAATTACGGACCTTGCACCGCCGTCCGCTCGCTCGAAATTCGTAATGCAGTTTTACTTCCGTTTCATCGGTTTACAAAATTAAAACACAAAACCCGAAATTTGTCAACACTTTATTTTTAGAATTTTTGTGGTACAATGAAACAGAGGTGATTGTATGCTCAAGCATATTTTGTTCTGGCAGTTTTCCGATGCAGTAACCGCAGAAAACCGTGCAGAGGTTTTAAAAAAGCTTTCTGATTCCGTAAAAAATTTCGAAGGCAAAATCGACGGGCTTTTGTCCTGCGAAATCGGCGAAAATACAGTCGGGCAGGATTGTGATTTTGTCTTTTATGCGGTTTTCGACTCTTTGGAAGCCATGCAGAAATTTCAAAACCATCCTCTGCATGTTGCACACAAGCAAATGGCGGCGCCGTTTGTAAAAAAACGTTTAGCAGCAGATTATTTCAGCGATTCGCCGCAGAAAAGTCATTAATTTTTCTAAAATCTATTGAATTTTATCGGAAAATATTGTATATTATGTAAAAGAGTTTGGCTGAAATCAGATTGGGTAAAACCGCCGCATCAGGTTTCAGCCAAAAAAATTATGCTTGGAGTGGTTTTGTGTATTGGGCGTTACTTGTAATCGGTATTCTTGCAACCGTTGTATTTTTGGTGCTTCGCGTCAGGCGCGGCGGCATTGCGGCACTGTATGCGAAGGCTGTTGCCAGTCTCTGCTTCATCGCCACAGCGGTCGTGGCAACTAACGAGAACCGCGGTTTTCTCGGGTTCGGCTCGTGGATGACCATCGGTCTTGTCTGCGGTCTTTTGGGCGATGTGTGGCTCGACCTCAAATGGATTTACTTACAGGATAAGGATTCTTACTTATATTCAGGCTTTATCTTCTTCCTGCTCGGGCACATTTGTTTCATCACCGCCGTATTTAGCGTAAGCCCTTACACGTCCCTGTCTGTTATCATTGCGGCGGCTGCGGCACTCGTGATTGCCGTTGTGGCGATTCTTTTGGAAAAACCGCTGAAAATGCGCTACGGGAAATTCAAATGGATTGTATTTCTGTATTCTCTCGCCCTCTCTATGACCATGACCATGGCTATGGTCACCGCCGTGCTTACGCACTTCCAATCCATGTGGGTCGTTATGTCTGTCGGGGGACTTCTGTTTTTGCTGTCCGACCTGGTGCTTTCGGGTATGTATTTCGGCGAAGGCAAAAATACAAAATTCAATGTCATTCTCAACCATACGCTCTACTATGCCGCACAGTTCATCATGGCGGCAACAGTGCTGTTCGCAGAATAAAGGAAAACCATGGATAAGCTGCATGAAATTCTGAATTATTCCGTAGGCAATTTTACCGTAGGCAAAATTCTCAGCGCGGTAGTCGCTTTCGTCATTTGCTATCTTTTAATGCGCTTGATTGTTCGCCTTTTGGACCGCTTGCTCACGCGCTTTTCTTTGGATGCCACACTGCAAAAAATTCTGAAAGCGGTCGTTCGGCTGATTTTGTGGTTTGTCACGGCGATGATTGTGATTGAAACCTTGGGTGTTTCGGTCACTTCACTGCTTGCGGCGTTTTCCGTAGTCGGGTTAGCGGCATCGCTCGCTGTGCAGGATTCGCTTTCCAACTGCGCGGGCGGTATTATGATTTTGGTCACCAAACCGTTTAAAATCGGCGATTATGTGGACATTGACGACATCAGCGGCACAGTGGAAATGATTCATTTGATTCACACACGCATTACTACAGTGGACAATAAAATGATTTATGTGCCGAACAGCAAAATCATTGCAACCAAAATCGTCAATTACACTGCACAGGAATACCGGCGGGTAGATTTGGAAATCTCCGCCTCTTACGATGCGCCTTTGGAAACCGTGCGGGAAGCGTTGCTTGCCGCCGTACAGACCGTCGGTAGGTTTGAAGAGACGCCCGCGCCTCCCTTTGCCGCCGTGCTTTCCTATGACGACAGCAGTATTCTCTATGTTGTGCGTGCATGGGTGAAAACCGCTGACTATTGGGACGCTCGTTTTGCTCTGCTTGCGCAAATCAAAACAGAGTTTGACACCCGCGGCGTGGAAATGACTTACAATCACTTAAATGTACATATGATTGCGGAAAAAGAGGACACGAACAAATGATTTTAGACCGTTTGCAAAATTTGCCGCAGTATACAGGTGACAGCCGGATGTTGCTTTTGGCATATGATTTCATTATGAATTACAAAAAGCATCCGCTGGAATGCGGACGTTACGAACTGGACGAAGACAGATGCTTTGCCTTTGTGCAGAACTATGAAACCGTGCCGCCGACAAAAGATTATGAAGCGCACGAGCGATATATGGATTTACAGTATATTGTTTCGGGCACGGAGAAAATGTTTTGGGCTTCAAAAGAAGAGTTGCTTTGTACCGTGCCGCCGGACGCGCAGAAAGACATTGCTTTTTACACGGAAAAAGACGGCGTCGCACCGTGCGCGTTGGTTGTGAAGCCGGATGAATTCGCCATATTCTATCCGCAGGAACCGCACAAACCGGGCTGTTTTGCAGATAAACCCGAAGCTGTACGGAAAATCGTTGTCAAAATTCTGATGAAGTAAATGAGAACGGCTGGAACAATGTGCTGAAAGCACAGGTTTCAGCCATATTTTTATAGAAAGAAGGGATTTCTGTGAATGAAACCAAATTTGACGGTAAAGGTGAAATTTACGCACAGTTTCGTCCGTCTTACCCGCAGGAATGTATTGACGCATTCTTTGCACAACTGCATTTGACAAAAGCAGACGTGTTTGCAGATATCGGCGCGGGTACAGGCAAGCTGACACAACTGCTGTTGGAGAAGGGCGGCACGGTTTACGCGGTGGAGCCGAACGCAGACATGCGCAAAATTGCCGAAGAAAAACTGTCGGCGCTTCCGAATTTTCATTCAGTCAACGGCACGGCAGAGCACACAAGCCTGCCCGACCGCAGTGTTTCCTGTATCACCGCCGCGCAGGCATTTCACTGGTTTGACCGCCAGGCATTCCGTAAAGAATGTCAGCGGATTTTAAAGCCGGGCGGTTCGGTGGTCCTGCTTTGGAACAGCCGCGACGGGGCTGCTGCATTGGTGCAGGAAAACGACCGCCTCAACCGTTTATACTGCCCGCATTTCAAGGGATTTTCGGGCGGCATGCGCGGTGCACAGCAGGACGGCGAATTTGCCGATTTCTTTGACGGCGGTGATTATCAAACTCTGCAATTCGAGTTTCCGCTGTACTTTGATGAACAGGGGTTTGTGGGAAGGAATCTCTCTGCCTCTTATGCCCCGAAGCCGACAGATGCGGCATATAACGGTTATGTAGCGGCGCTCCGAGCCCTGTTCGGAAAGTACGCCGAAAACGGAAGACTTTGCATGCCGAATTTCACACAGTGTTATATCGGATATGTATAAAATAATCCCGAAAAAGTTTTAAAATTCTCTGTATTTTTTCTTTTCATTTGCCTGATTTTTTGGTACAATAGATTTTGTAATTTTTTTAGACAGGCGGGATTCTATGGGTGGATTTTTCGGCGTAGCCTCTAAAGAGGATTGCGTTTTTGATTTATTTTTCGGCGTGGACTATCACGCGCATTTGGGCACGCGCCGTGCGGGTCTTGCGGTCTATGATGCACAGAACGGCTTTGACAAAGCCATTCATAACATTGAAAACGCGCCGTTTCGGACAAAATTCGACAAAAATGTCGGTACTATGAAAGGACAGCTCGGCATCGGCTGTATTTCGGATTATGAGGCGCAGCCGATTCTCGTGCGCTCACATCACGGTACCTTTGCCATCACCACCGTCGGCAGAATCAATAATGCGGACGAAATCGTAGAAGAAATTATCAAATCCAACACGCACTTCTTTGAAATGCAGAACGGTGAAATCAATCCGACGGAATTGGTTGCCGCCATCATCAATCAAAAAGAAAATTTCATTGACGGTATCCGCTATGCGCAGGAGCTGATTGACGGCTCCATGAGTATGCTGATTCTTACACCCAAGGGCATTTACGCCGCGCGGGACAAACTCGGCAGAACACCGATTGCCATCGGCGAAAAAGAGGGCAGCTGCTGTGCGGGTTTTGAAAGCTTTGCCTATTTAAATCTCGGTTACACCGCCGTGCGGGAATTAGGTCCCGGAGAAATTGCCGTGATGACGGCTGACGGCGTAAAAACGCTGGTTGCCCCCGGCAAGGATATGAAAATCTGTACGTTTTTGTGGATTTATTACGGGTATCCGTCTTCCTCTTATGAGGGTGTAAGCGTGGAGCAGGTGCGCTATAACTGCGGCAAGCTGCTGGCACGCAGGGACAATGCACAACCCGATATTGTCGCGGGTATCCCCGATTCAGGTACGGCGCATGCCATCGGCTATGCCAATGAGGTCGGCATTCCGTTTTCAAGACCGTTCATTAAATACACCCCGACCTGGCCGCGTTCCTTCATGCCGACACAACAGAGCAAGCGCGATTTAATTGCCAAAATGAAGCTGATTGCCGTGCATGATTTAATTGAAAACAAAAGCCTGCTGTTAATCGATGATTCCATCGTACGCGGCACGCAAATGCGCGAGACCACCGATTTCCTGTATGCAAGCGGTGCAAAAGAGGTGCACATCCGCACCGGTTGCCCGCCGCTCTTATTCGGCTGTAAATATCTCAACTTCTCCCGTTCCAAATCCGAGATGGAACTGATTACACGCCGCGTGATTCAGGAACTGGAAGACGGTGAAGTTACCGAAGAGGTGCTCCGCGAATACGCTGACCCCGACGGTGAGAAATATCAAAAAATGGTCGATAAAATTTGCGAAAAACTGCACTTCACCTCCCTGCGGTATCACAGATTGGACGATATGCTGGAAGCTGTCGGTATTGACGCAGACAAGCTTTGCACCTACTGCTGGAACGGTAAGGAATAAACCGAAAACATAAACAAGCACGGTTCTTTCCTAAAACGGAAAGAACCGTGCTTGTTTCGTTTCTGCGGTCAGATAACAACTTTGCCTATTGCTTCTGCACGCGTTTGCCGAGTGTGTCCGCAAGATACAAACCACCCAAAACAGCGGCGGCGATTAAAGTGGAATACAGTCGATTCCAGCCGTATTTTGCCTCCAGCGCCCCTGTGGCAAACAGTACGCCCAAAAGCGTCACAACAAATAAAATCAGCAATACGGTCTTGCATTGCTTTTTTGCCGATTCAAAATAAGACAGCACAAAGGTTAAAAGCACGGATAAAACAGAAAGTCCGATATAGATACATAAAAAAGCTGTCATTTTTAAATACGCCTTTCTGTGAAAACTATGTGTGTAAAATCTGTACAGCGCTATATTTCCTCAAAGAAAAAACAGTTACCGTCCAAACAAAGATTATCCCGATAGCTTTTCAAATCGGTATCTTTCATATCGTCTTCATTATGCACGCAGTAAATGCATTTTGTTTCAATCAAATCACTTAATCGTGCATCATATTCCGCCTTGGATAAAACATGAATTTCCTCTTCCTCTACGGTGTGTACCCCGGAAAAATTCACATATGTATAGGTTTTTTCCTCTTCAATATAATACGGCGGCACACAATTTTTTGTATCATAGCGATACAAGGGAATAAAACGCCCTTTTGCAGCATTGACCAACTGCATAAAGGCCATCAGCGAGGTAATCCTCTCCGGATATTGATATACCGTTATTTCGTCCACACGCAAAACTTTAATCTTCATGTAACTATCCTTTTTCTATTTTTCCTGCGTTTCAAGTAACTCCGCCACCTGCATCATCACAGCACATTCTATCCGCTTCTTAAACAGCTCACAGCCGTATTTATATATCCCCTTAACAGATCCCGTCGCATGATAGGCATTCGCCGCACAGCCGCCGCTGCAATACAGCTTTGCCCAACAGTCCTTGCAGTCGGGGCGCGCATAGGCGTTGCACAGCTTAAATTCCTGCTGCAGTGCGGTATTCTGAATCCCGTCATAAATATTGCCCATGCTGTATTTCGGGTCGCCGACAAACTGGTGGCACGGATACAGCTCGCCCCACGGCGTCACCGCAAGATATTCCGTACCCGAACCGCAGCCCGAAATCCGCTTGTAAATGCACGGACCGCTCTCCAAATCCAGCATATAGTGGTAAAAGGTAAAGGGTCTCCCCTCTTTTTTACGCTTCAGCATCTCTTTGGCGAGGATTTCATACTGCTCGAACAAAGCGGGTAAGTCTTTCTCCGTGAGCGCATACGGCTCATCGGGTGCACAGACCACCGGTTCCATGGAAAGCTCCGTAAACCCAAGGTCCGCCATGTGGAAAATGTCCTCTGTAAAATCTATGTTATTTTTGGTAAACGTGCCGCGGACATAATAGCTTTTATCCCCGCGCTTTTTGACAAATTCCTGAAACTTCGGCACAATCGCGTTGTAACTGCCCTGCCCGTTTACAGTTTTGCGCAAACGGTCGTGCACCGACTTTCTGCCGTCCAGAGAAAGCACCACATTGTGACACTCCCGATTGGCAAATTCCGTAACCTCGTCATCCAAGAGTACGCCGTTTGTCGTCAAAGTGAAACGGAAATGCTTATTCTTTTCCTGTTCAATACTGCGCGCATATTCAACCAGACGCTTGACCACGTCAAAATTCATTAACGGTTCGCCGCCGAAGAAATCCACCTCTAAATTTTTACGGGTTCCCGAATTTTCAACTAAAAAGTCCAGTGCACGCTTGCCTGTTTCAAAGGACATCAGCGCACGTTCCCCATGGTATTTACCCTGTGCGGCAAAGCAGTATGCGCAATTCAGATTACAGGTATGCGCTACATGCAGGCAAAGCGCCTTTAACTCTGTATGGCGGTTTTTAAAATCAAATGCACGGTCGGCATACACATCCTCTGTGAATAATTTCCCCTCGGCTTTCAGGGTTGCGATATCCGCAAGCATTTCGTCCAATTCCTCGGCAGTGACATCGGGGCGATCCCTGTATTTTTCCAAAAGCTGTGCCTTAATTTCGGCGGGCGTATGTTCAGGGTACAGCCCGATAGCATCATAGGCAACTGCATCCACCGCATGTACCGAGCCGCTGAATACATCCAGCGCAATGTTATAACCGTTTAATTGATAAAGATGTACCATAATTTACCTCAAAAAGAAAAGCCGTTATCTTAGATAAGAAAACGGCTTTTTCTGCAAATTAAACTCGCTTATTTCTGCTCCATGCATTTTTCACACTGCTGATTTGCAACGCCGCAGGAAGTTTTGCAGGCGCTCTGGCAGGAGGTCTGGCATTCACCGCAGCCGCCGTTTTTAACGCTTTCTTTCAAATCACGGGTTTTCACAGTTTGAATTCTTTTCATATTCTATAACTCCTTCAAGGTATTGTTCGCAAATTATAGTACCACACAGCGCGGAATTTGTCAATCGAAAACGGCGATGTACGGAAAGTTTTGCCCATCGGTGTGCACGGACAGCCCATGCTTTTGTGCACGTACAAGCACATGGATGATTTCTTCGGAAATAACTTCTCCGGGAACAATCAGCGGAATCCCCGGCGGATAGAACAGCACGGTTTCCGCACTGACCTTTCCGACACATGCCTCAAAGCAGTACTGCCGCGTGTGCTGTCCGTGTGCCTCGGCAGGTGTACAGCGCATTTCGGGAATCGGCAAGGTCGGAAACACCGCACTCGGTTCTGCACAGACAGCCGTTCGGTCCAAGCCGGCAAGCGCAGACCAAAGGCGTGAAAAGCCTTCCGCCGTATCGCAAACCGAAGTCATCAGCAAAGCGTAGGAAACAGATGCCATCTCCCCTTCCAGCGCGTAAGTTTCCCGCAGGCACCGCAAGAGCATCGCACCGTCTAAAGCCGTCCGCACCGTCAGCACCGGCAGTTTGCCGCCGTCAAAGGCAAAAAAGTCCTTATGGTTTTTCAGTGTATCGTTTCCCTTGCAAAGCACCGACAGCTTTTCGAGCCCTCTGCAGTTTTCGGAAAATTGGTGCAGTCGGTTCTCATAAGCAGAAAATGCCCATTCGGCATTTTTCTCCAAAAAGCGCACACATTCCGCCGCAGAGGCAAGCAAGATGTAAGAGGGGCTGGATGACTCAAAAACAGAAAGCTTTTGCATAAATACCGCAGGTGAAATTCGCTCGCCGCAAAGATGTGCCGCCGCTGTTTGTGTTAGTGCGGGCAATGTTTTATGCAGAGAGTGAATCACAATATCCGCCCCAGCGCACACGGCGGACAGCTTTTTTTGCTTGGTAAACGCCAAGTGCGCACCGTGCGCTTCATCGACCAAAACAGGAATTTCTTTTTGATGCGCAATTTCCGCAATCGCGGCAATATCGCTGATGACACCGTCATAAGTCGGCGAGGTCAGTACAAGCAAACGCACATCTGCATGTTCTGCCAATGCCGCTCGGACTCTTTCGGGCGTGATACTGCCCGCAATACCCGTAACCGCTTCCATCGGCGGCTGTAAATATACGGGACGCAAGCCGAACAGCGCCACCGCGTTATACACAGAACGGTGGCAGTTGCGCGCCATTAAAATTTTATCGCCCCGCTGTACCGCGGCGGCGATGCCCGCCAAAATCCCGCAGGTCGAACCGTTTACCAAAACAAAGCTTTGCTGTGCGCCGTACAGCTTCGCAAGACGCATATGTAAATCGCGCAAAACACCTGTCGGTGCGTGTAAATCGTCAAAGCCGTCAATTTCGGTAATATCTGCTGCGTACGGCAGTGTTTTCGAAAGCATCTGCACATTCCGCTTATGCCCCGGCATATGAAACGGATATGCACCGCTTTTTGCATACGCCGTCAGCTGTCGCAGCAAGTCTTGCTCCCGCACAGAATCTCTCCTCTCCGAAACTGTTTCGGCGTAACGCCTTTATACCGTTTAAAGGTTTTTACAAAATAGCTCAAATCGTTGAAGCCGCAGGTCAGTGCAATTTCCGTGACAGACTCATCGCTGTATAAAAGCTGTGTACATGCACATTCCACGCGGTAATAATTGAGATAATCAATCGGTGTGCGTCCGGTCAGCGCCGCAAAAAATCGGCAAAAATATTTCGGCGACATCTCTGCCGCCGCCGAGAGCTGCTCAAGCGTCAGCGGATCCCCGTACTGTTCCCGAATCAGGCGGAGTGCATTTTTCAGCCGACATATCCGCTGATTGCCGCGCACGGTGCGTGTATCCGCCTGTGTGTAGCGCTGGTTTTGCAAAAGCAGCCCAAGTAATTCAAAAATCAAGCCCTGCGTTAAAAACTCCACACCGACGGCAGGATGACCCAGTGTATCAAATAGACGGTGAATCAACTCCGCCTCTGCACTGCCGGCGGGGAAAAAATTCTGCAAAGTCACGCGATGATTCAAAATATCGTCCAATTGACGCGTGCCCACCGCACTGTTTTGTAAAAAAGCGGTCAAATCAAAATCAATACATTCATACACGCAATCGGCAGGCATACCGCCGTGCAAAACGCCGTCCGGAATCAGCACCACCTCACCCGCATGCAGACGCAGTGTTTCAGCATCCAGTGACAATGTGAAAACACCCGACACTACTCGTAGCAGTTCGTAATCCATATGCCAGTGAAACGGCATTTGATAGCGCGGATGCGAACCGTCTACATGATGAAATTCAATCGGAAAGTAAAAGCTGCCGCGCAGCTTATGCTCCTGACAGTCAGAATAACGCATAAATCTCACCTGAAAGTGAATATTATTAAACCGCAGGGCGTCAGCCCAAATGGATGATTCAAAATTCTCCGAAACACACAAGCGTCAATTTTGCAAGTGCTTCGTGAGGTTACCGAATTTATTCTATTATATAACACCCGTTATAAAAAAGACAATACTGAATTTGCTTCGCACCATTGCACACACAGCTGTTCGGAAGGGGATATTGCATTTAGACGAGATTTTATTGCGTTCAGACAATTTTTCTGCACACAGGCAGAAAAGTATGCTACAATCTCCCTGTCATTGATTCGGAAGTCTTCCGTCGATGACACACAATTGAGGGATAAATACAGGCGGGCAAGTTTTCTTGCCCGCCGCACTTTTTCGAAAAATCACTGCCCTTAAGCTGTCGCCTTAATAGTACCGCATTAAAGCAACTACCTTGCCGAGAATAATCACTTCCTGCACAATTATCGGCTCATAAGCGTCATTTTCAGGCTGAAGGCGAAAATGCCCTTTTTCCTTATAAAAGCGTTTCACCGTCGCCTCATCCTCAATCATGGCAACGACAATTTCGCCGTTTTCCGCTACAGGTGTCTTTTCCACAATTACAATATCACCGCTTAAAATACCCGCCTGCATCATACTGTCACCTCGAACGTGCAGAGCAAACAGCGGCTTGTCACGCGAAACATGCCCGTTATATGGCAAGTAGCTTTCAATTTGCTCTACAGCAAGAATAGGCACGCCCGCCGTAACGGTGCCGAGCAGGGGCACCGTCGTTACATTTTCCGCCTCACCGGTTACACGGATGGACCGCTTGTGCATAGGGTCACGTTCGATATAGCCTGCCTGCTCCAAAGCATCCAAATTGGACTGCACGGAAGAAGTGGATTTCAGCCCCACCGCCGCACCGATTTCACGCACGGTAGGCGGAACCCCGCTTTGGCTGCGCTCCATTAAATATTCATAAATCTTTTTCTGTGTGCTGTTAATCGAATTCATAAAATACCTCCGAAAACTGTGTTACGGCTGTTTTTTATATTCTAGCACAAATGTTCTAAAATTGCAAACATTTGTTTGCCGTTTGCTAAAAAAAACTGTTTTTTGGCAAAAAAATAAAAAAATATCATTTTTTTGCGATTTATTCATAATTTATTCACATTTTACGTTTATAGTAAAATTGTACTCAACAGAGAGGTACCGCAACCTCTCAACCGAGTATTTATACCCCCTCCTCAAGCAACCCCTCAATTAGGGAAAACCTCGGTACCGCAACCGGGGTTTTCTCTATTTTTCATGCCTTTTTTGCTTTTTCTCGACGCAACATGATTGGCCGAATTTGCAAGTTGTCCCATTTAGTGAACCGAAATTCACCAATTCAAATTTTTGATTTATGTCTTAAAAACGTTGATTTTATATAGCTTTTGTCATTTTATACAAAAATATTTTTTACGCAAAAATGAATTTTTACTATTGCGTTCTTGCATTTTCCGCTTTCGTGCAGTAAAATAGCAGAGTATTAAATTATACGGTGTACCGAAAAACCTGTCATACACCGCGAAAGGGAGATTATTATGAGTTATGTCAGCGAAGTTTTAGAGCGTACCACAACGCGCTATGACTATCAGCCCGAATTCTGCCAGGCGCTTACAGAAGTGCTCAATTCCATTGCACCCGCAGTAGAAAGCAATCCGCAGTATCAAAAAGCCGCGCTTTTAGAACGTTTGGTTGCACCCGAAAAGGCAACTGTGTTCCGCGTGCCGTGGGTTGATGACAACGGCAATGTGCATGTAAACCGCGGATACCGCGTGCAGTTCAACAGCGCCATCGGGCCATACAAGGGCGGTCTTCGTTTTCATCCGTCCGTAAACATGAGCATTATTAAATTCTTGGGCTTTGAGCAAATTTTCAAAAACTCCCTGACGGGACTGCCCATCGGCGGCGGCAAG
>DKUE01000002.1:11964-62194 GCA_002490525.1 Ruminococcaceae bacterium UBA7212
CCCATCGGCGGCGGCAAGGGCGGCGCCGATTTTGACCCCAAGGGTAAAAGCGACAACGAAATCATGCGGTTTTGCCAAGGCTTTATGACAGAGCTTTACAAGGTAATCGGTCCGAACTCCGATGTACCCGCAGGTGACATCGGCGTCGGCGGCAGAGAAATCGGCTATCTCTTCGGCCAGTATAAAAAAATCACAGGCCGCCACGAAGGCGTTTTGACCGGAAAAGGTCTTTCTTACGGCGGTTCGCTCGCGAGAACCGAGGCTACAGGCTACGGTCTTGTGTATCTGACCGAAGAAATGCTCAAAAATCACGGCAATGCCTTAGAGGGTAAAACCGTAGTGGTTTCCGGCTCAGGCAACGTGGCAATTTACGCAATTGAAAAAGCACAAAAGCTCGGTGCAAAAGTGGTGACCGCAAGTGACTCGTCAGGTTACGTATATGACGAAGAGGGCATTGACCTGGATATCCTGAAAAAGGTCAAGGAGCAGGAGCGCGCCAGAATCAGCAAATATGCCGAATATAAGCCGACTGCAAAATTCGTTGCAGACAAAAAGGTTTGGGAAGTCCCCTGCACCGTGGCACTGCCGTGCGCAACACAAAACGAGTTGGATTTGGATGCGGCAAAAATGCTCGTGCAGAACGGTTGCATTGCTGTGGCGGAAGGTGCAAACATGCCTGCCACCATTGAAGCAACCAACTACTTTCTTGCAAACAATGTACTGTTTGCGCCCGGCAAGGCGGCAAACGCGGGCGGCGTAGCCACATCCGCGCTGGAAATGAGCCAGAACAGCGCACGTATCATTTGGACCTTTGAGCAGGTGGACGAAAAGCTGAAGGATATTATGGAAAGCATTTACTTCCACATGTCTACTGCGGCAAAGGAATATCACAGCGAAGACAACTTCGTAGTCGGTGCAAATATCGCAGGCTTCTTAAAAGTTGCGGACGCCATGATGTCACAGGGTATTGTTTAATTTATTTTCCCATAGACAGCACACCCCGAATTTTGCTTCTGCAAAATTCGGGGTGTGTTTTATTCTTCCGTATAACTGCCTGCATACATTGGATAGCGTTCTTTGTCCGCTTCGGTGATTTCGCGCATTACGCGGCAGGGCACACCAACGGCAACGACATTGGCCGGAATGGATGTTGTAACGACACTCCCCGCGCCGATGACGGTATTGTCGCCGATGGTCACACCCGCAAGTACAGTGGAACCCGCGCCTATCCAAACATTATTGCCGACGGTAATCGGTTTGGCAATTTCCAATCCCGATTTACGCTGGTCGGGGTCGGTCGGATGCTCGGCGGTCGTGAAACAGCAGTTCGGTGCGATAAAAACATGGTCGCCGAACGTCACCTGCGCACCGTCTGTAATAACCAAATTGTGATTGGAATAAAAATAGTCCCCTACCGTGATGTTATAGCCGTAATCGCACCAAAACGGCGGTGTAAAAACAGCTTCCTTGCCCATTTTTCCAATTAATTCTTTTAGAATCTTGTGCTGCCCCGCACGGTCATTGGGCGACAGCCGATTGTATTTCCAGCACTTATCCTTGCCCTTTTGAATTTCCGCTTCGAATGCGGGGTTATAGCATCCCTGAAACAGGCAGTTCAGCGGAACCTTTGGTTTTTTTCGCATCGGTTAATCCTCGCGGTAATGCTTGTAGCCCGGGTGCTTGCCCGTAATTCCGTAATATTTCCGCAAATCAATCAGTTTTTGAATGTTTTCTTCGGAAATTTCCTTTTCTCCGCCGAGCAAATGCGCGGTCAGGCTGATTTTTGCAAACAGCTCCAAGGTCTCCATACGGTAATATGCGATAATTGCATCCGCACCAACGGTAAGCGCACCGTGGTTTGCAAGCAGGAGCACATCGTGCTCCTGCAAATACGGCGCAATTGCATCAGGTACTTCATAGGTAGACGGCGTACCGTAGGGTGTGACGGGAATCGAGCCTATGGCGGCAACGGTTTCAATCATCGTATAACGGTCCAGCGGCACATGCGCCACGGCATAGCCTGTGGCTGTCGGCGGATGTGCATGCAGCACCGCACCGACATCTGCACGCTCTTGATAACAACGCAGGTGCATTTTAATTTCCGAAGACGGACGGTAGCCATTCTCCGCTTCCAGTACCTTGCCCTCTTTATCAATAATCACCAATTTCTCAGGCGTGATAAAGCTTTTGCTGATACCCGTGGGTGTAGCTAAAAAATTGCCGTCGGGCAATTTGACAGACAGATTGCCGTCATTTGCCGCCACCCAGCCGAGCTGCCATGTTTTGTGGCAAATATCACACATGATTTCACGTGTTTCCATATATTTCATATATTTTTCGTCCTTTCTTCAGTCGGTTACAACGCCCTTTTGCAGCAGTATGTTTGCATACAGCGCCTGTTCACCTGTGGCAATGATGGCATAAGCGTGTTTGGCGCGCTCGTAAAAATCGAACCGTTCCACATAATCCACCGCCTGTGTGCCGCGCGTATCATAACGCCGCAGAATGTCAAAATATGTATTCCAAATCGGCGTTTCCACCGTATCGCCCGGTACAACCTCCATAAGCGAAACCGGCTTTTCGACATATGTGTCCAGCGGCAGCAATTTGAGAACAGCCTCTAAAATTTCAGGTACGCCGTGCCCGTCCATACGGATGACGACAGCGTCTTTTCCGACGGATTCTGCAGGAAAATTGCCGTCCGCAATCACCAAAGTATCGCCGTGCCCCATTTCACAAAGTGTTTTCAGCAATTCGGGCGATAAAATTTTCGGAATTCCTTTCAGCATAAATGTGTCACCTCTAAAAATGTTTTGTATGCCGCATCCACATCTGCATCAGCGGTTGGAAGATAAGTTTGTACGCTGTCGGACCGCCGAACGATTTCACGCGCTTCTGCGAGCGTATGAATTTCACCGGATGCCAAAAGCTGTAACACGAGATTGCCGAAAACGGTTGCCTCCACAGGACCTGCAACGACGTTTTTTTCGCAGATGTCCGCTGTAAGACGGCACAAAAGCTTATCCTTTACGCCGCCGCCGACAATATGCAGGGTGCTGTATTGTTTTCCCGTGCACTGCTCGATTTGCGCGATAGCATAGCGGTATTTCATGGCAAGGCTGTCATAAATACAGCGCAGAATTTCGCCTTTCGTTTCAGGTATCTTCTGTGCGGTTTTACGACAGTATTCCCGAATCCGTTTCGGGATATCACCCGCAGGTACAAATACGGCGTCATCGGGGTCAATAAAGCATTGCAGCGCAGGCGCAGACAGCGCCGCTTTTTCCATATCGGCAAAGGAGAAAGTTTCGCCTTCTTTTTGCCACTGACGGCGTGTTTCCTGAATGAGCCAAAGCCCGATGATGTTTTTCAGAAACGAGGCCTTTCCACCGTATCCGCCCTCATTTGTAATGTTGCAGGCGGCGGTCTGTGCATTGATAAGCGGTGCATCTAATTCCGTGCCGAGCAAAGACCATGTTCCGCAGCTTAAAAACAGAAAATCCTTTTCATTTGCGGGTACGCTTGCCTGTGCGCACTGGGTGTCGTGTCCCGCCACAGCAATCACGCGCGAGGAGGGAATGCCTAATTCTTCACACAAATCTGCGCGCAGACTGCCAATCGGTGTTGCGGTCGGTATGATTTCGGCAAAAAGCGTTTCGGGAATCCCAAACGCCCGCAAAACCTGCGGCGACCAAGTACGTTTTTGCGCGTCCAACAGCTGTGCAGTCGAGGCAATGGAATATTCCGTATGTTTTTCGCCTGTCAGCATAAAGGCAAATAGGTCGGGCATAAACAGCAACGTCTTTGCCCGCTCCAACATCGCAGGGCGTGCCTCGCGAAGTGACAAAAGCTGAAACGCAGTGTTGATTTCCATCAGCTGATTGCCCGTAATACGGTACAGCTCATCTTTCGGGATTTTCCCGAATGCAGTATCAAAAATACCCGCCGTACGTGCATCACGGTAATGTACAGGGTTTTCAAGCAGATAACCGTCTGCATCCAAAAGACCGAAGTCTACCCCCCATGTATCTACGCCGATACTATCCGGTGTGCAAACAGGCTTCGCTTTCAGGAGCGACTGCTTAATTTCATGAAACAGCCGCAACACATCCCAATAGAGCGTACCGCCTAAGGCTACGGGATCGTTGGAAAAACGGTGCAGCTCCTCAAGTGTCAGTTTTTCGCCGTCGAATCGCCCCAGCACGGCGCGCCCCGAGGACGCGCCGAAGTCAAAGGCAAGCAAATTTTTAGTATTGTTCATAGCTTTGCTCATTTATACATCGGTCCAAAGTTTTTGCAGGCACGGAAATCCTGTGCTTCCTTATCCATGCCGAACGCATTCCAGACAGCGGGGCGGAAAATCTTTTCTTCGGGCACATTGTGCATGCAAACGGGGATACGCAAAATCGAGCAAAGTGTAATCAAATCCGCACCGATATGGCCGTAGCTGATAGCCCCGTGGTTCGCGCCCCAGTTATTCATGACGTCATAGGCTGTTTTAAACGCACCCTCGCCTGTTACACGCGGAGCAAACCAGGTGCAGGGCCAGGTATAGTCTGTACGTTTCCAAAGCTTATCGGAGACCTCTTCAGGCAAATGTACGGTGTAGCCCTCGACAATTTGCATCACGGGACCTAATCCTTTTACAATATTCAAACGGCACATCGTGGCGGGCATATCACTGCGTGTTGCAAAACGCGAGGAGAAGCCGCCGCCGCGGAAATAGCCCATATCCGCCGCATTCCAGGTAGTTGCGTTAAGGCACGCCTTTTGGTCGGCTTCGGTCATCTCCCAGAACGGCTTTATAATGCCATTGCCCTCTGCGTCCTTCACCTCGCCGCAGAAATCGAGCGCAGACGCACCGGAGTTGATCAGGTGAATAAATCCGCCTGCTTTCTTAGCCGCGCCCTCCAATTCATAGCCCGTTGCCTTTTTGACGGCTTCGGGGCTCCAGTAAGTGCGCACATCGGAGAACATCTGCGCTGTATTGGTCAGAAGCTTGCCGAACAGCATGGAAACGCCGTTGAGCGTGTCGTTCTCGGTTGCAAGCACATAGGTTTCTCTTGCGCCTTCCCAGTCAAACGAAGAATTGAGCAGTGCCTCGGGATAGTCGCAGTTCGGATAGAAGTCCGTCCACTGCCGCTGCCCCTGGAACCCGCCGCAGATGGCATTGTGCCCAACCGATTCCTCTTTGCAGCCCTCGGGCAGATTCGGGTTGCCGCCGTACAAATCCTTGATAATACACATCATTTTGACAACGAATTCCCAAGCCTCTTCCTTTTCGGCATCGGATTTTTTGAACCAGTCGGGGTTTTTGTCGAAGCCCTCTTTGCAGTGCTCTTTCGTCCATTTTAACGCTTTTTGGAATTCGGATTCATCGTAAATGCCTTCCGTCATGCGGCGAATGATTTCCACCTCGTCAACAGACTCCACACGCATACCGAGGTATTCCTCAAAGAAATCGGGGTTGATAATTGAGCCCGCAATGCCCATACAAATAGAGCCAATCTGCAAATAGGACTTGCCGCGCATGGTTGCCGCGGCAACAGCCGCTCTGCCGAAACGCAAAAGCTTTTCTCGCACATCGTCGGGGATTTCGGTGGCATCCATATCCTGCACGTCTTTGCCGTAAATGCCGAACGCGGGCAGACCCTTTTGCGCATGCGACGCGAGCACCGATGCAAGATACACCGCGCCCGGACGCTCCGTGCCGTTAAAGCCCCACACACCTTTAATGGTATTCTTATCCATATCCATGGTTTCCGAGCCATAGCACCAGCAGGGCGTCACCGTCAAGGTAATCGCAACACCCGCATTGCGGAATTTGTTTTCGCATGCGGCGGCCTCTGCCACCCTGCCGATGGTAGTATCTGCAATCACGACCTTTACGGGTTCGCCGTTTGTATAGCGCAGATTTTCCTCAAACAGCTTTGCGGCGGATTTTGCCATATTCATAGTCTGTTCCTCTAAGGATTCACGTACCTTCAATGGTCCGCGTCTGCCGTCAATGGTCGGGCGAATGCCGATGACGGGATAATCCCCAATGAGTCTTTGTTTTTGCATATTGGATTCTCCTTATCTATAAAATATAAAAAAATTGCTGTTTTTTCTATTATACTGTTATTTTTTAATAAATTCTTGTGCAATAGGCGCAATAAAGTATAATAATATTCACTTTTTGGATAAATTCCCTTTTCCTACAAAGTGAGTAGGGAAGACCCCTATGATTTGCATAAATTTGTCATTCTGAGCGAAGCGAAGAATCTCCCATCGCACAGAATAAATTGCTGATATACGCAAAACGCTCCCGGCAAAGCGGGAGCGTTTATACAGTTTTCGGCGTTCATTCCGCCGACATCATTTTAATATAGCGTTTAAAGAATTTCAGCGCATCCGCCATGCAGGAAACGGGGATGCGTTCGTCTGTGCCGTGGGTCGTAAGCAACAGCTTCGTATCCATCACAAACGGTGCAAAACGGTAAATGCAGTCGCAGACCTCTTCGTAATGGTATGCATCCGTACCGCCCATCACAAGATACGGCGCGACAATCATATCACTGTCGGTGCGGTTGCAAATTTCTTCCAGAATTTTGAAAGACCGGCTGTCGGTTGGCGACACCTTAGACGCCTCTTTGCCCTTCAAATATTCAATTTCGATCTCTTTATTGCGGGAAACCGTGCGAATATGTTCTTCCACATTTTTCAGCGTCACGCCCGGCATCATGCGGAAGTTCACGGTTACAGAAGCTTTCTGCGGCAATACATTTGCCGCAGGACTGCCCTCCGCCATCGTTACTGCTGTTGTGGTGCGAATCAGGGACGCGGCAGGCGGAATTTTCTTCATAACAGCGGTAATCAGCGGCTTTAACAGCCACAGGTTACAGGCAACAATGCGCGCAGGGTAGCTTGTGTTCTTGCCGATTTTGGTAAACAAATCGTACACGAACGCAGGCATGGTTGCTTTAAACTGATGCCCTTCCAAATCCTTTATGACATCCGCCATGTTACCGAGCGCGGTATGCGCAGGCGGCTGTGAAGAGTGCCCGCCTTTCGCGGACAGAGAAACACGGTAATCGGCATAGCCTTTTTCTGCAATGCCCACGCCCGCAAGCTTTTTGTTGAGAATACTGCCAACCTTCAAATTCAGCACCGCGCCGCCCTCGTCAATGACGCTGTCGAGATGCACGCCGCGCGCTTTTAAGGTATCGGCAATCGCGCCTGCACCCGAGGTTTTGGCGGCAACAATTTCTTCATCGTGTCCGAAGCAAAGATACACCGTACGCTCGGGCTGAAAGCCCTCGGAAAGCAGCGTTTCCACGCTTTCGAGTACGGCAATCAGGTGGTTTTTCATATCGAGCGCGCCGCGCCCCCAAATGAATTCGCCGTCATCCACACCGTCAAACGCAGGGTACGTCCAGTCGTTTTCCGTCCCCTCGGCAACGGGCACCACATCTTGATGCCCTAAAAGCGCGATTGGCGCCAGGTCGGGCTTTGTCCCTTCCCAAGTGAACAGCAAGCTTGCAAGCGAAATTTCTTCGCATTTCAGTTTTTTGTGCACCAACGGAAAGCGTTCGCGGAACAAATCGTGCAGTCTTTGAAATTCGCTCCAGTCCACCTTGTCTGTATCCACATTCGAAATGGTTTTAATCTTGATGGCGTCGCTCAAATCTTTGCGGTATTTTTCCACATCGACTTTTTCATCATCCAGCGGCGCATACGTTTTTTTCTCAGGTGTCCAAAACGCGGCGCGAATCAATGTGATAACGATAAACGCACCGAAAATACCCAAAATCGTCCAAAAAAACCACATACAAAAATCCCCTTTTTCTTATTGTTAGGTATTTTTATCCACCTTGTGGAAGGTTTTCAGATTGCCCTGTTTTTGGTGACGGCGGGCCAGCTCAGCTTTTACCTCGTCAGGGCTAATGCCCTCATTTGCCATCATCACAACCAAATGGAACAGCAAATCGGAAATTTCGCCAACGGTGTCCGCTTTTACACCGTTTTTCGCGGCAATAATCGTTTCGGCACTCTCCTCGCCGACTTTTTTGAGAATTTTATCTAAGCCCTGCTCGAATAAATAGCAGGTGTATGACCCCTCCTGCGGATTTGCACGGCGTTCTTCTGCCACAGCATACAGTTCGTCTAACACATCGTTCATTGTTATTTTGCCTCCTGAATGGTATTGAAAAAACAGCTTTTACTGCCCGTGTGGCAGGCAGGACCTGTCTGCACAACCTCCACGAGCAGTGTATCGTCATCGCAGTCGCCTTTGATAGATACAACCTTTTGCTTGTGCCCCGAGGTCTCGCCCTTGTTCCACAGCTTTTGCCGCGAACGGCTGAAAAACCAGGTGTAGCCTGTTTCCAAGGTTTTTTCGAGCGATTCGCGGTTCATGTAGGCGAGCATCAGTACCTCACCGCTGCCTGCCTCCTGCACAATCGCGGGAATCAACTCGGATTTCACAAAAAACTTATCTAAATTCATACGCGCACCTCACCTTCACAAAGCTGAATGGCTTCTTTCAAATGAAGTGTGCCTTTATAAATCGAACGTCCGCAAATCGCGCCGTACAGTCCAGCGTCTTTTAAGGCGCGGATGTCCTCTATATCCTTTATGCCTCCGCTGGCAACAATATCACAGGAAACCGCCTCATTTAAAGCGCAAAGCTGTTCTGTATTCGGTCCTGTCAGCATGCCGTCACGGTCAATGTCGGTATAAATAACGGTGCGCACGCCTGCCTGCTCCATTTCCTTTGCCAGCGTAATGTAATGCACCGTGCCGGTTTCGCACCAGCCCTCGGTCGCAACCATTTCACGGCGCGCATCAATACCGACTGCGATTTTGTCACCGAATCCCTTACACGCCTCGCGCACCAGCTGCGGATTTTTCACCGCCGCCGAACCGAGAATGACACGGGAGATGCCGTTTCCCAAATAATACTCTATGTCCGCCATAGTGCGAATCCCGCCGCCGACCTCGACTTTCAGCCCCGACTGTGCGGCAATCTCTAAAAAGATATGGGAATTTTTACGTTCACCCTCGCATGCACCGTTTAAGTCCACCATATGAATCCACTCCGCACCTGCCGCTTTGAATGCGGCGGCAGTGTCCATGTAGCTTTCCGCTACCTTTTCCGCGGAATCCATATCGCCTTTGTATAGACGCACACAGGTCTCATTTTTGATATCAATCGCGGGAAAAATCAGCATATCAGTCCAACATTCCTTTCGTCGAAAGCGTTTGCCCATCTGTTGTTTTTGTGCAGGCCAGTTTTAAGGCATGTGCCGCCGCTTTGAAAAGCGCCTCTAAAATATGATGAGAATTTTCACCGTAGGGTGCGCGCAGATGCAGGGTAATGCCCGCCGCCGTGCTGAAGGCGCGGAAAAATTCCTTCGCCATGCAGGTGTCAAATGCACCGACACGTTCTTCCGGGAAATCTGCCTCAAACACCAAAAACGGTCTGCCGCTGATATCCGCCGCACAAAAACCGAGGGCTTCATCCATCGGCACAAAAAAGCTGCCGTAACGCACAATACCCGATTTATCGCCGAGCGCGTCAAAAAATGCCTTGCCCAAAACAATGCCTGTATCCTCTATTGTGTGGTGACAGTCCACCTGCAAATCGCCCTTGCAAGTAAGCTGTAAGCCGAAGCCGCCGTGTACGGCAAACGCCGTTAACATATGGTCAAAAAAGCCGATACCTGTCTCTACGGACACTTCGCCGCCGTCCAAATTCAACAGAACAGAAATATCGGTTTCTTTCGAAGTGCGCTGTGCAGTTGCTGTTCTCATCGGGATTCCCCTTTCAAATAGGCTTCTAAGTGCTCCGTAACCGCTTCGTTTTCATAATTGCGCCCTGCTGTGATGCGCAGGCAATCACCCATACAGCGCACAATCACGCCCTTTTCTTTTAAATAAGCAAATATTGCACGGGATTCTGCACTTTTCACGTAAACAAAATTCGTATCCGGTTTGACAGGCGTCAGCCGTTCGGGAAATGCCTCTGCCAGTTTTAAAACGGCCTTGTATAAATCGTCACGAGACTCTAAAATTCGCTGAATACTTGTGCGGATGTATTCGGGATGCGAGAAAATCACCGTCCCAACGGTTTGCGTCAGCGTGTTGACATTGTAGGGGGATTTGACCGCCTGCAAAACGTCAATCAAGCGCTTTTGCCCGACGGCAAAGCCCAGCCGTACCGCCGCCATGCCAATCGCTTTCGAACAGGTTTTTAAAATCAGAAGATTGTCATACTCTGAAAATTCCGAAAGCAAGCTTTCACTTGAAAAATCCATATAAGCTTCATCGAGTACCACCAACGACTGCACCGAGGTAATCAGCCGCCGCACCTCGTCGCGGCACAGTACCAAAGAAGTCGGATTGCAGGGATTGGAAAACACAATCATACGTGCGTTTTCGCGGTTGGCGGTTTCTATTAAACGGTCAACATCTATCGAAAAATTATCCTTTTTCGGTACAACGATATTGTTACATTCCACAATTGAGGCGTAAAACGAATACATCGAAAAATCGCGTTCCAAAGTAATGACCGTATCGCCCTTTTGTAAAAATGCGTTCATCAGGACGGAAATCACCTCATCGGAACCGTTCCCCGCCATCACGCATTCCGCCGGCACACCGTAAAATGCGGCAAAGCCTGCGCGTACCTCTGCGGCAAACGGGTCGGGATAGCGATTAAAATGGGTGCTTTGCAGTTCTTCCGCAAGCTCCTGCTTCATTTCCTTCGAAAGGGTGATAAATGACTCATTCGCATCCAAACGAATCGGATACTGCCCCGTAATTGGGTCATAAGGGGTTAAATTTTGCACTTTTTCATTCAGTGAGAACATAAATTCAGGTACTTCCTTTAATGGGTTTATTCAAATCTAACTTTCACGGAATTGGCGTGCGCGGTCAAACCTTCGGTTTCGGCAAGCTTAACAATGTCGTCCTTCGCCTCACGCAACGCGTCCTCGGTATAGTAAATAAAGCTGGATTTTTTCACAAAGCTGTCCACCGACAGCGGAGAGAAGAAGCGTGCCGTACCGCCTGTGGGCAACACGTGATTCGGACCTGCGAAATAATCTCCCAGTGGTTCGGGCGCGAAATGGCCTAAAAATACACTGCCTGCATTGTCTACCCGTCCGATATATTCCATCGGATTTTTGACCGCCATTTCCAAATGTTCTGGCGCCAGTTCGTTCGCAAAATCCACCGCTTCATCGAGCGTACTGCAAACAATAATCGCGCCGAAATCGTCTAAAGACTGCCGGATAATCTCACGGCGGGAAAGCGTCTGCATTTGGCGCTCCAGTTCCGCCGCCGTGTTCTCTGCAAGTTCCGCGCTTGTCGTCAGCAAAATAGCACTTGCCAATTTGTCATGCTCCGCCTGGCTCATCAAATCCGCCGCTAAAAATTTCGGGTCTGCCGATTCATCGGCAACAATCAGAATTTCGGACGGACCTGCAATCATGTCAATATCGACTGTACCAAAGAGCAGCTTCTTCGCCGTTGCAACAAAAATATTGCCGGGACCTACAATCTTATCTACCTGCGGCACTGTTTCTGTTCCGTACGCCAGCGCGGCGACCGCCTGTGCACCGCCCATTAAGAACACGCGGTCCACACCCGCGATCTTCGCCGCCGCCAAAATATCGGGGTTGGCGGTGCCGTCTTTGCGAGGCGGCGTAACCATAATAATTTCCTCCACGCCCGCAATTTTTGCAGGGATTGCATTCATCAAAACGCTGGACGGATACGCCGCCGTGCCGCCGGGTACATAAATCCCAACGCGCCGAAGCCCTCGGATACGCTGTCCCAAAATCACGCCGTTTGCTTTGGCATCCAGCCAGCTTTGCTGTTTCTGGCGCGTATGAAAATCGCGGATATTGTCCGCCGCCTTGTAAAGTGCATAAACAAATTCGCTGTCGCACTGTTCTATAGAGGCATCCAGAATTTCCCGCGGGACTTCCGCATTTTCAGGTACAGAACCGTCAAACTTCATTGTGTATTCACGCACGGCGGTATCGCCGTATTCTTTGACCTTCGTAAGAATTTCCTGTACCGCCACCGTGACGGTGCGGTCAATCTCCCCACTGCGTGCTTTTAACTGCTCCAGCAACTTGCGTTCGGCTCTGCCGTCCGCCTTTGCAATCTGAATCATATGTCTGCCTCCCGTTTTGCTGCTTCAATTCTATTCAGAAAATCGTCAATCTCTGCACGGCGCAACTTCATACCCGCCGTATTCACAATGACGCGTGCCGAAATCGGCATGATTTTTTCATAAACCTCTAAGCCGTTCTCTTTTAAAGTCGTACCCGTCTCCACAATATCCACAATCGCGTCGGACAGCTCTAACAGCGGTGCCAGCTCCACAGAGCCTTCAATCTTAATGATTTTTACATCCATACCCTTTCCCTCAAAAAAGGTTTTCGTCACATTTGGGTATTTTGTGGCAATCCGCTTGACGTTATAACCGCCGTAAAAATTCTCGCCCGCCTTGCCCGCCAGGCAAAAATTACATTTACCGAGTTCCAAATCGCAGACCTCGTAAAAGCTTTTGCCGTTTTCGACAATCGTGTCCTTGCCGACCACGCCGATATCGCAAACCCCGTGTTCTACATAGGTAATCACATCCGCCGCCTTTGCAAGCACAACCTCATAGTCGCCGACAGGCAAAATCAGCCGTCTGCCTTTATTGATAAGCTCTGTACAGTCCAGTCCCATTTTTTGAAACAGTGCGACCGTTTGTTTTTCCAATCTGCCTTTGGTTAAGGCGATACGCAATTTTCTCATAATTCAATCTCCTCGGTACCCTGCTCGCCAATGACCAAAATACGGGGAATCCCGTTTTCCTTTGCATACTGCTTTGCACACTCTAAATCCGTGCAAACACTGTGCTCACATGATGTGCCCGCCGCTGTCATACGGCTTTGCTGACGGAGCGCCTCGGTTTCGTAACCGTCCTCACCGAACACCAACACCTGCGCGGCAGTCTTTTCGCGCACTTCTCCGCGGGAAAGCATGGCGCGCGCCAAGTCGTCAATATGCAAGCCGAAGCCCGTTGCCGGCAAATCCGCGCCGAATTCCCGAATCAGCGAATCGTACCGTCCGCCCGAAAGCACCGTCACGCCGCTGCCCGCGGTATATCCGCGGAACACAAGACCCGTATAATAATTACTGCGGTGCACCAGACTCAAATCAATAATAATATTTTCGGAAAGTCCCGCTTTTTCGAGCCGTTCGTAAATCGTGCGCAAATAGGAAAGCGCTTCTTCTGCCTGTGCGCTTTTTGTGACTGCCGCCGCCTTTCGGAGCACCTCCGTACCGCCGAACATACGCGGCAAATTGCGAAGCGCCTCGGTGATGGGGGTCTGCCCCAGACGGTCTAAAATATTGCCGAGTGCCACATAATTTTTACTTTCCATACAGTCATAAATTTCTTCCGTGATTTCCGCACTGCATTCAAGCGAAGCACACAGCGCTTTGAAATACCCTGCATGGCCGATTTCAATTTTGGAGTCAGGTGCGCCGCAGGTTTCGAGCGCCTGCACCGCCATAGTCAGAATTTCCAAATCCGCGCGCAAGCCCGAAGCGCCGATTAACTCCACGCCGCTTTGCGCGATTTCGTCGCTGTGCCCCGAAAGACGCGGCTGGCGCGTAAATACATTTTGATTGTAGTAAAGCCGAATCGGCAAGGAAGCCCCCTGCAAGCGTGTTGCCGCCACGCGCGCAATCGGTAATGTCGAGTCGGAACGCAGAACCAACAGCCGCCCGTAGGCATCGGTCATGGAATACATGGATTCGGGCAGTGCGCCTGCGCTTTCACGGTTAAATACATCGAAAAATTCGAAAGTAGGCGTCATAATGCGCCGATAGCCATGCGACTTAAATAAATCCGAAAGGCGGCGTTCCACCGTGCGGCGTGCGTCACTTTCTTCGAATAAATAATCTCTGGTCCCCTCGGGGGTGAGCTTTGCGTAGTTTTTCATGAGATATAAAGGTCCTTTCCAAAGGGAATTTATATAGATTACTGCGGACAGATGAGAACACCCGCTACTGCGAATTTGCTTCAAATTGTCATTCTGAACCGTAGGCGAAGAATCGCACAACACACTAAGTAAATTTCTTCTCATGGAGATTCTTCGGCTTCGCCTCAGAATGACAGTAGAAAACAGCCTCTGTGTTGTTCCGCAAAATTTCATCTGCTCCGTCGCGGATGCCGACCTCTACGCAGTCGGTTCATAGCCATCGGTTTTGTACAGATGTCCAAATTCGCTCGGGCGGGCGTAAAAACGCACTCTTGTAGACGGCACGCCCCGCTGTCGCTTTAGCGTGCTACTATGGTAACACAATAAAGCAATTGCGTCAAGTATTTCACATAGGATTCTATGATTTACACAGAAAATCCTTTGCAATCTTCTGCCTTTTGCAAAGAATCCGTATCCACAAGATACTTTGTCGGTTTTTGCGGGTCGAAATACACCCGCACCGATGTGCCGACCAGCGACTGTGGCAACGGTTGGTAGACATAGCGACTTTTTAGGCGTTTGCCTGCAAGCGCGGGAACAGCGCCCGTTTCGCAAAACAGATAATACGGCGTTCTGCCGTTGACTGTTACATTTTCCGCACGCGCGACTGCGGTGATGCGCGCCGTAACGGCATCGCCTTTTTCCATCAGCCGCCGTTTACCGTTGCAACAGATTGTCGAAACGCTGAAACCGATTGCGCCAAACAGGAAAAAGCAACCGCCGATACTCAAGAACATCGTACCGCCGAGATATGTTTTATTGCGCGCCCGATGCGGTGCGTCGGGTGCATAGTACATCGTATATACATCCCCCACACGCATCGAAGACGAATAACTGTTTAAACGCACGCAGTATTCTTTCCCGCCTACGGTATAGCGTACAATCGGATGCTGACTGCCCTCCGCATCTGAAACGAATTCCGCAATTTCACCCTGCACGGTTTTTGCGGTTTTATAAAACGCAATATCCGAATACAGCCAAATACTGCCAACCACGGTGAACAGCAATCCACCGAGAGCGAAGCTGACAAATAAAATCCGCAAAATTCGCTGAAAGGGTTTACTGCCGGGTACGGGACCGCGTATATAAGAAAGTCTTGCACTGTGCCGCATACCAATCACCCAAACAAAGAAATCTGCGCAGTTTTCGGCATATCGCCGAATGCCCCGCACGCATCGAGCAATTCCACCGTGCTTTTGCCCGCCTTGGCACGGCGTGCAAAGTCATCGACTGAAAGGAATTTTCCCTCGCCGTCATTACGTGCCGCCGCAAGCCCCACTGCCGCGTTATCGCCGATACCCGACAGTGCGGAGAACGGCAGACGGATTTTTCCGTCCTCAATGGTGTAAGCGGTCGCCTTAGACTTATAAATATCCACACCCAACAGCTCCACCCCGCGCGCCATCATTTCATTCACCACCTGCATTGCGGTAAACTGTTCTTTTTCTTTGGCAGTGGCGGATTTATCTTTGATTTTGCTGTTTAAAAGCTCGAGACGTGCGCGCACAGCATCGTGCCCCTTTACAACCGTTTCCGCATCCAAATCGCCGCCGCGCACGGTCAAGAACGCCGTATAATACTCCAAAGGACGGTAAATTTTATACCACCCCAAACGCAGAGCTGCAATAACATATGCCGCCGCGTGCGCTTTCGGGAACATATATTTGATTTTACGGCAGGAATCCATATACCATTCGGGCACATTGCAGGCACGCATTGCCTCTTCCGCACCTTCGGGAAACCCAATTTTCGCCACAATCCCTTTACGCGTTTTCTCCATAATCTGGAATGCAAGACTGGAATCCAGCCCCTTATGCATCAGGTAGGTCATAATGCTGTCACGCGTACCGATAACCTGTGAAATGTCGCACGTACCGTTTTTAATAAGCTCCTGCGCGTTGCCCGTCCAAACGTCCGTGCCATGCGACAGACCCGAAATCTGCAGCAAGTCGGAGAAGGTCTTCGGCTGTGCTTCCAAAAGCATTTGGCAAACAAAGGACGTACCCATTTCGGGAATGGACAGCGTACCCGTTTTCCACTGAATCTCCTCCTCCGTTACACCCAGCGGCTCGGGACTTGTACAAAGGCGGATAATCTTCGGGTCACACACATCCACATCCATCACATTGATGCCTGTCATATCCTCCAAATGCTTATAGAGCGTGGGCACATCGTGCCCGAGAATATCGAGTTTTAAAATGGTATCATGCAGCGAATGGAAGTCAAAGTGCGTGGTTTCCATGTCGCTGGTCGTGTCGTCCGCAGGGTACTGCACAGGGGTAAAGTCGTTGACCTCGTAATCGTTTGGTACAACCACCATCCCGCCGGGGTGCTGTCCCGTGGTGCGCTTGACACCTGTACAGCCGTCTGTTAAACGCTGTTCCTCGGCGCGGTTGACGTGAATCCCGCGCTCCTCCAAATAATTTTTCACATAGCCGTATGCGGTTTTGTCCGCCACGGTGGCAATCGTGCCTGCCTTGAAAACGTGGGATGAACCGAACAGCTCTTCTGTATAGCGGTGCGCCTTGCCTTGATATTCACCCGAGAAATTCAAATCAATATCGGGGGCTTTGTCGCCGTGGAAACCGAGGAAGGTCTCGAACGGAATTTCGTGTCCGTCGCGAATCAGCGGCGTACCGCAGTGGGGGCAGTCTTTTTTCGGCATATCAAAACCCGAACCGTATTCGTTTTTCAGATAGAATTCGGAATATCTGCAATTCGGACAGCGGTAATGAGGCGCTAACGGATTGACCTCGGAAATCCCCGCCATCGTCGCCACGAAGGACGAGCCGACCGACCCTCGCGAACCGACGTGGTAGCCGTGGTCCTCGGAATCCCAAACCAGCTTTTGCGCAATGATGTAAAGCACGGCAAACCCGTGCTTGATAATAGAATCCAACTCACGGTTCAGGCGTGTGGATACGATTTCGGGAATTTCACCGTGAAACTCGTACCAATCCTTTGCCTTCGCCCAGCAGATTTCCCGCAGCTGTTCTTCGGAGCCCGGAATGGACGGCTGATACGTACCGTCGGGGAACGGACGCATCACTTCCACCATATCGGCAATTTTATTCGGATTGGTAATGACGATTTCCTTCGCTGTTTCCTCACCGAGATACTGAAATTCCGCCAGCATTTCCTCTGTCGTACGGAAATAGAGGGGGGCCTGCTTGTCCGCATCGGAGAAGCCCTGCGCGGCCATCAAAATTGCGCGGTATTTCGCATCCTCAGGGTCAATAAAATGCACATCGCAGGTGGCAACCACGGGCTTACCCAACTTATCAGCAATCGCAATGATTTTGCGGTTGATATTTTCAATATCCGCTTCGCAGGTAATTTTATCGAATTCCTTATTCTTTTCGGGATTTTTCGCATTCGGATCGGAATGCGCCGCAATCATAAAGCGGTTGTTTCCCGTCGGCTGAATTTCCAAATAATCATAGAAATTTGCAATTTCCATGATTTCTTCTTCGGGACGTTCCTCTAAAATGGCGCGGTACAGCTCGCCCGCCTCGCACGCAGACCCGATTATCAGCCCCTCGCGGTATTTGATAAGCTCCGACTTCGGGGTGCGCGGACGCTTATAATAATAGTTAATGTTGGACATGGAAATCAGCTTGTAAAGATTTTTCAGTCCCGTTAAATTCTTCACCAAAATAATTTGATGGTAAGAACGCAATTCTTTATAATTCTTGTCCGGCTCCTTGAGGTCATCTATAAAATATGCCTCTACGCCGTAAATAACTTTGATTTTGCCTTTCGCGGCATTCATCGCATCCGGGAAGCCCTGCGCACAGCCGTGGTCGGTAATGGCAATCGCCTTATGTCCCCAGCGTATAGCGCGTTCCACCAGCTTTTTGGCGGGCGTCATGCCGTCCATTTGGGACATATTGGTATGTAAATGCAGCTCGATGCGCTTTTCGGGCGCATTATCTTCTTTTTCGATTTTTTCTACGGTGCTTATGGCGCGCGGCTCAATGATGTAATCCCGCTTAAATGTGTCAAATTTCACATTACCGTACAGCAATACGTGTGCACCGTTTTTCAGATGCTCCAAAAGCTCGTCACTCTGTTCGATTTTGACAATCATGGAAGCCATGAAAGAATATGTATCATCCGTAATGTAAAAATTGATGATTTTATGCTTGCCCTTTTTACTGGTGCGTTCTTCAAAACAGAAAATACGACCCCAAACCGTAACGGGAATTTCATCCTGCTCGTCGGGCAGTTCAATATCTGCAATACGAATCGGGTCACGTCGAATAATATTGCCGTAAATCGGCTTTACGCTTTCAAGGTAATAGGGAATTCCCTCTTTCACAATATGTTCCTTCGGCGCTTCGTCACTGCCTGCAGGCACTGCCGCTTTTTGCCTGACCGCACCTGTGCCGTGCTGCTGCGTGATTCGTTCGGCGGCGCGGCGCGCCTCCTCCGCTTTGTCAATTTCAAACTGTACAGACTGCATTTCTTTCTCAAAATCAATTTCCAATTCCGAAAATTCCACAGCAGCCGCTGTATCAAAACGGTCACGAATAACGGTTTCCAGCACTCGCGCGCAATTTGCGCCGTCTAAAATGCTTTTACCGCCATGCTGTAAGGTAACTGTAATCTGATTTTCATGAAAATCCCATTCACTGTCATCTAAAAATCCGTTGGCAACCGCAACCTGCTTTTTAAGATACAGTACAAGCTCCGAAGCATATTTCGCCGTCAGCAGTTCTCTCGCGAATTTCGGGCGCAGTTCCACCTGCACCGTACCGAGGTAACCCGACAGCACCGCGCAGACAGCATCCAACGTGCGTGCGGAAACCAGACGGTCAAACCGCACCGTAACAATGAGCACGCGTGTTTCGGTATGATTTTCCACACCTTCCACCGCCGCAAGCCGGAGAACCGCGTCGTAGGCAGAAAGCATCGGTTTACATTCTTCAAACAGGTCGTAAAATTTGGTCATTTTGTTCTCTCTTTAACTATTTTAGTCATATATATGATTCCCTACATTGTTACCGTTCCCGGTTTTATAATTTTTCAATCTCCGCAAGCAGGACGTCCACAATTTCATTTTCGGGAACTTTCTTCAAAATTTCACCGTGGCGGAACAGCAACCCGCAACCATCGCCGCCCGCAATCCCGATATCCGCTTCCTTCGCTTCACCCGGGCCGTTGACAACACATCCCATCACCGCAACGGTAATCGGCTTTTTGCATACCGAAAGTCGGCTTTCCACCTCGTTTGCAAGGGCAATTAAATCAATTTTTGTTCTGCCGCAGGTCGGGCAGGAAACAATTTGCGGACAGTCGGTTTTTAAACCGACCGCTTTGAGAATATCAAATCCCGCCGCAATTTCCTGTACAGGGTCGGCGGTCATGGAAACACGGACGGTATCACCGATGCCGTCTAACAGCAGTGCACCGATGCCTGCCGCCGATTTTACCATTGCCATATGCTCCGTCCCCGCCTCGGTCACGCCCAAATGCAAAGGATAATCACACAGCTCTGCAATTTTACGGTACGCCGCGACCATTCTTTGCACATTAGAGGACTTAATGGAAATCACGATATCCCGAAAATCGAATTTTTCAAGCAACGCCGCATGTTGAAGCGCGCTTTCGCACAGTGCGTCGGGCGTGGGCGAGCCGTATTTCGCAAGCAGATCCTTTTCAAGGGACCCTGAATTGACACCGATTCGAATCGGCACATTATGTAAACGGCAAGCGTCCGCCACCGCTTTTATGCGTTCTTCCGAGCCGATGTTGCCGGGGTTGATACGGATTTTATCGACCCCTGCCGCCACACTTTCCAACGCACATTTATAGTCAAAATGAATATCCGCCACCACGGGAATCGAAACCGCCTCTTTCACAGCGGCAAGCGTTTTGACCGCCTGCGTATTCGGCACGGTCAGACGCACAATTTCACAGCCCGCCGCCTCCAAAGCCTTCGCCTGGCGGACGTTGCCCTCTACATCCTCGGCGGGCACGTTGAGCATGGACTGCACACTGATTTTGGCGTTTCCGCCGATGGCAAGGGTACCTGCTTTCACCTGACGGGATTTTCTTCTTTCAATCATACTATCACCTGTCTTCTCTTGCCGGCGGGCATGGAAGCCCGCCACTACGCGTGTAACAAATCATCTTGTTCTGCATGAGATTCTTCGCTGCGCTCAGAATGACAAGCCCGCGGGCTACGTGCAAGCGCCCCTACAAGATAATCAAATTACACCGAACTGATTTTGAATTCGTTTTTTGATGTTGAAAACGCAGGAATTGCGGATGGATTTTTGCTTTTTTGCATCGGAAGGCTTACGCGGGTAAGCCAACAGCGCAAAAAGTGAAAATTCGCGGCAGAGGCAAGCTTTCAATTTCTCCCTCAGTCACGGCTTCACCGTGCCAGCCGCTGACGGCAACGCTCCCTTCTGTCTGCCTCGCAAACATTTCCCGTGCTTCGGGGAATCACCCTCAATAAGGGAGCGTGAAGTGGTTTTTTGATATTGAAAACGCAGGAATTGCGGATGGATTTTTGCTTTTTTGCACCGGAAGGCTTACGCGGGTAAGCCGACGGCGCAAAAAGTGAAAAGCCGCCGCAAGGACAAGTTTTCATTAGCCACCGCGTGCAATACGCAGTATATCATTGAAGGTTACAACCACCATCAAAACCATTAAAAGCGCTAAGCCCGCCGCGTGAACGTAGCCCTCATATTTCGGATTGACAGGCTTTCGGCGTATTGCCTCAATCACCAAAAACAGGAACCGGCCGCCGTCAAGCGCGGGAAGCGGCAGAAGATTGGCAATGCCGATATTGATGGTGATAAACGCCATAATCGTCAGCAGATTTTCAAGACTGCCTGAGCTTGCAGCCTCGGCGGTTACATCGGCAATAATATCCATCGTACCGACAGGCCCTGCCAACTCAGACATTCCGTACCGCCCTGTAACAATATCAAACAGGCTCAGCCACACCATACGTGCCGTAGATGCCGACTGCGTAAATGAATTTTTCAGCACATTTAAAAAGGTCGGCGTTTCACCGATAATAACAAAGTCATAACGAATCAGCGTGACGCCGTTATACTCTTCCGTAGCAAAATGCACATCAGGAAGCGCCACCTTCTCCCCGTCTCGCTCAACCACAAAGTCCAAGACACCGTTGCGACTGCGGCTCATCAAAAAGCCGATGTCCTTTTCAGACCAAACACGGTGCCCTTCAATTTCTACAAAACGGTCGCCTGCCTGCAAGCCATACTGCGCACTGACCGCATCGGGATAGAAATCTTTAATTGTATTTGTACCGATTAGTTCTGTAGAGGTCGAAAGCAAAATTGCCATGATAATCAACCCCAACAGCAGATTCATCGTCGCACCCGCGACAACAATAAACATCTTTTTCGGTACGGATTTGTTGTTGAAAGCGCGTGCATCTTCGCTTTCGGCATCTTCGCCCTCCATAGCACAAAATCCGCCGATGGGAAACAGCCGCAGGGCATACAGCGTTTCTCCCTTTTTCTTTTTGAACAGCGCCGGACCCATGCCGAGCGCAAATTCATTGACCTTTACGCCGCACAGCTTTGCGGCGAGAAAGTGCCCGCACTCATGAATCATAATGATAATGCCGAAAAACAAAAGTGCAACGGCAACCGTCCAAACCTTGCTCCAAACGGCAGATGCAGAAATACTCAGTAAAATGGTGCTCACCTCTTACATTGCGCGGACAGCTTCCCGTGCAAAGCAATCCGTCTCCAAAATATCCTCTAATGTATATGCCGTCTTTTGCGGCGCACATGCAAGCACTTGTTCCACGCGGTCGGCAATCTCTAAAAAGCCGATTTCCCCGCGGCGAAACATAGCGTTTGCCTCTTCGTTGGCGGAGTTGACCGCCGCAGGAAAAAGCCCCCCTTTATTTATGGCGGTTCTGCACAGATTTATGCATCGGAACGTATCGTAATCGGGTTCAAAGAAGGTCAGTTTGCCGATTTGCGATAAGCTCAGCTTCCCAACAGGCGACTCGAACCGCTCAGGGTAGGTCAGCGCATACTGAATCGGAATCCGCATATCAGGCAGTCCCAGCTGTGCAATCACGGAATTATCGGTATATTCTACCGCCGAATGGACAATGCTTTCGCGGTGCACCACAATTTCCACATCGTCGGGAGCAACAGAGAACAGCCATACCGCCTCAATCAATTCCAACCCTTTATTCATCATGGTGGCGGAATCCACGGTAATTTTGGCACCCATCTCCCAGTTCGGATGCTTGAGTGCGTCACGCACCGTGACCTTTGCCAGTTCCTCGCGCGTTCTGCCGAAAAACGGTCCGCCCGACGCAGTCAAAATAATCTTCTTGAGCGCTTTGTTTGCGGGCGCACCCTGCAAGCACTGAAAAATTGCGGAATGCTCGGAATCTACAGGCAGAATCGGCACACCGTGCGTCTTCGCTGTCTGCATAACCAGTTGCCCGCCCGCGACCAGCGTTTCTTTGTTGGCAAGCGCCAGCTTTTTGTGCGCGCGGATGGCGGCAAGCGTGGGTTCCAGCCCCGCCATGCCGACTACGGCATTCAGCACGGTATCCGCATCGGTTTCCGAAGCACACGCGCACACACCCGCCTGCCCTGAAAGCACTTTTGTATCCGTATCCGCAATGCGGATTTTCAGGTCCTTTGCCGCCGCCTCGGACACCATTGCGACACAGGATGGATGAAAGGCACGCACTTGTTCTTCCATCCGTTTCGTGTCCGAATAAGCAGTCAAAGCCTTGACTGTATACCCACGCTTGCGGGCAACGTCAAGACTTTGTGTACCGATGGAGCCTGTTGAACCTAATATAGATAATGCTTTTGTCATTAAAATACAGTCCTCGTAAACAGAATCAGCGCATACAGCGCCGTTGTCACGAACAAAATGCTATCGCATCTGTCCATCACGCCGCCGTGTCCCGGGAAAAGGTTTCCGAAATCCTTAATACCGAAATTGCGCTTCATAACGGAAGCCGTCAAATCGCCGCAAATGCCGATTACGGACAAAACCGCCGCCAAAATAATAATCTCCAAATAGCTCACCGTGTGCACAGTGAAGAAAAATTTATCAAACACTGCAAACAGAATCACACTGCTCAAAACCCCGCCGAGTACGCCGCCCACAGCGCCCTCTACGGTTTTCTTGGGGCTGATTTTCGTTAGCTTGTGTTTACCTAAGAATTTGCCGACAAAGTATGCAAACGTGTCGGAAATCAGTGCACAAAACAGCGCAAGCAGTATGTAAAATACGCCGTGATGCCCGTCAAACTCCTCGGGGAAGCGCTTATCAATTTGATTTAAAAGCGTCAGCGTGGAAAATGCCCACGGCACAAATACAGAAGCCACCAAAACCGTGGCAACCTCTTCAAACTTTGTATTTTCAAAGTTTGTCAGCATCAAAATAAACAAAACCAGAGTATACAGTGCGACAACCGCCGTCACGGGAATCACAATGCCGTGTGCCGCAAGATCGGAAGCATAGGTGAAGTAAATCGGCACAAGCGCGGAAAACACAAGACTGACTACGCAAATCGCCTTGTTTTTCAGCCGCACACATTTTTCGATTTCAAAGGTCGCTACGCACGACAAAAAGGCGAGTGCTGCAGGTAAAACCGGCGTATTGCGGAATACAATGATTGCAATTGCAATAAGCGCCGCGATGACGCCGACGACAATTCTTTTTAACATAAAATGTTCTCCATATCTTCAAAATCAGATATTTTCATTTCTCATACCCCGCCGAAACGGCGACTGCGCCGTTCGAAATCACGCAACGCCGCCACAAAATCCGCTTCGGTGAAATCGGGCCACAAAATGTCGGAATACCAAAATTCCGCATATGCCGACTGCCACAAAAGGAAATTGGAAAGCCGATACTCCCCGCTCGGACGGATAATCAAATCCGGGTCAGGCAATCCACCCGTGTACAGGTGGTCGGAAAGCATTTCCTCGGTAATGTCCTTCGCCTTGAGTTTGCCCTTTTCAACCTGTTTGGCGATTTCCTGCACGCTGTGCAGAATTTCCTGCCGCCCGCCGTAGTTAATGGCAATGTTCAAAATCACATGGTCCTTTTTGCGGGTAATGCGTTCGGAATAGCCCATCATTCTGAGAATATCCTTGGGAATGCCCGTACGGTCTCCGATGAAATTAACTTTAATGCCCTTTTCCTCGTTCTCCGCCTTGCGGTCATCCAGTTCTCGCAGATATTCACGGAACAAGTCCATAATGGCTGCAACCTCTTCGGGCGGGCGTTTCCAGTTTTCTGTGGAAAACGCATAAAACGTCAGGCACTCAATACCGAGGTTGCCTGCAAATTCACCGATTTTCCGAAAGGTTTTTGCGCCCTCAATATGCCCCTTATAGCGCGGCAGGCCGCGTTTCTGCGCCCAACGCCCGTTTCCGTCCATAATAATGCCGACATGACGCGGCAGAACGGAAAACTGCGGCAGCGTTTCTTTCTCATCCATGGTACTTTCCTCTGACAATCAGATTGCCATAATGTCCTTTTCTTTTTCGTCTACCATTTCATCAATGCGTTTCACGAATTTGTCGGTAATTTTCTGCATTTTTTCTTCGCCGTCCCGCAAATCATCCTCGGTGATTTCGCTGTCTTTTTTCAGCTTTTTCAGCTTGTCGATGCAGTCACGGCGAATAGAGCGCACCGCAACCTTCGTCTCTTCGCCGAATTTGCTTACATCCTTTGCAAGTACTTTTCTCTTCTCTTCCGTCAGCGGCGGGAAAATAAGACGAATCACCTTGCCGTCGTCCTGCGGATTCACGCCGAGATCGGACGCCTGAATGGCTTTCTCAATTGCGGAAATAGTGCTGACATCCCACGGCTGAATCACCAAAATTCTGCCTTCGGAGACAGAGACCGCCGCCATTTGCTGAATCGGAGTCGGCACGCCGTAATAGTCTACACTCACCTTGTCGAGCAAAGACACGCTTGCGCGCCCTGCGCGCATGGTTGCAAACTCATTGTGCAGTGCGTTCAAGCTTTTCTCCATTTTTTCATTTGCGAAATCAAATACCTCTTGCATAAATTACGCCTCCTGTAAATGCTGTTTATATTGTATATAGAATATCCTGAAACTATTTTACAATGGTACCGATATTTTCACCCATTGCCGCACGGACGATATTTTCGGGGTCGGAAAGATTAAACACCAAAATCGGAATATTGTTATCGCGGCAAAGGGAAGCCGCCGTTGCGTCCATTACCGCAAGACCCTTTGAAAGCACCTCCGTGTGGGAAAGGGTATCGTACTTCACCGCATCCGCGAACTTATTGGGGTCTTTGTCGTAAACGCCGTCCACATTGGTGGCTTTAAAAATAATATCCGCATCAATTTCCGCCGCACGGAGTGCCGCCGCCGTATCTGTCGAGAAGAACGGATTGCCTGTGCCGCAACCGAAAATCACCACTCTGCCCTTTTCCATATGGCGAATGGCTTTGTTGCGGATGTATGGCTCCGCGACCTGCCGCATTTCAATCGCAGTCTGTACGCGCACCTCTAAGCCGTACTGCTCCAAAGCATCGGCAAGTGCCAAAGAATTCATCGCCGTAGCCAGCATCCCGATATGGTCCGCACGGGTTCTGTCCATATCGCCCGAAGAACGCCCGCGCCAGAAGTTGCCGCCGCCGACCACCAAACCGATCTGCACGCCGAGCTTTGCACACTCATTAACCCATTTGCAGGTTTCCTGCACCGTTTCAAAATCAATGCCGTGCCCCTGTGCGCCCGCAAGCACTTCGCCGGACAGCTTTAATAAAATGCGTTTGTAAACCGCGCTCATTGTTTCTTCCTCCAAAACTCGCGTCCGCCGAAAACGGCAAACCGCTTTACTGTAATCTTATACGGTATTATTCTACCCTATAAACGCTTTCGTGTAAAGATATTTTTTGCCAAATCTCCGCGGCCGCGCAAAGTGCCCGCCGTTCCGAACACAACAAATCGGCTGATATAAAAAGGCGGCGGGAGCAAGCTCCCGCCCTGTACATAAAATACATATTAAATTATAAAAAAACCTACAGCCCCCGCCAAAATACCGATTGCCGCGCCCGCGAAAACATCACGCGGGAAATGCACGCCGCCCACGACACGTACCGCCGCCATCAGCACACCGAACACAGTCAGCACAACACCGACAGGCACACAGGTATAATAAAACGCCATGGCAATTACAAATACGGAAAACACGTGGCGGCTCGGAAAGGATTCGCCGTGCTTATCTTTTTTTAAAAGCGGATGAAAATGCAGTTTGTCATACGGACGCTCCGCGTCAACGAGGCGGCGCACGCCACTGACCGCCAAAAACGAAACGGCCGGCACAAACAGGCACCGCCAAAGCCGCACATCCTTTGTAAAAAACAGTACACACAGCAAAACGGGGTAAGAAAGATACACAAGCCCCGTCAAAACGAAATCCGTATACACAAGCAGGCGGCATAAAACCGCATTTTTCCGAAACGGCGCTCCGAGGCGCAAATAGGTTTCTTTGGTCATCATAACACCTTTTTTGTCATTCTGAGAAGCGTGAGAATCTCACATCGCACAAAGTAAATTTGCGATTCAGCGTTGGGTTGCGCGAAATCCGACTCTGCTCAGGCGATTTGTGAATCGTCCCTGCGAATTGTGTCTCTTCAAAAAATCGTTAAACCGAACCTGTCCGTTCAGATTCCTAGTGCCTGCAAAAGCACGCCGGAAACAACAGCGACGGCATACAGAATCGCCAGAATTTTCAAATTATCCTTCACATGCCGGTTTTCGCGGAACAGCACCAAAAGCCCAGCACCCGCGCCCGTGCAAAGTCCTGCGACCGTCGCACCGAATCCGAGTGTGCCTTCTAAATACAACTGTGTCAGCAGTACGGACGCCGCACAGTTTGGTAAGAAACCGAGTAAAGCCGCCGCAAAGGGCTGAAACACGGAATCGTGCAGCAACAGAGTTCCCAGCCGTTCCTGCCCGAGCCAGACCACCAGGAAGTTCAGCAAAAACGTAAACAACAGCAAAAACCCGAAAATTTTTACCGTGTGCAGAAGCGCCGGAATCCAAATGCCCTTATGATTTTCACATCCGCAATGCTCGTGATCGCAGATTTCATGCAGGCTGCCGGTGCTTTGCCGACGGCTTCGGCGGCTGAAAAAGTCCACGGTATATCCTGCCGCGACAGCGATAATCACCTTGCACAGCAGCAGCTTTAAAAGCGTGGGCAGCTGCTGCGGTGCGGCGGCAAGCAAAAGCACTGCTTCATCAGAGGTAGACAAAAAGACCGCAATCAGCGTGCCGAGCGTAATAACCCCGCCCGCATACAGATTGGCGCACAGCACGGAAAATCCGCACTGCGGTACGCACCCGAGCAATGCGCCCGCCGCAGGTCCCGCCTTTCCCGCCGTCTTGAAAAGCCGTTCGATTTTGCCGTTTGCGCGGTGTTCCAGCCACTCCATAATCACAAACGCCAAAAATAAAAACGGTAAAATTTTCAAGGAATCCAAAATTGTATCTGCAAGTATATCCCATAAACCGAGGGACAGCCCCTCGCCTGTATGCAAAGCCTGTATCACATCTGTTCTCCTTTTTCGGCACAGGCGGCGCACAGACCGTAAAACACCGTCCGTCCGTTATCCACCGTAAAGCCGTGCTCTTTTTGTATATGCTCGGAAAGCGTATTTAAGAAACTGCATTCCGCATGCAAAAGACAGCCGCATGAAACACATTTTAAATGGTAATGCGCACGGCAGACTTCACCGTTTTCTGCATACTGAAAACATGCGCCGCGGCCGTCCGCGCCCATAAATTTGCGTACCCTGCCATCTGAAAACAAACGCTCAAGCTGTCGGTAAACCGTTGTCTGCCCGATGGTCTCCCCTTTAGCCTTCAGTAAAAGATACACCTCTTCCGCCGTGAGATGCCGCTCCTTGTTTTGAGCAAGCAAGGAAAGAATCTCCGTGCTTTGCCGTGTTTTATATGCCATACGTATGCGCTCCCGATTTGAAATTGAAAACCGTTTTCATTTTCGATGCATAAGTATAGCGTATCTATATGGTATATGTCAAGCACTGTCTTTTCAGACGCAAATCTTTGTCTCCCACGCTTGCGGATTTCCCACCAAAAGAGAAGAACCCCCGACGCTGAAAGCGCGGAGGTTCCGGAAGGATATCAGACAAACTTTCTCGCCGTATTTGCTCACCACTTCAAATTTCGGCGATGTGCAGGAATCACATCCCTGCCGTGTGATATTAGATTATCACCCGATTATTGCAATTTGCATGCAGAATTATGAACATTTTGTAAACAATTTCAGCAAAATTCGAAATTTTAGGACAAAATCCGCAGAAGATTTGCAGAAAAGACAAAACAATCTGCGGTTTTTGCTTGACACGGAAAAAAGCTTGCGGTATAATTGTGGGGTATCTCAACAAGTAAAGGGAGGGAATAAGATGAGCCAGGTAAAGGTCAAGGACAATGAATCCTTGGAAAGCGCACTTCGCCGCTTTAAAAGACAAACCTCTCGTGACGGCGTTATTCAAGAAGTTCGTAAAAGAGAGCACTACGAAAAGCCTTCTGTGAAAAGAAAGAAAAAATCAGAAGCAGCTCGTAAAAGAAAGTATAAGTAAGAACGGGAAAAACGGGCTTAGCCCGTTTTTCTTTTTTGGTGATACTGTTATGAAAAACAATGCTTTGCTGATGCCGAAATACCGCTTTCGGTCTGTTTTGGATGTTACCCCCGAGGACCTTCGGAAAATGGGTGCAAGAGCCGTGGGGCTGGATATCGACAACACTCTGGCACCCGATGGCACACTGAAATTCATTGACGGCGCGCAGGAATGGATTGACGACATCCGCGCGGCAGGGTTTCCTGTGACTATCGTCTCCAACGGCACGATTTTCCGCGTCGGACCTATTGCAAAAAAATTCGGCCTGCCTTTCGTTTCGCTGTCCATGAAGCCTTATACAAACGGTCTGCGCCGTGCGGCAAAACGTATGCATGTGGACATTACGGAGCTTGCCATGCTCGGCGACCAGCTCTTTTCCGATGTAAAAGCGGCGAATCGCTGCGGTGCCATTGCCGTGCGCATTGACCCGATTCCGATGAAAAGTCTTTACCCGCATTATTATGCATGGAAAGAAAAACGCGAACAGCCGATTTTGGAGGCGTTCGAAAAACTGCATGGGTACGGTGTTTATGATGATTAAAAAACTGCAAGAGGCCTTAAAGACCAACGGCCGCTTCGACGGCGCGCTGATACTTTCCCCCGAGAACCGTTTTTATTTTACAGGCTTCGCATCAAGCGACGGCTTTCTGCTCATCAGTGCGGACCGTGCGGTGTTTATTACGGACGGGCGTTATATTGAAGCGGCACAGAATCAAATTCAAAACTGCGAGGTTGTTTTACAGCAATCCGCGGGCAAACAGCTGGCGGAAATTTTTGCGGATATGGGTGTATCTGCCGTCGCAGCGGAAACCGAACGCATCAGTGTGGCGGATTTTGCGAAATACGGGGATTTTCTAAAGCCTATCCGGTTGATTCCCGATCCGCTCTTAGATGAAATGATTTGCACCCTGCGCACGGTAAAAGAACCGCAGGAGATTGAAAAAATCAAAGCGGCTCAGCGCATTGCAGAAGCCGCATTTGATCATATTCTCGGTTTTATCGCGCCGGGGAAAACCGAGAAGGAAATCGCCCTGGAATTGGACTTTTTCATGCTTTCCCACGGTGCTGACGCACTTTCGTTTGAGACCATTGCCGTCAGCGGCCAAAAGTCCTCTATGCCCCACGGCGTACCCGACCGAAACATTGTGCAATACGGCGATTTCATCACCATGGACTTCGGCGCTGTGGTGGACGGCTACCACAGCGATATGACGCGCACCGTTGCGGTCGGTGCAGTCAGCGCACAGCAAAAAGAGGTTTACAACACCGTTCTGCGAGCGCAAGAGGCTGTGCTTGCCGCTTTAAGACCGGGACTTTCCTGCAAGGCTGCAGACCAAATCGCACGGGATGTCATCACGGAAGCAGGGTTCGGTGCATACTTTACCCACTCTACGGGGCACGGCGTCGGCGTGGAAATCCACGAATTTCCGCGGCTGTCTGTACTGAGCGCCGACACGCTTGAAATCGGCAATGTGGTGACAGACGAACCGGGTATTTATTTGCCGGGTGCTTTCGGCGTACGCATTGAAGATATGGCGCTGATTACGCCGAACGGCTGTGAAAATTTGACGCAAAGCCCCAAAGAGCTGATAATTCTGTAAAAAAGGGCTTGAAAAATGTACAGCAATCCTATAAAATAAGAACAATAGTAATGCGACTGTACGTTTTTGCCGTGCAGTTTAAAAACGGAGGATACAAACATGATTACAGCAGGTGATTTCAGAAACGGCGTCACATTTGAAGAGGACGGGCAGGTTCTGCAGGTTGTAGAATTCCAGCACGTAAAACCCGGCAAAGGCGCTGCATTTGTCCGCACCAAAACCAAAAACGTGATTACAGGCGCGGTGGTAGAAAAGAGTTACAACCCGACGGCAAAATTCCCGACCGCTTTCATTGAAAGAAAAGAAATGGAATATTCCTACAATGATGGGGAACTCTATTATTTCATGGACACCGAAACCTACGAGCTGGTACCGATTAACGAGTCTGACCTCTCTGACAACTTTAAGTTTGTCAAAGAAAACATGGCTTGCAAAATCCTTTCCTACAAGGGCAAAGTGTTCGGCGTAGAACCGCCGACCTTCGTGACTTTGGAAGTCACCAAAACCGACCCCGGCTTCAAGGGTGATACTGCAACCAACGCAACCAAACCCGCCATCTTAGAAACTGGTGCCGAAATCAAAGTGCCGCTGTTTATCGATGAAGGAGAAATGATTAACATCGACACCAGAACCGGCGAATACATGTCCCGCGCATAAATAAAATCAGGAGGAATTTAAAATGACTGTTACGGAAAAATCCGCTTACCTCAGAGGGCTTTTTGAGGGTCTTGAACCGGACGGCGACAAAGACACCACAAAGCTCATCAAAGCAATGCTTGATGTAATTGATGACCTTGCTTTGACCGTTTCCGATTTGGAAGACGAAATCGCCATGCTCACCGAGCAGGTTGATGCGGTGGATGAAGACCTCAGCGATTTGGAAGAGTTTGTTTACGAAGACGAGTGTGACGAGGACTGCTGCTGTGACGATGAGGATGTTTACGAAGTAGACTGCCCCGCCTGCGGCGAAACCGTATTCTTTGACGGCGAGGATATTGATGCTGGCTTTGCGGCATGCCCCGCCTGCGGCGAAAAGCTGGAATTCGAGTTGGACTGCGAAGGCGACTGCGATTGCGGCTGTGACTGCGATTGCGGCGAAGACGATGCAGAATAAATCACACGCGCTGTAAAACAAAACCGTGGAAACGGAATCCCCTTAGATTTTCAAAAGTCGAAAATCTAAGGGGATTCTTTTGCAGCAGGGCAAAACACTTGCGCGTGAAAATCCGATGTAATTTCGCGGGTGCCGAGCCGTCGCCCCCTACGATTTGCAAGTCGGATTTACATTGTACTGTGTGAGATTCTTCGCCGGTGGCGCAGAATGACAGACTGATGCAAACCTTGTAGGGGCAAATAAACGGATTTTCCGATTCAGTCAGCATTACAAAAAGCAAACCCCCTCGGTTTTGACACCGAAGGGGCTCGCTTTGCTATGGGGTTGTGTATAAAAAGAGAGAGGGGAAACAAATTATATATAAACCCGCAAGCGGGAGAAATGGTCAGAATCACACCCTGAAAGCCGTCCGTTAATTGTGCAGTAATGCAACCAAACGGATTGCGTTCAGAACTGTGTTCCAAGAAAATTTCTCGTGCGTCAGCTCGTCAATCAGCTTACGCTCATAAATTTCTTCGTCTGTGTAATGCACCTGTGTTTCACTCCTTCCTTTGATTTTGTGTCTGTATCATACCACGTGCCGTCAGATTTGTCAAGTCTTTTTGCATAACTTTTTGATATATTTTTTGTGCATTATTACTACACATTATGTGTAAAAACAGTAAAAAGTATTCCCATATTTCGCGAAAATCCTTGATTTCTCTCTGATTTGTGAAAATTAAATGAATTTAAATTCACCTTCTCCTTACTTTTTATTCAGCGTTTTACCCAATACTGAAAAATTTCTCAAAAAGCAAATCCTGTGCGAGTAAAAACCGTTTGCCGTCCGTACATTTTTCCAAAATTTTTTCCTGTGCGCGGCGCGCCTGTGCCGCCTCGTACAAAGAAAATGCAGATTCTTCCAGCAAGGTGCCTGCGGTTTGCATACAGTGCCAAAGCCGTACGGAAGGCAGTTCCCCGACAGTCGGGTTAAAAAAATCTTCGGTACGCCGCACGGCAAGTGCTCCAAAAGGAAACGGATGTGCGGTATTTTCCGTGCACACAGCCAAAGAAAGCGAAGGCACGGTTAAATGTTCCGCCGTCGAGCGCAGTGCACATCGATATAGGCATACAGAATAACCGCAGGCGGTACACGCGGCCGTCATGCCGTCCAACAGTGCAGGCGCAAAACAGCCGAACGGGTCGTGCAGCAGAATACGCGTGCAGCTCGGCGCGGCAAACGGAGCATATACGGTATGCACACCCCATTCGGTGCATCCGCTCAGCATACGGTGGAACAGAATCTTGCCCTCGGCAGATGTACCGCCTTTCGGCGGCAAACAGGCTTCGCTGAACCGCAGAACCGCGTGTGCCAGCCGCGCTTTATTGCAACCCGGCAACAGCATTTCGGCAATTTTTTGCTTTTGCCGCGCCGCCGCTTGACAAAGCGACTCTGCACGCATGTGCGCTTTTTCCTCTGTTTCCTGCATTTCGGTATATTCCGCACTGCGGCATATACCGTACTCTGCCTCGGTGAAATCCGCAGTATGTAAAGAAAAACAGATGTTTTCGGAATGTTCTTTTAAAAAGTCGGAAAAATAATCTCCGTCTGCCGCAAAAACATGCTGTAACGGCATACACACGGCAACGGTTTTCTCTGCGCTGTGCGCGTCCAATATCCGAAGGCACGGTATACGGCGAGCATGCGCATGTGTGCAAAGTACATGCAGTAAAGCGCGTTTTGCCCGTGCATTATCTCCGCAAACGGAAAACAGTGCGCACCGCCGCACAGCAGGGACAGCGGCTTGCAGGTCGGCAGAAGACGACGTACAGAAAAAAGTATCCAAATTCTTCACCCCCAAACCAGTATATTTCGGCTTTTTGAGGTGTGTTACCGATTTGACAAGCGGGTATGGATACTGTATAATAAACAAGTAAATTTTTGAAATTTGTCAAGGAGTGAAAAGTATGCCTTTAGTTACCACTACCGAAATGTTCAAAAAAGCGTACGAGGGCGGTTACGCCATCGGTGCGTTCAATGTCAACAACATGGAGATTATTCAGGGAATTACCCGCGCGGCGAAAAAGCTGAACGCGCCCGTTATTCTGCAATGTTCCGCAGGCGCAAGAAAATACGCATCCCACGATTATCTCGTTGCCATGGTAAAAGCGGCGGCAGAAGAAACAGGTCTTCCGATTGCCCTGCATCTTGACCACGGTCCGGATTTCGAAACCTGCAAATCCTGCATTGACGGCGGATTCACCTCTGTTATGATTGACGGTAGTCATCTGCCTTACGAAGAAAATGTTGCACTGACTAAAAAGGTCGTTGAATATGCGCACGCACACGGCGTTGTTGTGGAAGGCGAGCTCGGTCAGCTGGCAGGCATTGAAGACGATGTCAACGTCAGCGCAGAAGACGCAAGCTTCACAAAGCCCGAGCAGGTTTATGATTTCGTAACCAGAACCGGTGTGGATTCTTTGGCAATCGCCATCGGCACAAGCCACGGCGCATATAAGTTCAAGCCCGGCCAGAAGCCGCAGCTTCGTTTTGACATTTTAAAAGAAGTGGAAGAAAAACTGCCCGGCTTCCCGATTGTCCTGCACGGCGCAAGCTCCGTCAACCAGGACGATGTAAAAACCATCAACGAATTCGGCGGTCAAATGCCCGACGCTATCGGCATTCCTGAGGACATGCTCCGCGAGGCGGCTTCCATGGCGGTTTGCAAAATCAATGTCGACTCCGATATCCGTATCGCAATGACAGCGGCAATCCGTAAGCATTTCTCTGAGAATCCGACCCACTTTGACCCCAGACAGTACCTCACCCCCGCCAGAGACGCGATTGAGGGTGTTGTTTCGCACAAAATCGAGACGGTTCTCGGCTGTGCCGACAAAGCATAAGCATAAAAATGTTCATAAAAAGCACGTTTCCGCACGGAGACGTGCTTTTTACGGTGACCGCATTGCTTCGGATGCGGTCATCTTGCATAGTTTTTTCGTATAAATTTATACGAAATCATTATGATAAAATCGACAAAAACCACGGCGAAAATTCTATAAAAAAAGACTTTTATTTTTCGGCGTTCAGTGGTATACTATTTTAGTACATTTACAGGTGTTTTTTTGCCTGAATCCCGATAAGGACAAATCCCCGCAGAGTAATACAATGAAATCGCATTCGATTTTTTCTTATCAGAATTCAGACTTTTGTTGTGTTTACAGAGTATTATTCGGATTACATAGAACAATTTAGGGAGTGAACCGTCTTTTGGATAAATTTGTCATTACCGGCGGTCAGCGCCTGACCGGTGAAGTCACGGTCAGCGGCGCAAAAAATGCAGTTGTCGCAATTCTTCCCGCAACAATTTTGGCACAGGATGTTTGCAGAATTGAAAATATACCGAATATCAGCGATGTTTCGGCGATGGTGAAAATTCTGAAAAACATGGGCGCGGGTATTAAATATATTAACAAAACCACTTTGGAAATTGACACGCGGCACATTTCTTCTTACGTGGTGGAACATGACTTAACCAAACAGCTCCGCGCATCCTATTATTTGATCGGCGCGCTGATTGGTCGGTTTAACCGTGCGCGTGTGGCGATGCCGGGCGGTTGTTATTTGGGCCTTCGCCCGATTGACCAGCACATTAAGGGCTTTGAAATGCTCGGTGCAGAGGTCACCATGGAAGAAAATGCCATGGTGAACGTGCGGGCAGAAAACCTGCTGGGCAACTCGGTATATCTGGACGTGGTTTCCGTTGGTGCGACCATTAATGTTATGCTGGCGGCGGTTAAAGCACGCGGGCTTACAGTAATTGAAAATGCCGCTAAAGAACCGCATATTGTCGACCTCGCCAACTTTCTCAACACCATGGGGGCGGATGTGCGCGGTGCCGGTACGGACGTGATTAAAATCCGCGGCGTAGAACGGCTGCACGGGTGTGAGTATTCCATTATCCCCGACCAAATCGAAGCGGGCACATATATGGTTGCCGCCGCGGCAACCATGGGAGATGTGCTTGTGAAAAACGTCATTCCCAAGCACTTGGAATCCATTACCGCAAAGCTGATTGAGGTAGGTGCAACCGTTTTGGAATACGACGAGGCGGTGCGTGTCATGATGCATAAACGTCCCGGGCACTGTAACATTAAAACCATGCCTCATCCCGGATTCCCGACGGACATGCAGCCGCAATTCTCGACACTGCTGTGTCTCGCCGAGGGCACAAGCTTTGTTTCCGAAAGCGTTTGGGACAACCGTTTCCGTTATGCAGAGCAATTACAGCGCATGGGTGCCGGCATTCATGTAAACGGTAAAACCGCCGTGATTGAGGGCGTAGAAGCGTTAAAGGGCGCACCTATCCGTGCGGACGATTTGCGTGCAGGCGCGGCAATGCTGATTGCGGCAATGGCGGCAAACGGCGTATCGGAGTTGGAAGAAATTCAGCATATTGAACGCGGCTATGAAAATGTCGTGGATAAATTCCGTTCGCTCGGTGCAATCATTGAACGGCGTACTTTCCCGGATGACGATGCGCATATGCAAATGCATGCAGGGTAACAGATTCGATACATCTTTTTCACATCGGTTTTTACAGGCAGACGCAGTGTCTGCCTGTTTGTTTTTCATAGACAGCCCTTGAGCGGGGGATTCGGTGCCGCATCAGCACTTGCACCGAATCTCAAAAAATGTGAAAATCTTCCGATATAAAGGGGGTTTACAAACGGAATCTATTGTGCTAGAATAAATATGCTGTATTAGGTATCTCGCTATCACTGCCGAATACGCAAAAATCACACAAGGGAGAGTTCCTAACATGAAGAAATTGGCATGCCTCATGGTTGTAGCTGTCCTTCTTGTCGTTTCCATGGTCCCGGCTTTCGCAGCTTCGGGCATCAACGAGTACGAGAAGAAACTCATCGAATATGTGCAGACTGCATATGTTGTTGACGGCAAAACCATTACGGTTCCCGCTGAGTACATTACGGCTCTCGAGAACGTGTTTACCAATGTAGACACAACAGAAGCACAGTACAATGAAATCAAGGGCATCCTTGACGAAGCACTTGCTTTTGTTAAGTCCAAGAACCTTCAGACGTTGGAAGATATTACCAAGACAGGCTCTACCAAGACCCTTCTTGCGTATGCTGACAAAGCTCTCGGCGTTGTCGGCTTCAAGCTTTCGACCAAAGGTTCCCTTGCGGACGCTGACCACGGCCTTCTGATTATCACCGATGCAAACGGCAAAGTGATTGCTGAACTGCACCCGGCGGTTATCACCAAGACCGGTGCTGACTTCACTTCCGCTGCTTTCTGCGGTGCAGCTGCTGTTGCAGTTCTTGCTGCTGCAGGCGTTGCTGTGAAGCGCTTCCGCAAAGAGTCTGATGAAGACTGATTCCGAAAAAAATCGGAGTAAGAAGAGCTACCGGAAGCAGTTTATACTGTTTCCGGTAGTTTTTTTACTGTGCGGATATTTGCTGCTCTTCGTATCTCTTACGCCGATTCTCGACCCCCTGCTTTCGGTATACCGACTGGCGTTTTCCAATGCCAATGTCGAGACCATTGACGAACCAGGGGCGGGCAGCATTTTCAATGGCTCGACCGGGCTTACCTCCGGTCACTTAAATTGGAATGATTTCGAGTTCCCTGAATACGGTTCTGCCTTCGGCAGAATTACTGTAGAGGGAACTGAGATTGATACAGACGTCATTTACGGCGACAGCACAACGCTTCTTAAGCGCGGTGCGTGCATGTCTATGTACAGCCACATTCCCGGCTGCGGCACAGGCGTTTTAATCGGTGCGCACAACAATACCTACTTTCATACTTTACCGTATGTACAGGAAGGCGCGTTGGTACACCTGGAAACAACCTATGGCTCTTATGTATACCGTGTTTACAAAACAGCCATTCTCAAGAATGACGACGCCGCAGGCTATCGCAGTGAATTAAACGGTGACAAAGAGGTTTTGCTGTTATATACCTGCTACCCGAATGACACAATCGCGTCCACGCCGTACCGCTTCTTCGCATTCTGCGAATATGTATCCGGTCCGACCGTGAATATGTATGAATAAGGGGGCGCCGAAATGACAAAAACTGCAAAACGGGCACGCTCCGTAATTTGTACAACCGTTTCCTTTTTAATGTCTCTGACAGTTACGTTTACCATGCTCTGCACGGCGCTGTCTCTGACAGCGCTCAATCCGGCATTTGCTGTACAGACAGCACTGCGCTCCCAATACAGCGAGCACCTGACGGCTGAGCTGAAAGAAGAATTCATTTCCTTCGGCAGTGCCTGCAATATTGACGCCGCCTTTTTTGACGGCATCTTTACCGACGTCATTACGCCGGAGGTCATTGACCGAGACACTGAAAAGGTTCTGCGTGAGTTTTACGCAGGTTCCGTGCAGGAAAAACGGGATACTGCCGCGTTAGAGGATGCGTTATATTCGCGCTTACAGAGCTACGCCGAGGGAAAAAACTTTTCATTGACAGATGAAGTCAACGAAAATCTTCGCGACATCGCCGCAGAGCTTTGCGAAGTATACAACGCCTATGTTTCGGTGTTTTCCATGTCCGTATTTAAAACAGCTTCGCGCTTACTCGCAAAATACCGTCCCTTCGGCTGGTATGCCGCGGCGGCAGGTGCCGCAGGCTTTTGCGTCTGTGCGGTGATATTGCGGCTGTATTTCCAAAAAAAGAAAAATTACCTGCGATATTTCATTTATGCGTTTTCTGCCGCGGCTCTGATGCTGTTGCTTGCGCCTGCGGCGGCGCTGATTTTGAATATCGGCGGCAATATCAATATCAGCAATGCTTCTCTGTACGATTTTGCAACCGGTATGATAAACGGCGTACTGATTGTGTCGGCCGCCTCTGCGGCAATTCCTGCGGCAGTCACTGCACTGCTTGCCTTTGTACGTCAGCGCGCAGTAAAAACCAATCACTGAAAAACCGTATTCCATTTGTAAAAGATGTCCCGCCTGTGTATTCGGCGGGACGTTTCACTGTCTATTTGAAATTTTATCCGTTGTGCCTTGCGGACTTTTGCAGTTTGCCCGTGACCCCGAAAAAAGGGAAAACGGTATGTCTTATATTGACGAAAAAGAAAAAACAGTCTATAATAATAAAGTTACTATCCATTAATATAAGAAGGGGCGTTGTTTTCCATGACACCGCAGTTTGATTTGACCTTTTTGCAAACCAATTTTTCGATTTCGGGAACCTATTTGGACTATACGGTAAAAAATGACGGGCACATCAATGCAACCTTTGTTTTGCATTTTGAAAAGGACGGGGTAAAGTCGGACTACATCGTACAGCGCATCAACACAAATGTGTTTAAAAGCCCCGATGCACTGATGCAGAATATTGTCGGCGTAACCTCCTTCCTGCGTGAAAAGATCTCGGCACGCGGCGGCAACCCAAACCGTGAAACGCTCTGTTTTTTGCCCGCCGTCAGCGGCAAGTATTACGCAGTTGATGCGGACGGAGCATGCTGGCGCTGTTACCGCTATATTGATGATGTGTACACCTGCAACACAATTGACAGCGAAGAAGTCTTTTATAACGCCGGGATGTCGTTCGGCTCATTTCAGAAATCTTTGGCGGACTATCCCGCCGAAACGCTGGCAGAAACGATCCCGAATTTTCACAATACATATTCCCGCTTTTTAGACTTTGAAACTGCCGTGCAGGAAAACCGTGCAGGTCGGCGCGAAACCGTAGAAGCGGAAATACAGTTTGTCCGCGACCGTGAAGCGGATACACACGTACTGCTTGATTTAATCGAAAAAGCCGAACTGCCGCTGCGCGTTACACATAATGACACAAAGCTGAATAATATTTTGTTCGACAACCAAACCAATCAGGGCATTTGCATTATTGACTTAGATACGGTAATGCCGGGGCTTTCTCTGTACGATTTCGGCGACAGCATCCGCTTCGGTGCAAATACCGCAAGCGAAGACGAAAAGGATTTGTCAAAGGTCTCTTTGAGCCTGCCGCTTTACAAAGCTTATACGGAAGGGTATTTATCTTCCGCCAAGGAAAGCCTTTGGGCACGTGAAATCGAATATCTGCCGTTTTCAGCTAAGCTGATGACCTTTGAATGCGGCATGCGCTTTTTAACCGATTACCTGAACGGCGATACCTATTTCAAAACGGAATATCCCGAGCACAATCTCGTCCGCTGCCGTACACAGTTCACACTGGTTGCCGATATGGAAAAGAAAATGGCGGATATGCAAAAAATCACCGCGGAAGCGGCAACGGCATAAGCGCACAGCATAGAAAACACTATACAGCACCCCGTGTCTCCTTTTTTTCGGGTAAGGCACGGGGTGTTCCTGTATTTGGAAAACAGATAGCCGGACGGCACGAATTTGAACCCGCCTAAAGCGGCGGTCTTTTGCGGGAATAGATTCTTCCTGAACCGGGAAAAAACACAGCAATCCTGTCGGATTGCGAGTATTTTTGACGCCTTGCAGGGGAAAAGATATCCTGCAAACCCGGATTCAAATTCGCGCCGTCCGGCTATCTCCGAATCCCATTTTTCTCACGACATGATATACAGCAGAGCCATCATCAGTGCCTCATCTGCACCTTCGGATTTTAACAGCAAAAGCAGGGAAAACAGCATCGCTTCATCCGGTTCCTTTAAAACCGTATCCAAAAGCGTGGCTTTGCTTTTTTGCGCGGACAGCTGCTGTGTTTTCTTGGTTTCCGGCTCAAAATACTCCCGAAAACTCGGATAGACAATATCTTTGTTTTCAGGCAGATTCAGCGGCATGGAGATTCTGCCGTGCGTTTTTTTAGATGCCGACGGCGACACGGCATGCGCAGACGGCGGTGCCGTATTTTCCGCCGTGCGTTTCGGCGGCGGATTTGTACTTTGCACCGCTTCTTCGGAATACTTCTGCATATTGCGCACGCGTTCTAAGGCTTTTTCCTGCATGCGCTGTAATTCGTCATACGTATATTCCCGCATATCAGAACAGTCCTTTCAACAGCGGCAATGTATCCATCAGGCGCAAAAAGCGCATGGCTTCGTCCGCTTTTTTGCGGCGGTCCTCAGATAAAAGCGGTTTCAGAGCCGAAATAAATTTGGTGCGGTCATCCTCCCGATTCAGCTGTCCCGCCACAGTAGTCAGTACCTTTGCCATATCCGCACCAAACAGGGCGGAAACCCCGCCGCCGTCCTGTGTTTGTGGCTTTGTCTGCGATGATGCGGATGTCTCTTTCTCTGCACCGTTTTGCGCAATCAGACTTTGCGCAACCCCTTTCAGCCGCTCCAGCTCTTCAGGACTGACGCTTGAGAGCAATTCACTGATGCTGTCCATCTTGTTCCCCCATCAATTTTCTCATCAGACTTTGCGCCTGCGGCGTAGAAAGCAATTCCTTCGCCGCATTTTCATCCCGCAGTACAGTCTGTAATTTTTCGGACTGCGCAGGCGACAATTGCTGCAGCAAATACTCCTCTGCCTCTTTTTTGGTTCCTTTGCGCTTCAGCTCCGCAACCATTTTGTCTAAAAAACCGTTGTCCTGCATTGCAAACACCTCTCAGATTTGATATACTTAACCATAACGCATGCGTACGAACACGATTTTCGCGGCAGGCTTTCCGCCTTTGCTTTGGTCAATCCGAAAGGATTGACTGCGTTTTATGCCGTGCAAAGTCAAAAATTCTACACCCGAAAATTCTGCGACCCAAAAGGCGCGGATGGCGGTGCAATTTTGGACGCAGAGCGCGAAGCAGGGCTGATCCCTTGCGAGGGCGATAAGTTAAAAAGTACCCGCCGAACATACCTTTTGGGCGTGTTCGGACGCGTATGCTATGGTTACTTTATATTATGTATGTAAAGGATGCTGAAAATATGTTTCGTGCGCTGGTGCTGTCGGACTCACACCGCGATTACCTGTCGCTCGCAGAAGCACTCCGCCTGCACCGTGAGGCGGATGCCATCTTTTTTCTCGGGGACGGAGAATCCGATTTACACACGACCGCAGTCGGAAAAGAGCTGAAGGACAAAAAATTCACAGCGGTTTGCGGAAACGGAGACTATTACTCCGAATTGCCGAAGGAAATTCTTTTGCCATTGGCGGGTAAAAAATTTTTTGCCCTGCACGGGCACACACAATTTGTGAAAAGCGGACTGCAAATGCTTTTGGAAACCGCACACGAAAACGGCGCCGACATTGTGCTGTACGGGCATACACACCTCCCGCGCGCAGAGCGCTTGGAAGGCATTTGGTTTCTGTGCCCGGGCAGTATTCGCCGCGGTGACTACGGCATTGTGGACATCACAGACAACGGCGCCGTACTTTGTTTTACGGCAAATTTACGAAACAAGACGGAATAGAGGAGAAATAAAATGACTGTATTTAAAAATGTAAAAATTGTTTTGGAAAATGAAATCCTTTCGGGTGATGCCGCAGTGGAAAACGGAAAAATTACCGCAGTTCAATCGCACCTCGATATACCGCAGGACGCGCAAATCATCGACGGCGGCGGACGGTATCTGTCCCCCGGATTTATTGATTTGCACGTGCACGGCGGCGGCGGATATTCCGCTATGGGCGGTAAGGAGGCGGTTGTCAAAATGTGTGAGGCACATGCGAAGCACGGCACAACTTCGATTTTGCCGACCACGCTTGCCGCACCGATTGCACAGCTCAAAACGGCAATGGACGGCATCCGTGAAGCGCAGGCGGCAACCGACAAGGTGCATATTCTCGGCGTGCATTTGGAAGGTCCGTTTTTATCTCCCAACATGTGCGGCGCGCAAAGTCCCGAAAATATCCTCGTGCCCTCCGAAGAAGATTTTGAAGATTTACTCTCCTACTGGGACGGCATTAAAATCGTCGGTGCCGCACCCGAAACGGATGGCGGGCTGACACTCGGCAAAGCGATTCGGGCACACGGTGCTGTGGCATCCGTTGCACATTCTACAGCAGATTTTGACACCGCGCAAACCGCATTCCAAAACGGCTACAGCGATGTCACTCATCTTTACAACGCCTGCACATCCTGCCACAAGGTCGGGGCATTCCGTCATGCGGGCACGGTAGAAGCGGCACTCGTCAACGACAACGTCAGCGTACAGGTCATTGCCGATTTGCGTCACCAGCCCGCAGGGGTTTTACAACTGATATACAAGTGCAAAGGCGCGGATAAGATGTATGTTATCACGGACGGTTTGGAATACGCCGCGTCCGATTTGCATGAGGGAGACAGTTTTACGCAGGAAAACGGTATGTCGGTTGTGTATTCGGACGGCGTGATGCTGCTTGCAGACCGTTCCTGCCTTGCAGGGTCTGTGGCGACCTGTGATGTTTTGGTCCGAAATCTTTACAAGACAGTCGGGATTCCGCTTTGTGACTGTGTCAAAATGGCATCTCTCACCCCTGCGCGTGTGGTCGGCTTAGGTGACCGCACGGGCAAAATTGCCGTCGGCTATGATGCGGATTTGCTGTTGTTTGACGAGGATATCAATGTTTCAGCGGTCTTTGTCAGCGGGAAGCAAATATAATTTGCACAATTCCCTGCCTTTTCGTTTATTTCCTTGCAAACGGCTGTAAAATAAAGTATACTGTACTTACAGTAATTTCCAAAACTATAAAAGGAGTGGATTTTTTGGAACCGATTAATGTGGATTTCACAGGCGGCAGCAAGGATGACGGCAAGTCCTCCGTCGCCGACATTTTTATCCCCCCTGAGCACGCAGGCAGAAAAATTGCAATCAATCTCGTATTGACAGCGATTGCGGCGGCAGTGCTCTACTACTTTATGATTCCCGCGCTGAATTTTAAGGCTGTGGAATTGTATCTGTACGCGGTATTTGTGGTCATGATTTATCTTGTACTGACAATTCTATCTACCAAAGTGTTCATCCGACCCGAATATACCCCCTATGTGCGCAAACGCGCCAAGATTCCCGCCATCATCATCGGTGTGATTGCTGTGGTCGGCATTATCGGTTACCTTTGCGGCGCCACCTTTTTCCGCGCACAGTCCTACAGCAAGCTTTTGACGGTAGAAGAAGGCGATTTTGCCGAAGATGTTGCCGAAATTGATTTCTCCAGCGTACCGCGTTTGGACGCATCATCGGCTGGGAATATCGCCACGCGTACACTCGGCGAGCTGTCCGACTATGTTTCGCAGTTTGTCGTTTCCTCCTACTCCGCGCAAATCAATTATAAAAACACACCGGTACGCGTCAATGCGCTCGCTTACGGCGATATATTTAAATGGCTGAAAAACACCAAAGAGGGTATTCCCGCTTACATCATTGTAGATATGACCACGCAGGAAGGTCAGATTGTCCGTTTGGAAAACGGCGGCATGCGTTACACGCCTGACGAGCACTTCAACCGCTATCTGGCGCGGCATTTGCGCTTCCAGTATCCGACTTTAATGTTTGAAGCCCCGAATCTGGAAATTGACGAAGACGGACAGCCCTACTGGGTCGTTCCGATATTGGATAAAACCATCGGTTTGTTCGGCGGTGCGGACGTCATCGGTGCGGCAGTTGTCGATGCGGTCACAGGCGAAACCAAATTGGTTGCCACCGACAAGGACAATAAGCTCAAAACCGAAAGCTGTGTCACTGACCCGGAATGGCAGTGGCTGGACCGTGTATATTCCGCAAACATTTTGAATACGCAGTACAACTACTACGGTAAGCTGTCCGGCGGTTTTATCAACTCGGTCATCGGTCAGGAAGGTGTTAAAGTCACAAGTGACGGCTATAACTACTTGGCGCTCAACGATGACGTATATATGTATACGGGTGTCACCTCTATCAGCTCTGACCAGTCCATCATCGGTTTCGTTCTGCTGAACCAGCGCACAAAGGAAACCAAATATTATTCGGTTTCGGGCGCCTTGGAACAAACCGCGCAAACCTCGGCACAGGGCGCAGTACAGCAATACGCTTACAAGGCTACCTTCCCCCTGCTTCTCAATATCAGCGGCGAGCCGACATATTTTATGGCACTGAAGGATTCCAGCGAGCTCGTCAAAATGTATGCCATGGTTAACGTCAAGCAGTCCACCATTGTCGGCACGGGCTATAACCTGACGGAGTGCACGGAAAATTACGCCGCAGAGCTCAAACGGAACGGTATTAACTTGGATATTGATGTAGACGGCATGGGTGATGAACAGCAGGGCGCCGGTACTGAAGCACCCGCAACCAAAGAGGTCAGCGGGACCGTCGCTGAAATTCGTTCTGTGGTTACCGGCGGTGAAACGTATTTCTATATCCGTCTGCAGGAAAATCCCACATTTTATAAAGTCTCGGTTGCCAACGCCGAAAAGGTTGTCCTGCTGAACGTCAACAGTACAGCGACATTTACAGTGGCAGCAGATGCCAACGGCGATATTATCGAAGTCAGCGCGATGAAATAAACGTATAGAAATTCTGTACAAAAATTCTGTTGAAAAAGCCCCGTATTGTGCGTGCCTGTGAGTAGTACAATGCGGGGCTTTCAAAATAAAAAATAAATATATAAAGAAACACCCCGCCGTTTCCGACAGGGTGCTGATTTTGCGCCGTAAAGCTTATTTGAGTTCGACTTTTGCGCCGACTTCTTCGAGCTTTGCTTTTGCAGCTTCTGCTTCCTCTTTGGGCATAGCCTCTTTGAGGGTTTTGGGAGCGCCGTCAACAAGTGCTTTCGCTTCGCCGAGACCGAGACCGGTAATTTCACGAACTGCCTTGATAACCTTAATTTTCTCAGCGCCGACTTCTGCAAGAACAACATCAAACTCTGTCTTCTCTTCAGCCGCTGCTGCACCGCCGTCTGCGGGAGCCGCTACTGCGACAGCCGCTGCTGCGGAAACGCCGAATTCCTCTTCAACTGCATGTACGAGCTCAGAAAGCTCAAGAACGGTCATTGCTTTGATTTCTTCAAGCAATGCGGTAACTTTTTCAGATGCCATTTTATTTTCCTCCAATATAAAGTAATGTTTAAAAATTATTCAGCAGGAGTTTCCTCTGCTGCGGGTGCAGCCTCTTCAGCTGCCGGTTCTGCTGCGGTTTCTTCTGCAGCGGGAACTTCTTCACCGCTCTTGTCAACAACAGCCTGAATTGCGCGCGCAAAAGCGGCAATCGGCGCGTTGAAAGCGCTGAGAACGGTTGCGAGAAGGATTTCACGCGACGGAAGCTTTGAAAGGCTTGTAAGCTTTTCAAGGTCGATAACCTCGTTGTCAAGGAAACCGCCCTTCATGTTGAAATTGTCATTGCCTTCTGCGTATTTTCCGAGGATTCTCGCGGCGGCAACATAATCGTCTTCGCTGGTCGCAACAGCAGTCGTACCTTCCAGCACACTGTCCAGACCCTGAAGCTCAGTACCATCAATTGCAAGATGGATTAAGGTGTTTTTCGTAACCGTGTATTTCACGCCTGCTTCACGAAGCTCTTTACGAAGCTTGGTGTCATCAGCCACGGAAATACCCTTGTAATCTACGATTACACCTGCGCAGGCGGCATCAAAGCGGGCTTTGAGGTCAGCAACCTGCTGTTTTTTCATTTCCAATACTTTCTCACTGGGCAAACGGATTCACCTCCCGATAAAATTTTCGCTTGCTTTATGAGAATGAAAAAGCCTTTCCCGCAAAGAAACGGAAAAGGCATGTAAAATCAAAATTTCACAACTTTTCCTCGGCAGGCGGACAATAAACAGTCCTTACGCAAAATGCACCTGCTGTCTTCGGCAAGCGGATATTATACTAACATATCCATTTCGATATGTCAAGTATCAAAATTATTCAGCGGCAACGGGGGTTGCTGCAAATTTGTTTGCATTCACCTTGACACCGGGGCCCATAGTGGTCGCAACCACGCAGGACTTGATGTACTGACCCTTCATCGCGGCAGGTTTTGCCTTGACAATCGCATCCATCAGGGTGTTCATGTTCTCGGCAAGCTTTTCAGCACCGAAGGATACCTTACCGATGGGGCAGTGAATGATATTGGTTTTGTCCAGTCTATACTCAATTTTACCGGCCTTCGCTTCGGTAACTGCCTTAGCAACGTCCGGCGTAACGGTACCTGCCTTCGGTGACGGCATCAAGCCGCGCGGACCGAGGATTTTACCGAGACGGCCGACCAGACCCATCATGTTGGGCGCCGCAACACAGACATCAAAGTCCATCATGCCGCCCTGTACCTGCTGCACAAGGTCTTCCGCACCGACGATTTCCGCACCGGCGGCCGCCGCTGCGTCTGCGTCCGCACCTTTTGCGAATACGGCAACGCGAACCTTTTTGCCTGTGCCGTTCGGCAGAACAACCGCACCGCGGACCTGCTGGTCAGCGTGACGCGAGTCAACGCCCAAACGGACATGAATTTCAACGGTCTCATCAAATTTTGCCGTTGCTGTTTTTACTGTAAGCGCAAGTGCTTCATCTGCATCGTACAGTTTGGTTCTGTCGATGAGCTTTGCACTCTCCGCATATTTTTTACCGTGTTTCATAACTGCTAATTTCCTCCCATAAAGTGGTTAATCGGATGTTTCCTCCCACGAAGGAGCATCAATCTGTAACCGTAACGCCCATGGAACGCGCGGTTCCCGCGATCATGCTCATAGCGGCTTCTACGCTCGACGCATTGAGGTCGGGCATTTTCTGCTCGGCAATTTTGCGGATTTGCTCGTTCGAGATCGTTGCGACCTTTGTCTTATTCGGAACACCCGAGCCGCTCTCGATACCGCAAGCCTTCTTAATCAAAACTGCGGCGGGCGGAGTCTTTGTTACGAATGTGAAAGAACGGTCTGCATAAACCGTGATAACGACAGGGATAATCAAACCCATATCGTTTTTGGTGCGCTCATTAAATTCCTTTGTGAACGCCATAATGTTAACGCCGTGCTGACCGAGTGCCGGACCAACGGGCGGTGCCGGTGTTGCTTTGCCGGCGGGGATTTGCAGCTTAATAAAGCCTACAACCTTTTGAGCCATTTGTTTGCACCTCCAAAATTCGTGGTAGTGGCGGAACAGTTGACTTCGCCTGCTCCTCCCACGGCGTATTTCACAATACGCCATAAAAAGCGGAAATTCCGCTGATTACCGAAAATAACTTACTCTTTGACCGTCTCGACCTGGTCAAGCTCCAAATCGACAGGCGTTTCCTTGCCGAACATGGAAATAATCACGCGCACTGCGTTGCCCTCGATGTCGATATTGTCTACCACACCGATAACGCCGTCAAATGCACCGTCAATAATGGTGACCATGTCACCCTTTTCATAGTTGACCTCAACCACGCGTTTTTCCACGCCAAGCTTGAGAATCTCCTCTTCCGTAAGGGGAACGGGTTTGCTTTCCGGACCCACAAAGCCTGTTACGCCGCGCGTATTACGGACAACGTACCATGCGTCATCGGTCATCTTCAGCTCGTCGCTGTCTTCATTTTCGAACACGGCGAACTTCACAAGTACATAGCCGGGGAAGACTTTGCGCTCCACCTCTTTTTTCGTACCGTCCTCGCGGATTTCGGTTACGGTCTCGGTGGGGACCTTTACTTCCAATATCTGGTCATGCATTTTGCGGTTTTCCACAACGGTCTCGATGTTTGCCGCAACCTTGTTTTCATAACCGGAATAGGTATGCACAACATACCATTTCGCAGCATCTGCCATACCAAACCCCTCCGTTATATTCCGAGCAAACCGGAGACAATCGCGCCGGCAGCAGCCGTAGTGGGTTCGCTCTCGCTACCAACCTTTTCAGCAAGATTTATCAGTGCACGCACGCCTTCGGAAAGCCCTGTGTCCACCAACCAAATCACTACACCGAGAATGACGACGGTAACAATAACGACCAGTGAACTTTTCAAAACGGTTTTTCTGTCCGGCCAAACAATTTTCTTACATTCGCCCTTTTCATCCTTAAAGAACTTGGCGATTGCTTTGCCCATGCGCACAAAAATGTTCGGTTTCTTTTCGCCCGATTTTTTACCGCCGTTTTTCTTCGCAGAATCTTTCTTGGCGGCTTCCTTCTTTGCCTTTTCGGGTTTCGACTTCGAGGTTTCGGCAGCTTCTTTTTTGATTTCGTCAGCCATGATAATCCTCCGTCTTATTTTGTTTCTCTGTGGAGTGTGTGTTTCTTGCAAAATCTGCAATACTTATTCATCTCCAGCCGGTCGGGCGTGTTTTTCTTGTTTTTCTTTGTGTTGTAGTTGCGCTGCTTGCATTCCGTGCAAGCAAGTGTGATTTTGACTCTCATTTCGGCACCTCCGTTACTAAGCGGCAAAAAGGCCGCTTTTTCATAGCCTGCCTCAGAAAACAGGGCACAAAAAAAGAACCCTCTTTCAGAGGTACAAGTACTATACCATATCCAAGCATATTCGTCAAGTGTTTTTTCACTTTTTACACGAATCGTTCTTGTAAGCTGTGAAATGTTATGCTATTATAAGGAAAATAAAACCAGTAAATTATAGGAGTGTGCCTATGCAACCGATTTTTAAGAAAGCGCTTGCTGTTTTGCTTTCGCTCGTATTGGCGGTTTCCATGTTTGCGGGCTGTACAAATACGCCGCGCCCAAGGGCAGATGCATCCATCGGTGTTTCGGATACTGTTTCAGGCTTTACGACAATATATCCCGTCGACACAACCGTGGAATTGCACACCGATAAGCAAACAAAGTTCTTGAACGGAAATTACCGGAAAGTCTCCCGCTATGCAAACGGCAAAAAAGAAAAAAGCCATCCCGTCCCCATTGTCTTCGAATGGGCATACGAGCGGGCGCAAAGCGGCGTCACACAATATACCTTGTGCATCAGCGAAGCCCCCGATATGCAAAACGCCATGTCCTGCATCACAGGCGAGCAAAGTATATCGGTGTACAATTTAAAAATTGCCACAACCTATTACTGGACAGTTGCCGCAGACGGCGTGACAAGCGCAGTTGCAGAATTCCAAACCGCAGACGCCTCACCGCGTAACCTGTATGTGGACGGCATTACAAATGTCCGCGACCTCGGCGGCTGGATGACCGTAAACGGCACCAGAACAAAGCAGGGCATGATTTTCCGCTGCGGCAGACTCAATGAAAGCAGTGCAGATGAGGTCAATATTGAAATTACGGAAGCGGGCAAAAGGACGATGCTGGATTTTCTCGGCGTCAGAACGGAAATCGACGTCCGCAAAACCGACAACGGTGAAACAGGCGGCATTACCGCAAGCCCGTTGGGAAATACGGTTGCCTATTACAGTCTGCCTATGGAGTGGGAAGGCGACACCTTCAACGGCAACCGCGGTGCATTGCTGCAGGTGTTTTCGATTTTGTCCGATGCAGAAAGCTATCCCGTCATTTTCCACTGCAACATCGGCACCGACCGCACGGGAATGATTGCCTATCTGCTGAATGCATTGCTAGGCGTGTCTGAAGAGGACCTTTGCAGAGATTATCTTTTTTCAAGCTTCGGTAAAATCGGTAATCCGCGGTACCCCGAAGGGTTGGAAGAAAGCGTGTACTATCAGTCCGTTGCCGCCGCCGAAGGAGACACACTGCAAGAAAAAGCGTATAATTGCTTAGTTGATTTCGGCGTACCGCGTCAGCAGTTGGATTCCATTATTCGCATTTTGTCGGAAAATTGACCGATTTCGTTTTCCTATAGGGCAGATGCGAAAATCCGTGCAAATAAACAGTTCTGCACCGACCGTGTAGGGGGCGCCGACTCGGTGCCCCGTTGAAATCTGCTGAAACCTTGCGGAACGATACTTCAGGTCGTTTCCTGCTTGTCATTCTGAGCGAAGCGAAGAATCTCCCATGACACAAGGCAAATTTGTTCTGATTGAGATTCTTCGCTTCGCTCAGAATGAC
>DKUE01000030.1 GCA_002490525.1 Ruminococcaceae bacterium UBA7212
GTTTGCTTTATAATATTTATTAGGGATTGTAAAGTCCGTATACCCTTTAAAAACAGACGTACCAGTATTTACACCTACCGAAACATAATCTGTAATGTCTTCGGAAATCTGCGCTGTCGGCACCCGATATGTAGCGTGCCAGTCCATTTCAAGAGTATTAATAGATAAATTCTGTGCCGCGCTAGCGGAGAATATGCAACTTTGGAATACGAATACCGCGCAAAGCAAAAAGCAAAAGAATGCAGACCACCGAGAGCGTGAGCGACAATGAAACATAATTTGAATACACCCCACTTTCATAACCAAAATCGGGTTGAAGGGCAACCCCAGTAAATTTCGCGTTCGTATAAATATGCTCATACACATCCACCGACAAACGACCGTTGAAAGACTCCGTCCGTACACGTTCTGAATTATTTGCCGTGCTCGAACTGGAATAATTACCCGTACGAATCACATATCGCACCGAATCGGCAGGAACTGTATAGGAATACCCGCCGTTCGCCGTTATAGGCTGTTTTGAAAACACAATGTATAAATCAGGGGTCGCTGTATTTCCCCAACCGCTGTTATTCGTATTTGTGTACGTATATGCGATATAATGCGAATATCCCAAATCTGCCATAGTCGGGATTAAAGATTTTAAATATTGTTCTTGTGCAGTAGAAAACATAAAAACTCCTTTTCTCAAACGCGCTTTTTCTCGAGCTACGCAAACGAGAAAAAGCGCGCAAAAAGACTATCCGATTTTCAAGCCGATACCCGAAAATGCCGTAACAATAGTATTGATAGCAACAACAGCCAAAGCCATAAAGCCAGCATATATACCAGCGTGTGACATTAAATCTGCCAAAAACAACAACACAGGGTCTGTAATATTCATTTTTTCACCTCCACAGTCGGAGCAGTCAAAACCACTATTTCAGGGTCACGCGGTTTTTCTTTCCACTCATTCATATATCGCTTCATTTTTTGATACGTGTCGTATTCGTTGTACATTTCGGGACTATGTGCAAACCAAATATTCTTTAAAACCGAACAATGCAATTTGCCATTTTCCTCATAGCTATTCTGATTGTCTATTAGCTGGTTACGTTGAATAACCCCGAAATAGTTACGACAATTAACCACAAAATGGCACTGTTGCCGCAAAGCTATATGCATACGCATATATTTTTGTGACGTTCCAATGATAAAAACGCGCTGTTTTCGCGCCTGCGACAATTCAATGAAATAATTCATATCAATGTTTTTAGATTCCATAGAGTTTAACTCTAAGTGAATTTCATCAATCAAAAATATAACACCTAATTTGCCATTTTTAACGTACTTAAGGCTATCCAATCCTTGATACTCAACGACAACGCCATAATGCTGACCGTCATATAGCGTTTTCTCGGTTATTTCTTCGCCGTCAATATCAGAATACAATGTCAACTTGTCACCATTTTTATATAAATGCGCATTAAACGGATGATTTTTCAATGCAACATTCGTGCACAAAATACACATCGGATACTTGCGCAACAAATTCAAAACCAACTGGACAGCCGAAAGCGTCTTGCCGTCACCCTGCGCACCACAAAAACACATAATACCCTCGGGACGAAAATAGAACGGATTATCGAGATAAAAGTCGTGTTTATATTGCAAAGTACGGAAAATATCATTGATAAAATTACCCTCGGGTTTCAAGGCTTCTTTATCACAATATATCACGGCTATTCACCTCATCTACGGGGTGCGAAATTGCGTTTTTGCGCAATTCCAATATTTTCGCCCAACAAGCAACACCACGCATTAGCGGACGCAACAGCAACAGCATACAAACAGATAATGTAACGAAAAAAATTTGAACACCCATTTTCAAAACTCCTTTGATAATTTTACAAAATCAAAGGGGCACGGCGTAAACCGTACCCCTCCGCCGTCAGTCTATCATCAGATAGACAACTTACCACGCGCAAACGCATTGACAGTAACCTTCGTGACTTTTCGGACGCCCCACCACGCGAGGAAGAGCAAAGTCGCCGAACCCATACACGCCGCAAGAATCGCCGCAACATTGGTAATATTCAAAACCGCTGTTACAGAATCCAATACAGACTTAGCCGCCGCTACAGCTTCTGCACTGCCAGTCGGCACCTCAAGAGTATATACACCCGCCATTTCAAACACCTCCAAAAATTTATTTATGAATTTGACGTAACCGCGCGGAACATCACGCCATAATCACCTGAATAAATATCACAAACAATTTCTACTTCGTCACCAAATTTCATATTATTTGCGTTCACACCTGTAATCTTTACGGCATTATCGCCATCAAAGACTAAAATCTGATACACGGTTTCATCCGTGTAGTTGCCTGCGTTATCCTTTTTCTTGTAATTTTTGGTGCACAAAAAGCGCCCTCGAATCGTACATCTTGCATTGGCCATTTTTTCTTACTCCTTTTCTTCGAAATCTTTACGCTGCAAAAACATTTTTTTGACTTCAATCGCTAACGCCTGTGCGCTTCGCGAAATCATCACGACTGTAAACACGGAAGAAATTACTACCGATATGCCCACAGCGATTGCAATGGTTTGAATCATTTCTTATCACCTCCTGCCCGTTTTTCAAGAATTTTCGCTTTAATCTTTGAATAGGTCAGTTTTGGAATCTCTAACATATCAGTTATGAAATTACATAACCAAATACCGCCACAAAGACCAACCGAGATACCAAAAAAGAAAGCAATTGAACCCAAACCTAAAACCATTTGAGAAATAAAGGAAATTACTTCCGCACTTAATCCCATTTGCTCACCCCTTTGAATAATTGGTGTTACGAAGCATTCAAACAAATGCTTCACTGTGCATAATTTTAGCATTCAAATGAATGCCTGTCAATGCATTTATTTGAATGCATAGTATAATCTACTTATCAAACAAAAGAGGTAAAAAAAAATTATGCATTATACACAAAGAATGGAAGATTTAAGAAAAGACAAAGACCTAAAACAAGAGGCTGTAGCAATTACACTAAATATAACAAGGCAACAATATCAATTATACGAAAGCGGAAAAAGGAAACTACCAATAGACCAACTAATGACACTTTGCAAATTCTACAACGTATCCGCCGACTACATACTCGGATTCACAAACGAATACAAACCACTACCAAAGAAATAAACAATAACCGTCTGCAAGCGATTACAGACGGTTTTATAATTTATAGTGTTTACCCATTATAGAATAGCTAAAAAGCTCATACAACCCCGCAGAAACAATATTTCGGCACATTCAAGAAGAATTATTACTATGTTTTCTTTATTTTGTATAATTATAGTCGTAATAATCAAAATTGTAAACTCATCTCCTATTTTCATATTTAAAACAATAAACAAACCTAAGATTATTCGTTCTTAGGTTTGTTTTTACGAATAACTTATGCAATTGAAACGAAGGCTATACTGTGATTACATCCGAACCGAATTTAATTTCTAAATATGCTTTGATAAAATCCGCCGATTTTTCGAAACCGAGCTTGGAACTGTCTAAGCACAATTCATAGTTTCGGTAATCATTCCACTCGCGGCACGTATAATAACGATAGTACTCGCTTCTGTGCTTGTTGATTTTTTTGATTTTTTTCGCTGCTTCACGCTCGTTCAGCGGTTCAAGTGCCATCACATTCTTGACGCATTCTGTCATCGGCGCCCAAACAAAGGCATCTACAACATTTTCACGTTCCCTTAAAATAAAGTCGGCGCATCTGCCGACAATAATACAGGATTCTTTGTCTGCAAGCTCTTTAATAATTTTTGCCTGATAGTTAAACAGATTCTCATCCGATACAAAATCATCGCTTTCGGGCGGAATCAGTTCACCGGTATACCGGCGTGTAGGCGGGTCAAAAAAGCCTTTTCGGACTTTCTCATCCAGTTTTCCGAATAACTCCAAATTGATTCCGCTTTCCTCCGAAGCCATATAAATCAATTCGCGGTCGTAAAACGGAACATGCAATTTTTCGGAAAGTATCTTTCCGATTGTTCTGCCACCGCTACCATACCCTCTTGCAATCGTGATTACAAATTTACTGCTCATAAACCGCACCAGCCTTTCAATTATTCGCCAAGATACGCTTTTTTAACAGAATCGTCATTCATCAAATCCGATGCCTTGCCCGAAAGCGTAATATTGCCCGTTTCCAAAACGTAAGCCCTGTCCGCAATAGAAAGTGCTTTTTTTGCATTTTGTTCAACCAACAATACGGTTGTGCCGCTCTCACTAATCACCTTAATAATATCAAATATTTCCGAAACAAGCAAGGGCGAAAGTCCCATTGAAGGTTCATCCATTAAAATAATACGTGGCTTACTCATTAACGCGCGCCCCATTGCCAGCATTTGCTGTTCGCCGCCTGACAGGGTACCGGCAATTTGATTTTTACGTTCTTCAAGTCGCGGGAAACGGTCGTAAACCATTTGCAATGATTCGACAATTTCCGCCTTATTTTTGCGTGTATACGCACCGAGTTTTAAATTTTCCAAAACACTTAACTGTGCAAATACGCGCCGTCCTTCCGGTACGTGCGCCATGCCCATTGATACAATTTTATGTGCAGGCGTTTTCGTTAATTCCTTACCTTCAAAAAGGATACTCCCCTTCTCTGCCGGAATTAACCCTGTAATGGTATGCAAAATAGTGGTTTTTCCCGCACCGTTTGCACCAATCAAGGCAATGACTTCGCCCTGATTCACCTCAAACGATACGCCTTTAATCGCACGAATCACACCGTAACAGACCTCAAGATCTTTGATTTCAAGCATTGCCATAGCTGTTATCCTCTCTTATTCGCCGAGATAGGCAGTGATAACCTCGGGATTTTGTAACACCTCTGAGGTCTTTCCGTGCGTCAGTACCTTACCAAAGTTTAGCACGGTTAATTCTTCACAAATACCGGATACCAAACGCATATCGTGTTCGATTAACAAAATTGTCATATCAAACTCTTTACGCACATACCGAATTGTATCCATTAACTCCGCCGTTTCATTCGGATTCATGCCTGCCGCAGGTTCATCCAGCAACAAAAGCTTCGGATTTGTAGCAAGAGCGCGTGCAATTTCCAGCTTTCTTTGCTTACCGTAAGGCAAGTTTGAAGCAAGCACCTCCGCTTCATCCTGCAAATCAAATACCTTTAAAAGCGCAATAGCCTTTTCATTCATTAATTTCTCTTTTTTGAAATAAGACGGTAATTTCAAAATACCGGCAACTGTGCTGTACCGAATTTGATTATGAAGACCAACCTTCACATTATCCAGCACCGACATTTGGCGAAACAACCGAATATTCTGAAAGGTTCTGGCTATGCCCATTTTGTTAATGTCAATTTGGCTCTTGCCGGCTATACTTTTACCGTCCAGTAAAATATCGCCGTCCGTCGGCTTATAAACGCCTGTCAACATATTAAATACAGTTGTCTTTCCTGCGCCGTTCGGGCCGATTAAACCGTATAATGCGCCTTTCTCGATTTGCAGATTAAATTCATCAACTGCGCGCAGTCCGCCGAATTGGATACCGAGGTTTTTTACTTCCAACAATGCCATTAGGAATGCGCCTCCTTATCCAATGTATTTCCGCTTTTCTTGTTTTTCAAGAAATTAGAAATCGAAATTTTTTCTTTAAAGTGATTCAATTTCTCATTGTTATTTGCAAGCATCAACAGAATCAAAACAATCGCATAAATCAGCATGCGATAATCATTTAGCTCGCGAAGCACCTCCGGTAAAGCGGTCAAAATCACAGCCGCAATAATAGAGCCGCGGGTACTACCGATACCGCCCAAAACGACAAACACCAAAATCATGATAGACATGTTGTAGCCAAAATTCTTTGTTGTGGCGGTCAAGGAAGAAAGATTGTGCGCATAAAGAACGCCTGCAATACCTGCAAAAAAAGCAGAAACTGCAAATACAATCAATTTATAATGCGTTATATTGATACCGATGGATTCAGCCGCAATCCGATTATCACGAATCGACATAACCGCGCGGCCGGTTCTGGAGTTGATAAGATTCAGCGAAACAAATACCGTAATCAACAGCAAAACGAAGCCGATTTCAAAGGTGGAGTCGTTCGGTGTTCCGGTTATACCGAGTGCACCCTTTACCAAGATTCGTCCGTTTTCGCTCAGATTTAATGCACTTGTACTTTCAATAGAAACATGCAGTCCGTTTTCATCAATACCGATGTACAAAAGATTTACAATATTCTTGATAATTTCGCCGAATGCTAAAGTGACAATTGCTAAATAGTCACCGCTCAAACGCAAAACCGGTATACCGATTAACAAGCCAAAAAGACCTGCAACCAAACCGCCGAGCAAAAGCGCCAGGAAAAAGCGCAGACCTGCCTGTGGAATCGCATCTCGGCAAGCAACGGAGAAAAACGCACTTACATATGCACCGACACACATAAAACCTGCATGTCCTAAAGATAAATCGCCCAAAATTCCAACGACCAAATTTAAGGATACAGCCAAAATAGAATAAAAGCAGAGCGGAACTAACAGTCCCTGAAACATGTTGGACATATTGCCTGTTGCCAGTAATATTTCAACCAAAATAAATGCAATCGCCAACATAGCATAAGTAATCAGATTACTCTTCGTGACAGGCTTCAAAGCTTTCTTTTTCATTCTGCTCACCTCAAACCTTCTCTCGGATTTTCTTGCCGAGAATACCTGTAGGCTTTACAAGAAGCACTATAATCAGGACCGAAAATACTATCGCATCAGAAAGCTGTGTAGAAATATAGCCTTTACTCAGATTTTCAATTACACCCAGCAAAATACCGCCAATCATTGCCCCCGGGATAGAGCCGATACCGCCGAACACGGCCGCTGTAAACGCTTTTATACCGGGCATAGCGCCTGTCGTCGGTGATAACGTAGGATAAGCCGAGCAAAGCAGAGCACCGGCAACAGCCGCAAGAGCAGAGCCAATCGCAAATGTTAAAGAGATCGTACGGTTCACATTGACGCCCATCAACTGTGCTGCACCCTTATCTTCAGAAACCGCCAGCATCGCACGGCCGGGTTTTGTTTTATTGATAAACAAAGTCAGCGCAATCATGATAATGACAGATATGACAATCGTCACAACAGTTTCACCTGTAATTATCAGCTGCCCGTCAAACAAACGCAGAGTCGGAAGCGTTACAACGGAAGTAAAGCTTTTTGCATCCGAACCGAAAATCAACAGTGCCGCATTCTGCAAAAGATAGCTGACACCGATGGCTGTAATCAAAACCGCCAAGGACGAAGCATTACGCAAGGGTTTATATGCCACCTTTTCAATCACAACACCCAACACCGTGCAAATGACGATAGATGCAAGTACACCGACCACTACAGGCATCCCCATAGATGTGCTTACGGTATAAATCATAAACGCACCTACCATAATAACATCGCCATGTGCAAAGTTCAGCATTTTCGCAATACCGTAAACCATGGTATACCCAAGAGCTATCAGCGCGTAAATGCTCCCTAAGCTGATTCCGGAAACCAGATAGCTTAAAAATTCCATTCCTTTTCCTCCTGATATGTATTTTGAAAAACGACAAAAGCTGACATTTTTCAAAATACATATTCTCAAATAAATCCCAAAGTATGCCGTATAGAAACTCTATACGGCATACTCCGTTAAAAAGCTTAAATCTTCACAAACAGATTACAGAATTGTGTAAGCAGCATTCTCTACTTTAACAACAATCGGCGGTTTGGTCGGTTCGCCGTCCGTACCCCATGTCATGCCCTTTGCGGTTACACCTGTGTAGGTGATTTCTGTCATAACCGCTTTCAGTGCATCGCAAATTTGGGTAGAAGTCATGTCGGCAGTAATATTTGCCTTTTCAATTGCTGCTTTGAGAATGTAGATTGCGTCATATGCATCTGCCGCAAACTGGTTCATGGTGCTTTCGCCATAAGCCGCTTTATAATTTTTAACAAAGTTTACAGTGAAATCATCTGTTGCATTCTTTGCAAACGGCGTAAGAAGCATAACGCCTTCTGCCAAAGAAGTATCAAAGTTTTCCATTGTTAAAATGCCGTCCAAACCGTCACAGCCGAAATATTTAATATCCAGCGCAGCCTTTTTCGCGGCCTGCAGAATCAGTGTAGCTTCCTGATAATATATAGGCAGATACAACAACTCTGCACCGGAAGATTTCACCGCCTGAATCTGTGCAGAGAAATCATTCTTTGTGTCTTCGGTAAAGGACTGAACCGTAACAACTTCAAGACCTCTTGCTTTTGCTTCGGGAGCAAATGCATCATAAATACCGGTTGAATACGGGTCGGAAGAATCATAGATTACAGCAATTTTTGTTGCAATGGCATTTTTGGAAATGTAATCTGCGGATTCAACGCCCTGCTGCGGGTCTGCAAAACAAACACGGAACGCATTTGCACCGTTAATCGCTTCCACTGCGGTTGCAGACGGGGTCAAAACAAACATATTGTCTTTAGAAGCTTCGCCCTGGAATGCAATGCATGCACCGGAGGTAACCGTGCCGAGGGAAATCTGCATACCCCAGTCTTTCAAAGCGCCGTATGCATTTTTCGCTTTTTCGGAATCCGCTTCATCGTCTTCCATTCTGAACTCCAGCTTTATACCGTTCACGCCGCCGGCAGCGTTGATTTCATCCACAGCCAGCTGTGCACCGTTTTTAACGCCGACACCGTATTGTGCAGCATTGCCCGTAAGCGGACCGCTCAAACCGATTTTCAGCGTTTTTTCACCGTCAGCGCCACCGGTTTCACCTTTCCCGCAAGCCGCAAAGCACAAAATAACCATAGTCAGTGCCAAAAAAGCAGCTAAAAACTTTTTCATTTTCATAAAAATTCCTCCCAATATATAATTTGCAGGATGGGAAACCGTTTCCTGCATATTGGATACTAAGAATAGTGGAAATAGTATACACTTTCAAGGGATATTTGTCAACCAATTTGCTAAAATGTAATGTACACTTTTTTCAACGGGCCACGTTCCGTCTAACCGTATAACGGGAATGTTTAAATCAGACACCTTTTTCTCCGTTGTATCTTCCGCACGTGAAGATACAACGGAGAAAAAGCGTTCTTCCTGCATATATAAATCGCCGCCCGGCAGTATGCGGTCGCCGAATGTTTGAAAAGCATGGTTTTTTACACGTTGTATACGGATTTCTTTGGGCGCTTGAAGCAATATTGCATATTGAAATAAATGACTGCATTGCGCTTCCTCAAAATTCCATTGAACAGCAGAAAATATAAAGTTCTTATGTCTGTGTATCTTAGAAAGAAGCAAACGTTCCGCATCAGCATGTGTGCACGGATGTTCATATGGCATACATGTATCTTTTTTTAAGTTGTTCTTTGGAAAATACAGGTCCTCGCTGTCTATATAATAAAAGTCTAATGCTTCTGCCAAAGCTTTCCCAAGTGTGCTTTTTCCTGTCCCGTTCAAACCGCATATCAGAATACCGATTCCCATAAGTGTCCCCACTAAAAAACGTATATACATCTTAGCATGGCTATCTGCATATTTCAAGCCGACTAAGAGCATAAGCAGGCAAACCGTCCACCCGTTTGCCTGCTTACCGTTTACCAAGCCTTTACATAGAAATCTTTAAAGCACGCATAGCATTCAGAACAGCAATCACCATGACACCGACATCTGCAAACACAGCCAGCCACATACCGGCAATTCCCACCGCGCCCAGCACCAGTACAACAGCTTTCACAAGTAAGGCAAAAACAATGTTTTGCCTTACAATGCACATCGTTTTCTTTGAAATACCAATCGCTTTTGCAAGCTTTGACGGCTTATCGTCCATTAAAACAATGTCTGCCGCCTCTATGGCCGCATCACTGCCGAGTGCCCCCATCGCAATACCGATATCGGCACGTGCAAGCACAGGGGCATCGTTGATACCGTCCCCCACAAAGGCCAGAGTCCGTTTGGCATCTTTCTTCTGCAAAAGCCTTTCAACTGCGGCGACCTTATCGTCCGGCATCATTTGTGTATGAATTTCATCTATGCCGAGCGATTCTCCAACTGCACGCCCTGTCGGTTCTGCATCACCTGTCAGCATAACCGTTTTATGCACACCGATAGATTTCAGCTGCGCAATTGCAGATTTTGCATCCGTTTTGATTTCGTCAGAAACAACTATATATCCCATATATAAATCGTCCGCTGCAACATGCACAACACTGCCGATTTCATGAGCGGGTTGCCACTGCACACCGACAGAATCCATAAGCTTAGCGTTTCCGATAAAAATGTTTTTGCCTTCTATTGTTGCCTGTATCCCCCGCCCGGGAAGTTCTTGCAGCTTTGTAATTTTCGTTTTATCCATTGAACCGTTATAGGCTTTTACAATGGAAACGGCAATCGGGTGACCGGAATAGCTCTCTGCCAAAGCGGCAAGTTTCAGCAACTCAGCCTCTGAGCAATTTTGCGGGTGCAGTGCCGATACAGAAAACGCGCCTTGTGTCAAGGTACCGGTTTTGTCAAATACAACGGTTTCCACAGCAGATAAAGCTTCTAAATAATTGGCGCCTTTAATGAGGATGCCTGCTCTTGAAGCACCGCCGATTCCGCCGAAAAACGAAAGCGGTACAGAAATCACTAAAGCACACGGACATGAAACCACTAAAAAGGTTAAGGCACGTTCAATCCAAACCGAAAAGCTTTGTTTTAAAAATATCGGCGGTAAAATTGCCAAAAGCACAGCCGCAATAACAACACAAGGCGTGTAGTATTTTGCAAATCTGGTAATGAAATTCTCACTTCTCGCCTTTTTCGATGCAGAATTTTCAACTAAATTTAATATTTTTGAGACCGTGCTTTCCGTAAATACGGATTTAACTTCTGCTTCCACAACCCCGCTGAGATTCACACTGCCGCTGATAAGCATGTCCCCGACACGGCACTCCGCAGGCAGAGATTCGCCTGTCAGCGCAGCATTGTTTACCGCTGTTTCACCGCTTGTAATGACAGAATCCAGAGGAACCTTTTCACCGGGCTTTATCAGAATGATTTCGCCCGTTTCAACCTCCTCGGGTGCAACAGTAACCGCAGTACCGTTACGCAGGACATTGGCATAATCAGGGCGAATGTCCATTAAAGCCGCAATAGATTTTCGGCTTTTACCGACCGCAATGCTTTGGAACAGTTCACCGATTTGATAAAACAGCATAACAGCAACCGCTTCCGGGTAATCTGCCACAAAAAACGCGCCGACAGTGGCAAGCGCCATTAAAAAATTTTCATCAAATATCTGACCGTGAAAAATATTGCGTACAGCAGAAAACAGAACATCATATCCGATGACTGCATACGGAACCAAAAATACAAGCAGACGCCAAACGCCTTCTAACGGCAAGCTCCAAGCAACCGCTAATAAAACAGCAGTGCAGATTACACGAGTCAAATTTTTCTTTTGTTTTTTGGACATACACGAACCACCTTAATAAAGAATCCGGCAGTCGGGTTCAATTTTTTTACAAACTTTAGCAACGCTTTTCATAAAATCATCTGTAATTTCATTTGTGCAGGTTATTGTCAGCTTTTGCGTCATAAAACTAACCGTTGCAGATTCAACCTCGGGCATTTTATTGATAGCCGCTTCCATTTTTGCGGCACAGTTTGCGCAGTCCAATTCTTCTAACTTAAATATTTTCGTCATGATGGTTTTCCTCCGTAAGATGCTCATAGCCCTGACCGACAATAGAACGAACATGATGATCCGCTAAAAAATATATGATGGTTTTACCTTCACGGCGATTACCAATCAGTTTGGAATCTTTCAAAACTTTCAATTGATGCGAAATCGCCGACTGCGTCATACCCAGCAGCTCGGTAATTTCATTTACGCAAAGCTCTTCTTCAAACAAAGAAAACAAGATTTTCATGCGCGTGGTATCGCCGAATATTTTAAATAAATCGGCAAGGTCGCACAACAACTCGTCCTTGGGCATCCCTCGCCGGGCTGTATCTAATGCGGAAAAATGGTCATGTATGTGACTTGGCATAAAATTATTCTCCTTTCATATGAAAATTCGCTCATATATTATCACTATTCATATGAACTGTCAATACTATGTTATGCGTTTTTTCAAAAGTTTGCAAAAAAAATGCCTTTTCATAAAGAAAAGACATCTTTTTAAATCATTACAATTTTAAATCTGTAGGAATTTTATGGTCGTATATGTAACTGCCCAAATTGATAGGTCTTAACAACACACTCATTTTGGTGATAAAGTCCGTGAATGCAGTCCCCTTCGGTACAATATCCCCTGCACTGAAGAAAGATATATCCGCATATAAATCGTTTTCTGTTACAGATGCATCTACTTTTTGCGTAATTATTTTTGTTTCGCCGGGCAGTAAATCAAAATAATTGTCCGAAAACGGTTCCGAGTTGGACTTTGAATGCATTTGCAGGAAGCGTGTGTATTTGTCAGCAGTTAACGACAATACAGCCTGTGCATTTTCGATTTTTGCAGTCATATGTACATTTGTTTTTGGCAAATGCAAATTTTTCTCTGCCGCAAACAGCAGCGTTCTGCGGCTGAGCAAAGTGTTCTCTTGCATTAAATCAACCACCAAAACCGCTGAATACAAAGCACCGAATTTTTTCAGCGCATCCGTTTTCAGAGTTCCGATACATCTGCTTTCCAGCGGGTGCAGTTCCAATGGCTCATAGACTCCCGCTGTAAGCTGTTTTCCGTCAAAATCCAGCAAACGGTATTGCACCCGACAGGCGTGCACAGGCGCGCGCGTATCATTGATACAAAAAACCTTGACTTCCTCTTTGGAATCCTCTAAAGACACTGTCACAGGCGCGTTAAAATGACGCGCCGCATACTGCAGTGCTTTATAGTTGCCGTAATAGTCTATACTTGCCCAACTGCAAACAGGCCAGCAATCGTTTAACTGCCACCAAATAGAACCGTTACAGCGGCCGCGGTTTCTGCGCCAATGTTCCGTTGCATCACGCACACATTCTTCCTGACAAATTTGAGAAAGATAAATGTAATCCTCAAAACGCTTCGGCAAACGAAAACGCGAGGTGATATAATACGCCATTTTCATGTTACCGCTGTTGCATTTTTGATGTGCGTTAAAAACTTCGCTTGTAAGTGAATAATCCTGCGGCTTCGCAAACGTTTCAATTGTTTTCAAGTCAGGCAAGCTTTCAAATCCGAATTCACTGCAAAAACGGGTCATTCGTTTGCGATAGTATGTCAGCGGTTGCAGTCCATGCCAAACCGCCCATAAATGCGTATCACCGACATTGTCTCTGTCGAAGCCTTTTAAGTGTTCAATTCCGCACGGACTGCCGGGTATATACGGCGTCTGTGTATCTAAATCTTTCAGCCAGTCGGGCAGGATATGGTAAAAGAATTTTTCAGTCCATGCCACATATTTCAAGCGGTTTCTCCAAGCAATAGACATGGTTTCAATTTCGTTATTGCCGTTCCAAACAGCAAGGCAGGCGTGGTGGCGCAGGCGCTTTACATTATATTCCACCTCATGCTGTACATTTTCTAAAAGGGATTCATCAAAAAACGGATATGGCTGGCAAGCGAAGCAAAAATCCTGCCAAATTAAAATACCGTCTCGGTCACATTTTTCATAAAGCGCATCGCTTTCATAATAACCGCCGCCCCAAACACGCAACAAATTCATATTGGAAAATTTCATCGCATCCAAATCATATTCCATGCGTGCATCAGTATAACGGTTTACAAAGCTGTCCGGCGGAATCCAGTTTGCACCTTTTGCAAACAGCGGCACGCCGTTTATTTTGAATTGGAAATTTGCACCGTACGCATCGCGTTCCCGATTCAATTCTATGGTCCGCAAGCCGATTTTCTTGGTAACCGCATCCACAGAGATGCCGTCTGCAATCAGTTCCAACTTCACAGTATACAAAGGCTGTGTTTCATTTTCAGACAAATCGCGTGTCCACCAAAGCTGAGGATTTTGAACATTTACAGTTTCCGAAACTATATTATGACTATTGCAATCCGAAACGGATTCATGCAGTAAAGCACCGTCAGGTGATAATACGGTAAAACGGCAGATCAAGGATTGGATGTCCGCAAAATGCTCCAATGTTGCCGAAAGTTGTAAATCCACTTGATGCGCACTATGGTTCTGCAAAATACATACATCCGTAAAGCGAGTTGATGTATATCCGACAATAGAAATATCGCCGGATATACCGCTGGGCGGAAGCACAGGACCCCAGTCCCATCCGAAATGGCACTGCGGCTTGCGAATATGCGGAATGCCGTCTTGTCCGTTATTGTTACGCGGACATTTTTCAACCGACTGTTTTTTCTCAACATATTTTACCGGAGAATAAAACAGTATGCGCAGAACATTCCCTTTTTCCCGTAAGAATGTTTTTATTTCAAACTGATATTGTAAATGTGCATTTTCTCCGTGCCCGATACAAGTATCATTTAAATACACATCACAAATGGTGTCCAGGGTTTTGCACTGCAAATAAATACGGTCACAAGTCAACATTTCAGTCGAAATATCAAACTCTTTTTGATATTCCCAGTCTTTCAGCGCCACCCAATAGACATCTTTTTCGTTTGTACCGTCAAAAGGGTCCGGAATTTCTTTAAGCCGAAGTAAATCCAAATAATTACAGCCGGGCACTTCAGCTGTTTTCCAAGACCCCTTTTCAGCTTCACGGAAGTTCCATGCGCCGTTTAAGCTTAACACTTGCATTGCATTGCCTCCAATCAGAATTACACGCGGTCACTCTTGGTGTGTACAGACAAAAATTCAGATCATTCGCTGTTCATAAAGCAGCAAAATACCTTCTTTACTTGGAATCTCTAAGTATTGCATTTAATTTCCAAAAAACTTTTGTAAAGAAATAATGCCTTCCGTACAGCAAACGGAAAATCCATTTTTCCTTAGCGGAAAAACGCTCCAAATACATATTTTCATTCGGAGCTTCGCAAACAGACTGCAAATTTTCACGCAGTTTATCAACATAAGGAAACGGTTGCGCAGTAAAATTCAAAATTTCCCGTGCGGGCAGAAAAAAACCATGATAGATCGCAATCCACGCCAGCTCCGAACGGTAAAACTCCGTCAAATCATTTTTTTTATAAAAATCATAGATTGCATTTACAGCGGCGATACGCTTTTCCGTTGTTTTCTGTGCATCGCCGTTTCGAAGCGTGGAATTTTGCCGTAAGAAGTAATTGTACAGCGGTTTTCCGCCGATATAGACCCCGCGTTCTACAGCCGCATCCAAACAGGTCAAAGCAATCAAGTCTTCATAATACATATTCGGAAAAGCAAAGTGATTTTCCGAAAGCCAACTTCGTTTTAACAATTTGTTCCACGGCGAAGGGTCAGTTAATAAAAAAGATTTGTCGGTTTTTGCAGAAAGCAATGTCCCTGTTGCCGCCTTTTGCGTGGTATGATAAAGAACACGCCCTTGCTCATCCACCGCCTGAGAATCAAACACCAGCATTTCCGCAGAAAATTCTTTTGCGGCAGAATACGTAATTTCCACTAAATCGGGCTCAATCCAGTCATCTGAATCTACAAATAAAATATATTCCCCTTCGGCAACCGCCAAACCGGCATTGCGGGCAACGGCCTGTCCGCTGTTTGCCTGATGAATCACTCGAATACGGTCATCTGTTTCGGCGAAACGGTCGCAAATCTCGCCGCAAGCATCAGGCGAGCCATCATCCACTAAAATGATTTCAATATCTGACTCGGTTTGCTTTTGAATGGACGCAACACATCGGGTAAGATATGCTTCCACATTGTAAACCGGCACAATTACACTGACTTTATGCATGGCTTATTTTCCTCCCGTTCCCTTCGGCGGACTTGTTTAAAGAATGCATAAGATAGCCGAGGAATGACCAGAATAAAAACGCACCACCGGTATTCATATAAAATGTTTCCGAATAGAACATCATCGACACCAAAATCGGCAGGAATATCAACAGCAGAAAAGTGTTATAGCAATACTCCGCCTTTGATGCTTTAAAGAAATATCGGAAAAACAAAATTAAAACCGAGGCAATAAAGCACAGTATAAGTGCGATACCCAATATGCCCTGACTGACTAAGATATCTACAAAACTGTTGTGCATGCTTGGGAAAAGCCCTTGGTCATTATTTACAATATAGGTTTCAGGCAGATTTTTCTGGGCATAGGGTACATAATTTCGGAACGTAATTCCGGTTATCGGGCTTGTTTTGAAAAGCTCCAAACCGCTTTGCCAAATCGCAAACCGTCGGTTACTTACATCGTTGTTGATGTCGGAATCCGTGCGACCAATCAATATTTCCGGCACTTCCGCGTCCGTGTCGCCGTGATGCTTTGTATTATATTCATATTGCATTACCTTTAAAGTATTCCCCGCTTTTTGCGCACCCTGAATCATCGCCGCTGACCCCAAAGCCAATACGGTCGCAAGGGCAATGCTGATTACCACTTGCACAGCGGCTTTTTTATTTTCCAGCTTTTTCGCGCGCAAACAAAGTAAAAATGCGGCCGCAAATACTGTAACCATCAGCGCAACCAAAGCGGTTCGCGAATCCGAGAAGGTAATATATAAAATCTGCAATACCATGTTGACAATCAAAAATACGCGAATCAGTTTTTTAGATGCCTTATAAAACGCAACAGATAAGGTCATGGAAACAATCGAAAATACTGCACCGTAATTCGGGTCGGTATAAAGCCCCCACAAACGGTTCCAGAGGAAACCGGTAATCACAGCGGTTTCCCCTACCGGACGGTAATCATTATAGTCTGTAATCAGCATGACGATTGCCGCCACAGCCATGACAAAAGTATAACCTAAAAAGAGCAGACCGAAAAACTTAATTTCGTTTTTATCCTGCTCAATCGGTGCAGAATTGTCATAAGTATAAACGACAAAAAACTGAATTACCATCCAAATCAATGCCTGGAAATTCTCCAAAAGGCCGTACTGTCTTGTCAAAAAGGCGGATAACAAATAGCTGGCACAAAAGAGTACCAACCAAACAACTCCGCGTGCAGATATGTATTTCTTAAAATGTATTAGCCGAAACAAAACAACTAAACCGCCCAATAAAGCTACAGCGTAGGAAGCATAAGACAATCCCGAACGCAATGCACATAAACTGTTAAAAGACAGCAGTACAAGTATAAAGTAGATACATTTAAACCAAACTGCATTTTCAAAGGAGCTCGAAACTTTTGTAAACATAAACTTAACCTCACACCAAGTGTTTTAATTCCTGCTTCTGAATATTATATCCGGCTGCCGTAATTGCATCCGACATGTTATTACGCACAGTCCCCTGCAAACCAATCAGCCTGTCCGTCCAAATCTGTAAAGCATCATCGGTATCAATCGGTAAAAAAGTACATAAATCAGTAACACATGCTTCTTTGGGGACTTGTGTACTGCAAACACAGGGCAATCCGGCCGCTTGCGCTTCAACTGCGACAATCCCCAAGCCCTCAAAATTTGACGGAAAAGCAAATACATCCATTGCCTGTAAATATTCATTCGCATTGGGTCTGCGACCGACAAACAGAATTTTATCCTGCAAATGCATCTGCATTGCTTTGTCTTGCATATCCGCATACAAGGGTCCGTCACCAACCAAAAGCAATTTGGCATTCGGAAGTTTCTGACACAATTTTTGAAATACATCTAACAAAAACAAGTGATTCTTTTGATACACAAAATTCCCGATATGACCGATAACATATGCATCGTCCAAACACAATTCTTTTCGGAGTTTTGTACGTATATTCCCGTCAAAAACAAAATGCTCCAATTCTATGGCGTTTTTGACAATCCGAAAGGAATTACCGCTGACCGCAGCTGCAGGAAACATCCATTCACCAGCCTCTTTTGAGCAAGCATAAAAATCCGTAGCATATCGATATAAAATTTTTCGGCAAGCCTTATGTAAAACGGTCATCAGTTTACGCTTATACGGATTGGCAATATCACAGTCCGTTGTATGACTGTGAATCACAATTTTTTTTACACCGCATTTTTTCGCCGCCATGGGACCTAAAAATCCCAATGCAGTCGAAAGATTAAAATAAGCCGTATCGTATTTTTTTTGCTGAAACAAAGCCTTAAAATCTTTATATTGCTGCAACGGATGCATTAGATTGGCAATTTCAAACAACTGTGAATTCCGTGTAGCAAGCATTTCCCGAAGCGGCTCGGAAATTTTGTTCGTGAAAAAATCGAATTGAATTTCACCACTGCTTGTCCGGTGATACAAATTTAAAATATATCTATCGATTCCTCCGGCATTACCATCCATGATTGCACCAATTAAAACTTGTTGCAAACCAAGCACCCCCTCATCGATTTTGCTTTAATTTTGAAAAAACGACAGGAAATTTTTCCTTTGTAAAATAAATAACTCTTGCAACGGCAAGCGACCCGAATATCTGCTTTCTTTTTAAAAAGCTGTGCATAATTTTCAAAAGAAAGCTATTTGGACTTGAGAACGGCATTAAATCCAGAAACAAATCCGAATTAAATTGCTCCTTTAGAAAGTTTCTTCGCTCTTTTCCGGACATTTGGGCACGTGCATCGCAGTTCCGCTGCAAAGCCGAAAACAAACTGCGCTCATAAATACCGCAAAGTATTTCTTTCACACCGACAGTGCACATATCAAAATCCCGATAAAATGTAAGCAAAAGCATGATACGCATAAGCTGTAATTCAAAATAGTTTTTTACAAATTTACATGTCAGACTTTGATTGTCTCTTTTATAGTATTGATAACCAATATAATCCAAAGTAATTAAAGACGAAACGAACGGAAAAATATCTATGTTAAACTTAAAATCCTCATTTAACGGCATGTCACAAAACGGAATATTCGCTTGCCGCAAAAACTGCACATTATAGAATTTATTCCACAGATAGCCAAAAAGCGTCGTTTTTTCAATCTCAATAACGGACTCTCTGACTTGCCTCGCCGTCGTATACACATGAGCAGGATAGCAAACATCCACTTTATCATATATAACTCGGTCGGCATTTACGTAAATCTCCGTAGCATTAAACATGACTACATCCACGCGTTTTTCCTGTACTGCCTTGAAAACCGTTTCCAGCAATTCTGCGGAAATGGTATCATCTGAATCTGCAAACAAAACATACTGCCCCTCTATTTGTTGCAGACCGATCGCACGGGCATGGCTCGCTCCGCCGTTCTCGGGAAGACAAATCACACGGATTCGTTGGTCTTTTTCCGCATATGCATTGCAAATTGCAGATGAACCGTCCGAAGAACAATCGTCTACAAGAATCAATTCAAAGTCCGAAAATGTCTGCAACAGCACACTGTCAATGGTTTGCGGCAAATATGATTCTGCGTTGTACACAGGTATAACAATGCTGAAAAAAGGTATGTTCTGCATATGTGTTTCTCCGTTTACCGTTTTGCTTTCAGAGAAGCGAATAACTTGACATTACCGGATTTGACCTTAGAGATGAAACAGCCCTCAAGGTAGGTTAAAAAAGCGCTTTGCATTTTTACGGGGATAAGCATCAGCTTCATATAAGAAGATTGCGGACGCATAACCGGCAACAATGCTCTTACTTTTTCATCCGAAATAATTTTTTTAATTTCTTTGCGTTTTTCCGAAGAAGTCAACGTACAGCTTTTTGAGGTTACATTTTCGACACAGCCAATCACACGTTCAATGTACCGACGTGCCAGAAATTCTCTGCTGTGCGCATCGTCAACGCCCCAATGCTTATAAAGGTCAAGCATCCAACCGTGTTCTTCCTCGCGCTTTTCATACATATCACTGCGATATTTCGTTGTCTCGGATTCAGCGCGTTTGCGAATGAAATGATAGTACTTTCCCGGAATCACAACCACACGTTCCACATCACGCAAGACGCTCAGATTAAAGGGGAAATCATCCCAAAAGGTATTCGGAAAGTACAATTTATTCTCTCGAATATACGCACCGGAATACAGCTTGTTCCAAGGGGTATATAAAAGGTTTTGGTCAAAAAGCCGATAAGCGTCCTCACGGAATTCGCGCTGAGACGTATAAATTTTTCCGTCAACCCCTTGCGCCTGTGTGTATTTTTCCGTATCGGAATAGTAAGTGTCAATATAATATCCGGATACCACTAACTGCGCATTGTGTGCCTCTGCCGCCGCAACCATATCCGCAAGCATCGTCGGTTCAGCCACATCATCTGAATCCATAAAATAAAAATATTTTCCGGCGGCTTTGTCAATTGCCGTATTTCGGGCACTGGGTGCGCCGCCGTTCTCTTTATGAATCACATGAATACGGGAATCCTTTGCCGCATATCGGTCGCAAATTTCGCCGCTCTTGTCCGGTGTACCGTCATCCACCGCAAACATTTCCCAATCCGTAAATGTTTGCTTTTGAATGCTCTCAATTGCCGCACCGACATATTCTTCTACACCGTAAACGGGCATAATTACACTGACCTTCACTTCTGACAAAACCATACACTTCCTTTATCAAAAATTGACCGATTCAAACAAAAAATGCATATAAAGTCTTGTTATTATAGCATTTCACAAGTCTACTTGCAAGCATGAGATTATAAAACCGCCGCGCACATGGCAAGTGCCGCTTCAATGCACTTATCCATATCATAATACTTATACTGTGCCAGCCTGCCGCCGAACAGCACTTTTTTCTCCTGCTTTGCCAAATCTGCATACTTGGCATACAGTTCCGTATTTTCATTATCGTTAATCGGGTAATACGGCTCCATACCGTTCTGCCAATCCACCGGATATTCACGTGTAATGACAGTTTTTTCCTGTTTTCCGAATGCAAAATGCTTGTGTTCAATAATACGCGTATACGGCACTTCCCGCTCGTTATAGTTCACAACCGCCACGCCCTGATAATTCGGAATATCTAAAACTTCGTTTTCAAAACGCAAACTGCGGTAGCCAAGTGCGCCGAAGCAAAAATCGTAATACGCATCAATCATGCCTGTATACAAACATTTGTCCGCCATGCCGAGATATTTCTCACGGTCGGCAAAAAAATCGGTATTCAGAAGTACATCACAGCCCTCGATTAAACGTTCAATCAAAACTGTATAACCCTCTTCGGGGATTCCCTGATAACGGTCATTGAAATAGTTGTTATCATAAGTATACCGCACCGGTAACCGTTTAATAATGAAGGGCGGCAAATCCTTGCAGTCACGCCCCCATTGCTTTTCCGTGTAGCCTTTAATAAGCTTTGTATAAATTTCACGGCCGACAAGACTGATTGCCTGTTCTTCTAGATTTTTCGGTTCTCCCTGAATTTCAGCACGCTGTTCTTCAATAATTGCCCGCGCTTCATCAGGAGTAGAAATGTGAAACATTTTACTGAAAGTATTCATATTAAAGGGCAGATTATAAATTTCGCCCTTGTAATTTGCAATCGGTGAATTGACAAAATTATTAAACTCCGCAAACTGATTCACATATTCCCACACCTGTTTATTGCTTGTGTGAAAAATATGCGCTCCGTATTTGTGTACTAAAATATTTTCTTGCTGCGCACAATAGATATTTCCGCCGATATGTGCACGCTTTTCAATGAACAAGACGGATTTACCCTTTTGCCGTGCCTCATGTGCAAAAACGGCTCCGAACAAACCGCAGCCAACAATCAAATAATCATATTTCTTCATGATAAACTCCTTAAAACAATAGGATATGCACACAAATTTCTAATTCCATGCAGTTTGCAATCCGCAAAATTAGATATGCACAGAAGAATTATAGCATTTTTTTTAGAAAATGGAAAGTTTTCTTATAAAATTCACACTTTTTTTCTATTTTTATAGTTTTTGAAAAAAATAAATGGATATTCTTTATGCTTTATGATACTATTTCCAAAAGAGGTGTTTTCTGTGAAAACTGAGGATTTACTGCGTGTTTCTTTGGATATTGGTGAAAAAATGCTAATCAGCGGTGCTGAAATCAGCCGTGTAGAGGATTCTCTGCGCAGAATCCTGGCAGCTTATAAAGTACAGCGCGCAGACATATTTACCATTACCTCCAGTATTGTAGCAACGGTAACAGACGCCGATGGGCGCACCATTACCCAAACACGGCGTATTCAAAAATACAATACAAATTTAGAAAAATTAGACGCACTCAATGCCCTGTCCAGAGAAATCTGCGCCAATGCACCGCCGCTGTCGGAAATCCGACAAGCGTTACTTGAAACCGAAGAAAAGAATCATTATCCCTTAGTGGCGCAGTGCTTAGCTTACGCATTGATTGCAGGTGCTTTTTCTGTGTTCTTCGGCGGCACCGGGACAGACGGTATTGCTGCGGCGGGTCTCGGTGTATTTCTGAAGCTTTTCACCTTTGCTGTTAACCGCACAAAAGTAAACATGCTGTTTGCAAACGTTGCCGCTTCTTTTTCTGTTTGCACAATCGCGTTTTTGGTTACAGCGGTATTGCACGGCTTGCATCCGGATAAAATGATTATCGGCAATATTATGCTTTTGATTCCGGGAATTGCCATGACCAATTCCATTCGGGATATCATCAGCGGTGACAGCATGGCAGGTATTCTTCGCTTTTGCGAGGCTCTGGCTGTTGCGATTGCCATTGCAGCCGGATATATCCTTGCTTCTCTGCTCACGGGAGGACTATTTAAATGACTTATGCACTTCAAATTTTAACAGCTTTTCTGGGTTCTTTCGGCTTCTCAATCCTTTTTAATATCCGGCGCAGTAAATTACTGATTGCCTCTCTCGGCGGCGCATTTGCCTGGAGTATATATTTAGTCCTCGGCACGGTACTTCCAAGCGAAACAGTGCGGTATTTCTTTGCCGCTGTTTTTGTAACGGTTTATGCAGAGGTATTCGCCCGCATAGCCAAAACACCGACTACCTCTTTTTTAGTATCGGGAATTATACCTCTTGTACCCGGCAGCGCGTTATATAATACAATGAAATTTGCGCTAAATGAAGACTGGTCCGCATTCGGAGAAACCGCCATATATACCGTTCAACTGGCAATGGCCATTGCAGCGGGAATTATGGTTGTTTCCTCTCTGATTCACATTGTCACAGGTGGATTTCAGCATTTAAAGGCTTATTTTAAAAAAAGGTAATCAAGGACTTTTCATTCACGCAAAAATATACTATAATACTTTCTACTGTTTTTTATTGAAGGTATATGAAAATGAAACACATTTCACATAAGTTTAAGATTTCACCCTTGCGCACCATCGTTCTCGGCTATACAGGCATTATTCTGTTCGGTGCGCTTTTACTCGTTTTGCCTATTTCCTCACGCGCAGGCGTTTGGACTTCTTTTGAAGATGCTTTATTTACGGCAACTTCCGCAACTTGCGTAACCGGTTTAATCGTGCAGGACACATACACCTACTGGTCTCTGTTCGGACAAATTGTTATTCTTGCGATGATTCAAGTCGGCGGCATCGGATTTATGACTTTGGCCATCTCCGCCCTGATGCTGACCAAACAAAAAATCGGGTTGCGGAGCCGTTATACCTTACAGGAATCCGTCAACGCGCCTCAGGTCGGCGGAATTGTGCGGATGACACGGTTTATACTGTTAGGAACCGGGATTACAGAGCTCTGCGGCGCAGTTTTACTCGCTTTTCGGTTTTGTCCGCAGTTCGGATTTCGGAAGGGACTGTATTTTTCTGTATTTCACGCAATTTCAGCCTTTTGCAATGCTGGTTTTGATTTGATGGGCGGATATGCGCCGTTCTCTTCACTGACAAACTATGTTGCCGACCCGTTAGTAAATGCCGTAATAATTGCATTGATTATACTCGGTGGTTTGGGATTCTTCGTATGGTCGGATATAAAGACTGCAAAATTCCGATTCCGAAAATTCAAGCTGCATACCAAGGTCGTTTTGGTTACAACCCTTGCATTACTTATCATTCCATGTTTACTGATACTGCTGTTTGAGTTTCAAAATCCCATATTTGCCGGGCAACCCTCTGCATATATATACGGCAGTTTATTTCAAACCGTAACCACGCGTACGGCCGGCTTTAACACAGTGGACATTTCCGCACTGTCCGATGCAACAATTGTTCTGATGCTGCTTTTAATGCTGGTCGGCGGGTCACCGAGTTCAACGGCAGGCGGTTTAAAAACCACCACCTTTGCAATGCTTGCGGCAAGTATATTCACGATTTTCCGACAAAGGAAAAGCATTGAATGTTTTAAAAGGCGTATCGGTGACGATACTCTCTTAAAAATCATTGCTATCACCGCCATGTATGTAATTTTGTTTTTCACCTGCGGCATGTTGCTGTGTGCATTTGACCATGTCGGGCTGAAAGAGGCGTTATTCGAAACCGCCTCTGCAATCGGAACGGTCGGCATTACACTCGGTATCACAAACAGTCTCGGTACAGCATCGCATTTCGTTTTAATGCTGCTCATGTTTTTCGGGCGTGTCGGTGGCTTAACATTATTGCTTGCTTTCCATAACCAGGGCGGCACCCCTTCAAAATATCCGATAGAAAAAATTACAGTGGGCTGAATTCAAGTAAAGGAGCATTTTCGGTATGAAATCTATTTTAATCATCGGTCTTGGCCGTTTCGGCCGCCATATGGCAAAAAAATTTGAAGAACAAGGCAATGAAATCATGGCGGTAGATATTGTGGAAGAACGTGTGGACGCTGTTCTTCCCTACGTAACCAATGCGCAAATCGGGGACGCGACCAATCCGGTTTTTATGGAATCGCTCGGTGTTGCCAACTACGATTTATGTGTAGTGACCATCGGAGACAATTTTCAAAGCTCATTAGAAACCACAGCATTGCTCAAAGACCTCGGCGCAAGCTTTGTTTTATCTCGTGCAAGCCGAGATGTGCACGCAAAATTTTTACTGCGGAACGGTGCAGACGAAGTGGTTTACACCGAAAAAGAAACTGCGGAACGGCTGGCGGTACAATTCGGAAGTGACAGTATTTTCAACTATATTGCATTAAATTCCGAATATTCTATTTACGAAATCAGCACACCGTCTGCTTGGATTGGAAAAAGTATTCTGCAAAAAAATGTCCGTTCCAAATACAATGTAAGCATTTTAGCAACCAAATGCGGAGACGAAATTTTTCCATTACCGCATCCCGACCATATATTTTCGGCAAACGAATCTCTTATGGTGCTCGGCAAAAATAAAGACGTAGAGCGGCTGATAAAATAATTGCCGGAATGCTTTCGGAGAGAATATATGCTATTAACATTAAACCAAGTATCCAAAGTTTTTTTGGATAAAACCGTTTTAAAGGATATCAGTTTAAGTATTCAGGAAGGAGATCACATCGGTCTTTTGGGCGTAAACGGTGTGGGGAAAACTACACTGTTAAATATCATAACCGGTATTCTTCCTTATGATACAGGAACTGTTTCCGCCAAAAAAGGGCTGTCCATCGGATATTTAAAACAAAACGAATCTTTAAATTCACAAAACACCTTAGAAGAAGAAATTCATTCAGCGCTATGTGAAGTTTATACCGTTCGCGAAAAGCTTGGCAACATTTCCGCGCAAATGTCAAAAACGGAACCTAACTCCCCCGCCTATGCACAGTTGAGCGAAACTTATGAATCCCTTTCCAACATATATGCCGCTTTAGATGGTTATCACGCAGATGTACGGATTCAAACTGTATTAAACGGACTGGGATTCGGTGCCTTTCCTTTAGACGGTAAAATTGCCACCTTAAGCGGCGGCGAGAAAATCCGTTTTGCTATGGCGAAAATACTTCTGCAAAATCCGGAATTACTCATTTTGGACGAACCGACCAACCATTTGGACTTCACAATGCTGACTTGGCTGGAAGACTATCTGACATCCTATAAGGGCGCGGTTATCGTTGTTTCACATGACCGATATTTTCTGAATCATGTTGCAAAAGATATTTGTGAGCTGGAACACGGAACATTGTATCGGTACAAGGGTGGGTATTCCGCTTTTCTGCTACAAAAGGAAGAGCGTATTCGCACTTTGGAAAAGGAATATAAAAAACAGCAAACAGAATTAGAAGCAATGCGGGAATATGTACGGCGAAATCTCGCGAAATCCAGCAGTACAAACAGTGTCGGCTCACGTGTAAAGGCACTGGAAAAAATGGAATTGGCGGCGAAACCGAATCCGCGGCAAAAGCAGGCAAGGTTCGCTTTTGCATTTGATTATGAACCGCACAAAACCGTTTTAGAAGTGCGCGATTTGGGCGTGCATGTCGGTAACAGCACAACCGGTAAGCAGCTTTATGAGCATCTTTCTTTTTCTATAGAAAAAGGAGAAAAAATTGCACTGGTCGGACAAAACGGCGTCGGCAAATCTTCGCTTTTAAAGGCAATTTTAAAGAAGATTCCCTACAGCGGTATGGTTAAAATCGGCGGAAATGTAAAAATCTCCTATTTTGACCAAGAACTTGCGAATTTAAATTTAAATGATACTGTTTTAGAGGCAGTGCATCGTCGTTTTCCCGGAAAAACCGAGCTGGAAATTCGCAGTGCACTCGGGAAACTTCTCATTGAAGAGGATGGTGTTTTTAAAAGAATCAAAGAACTGTCCGGCGCAAACCGTGCAAAAGTTGCGTTTTGTATTATCATGTTTGAGCGCAGCAATTTTTTGATTTTGGACGAGCCGACCAATCATTTGGACTATACAGCCAAAGAGGCTTTGGATGTAGCATTACAGAAATTTACGGGCACACTGCTGACAGTTTCACATGACCGTTATTTTTTAAGCCGTGTGCCGACAAAAATCATAGAAATGTTTTCTGACCAACTTTGTATTTATAACGGCGGATATGAGGCGTATGTATCCGCTAAAGAGAAAACAGCAACTCAAAGTAATATACATACACCCGAAAAAAAAGCAGATTCCCAACAAAAACAGGCGTATGAAGCAACCAAGAAAAATAAAGCGGAAGAACGGAAACGCCGCGCAAAGCTATCTGCCTTACAAAAAGAAATTGAATCGCTGTACAGGCAGTGCAGTGCATTAAAAGCGGAATGTGAACTGCCCGAGGTATTGGATGATTATGTGCGGCTTACGGAACTTACTGAAGAAATCGAAGTTCTGGAAATCACCATCGAGGAACGGGAAACCGAGTGGCTGACGCTTAGTGAAGCATAATTCTTTAAATATTTTGTAAATTTTTTCTCGATTTACTTATTTTGTAAAAATATGCTTGTAACTTTCTCTGAAATAGTATAAAATAGATATGTTTCATCGGTCTTTTGCCTGATTACAGCACGACCGAAAATCAACGGATAAAGGATGAATTCTGAATGGAAAACAATCAAGCTGAAAAAAGCCAGGCAGAGCTTTACCGCGAAGAGCGTAAAAAGCGTATGGATTCTATGGCGAAAAAAAATGCCAAAAAGAATCCGAAAAGCGAAAAAGCAAAGCAGATTGCCGGCAAAATTATCGGTATTGTGCTTGCAGTCGTTTTAGCACTCGGCATTATCTACGGTTCGCTGGACTTCTTCGGCGTACCGCAAAAGGTTTTAACTGCTGCCAAAGTCGGCGACACAAAGGTTTCTGTTGCAAAATACAATTTCTATTATATGGATATGTATTTGAATATAGCAAACAACTCGAAGCAGTATGATTCCCAGTACGGTACAGGCTACGGTGTGATGTATACCGGATATGACTACACCAAAACACCTATGGAACAGGAATATACGCTGAACGACGGTAAAATTGATGGTTTTGAAGGCGAAGACCCCACTTGGGCAGATTATATTCGCTGCAATACACTGAAATATCTGCAAACCTACATCGCCTATTCCGAGCTTGCCCGTGAAGCAGGTATCACCCTCACGGAAGAGGAACAAAAAGCAATTGACGAGGACATTGAATCCTTACGCAAATCCGCAACCGAGAGCGATTTCTCGTTAGACAGATATTTAATTAAGCTGTATGGCAAAGGCGTTGACGAGAAACTGATTCGGGAAGTTATGGAAGAGCGTCAATTGGCAGCAAAATGCTACGAACAGAAACAGACCGAAATGCAGGATTCCGTTACAGATGAACAAATTGATGCAGAGTACACTGAGAAGCTTGCCGACTATGCGGTTATGACAGCATACGGGTTTACCGTAGCTGCGGACACTTCATCCGTTTCCGCCGATGCAACCGATGAGGAAAAATCTGCGGCTACTGCAGAAGCCATGGCAAAAGCCAAAGAAAAGGCAGATGCTTACGCTGTAAAAGTAAAGGATGCCGCATCTCTGACCACACAGGCAAAAGAGAACAGTTCCTCTGCAACAGAGGATTCTGTTAAATTTGAAAATGTGACAGCCACTGCCTTGTCATCTAAATTTGGACAAGCAGCTGCGGATTGGGCACTTGCCGCCGATCGAGCAGTCGGCGATGTTACGGTTGTTGAATCCGGAAACGGGTATTCCGTTTTGTACATTTCTGTGCTACCGCATAAAAACACTGTGAAGCCTGTAGATGTACGTCATATTTTGATACAATTCCCTACTTCCTCAAGCGGACAGTCTTCTTCGCTCTCCGATGAAGAAAAAGTAGCATATCGCGAAAAAGCACAGTCCGTTTATGACCAATATCTTGCAAATCCGACAGAAGATAATTTCGCATCGCTTGCCACACAGAACAGTGAGGACCCCGGTTCGAAAGATAACGGCGGTTTGTATGAAAATGTTGATGTCGGTTCCATGGTACAGCAATTCAATGACTGGTGTTTCGACCCTGCGCGCAAGCCCGGTGACACCGGCATCGTGGAAACTGTGCACGGGTATCATGTAATGTATTATGTTGGCAATAACCATGAAGAAACCTGGAAAACAACTGTAAAAACCGCTTTGGCAAATACAAGTCTTACAACTTTCAACGAAGAAATTGAAAACGGTGACACATATAAAGTCAGCGAGTCAAAAACAGCTGTTCAATGGTCAACGAAGCAATTGGAATCTTTCATTGCACAACAATATATTCGCCGCTGAGAATTTACTGTCTAAGAAAACTAATGCCGTACAGTTTTTGAAAACTGTACGGCATTAGTTATATATTAATTATATTCTATACGGCTGAATATCGTTTTTCGGATGCCTTTGGTATGCCTCTGAAAAATCAAAGTCAAACGCAACTCCGCTCGGAAACAACTCATACAACGGACAAAGAACAAAAGAACGGTTTAAAATCTGTGGATGCGGTACACGCAACAATTCCGTATCAGATGTATACCCTTCCATCAACAGGATATCTAAATCCAAAATACGCGGACCGTTTTTAAAGCGGCGTATACGACCGAATCCTGCCTCTATACCAAGACAAGCGCCTAAAAGCGCTTCAGGCGATATGGACGTTTCCAAAATCAGTGCCATATTCAAAAAATTCGGCTGTTCTGCATAGCCATAAGGTTTGCTTTCATAAACAGAAGAGTATTTGACAATTTTAGTATGGGGCAATAATTCAAAAGCTCGTATTGCCTGCACCAAGTTTTCAGCGCGCTCCCCCATATTGGTTCCCAACCCGATTACTGCTTTCATTCTGTTGCCACCCCATAATCCTTCGGTTGTCTGGTAATTTCCACTGCCGCATACTCAAAATCCGCCTGCATAGGCGCCTCCGGTTTGCGAACGCAAACCGTAATTTCCCGAACGGAACCAAAAGCAGTCAGAACGGCTCTTGCAACCGACTCTGCCGCTGTTTCTAATAAATCAAATTTTTGCGATAGGAAAGCGCTTCGCGCCGCTTTTAAAATTTTTGCATAGCTGACTGTGTCCTCTACGCAATCTGTAGCGCAAGGCACACGCAAAGGCAACACACAGGTAATATCTAAAAAAAACATTTGTCCGTCTGCTTTCTCTTCCGGATTTACACCGTGATAAGCATACAAACGCACTCCCTGTATTATAATCTTATCCATAAATCAATCTTATCCTTCTGTTCTGATAATCGCATCTGCCATTCCGACAGCAAGCCGGTGTTCCCGTACATGGTGCACACGTATAAAATCTGTTCCACCTGCAATCGCAAGCACATTTGCGGACAGCGTACCATACAGTCGGTCATCATCGTCCGTCCCCGTGTGCTGTGCTATAATTCGTTTGCAAGACAGTGCTGTCATCAGTGCCCGTCTCGGTTGCTTTAGGTCCGCAATATGGCGCAAAATTTCCAAGTCATCTATACGGTCTTTACCAAAACCTATGCCGACATCATAACATATTTGTTCTGCGCAAATGCCGAAATCCAAACATTGTGAATACATTTCCGAAAAAAACGCTTTGACATCTTCCACTACGCCTTTTCCATAAACTACAGTATTGTCAGCATCACTTTTTCCGCTATGCATCACAATCCAACCGGCATGATAGGATTTTACCGCCTGTGCCATATCGACATTAAACACGCCGCTAACATCATTAACAATAGAAGCGCCGTGCGACAAGGCATAATCCGCTACACTCGGGAAAAAGGTATCTACAGAAATAGGAATACGAATTTTTTCTGCAATCTGCGGTAAAAAATTCTGCAAAACATTCAACTCTTCCTCTGCTGTCATAGGAATGTGCCCAGGGCGTGTAGATTGCGCACCAATATCCAAAATATCCGCCCCATCTTTCTCCATTTGCAAAGCATGTTCTAAAGCACGCGGCGGCGTGTTCCATTTTCCGCCGTCAAAAAAAGAATTCGATGTAATATTAAGGATGCCCATAATATACGTTTTCCGATTTAAAGGAAAGGCAAAGTTACGGCCGCGAAAATATTCCATGAATCAATCTCCCCGTAAAAGCGACATGGCCTCCGCACGGGTTCGCGCATCCTTACGCATCGAACCCCGTAAGGCGGATGTCTGTGTTTTCGCACCCGCGGCACGTGCGCCGCGCATCGTCATACATAAATGCTCCGCCTCTACCACAACTGCTATACCTTTTGGAGAAAGATTTTCATCTAAAAAGTCTGCAATTTGTGATGTTAAACGTTCTTGCAGCTGCGGTTTTTTCGAAAAAGAGTCCACAATTCTGGCAAGCTTGGAAAGCCCGATAACTTTGCCGTCAGACGGAATATATGCAATATGTGCTTTCCCGACAAAAGGCAGAAGGTGATGCTCACACATCGAATACATTGGAATATCCCGCACTACAACCATTTCGTCATTATCGGCTTCGTTAAATATTTTTAAATGCCGAGTCGGATTGTCTTCTAAGCCTGCAAAAATCTCTGCATACATATTTGCCACGCGTTTCGGCGTTTCAATAAGCCCTTCACGGTCCGGGTCCTCACCGATTGCAATCAAAATTTCCCGAACCGCATTTTCTATCCGCTGTTTATCCATAATTACGCTCCTTTAAGAAAAAGCAATTTGTAAAGTCAATAAATCTTCATCACGCACATACAGTGCCCTCTGATAGTCAATTTTTCCGTTTCGTTCCGCTCGATATACAAGGTATGAAATTCCGTCTCCGTCAACTATATCGGCAACGGCTTTGTCATAAGCTTGACTATCCGAAAAACGAACTTCAAGCGCATGGGTCCCGTTTTCGTTTGCTCTGCTAATTTCCTGCACCAGTAATTCCTTCGCCGCCGCGTTGTATTTAGAAATAAGCAAATTCTGGCGTACAAAATAATTGGCTTCCGTTGCCGTGCAGTTATTATTTTCAGGGTGAATATCCATATGATTCTTTGCAATATCCGCAGAAGTTACGTTAAAATATGTATGATTGCAACGGCTGATTTCGTCTTCATCCATGTCATCCCAAGTCACATCTAAATAATAATTATTTCCTTGAATGGTCACAAGGTTCCACATATGTCCTTCCGAAGTCCCATCTGATTCTGCACTGACACCTGTCACCAAATAATTCGGGATGCCGACATGGTTTAATAACAACTGAATAGAACGGGAGTACCCTTCACATACCGCTCTGCCCTGTACCAAAGCATCATATGCCGAATACCCTTCCGTATCATCGTCACTTGGTGTATAAACCGCCTTTTCACAAATTGCATCATGAAAATACAGCTCTTTATCATATGCATCCATATCCTCGGTTACACCGTTCAGGATATTCTCCACAGCATTTTCCAATGCTCGCCGATTGGATTCGCAAAGCTCAGTTTCATGCATATACTGCGGAATAAAATAGGCTTTTGCCCCCCGAACCGCAATTTGGCTTTCCTTTTTCATACACAAAAGCTCAGGATTATCATAAGATAATGCACAAAACATCGCGTGGAAATCCGTATCGTTCAACTGCGGAATTTCAATTTCTTCCGGATGCTCCCGAATCGAATTTAAAATTAAAGTATAAGCCAGTTTCCCGTTTTCAGACAAAGTATGATAGTAATACCTTGTAACACCGTCAGAATCATATATCATCTCCGTTTTTGAAAAATCCGTCGGAATAAATTGCAAAACTCGGCTGATATTTGCCGCACAGGCTATGCACACTGCGAATACCGCAATCGCTATAATAATATGCTTTTTTTTCATACTTACGACTCCTTAGAAGCGGCAAGGGTGACTGTTTGCACATGATCCCTTATATGCAGAAATACATTTACTGCACCGGAGGAATCCGTACAGTCTACAACAGAAAAGTCCGTATCCGATAAATTGAAAAGTGTATTAAAAAGCTTTTCTCGGTTATTTTCTCCAAAAGAAAACAATACGGTTTTGACCAATGCACATGCAGCTTCTGATTTGCCGTTTAAATCTGTATAATTTAAATACTTTATAAACAAGTCACCCGTCAATCGCTGCTCTCCGCCGTCTAAATATAAACTGTAATCCGTCCCGCGGTATTGTATCGCCTGTGGCACATTTAAAGAAATGTCTCCCATGGAACCGATGGCCTTTTTCAAATTGCTTTCTGTAACCTGAATATAACGATGTACTGGCAATGCGTACACAGCAGTCACTGCTTTTTTTAAGCCAGCCAGACCCTGGCTTTCAAAAACGCTTTGGAAATCCTGAGGCGCGGAAGAATCTGATTGGAATGTGCTTGTTGGGTCAATTACGGATACAGTAACCGTTTCAGATTCCGCATGTGCACAAAACAAAGACAGCAAAGATATGTGTTTATTACCATCACTGCACACAAGCAAAACATTCGTATCCGATAGCTTTATCGGCACCGTCTCTTCTGCTGTGGATTCTGCAGTCGCAGACGGTGCATCCGGTTTTTTAACAAGATTTTGTAAATCAAAATCTAAAGACTTCATAAATATCAATAAGGAAACCGAACCGAATACCAAAATAAACGCAGCAAACGATAAAACAAATGCACGTGTGCGCTTTGCCTTCGTTTGGCGTTCACTTGAAAAGTTCAGCTTATTTTTCCGTCGCATAGATTCGGCTCGTTTCTAAATATATTTTGTATTTAGTATAACATATTCTTCCGCCTTTTAAAAGTCCATTCCAAGAAAAAGCAAAGAAAAAGCGCCTGCATCGAAATGCAGACGCCTGCAGGTATCACTTATACGTTTTTTTCTTTCTTTCGCAATACCATAACAGGAATAAATATAAACAGCGCAACCGCTGCTGCCGCCCAAAACATTACAGAACCGGGCGCAGAGGTAACGACCCCATATTCATTCGTATATGTCACAGACGAAATTCGACAAACCAAATTTCCGATAAAAGGACCGACCACCATAGGAATCAACACAAAGAAAATAATACGGATGCCTTGAAACACGCCAACTTTTCCCTCAGGCATAAAATCGCGGACAGAAGCGTTCATTGCAATAGAGAACAAAGCCCAGCCGAGCAGAGCGGGTACCGCACACACGAAAAATACAGCGATGTCCTTTGCAAAACCCGTTGCAATTAAACCTAAGAAATACAGAACGACCGAAAAAATCATAAACTTGTCTTTTCCAAATTTGTCCATCAGCCTGCCCGTAAAAATCAATAAAGCAATCGCCAGTATCACCACTACTGCGGCAATAACTATAATTGTCGGTGTTAAAGAAGCTAAAACGCTGTCCAAACTGAAATTCATCACATTTCCGAGATAAATAAAAATATACGGAAAGAAAACCTGAAATGCCGTAGAAGACAGGCAGCAGGCCGTCAGTGCTAAATACAGTTTTTTATTTTCTTTGACTACGGACGGTTTAAATCCGTATACCAAATCCTTTAAATAAGATTCGCTGACCTCAGTATGTATTTTCCCGTCCTTCAAAGTAAACAAGCCGCAAATCCCGCAAACGGATACAATTGCACCCAGTGCAATAAAAAACACATCGTAACCGATGGAACCTACTGCACCGGCCAATCCCATAACCGCTGCCGTAGCTATTAACGGCAGCAAAGCCAAAACGCTTTCTACCGTGGCACGATTTTTTGTGGAAGTCACATCGGTAACCCAAGCATTGAAGGCGGCATCATTGCCGCTGGAGCCGATAAAGGACATAATACAGTCCATCACAATTACGATTGCCACCGTTACAGTCAGAACTTTTACCTCATCCGTTAAGTGAAACAGAGTTGCGGTATTGTCTCGTGAAATAACACCGAAAGTTGCTGTCACAATGCCCCAAAGTATATATCCGACAGAAATAAATCTTTTGCGCTTTCCCGCCTTATCACTCCATGTACCGACTAAGAAAGTAGCAACAACCGTAAACGATGCACTTGCGGCGACCATAATACTGATGGCACTCATAACATCGATAGAGCCGTCTATTGCCGTTTGGGAAGCGCCGTTATAAATTGCATTGTAGAGAAAAGTATTAAAAAACATATTCTCTACTGCCCAGGCAATTTGACCTATAAATCCGAACAAGATAATATTGAACCAAATCCGCCCACCGAGTTTTCTGTTGTTCTCTGTCATTTCTTTCCCCCATATGATATATTTTCAACAAAAAAAGTATAGCATAAAAGAAGAAAATATACAATATGCGCCAGGATAATTTACAGAAATAATTCATTTTTCATCTGTGTGCACCCAGTCAAGGCCACTGGTTGAACCGCTGGCTTGCACCGCATTACCATCTCAAGCAGCCACTCACGTGCGGCTGTTTGTTTTTTGCTTACTTATTCTTGCTACCCGTGAACGGGTCTATGTACTCTTTGAGTGATATTTGGTCTGCGGCGTAATCTTCTTCCAATTGATTTCTGATGTATTCTGCTATCGCCTTTTTATTTCGACCGACCGTATCCACATAGTATCCTCTACACCAAAAATTTCGTGAGCCGTACTTGTATTTTAAATTCGCATGTCGGTCGAAAATCATCAAGC
>DKUE01000007.1 GCA_002490525.1 Ruminococcaceae bacterium UBA7212
TGTGTTTGCAAGGGCAGGTTTTTTATTTTGACAGGGGCAGTATATACGAAATCGGTATTACCAACTGACGAAATTATATTATATTTCGGAGGAAAAAGAAATGAAAATGAAGAGAATCGTATCAATTGTAACGGCATTGGTTCTGCTGATGGGGTGCATCGGTCTGTTTGCCGCCTGCGGCAAGCAGGGCGCGGACGGCACGGGTGACACCACCCCGCGTGATACCGAAGATGTTTACAAGGTTGCCATTGTTCAGTTGGCCGATAACGGCGCATTTACGGAAATGCGCGAAGCGTTTATCCAAAGGATGCGCGAGCTCGGTTATGACGAAGCAAAAATGACCTTTGATATTAAAAATGCACAGGGTGACCAGTCCACCTTACAAAGTATTTGCGGCAGCTTAAAGGACTATGACCTGATTGTCCCGATTGTCACACCTGCAACGGCGGCGGTGGTCAATCAGGAGCCGAAAGCACCTGTTGTCTTTATTTCCGTGACAAACCCCGTGGCTTCGGGCATTTTAACTGCGATGGAAACACCTGACAAAAATGCAACGGGTACGTCCAATATTGTTCCCGTAGACCGCATTTTCACGCTGGCAAAGGAACTGACGCCGAATGTGAAAAACATCGGTATTCTTTATTGTTCGGGCGAGCAAAACGCGGTGCAGACCGCAGGGAAGGCGAAGGAGTATTTGTCGGGCAACGGATATACCTTTAAAGAAGTGACTGTAGCGAACTCCGCAGAGGTTGCGCAGGCGGCGCAGTCTTTGGCAAACGATGTGGATGCCATTTATGTTCCGATTGACTCCACCGTACAAACCGCAATGAGCGAAGTCGTCAGTGCCGCAAATGCGAAAAAGATTCCCGTGTACGGCTCCGACCCGGTTATGGTGAAATCCGGAGCGCTGGCGTGTGTCAGCTGCAGCAACACACAGCTTGGGCAGAAATCGGCGGAAATGGCGGACGAAATTCTACGCGGCAAAAAGGTTTCCGAAGTACCTGCCGTTGCGATGGAAGAATTTCAGTATGTGATCAGCCGCCAGGCGGCGGATACCCTCGGGATTACCGTACCGAACGGCGGCAATTATGTCGTGATGGGCTGATAATCCGACGGACAGATGTTTTTTCGGGCAGTCTTATGCGGCTGCCCGATTCTTATAAAGAACAGGTGATTCTATGGAAATTGCGGCAAACGCACTGCTTTTGGGATTGCAATATGCGCTTTTGGCGCTCGGTGTTTATATAACGTTCCGCATTCTGAATATTCCCGACCTGACGGTGGATGGCAGTTTCACTTTCGGCGCGGCGGTTTCGGCGGTCTTAAGCGTCGCGGGGCATCCGTTTTTGGGGCTGGCGGCGGCCATTCTCTGCGGTGCGGCGGCAGGCGCGGTAACGGGATTTTTACAGACAAAAGCGGGGATTCATCCGATTTTGGCGGGGATTCTTACGATGAGCGGGCTGTATACGGTGAACATCACAGTTATGCAGGCGCCGAATGTGTCGTTAATCGGAAAACCGAGATTTTACGAAGCGTTATACGCCTTGTTGCCGAATACAGACAAGGATGTGCTGAAAACCGTTTGCGTGGCGGTGATTTGCGCGGGGCTGACTGTCGCGCTGATTCTGTTTTTTAAAACAGTGTTCGGGCTTTGTATCCGTGCCACGGGCAATAATGAGGATATGGTACGCGCTTCCTCTATCAATACCGATGCCGCGAAAATGACGGCGCTTTCCATCGCCAATGCATTGGTGGCGCTTTCGGGCGGGCTGATTGCGCAGACGGGCGGCTTTGCAGATGTGAACGCGGGCAGCGGTATGATTGTTGTCGGGCTTGCGTCTGTTATTATCGGCGAAGTGATTTTCGGTAAGAGAAGTCTGACCTTAGGTTTGATTTCCGCGGTGGTCGGTTCGGTGGTGTACCGTTTGATTATTGCGCTGGCGCTGGAAAACGAACTTTTCTCGGCAGACGCATTAAAGCTGATTTCGGCGGTAATCATCGGTATTACACTATGTATCCCTGCGGTGCGAAAGCGTATTGCCGAACGGCGAATCCGAAGGGGGGCGCAGAAAAATGCTTGATATAAAGCATCTCAGCAAGACCTTTTTAAAAGGCACGCCCAATGCGCACCGGGCGCTTCAAGATCTTTCCCTGCATTTGGACAAAGGCGATTTTGTCACAGTTATCGGTTCAAACGGTGCCGGAAAATCCACGCTGTTCAATGCGGTTGCGGGCTCATTTTTGTGCGAAGAGGGCAGTATAGTTTTAGACGGGACGGATATTACTTATAAAAAGGAGCATCAGCGTGCAAAGCAAATCGGGCGCATTTTTCAGGACCCGATGAAGGGAACGGCACCCGACCTAACCGTAGAGGAAAATTTGGCGCTTGCGTACGCAAAATCTATGCGCAATCCGTTCGCTTCGGCGCACCGGCGAAAAGATGTGGATTTTTACCGTGCACAGCTTGCACGCCTTGATATGGGATTGGAAGACCGTATGCGCACCAAAATGGGACAGCTGTCAGGCGGTCAACGGCAGGCAGTAACGCTGCTGATGAGCACCATTGTAACGCCGAAGCTGTTGCTTTTGGATGAGCACACGGCTGCGCTTGACCCTGTAACCGCGCAAAAAGTGTTGGAAATCACGAAATCCATTGTTGCGGAAAACCAAATTACAACGATGATGATTACGCATAACATCGGGCAGGCACTGCACACAGGGAACCGCACAATCATGCTGGCAAGCGGAAAAATCGTGTTGGATTTACAAGGCGAAGAACGCGAAAAAATTACTCTGCCCGCGCTTTTGGAAATGTATAAGGAAAAAGCGGGCAAGGCACTTGACAACGACCGCATGCTGTTGTCAGAGGCGGAATAGCAAAAAGCGGACGAAATCTGTAAAGACTTCGTCCGCTTTTCTAAACGGCAAACGACCGACTTCAGTAAGTCCGAATTTGGCTGACACCGTTCGGCCAACCATAGCGCACGCGTGTGCTATAGTTATACAAACCAAAGTATGAATTGAACGCTCTTCCACAGTGCGGCGGCGAGCAGTACGCAAGGGATTGCCCAACGCCACCATGTGAATTGCTTTTTCGGTGCCTTTTTAGTGCTTTCGTGTAAGCCGATCCACGTGACTACGGGCGGCAACATGCAAAATATGCTGAACAGCTTAAAATACCATTCTGCTTTCCCGAAGAAGATGCGTCCGGTTATTATGATAAACAAAGCGTAGGCAAGTGCGATGCATACTGCGTTGCCACGCGCACTGCCGCAGGGCAACAAAAGAAAACGTCCGCAAACATAGCCGATTGCGGCAAGCAACAGGATGGACAGAATATAAATAAAGACCAATGCGGGGACATTTCCGGAGACAAACGAGCGTGCATCGCGCAGTAAAAACAGATAAGCGGAACCTGTTAACAGCAACGAAATGATGCCGTATGAAAAAAAGTTATAAAAAAAACGCTTTTTTGACATTGCTACTCTCCCAATTGCGGCTGTTGGATGTAAGCCTGATTTAAGGTAACCGTATTTGAAGCCGCTGCGCGGAAGTCTTGTTCTTTCGACGGCTTTTTACTTGTTTCTATAATTACAATTACCTTTTATATCATACCCTAATTTTCTCTTTTTGTAAATGATTTGTTGTGTACGGAAAAACCGTACGGCTGTATTTTTTCTTATTTCGTTTTTATGCTGTAGATATGTGCCTGTACGGCGTTGGTTTTGGAACCGATACGCTCAGCGGGAATGCGGAACGAAGCATATTTTATACCGCTTTTGCGCACCGTGCCATCAAATGAAAAACATCCGACAGCCCTCTTTTCGGTCAACAGTCCGACCCGCAGCACGGCTTTTGTAGGCTTGGTTTCGAACACGAGGTGTAGTTTTTTATGCGGGACAGGTATATAATCAAATTCATATTCCAGGTTTTCTGCGGTAAATCCCAATTTTCCGTTTTCGGTAATGCGGATATCATGTGTGCCGTAAGGTGCATCCGATTCCAACAGAATTTGACCCGGGCGTACTTCCTGAAACTCGATTTGCAAATCCAGCTTTGCTTTTTCGCCGAGCTTTTTACAGCCGCCGTTTACAAAACTGCTGCCGCCGGATAAAGTGATATTGCTTTGTGCCGAAAAAGGCTTTTCGGACTTTTGCAATGCATTTTGCAGGACGTGTGCCGCTTTGTCTATTTCCTTGCAAGTGTGTTTGTCCGTGCAGGCACCCCAGTTTTTTTCCGAGAACAACGCCAAGCTGTCGGCAAAACGGTCATAAAGCGCCGGTTCCGTAATACCGGCACAGCGTTTGTCGATATTATCCTGCCAAATGGCATAGCAGCTGCCGAGTATCTGTTTACTGCCTGCGGGCAGACGGACAAATGCGCTCTTCTCTTTCAACTGTACTCTGTTGGGCTCAAATTCGCGGAAAACCTTGCGTTTGTTGATATAATCACTGTAAGGTGCACGCTTTTTCCCGCCGTGGGGAACGATATACATATATGTGTCTACTGTGTTGATGAGGTCATATCCCAAATCATACATTTCTCTGCCATCGCACCAGCCACAGGACCACAGATTCATTTGCACGCCGTTTATGGCTTCTTTTGCAATCGGTGTTTCGGGGGTGTCCTTGATCCAAGTCAGTCCGCCCCACAGACGGACAGTATGCGTTGCTTTCAGATACGGAATCATTTCGTTGAGGAATCGGCGATATGCACCGTAATCGCTTAAAAACTCATCCGCGCCGATATGTACGACCGTACCGTTGGGAAACACGGGGGCTTCCCCTTTTGTATAATCGTCAAAGATCTGCTTCACGAATTCTAACGCGGCAGGGTCGGCAATGTTGATGTGGTCTGTCAGCGGTCTTTTGTTCATCAGAGAGGAGACTTCACCCATGACGGCAAATTCGGGGAATGTCTTTGTAAAAGCCAAAGCATGGGCGGGCACATCGATTTCGGGTGTGATATGCACACCTTTTGTTTTTGCCCAGCGGATAAAGTCACGGAATTCCGCTTTCGAATAACTGTAATCTTTTGCGGTTGCTGTTTCACCGTTCTTATTTTGTAAACTGCTTTCTAAACGGAATGCCTGATAGGCGTCAAAGGTGTCGGCATCGCCGTTTCGTGCGTAGTCCTCTAACCAGATATAGTTGTCGCTGAGGTGAATCTGAAAATCGTTCATTTTGTAAAACGACATCGCGGTTACGATTTGCCGAAGCATCTCCAGGGAAACGGGCTTTCTGCCGGCATCCAGCATAAAGCCTCTTACACTGTATTTCGGATAATCCCGCATCATGCCGTTTGGAAATCCACCCTGCGCCATCAGCTGACAAATGGTTTTACCTGCCCAAACTGCGCCGACGGCGGTACAGGATTGCACGCGAATCGTATTGTTCCCGCACTCTATTTCATATCCTTCTTCACCAAGGTAGGCAAGGGTAGTGTCTGTGGAAAACATGAGGTCGGCATTCTCGGATTCGGTTAATTCCAAGTCTGTTATCAGCGTAAACTCCTTTACAAAGTCGGTTACGGCATCATGCAAAGCGTTGTCGCAGGAAAAAGTACGGATGCTTTTCAGTACGCCGCCTGTGGCGTGCCATTGTGCAGGCTCGGGAATCAAATTCGGTTTTTTACTGCATGTACCATAGGTGCCGCGTATGTGCAGAACGCAGTCTTTTTCCACAACGGTGTTTTCTTTTTTGCATTTAAACGATAAGGTCGCCGCGGAATCACATAGGGGCGTGTGTACAGTGCGCGTGTCATCGACCAACTGCGGAAAATCCGCGCCGATGAATTCCGCTTCCCAGCCTGCGGTAATGCGGAACTGTACGGTGCCGTCGGAAACAGTCAGGTTGATGTCGGGAATTTGTTCTCGGCTCATTTGTATTACCTCATTTAGTATTACGCATTCGCAATTGCAGTGTATCCGGAGACACTGCACATCTTTCGTTTTATTATAGTATAAGTTTTACAAACTTGCAATGTTTTGTAAAAATATCACAAATACGGTTTACCTTTCTTTCAAAAAATGGTATACTATATAATTATGAAGAAGCATTAAGGAGCTAAATGTTTATGAATTTTACGCCACTCAATCAAAACGGATTGTTTGAAGGCTTTGCGCTGATTACCCGCAGTGAAAAAAAGGTGACCGCGAAGGGCAAGGATTATCTTGACTTGGTGCTTTCGGATGCAAGCGGTGAAATATCTGCGAAATATTGGGATTACAATGAAGCGGCACAGGGACAGTTTCCTGCGGAAACGCTTGTTAAGGTGCGCGGCACGATTTCGCAGTACAACGGTGCCGACCAGTTTCGTGTAGAACGGATTCGGCTCGCGGCGGAAAGCGATGGTGTGGATATTGCCGATTTTGTGCGCTCTGCCGCCTATGACGGAAACTATATGTACGGACAGCTGACGGCGCGCGTAGAAGCGTTCGCAGATGCGGATTTGCGCCGATTGGTATTACATATGCTGGAATCGAACAAAGAAAATCTGCTGATTTGGCCTGCCGCGTTTAAACTGCATCATGCTGTCCGCGGCGGTCTGCTCTTACATACACTGTCTATCGTGCGGCTTTGTGAGGGTGTTTGCAGAGTATATCCGTTTGTCGATGCGGATTTGCTGATTGCAGGGGCAATTCTGCACGATATTGCCAAACTGACGGAATTTGTGGTCGGCAATGCGGGCATTGCTTCGGGATATACGGTAGAGGGAAATCTGATTGGTCATCTTGTAAAAGGCGCAATGCTGATTGACGAAGCGGCAAAGGCACTGGAGATTCCGCCCGAAAAATCCATGCTGCTACAGCACATGGTCCTTTCACACCACGGGGAGCCCGATTTCGGTGCGGCGGTGCGTCCTGCATTTTTGGAGGCTGAGTTGCTGTCGGAGCTTGACTTGATGGACGCACGTGTCTACCAGATTGCCGAGGCAATTGCGCCTTTGCAGGCGGGTGCATTTTCCAACCGCCTTTGGGCATTGGAAAACCGAAAAATGTATAATCACGCACGCGGCGACATGGCGAAAAAGGTTAACTTAGAATAAAGGCTGGGAATTCCGCGTCCATGGGGCGGACGTATGCAATATAATTATTTACGGGAGGAAATCTTATGCGCAACCATGAAGTTACCTCGGTACAAAAGCTTTTGAATGTTGACGGTTCTTTAAAGGAACCCGGCTGGTCCCGCCGGCTTTATCAAATCTATGACCGTGCAGACATCAAAGCGCCGAAATTCCGCATTAAGGAATGGGACTATTATTTGGTGCTGTGCGATGATTTTGCACTGGCATTCACAGTATCGGATGACGGCTACATCGGCTTACAGTCCGTATCCCTTTTGGAATTCGGTGCACAGCCATGGGAACACACCGAAACCATTCTGACGCCGTTCCCGATGGGCAAGCTGCATATGCCCGCTACCAGCGATAAGGGGGATGTGGTTTATCGCGACAAACGGCTGAACATATCTTTTGAAAAAACGGAAAATATGCGGCATATCGTGTGTCAGTTCAAGAATTTTTATGAGGGCAAGACCTTTTCCTGCGATATTGTGCTCGAACAGCCGCCGATGGATACCATGGTGATTGCCACGCCGTGGAAGGAAAACAAAAAAGCGTTTTATTACAATCAAAAAATCAACTGTATGCGTGCAAGCGGTACGGCGAGCTTTAACGGCAAAACTTATACGTTCAACCCCGAAACAGATTTCGGTACGCTCGATTGGGGACGCGGTGTCTGGACCTATGACAACACATGGAACTGGGGCTCAGGCAACGGTATTGTGAACGGTAAGCCGTTTGGGTTTAACATCGGCTACGGCTTCGGCGATACAAGCGCGGCAAGCGAAAATATGCTGTTCTATGATGGCGTCGGACATAAATTAGACGATGTGACGTTCCACATTCCCGACAGTTCCTATACCGACCCGTGGACGATTTCTTCGAGTGACGGGCGGTTCGAAATGGATTTTGTGCCGATTTTGGACAGAGCCGCGAAAATCGATGTGAAGGCAATTGTGACCGACCAACATCAGGTATTCGGCAAAATGAGCGGTACTGCCGTGCTGGATGACGGGACGAAGCTGGAAATCAAGGATCTAACCTGCTTCTGCGAACGCGTACACAATAAATATTAAAAAGCGCGCCGTCCGATTTTTTTCGAGCGGCGCAGCTTGGAGTGAAATTATGGACTGGATTGAGGTATTGATTGAAGTTGCCGCCGAGGACATTGACCGCGCGGCGGATATTGCAAATATGGTGGTACCGTACGGTATTTATATTGAGGACTACCGCAATTTGGAGGCGGAGACGTGGGATATCGCCAATATTGATTTAATTGATGAAGAACTGCTCGGAAAGGACCGTACCAAAGGGTATATCCACATTTATATTGCCCCTGAGGAAAACCCGCAGGAGGCGGTCTCGTTTTTGTCCGAACGGTTTACTGCGTCGGCAATCGGGCATCGCATTGACCTTTCCGCCTGCAAAAATGAAGATTGGGAAAACAACTGGAAAGCTTATTTTAAGCCGATGCCCGTGGGCGAAAAGCTGTTGATTCAGCCGCTGTGGATTGAAGAAATCGACAACCCCGACAACCGTGCAGTGCTTTCCATTGAACCGGGACTTGCGTTCGGCACAGGCGGGCACCACACGACAAAGCTATGCTTAGAAACATTGGAACGGTATGTCAAATCGGGGGATACGGTGCTTGATACAGGCTGCGGGAGCGGGATTTTGGCAATTGCTTCTTTGCTGTTCGGTGCAGAATCGGCAGTCGGTGTGGATATTGATGAACTGGCGGTCAAAACAGCAATTGAGAACGGAAAGCTAAACGGCTTTACAGATCCGCAGTACCGCATCTTGCAGGGCAACCTCGCCGATAAAGTAGAAGGACTTTACAGCGTGGTCGTTGCCAATATCGTGGCGGATGTCATTATGCTGTTCGCAAAGGACGTCGGGCGTTTTATGCGCGACGACGCGGTGTTTATTACGTCGGGTATCATTGATACCCGCGAAGCAGAGGTGCAAACAGCACTGCGGGAAAACGGCTTCACCGTCATAGAACGCAACGAGCAAAGCGGCTGGGTGTGTCTGGTTTGTAAAAAAGGCTGAAACAAATATCTGTTGTAAATGAAAGCAATGGGCTGTACCTTTCGGTACAGCCCATTGCCTTATATTACAGATTCGAAACCCATGCAAAATTTCGAATCCAACGAAGGGACTTATTCGGTGGTGTCGCGTCTGCGGCGGATTGCAAAAATCACAACTGCCGCGCTGAGAGCCACACTAAAAGCGGCACCGGCGGAGGAAACAACACCTGCGGTTTTCGGTACACTCGGCGTATCGGTAACAGGCTTGCTGTTTTCTGTGTCGCCGTTGTTGCGTGCATCCACGCATTTGTCATACAGCTTATTGGTGTTGACCTGTGTGTTCGACCAAACACCTTTGTTGTTTACGCTTGCGAAAGCGACGGATTTAAAAGTAAGCTTGGAATAGAACAGCTGTTCGTATGCATCCAACGCTTCATAAGCCTTGATGCCTTCCTCTGCCTTTGTCACATCGGAGGTGGCAAGGAAGTCCTGATAGCCTGTGCGCAACAGTGTGACGGCTTCGCGGACGTTCTTTAAATCTTCTAAACCCTCTGTCACGGAAAGGAATGCATCATAGTCCAAATCCGCTTCATGGTTGTAGTTGGCGGCGTTCCACTTCTGCGTGGCTTCTTTGTCGGTTGCAGGAGGCTTGGGCTCTGTATATTTTTTGCCGTCGAGCGTCATTTCCTTTTGCGCGACCGTTTTGACAATGTCGGTCAGCTTACCGCCGATGAGCGTAACGCCGTAGCCTTTCGTGTTTGAGGTGGTGCCGTCCATATATCTGCGCACCATCGGCGAAGCGGCTTTATAAGCGGCAATGAAGTCCGCCAAAACCTGTGCGGCAGGTTCATAAGCGGAAAAATCTAAGTATGTCGCAATAAACACGGGAACTTCGTTTTTACCGAGTATGCGTGTGCCGACAGGCTCCCAAAGCTTTTCGGAAGCCTTAATCGCCTCATCATGTGCAGTATGCGGTCCGATTTTTTCAAACAGCTTTTCCTGCCCCGCGCTTTTAAGTTCGTTGGTCACGGTGGGCTTGTCGGGATTGGCGGCAACGGCGAGGTCATACGCCTCCTGATTTATACCGTTTTGCAGGAATTTGAGCGCCAGCGTAATATCGACTGCGTCCTTTTCGCTGTCGTTCATCGCTTTATACATCGGCAAAATCTCTTTGTACAAAGCCTGTGCTTTTTCACATTTCTCCACACGCTCCTTTTGCGAAACGTATTTCGGGTCACTTTCGTCCACAGTGATTTGCGGTTTCGCCGTGCCGAGACTGATGTTGAGCGCGAAAAGCTCGTTGAGTTTTTCTTCCGGCGCCGCCGTTTTGGCGGGCTTCTCTGTGCTTTCGGCGGCGAGCGCCTGAAACGACACGGAAATGCACGAAAGCATCATCAGTGCCACGAGTAGCAGACTCAGCGTTTTTGTTCTGAATCTCATGAAAATTCTCCCTTTCTTTTTAAATCAGTCTATTTTTAAAAATATAGACTGATTTTGACTTCTTGTTCATTATATTTGTGAAAACGATGTCAATTCGAAATATTATCTAAAATATGGCGGTAAATATTGTTTGTTTTGCAGTTCTGGTATGAAGAAAAAGCAAAAAGCATTTCATAAAAAGTAAATTGTTTTTCAAAATCAAGCGGGAATATTTTTGTTTAATTCTAAAATGGTCTATTTTTAGAAGCGTGTGTTTCAGGTCGCGCGCTTTACAGACTAAATCCAAAAATATAGGCAAAATCAAAACGCATTACAGATTTTATCTGTGTTAAATATATCGAAGGGGGGCTATGCTTCAAAAAGAAAAATCCGCACAAAGCCGTGCGCGCATTTTAGATGCCGCGATACGGGTATTCAATGAAAAGACCTATGAAAAGGCATCTGTCAGCGCAATTTGCCGCGAGGGCGCTGTCGCCAAGGGGCAGATGTACTATTATTTTGAAAATAAAGAGGATTTGTATGTTAGTGCGGCACAGCACATTTATGAAGCACTGGCAAGGGCGTTGCTGCAATTTCAGCCAAATCCTGCGGTGGATATAGAAAGCAATCTCATGACGTTCTTTGATATGTGGCAGCTACACTGGGAAGGGCATATGGAACATGCGAAATTTATTGCCAGAGCAAAATATAATGCACCGCGCGACCTGCACCCACAGGCGCTGGCGATGCGACAGAAAGCGATTGAAACGCGGTTAAAACCGACATTGCGTACGATTTTCAATTTATATTTTTCGAATGACGGTGATCAGTGCCGCATTATGACCGATTTTGCATGGTTTGTTTTAGAGTATGTAGCCGCAGATGTTGGCTTCGCGAAACTAAATGCGCGCTTACCAATGGATTCATCGTTTTTTCAAGCACAGCGAGACTTGTTTCATGGGATTTTAAAAGCAATGCTGTACGGTTGTCTTCCGCCTGAACTTCGTCCTGCAGAAAAATAATTTTTGTTTCGGCGGATATTTATACTTTGTTCATTGACTTTTCGGAAACGTATGGGTATAATATCCATATAAACCCCAAATACAAGGAGGATGTTTTCATGGAAAACGCAAAAAAAGCTCTGAAGATTATTGCCATCATTGCGGCTGTTGCGGGCGCACTGTTCGGCGCTTATGTTTTGGTTAAAAAATATGTGGACAGCAAAAGAGTTGTTATCGGTAATGATGCGGAAAATTATGTTTCCTGCTCTTGCTGTGACGACACCTTTGTTTCCGAAACAGTAGCGTAAGCATACGAACGAATTCCGATACCGTAAAAAACTCCCGCAATGCAAGTGCGTTGCGGGAGTTTTGTGGTTTACAGGGGATAAAATAATTCTATAAAGCCAGCCGGACGGCGCGAATTTGAAAAGGAAACAAAAATGCCATTTTATGAAAACAAACAAAGTCCCGAACGCGCACTTCTTTTGGGTGTGGATTCGGGCGAATATGACTGTGATACCTCGCTTGCGGAGTTAGAAGAATTAAGCTGTACCGCCGGTGCGGAGGTTGTAGGTGTGGTATCACAAAAACTGCCGAGTCCGAATCCCGCCACCTACATCGGAAGCGGGCGGATGAAAGAAGTTTGCGAATTCTGCAAGACAAACGAAATCGACCTCATTGTGGCGGATGGGGAGTTGAGTCCCGCACAGCAGAGAAACATCGAAGCCTTGACGGATACTCGCGTGATTGACCGCACCACGCTGATTTTGGATATTTTTGCACAGCGTGCCCGCAGCCGTGAGGGTAAAATACAAGTGGAATTGGCACAGCTTCGCTATATGCTGCCGCGCCTGACGGGAAGGGGCAGAGCGATGTCGCGGCTTGGCGGCGGTATCGGGACGCGCGGCCCGGGTGAAAGCAAGCTGGAAAGCGACAAGCGGCACATTCGCCGCAGAATTTATGCGCTGGAAGAGGATTTGCGGCAAATGGAAAAGCGGCGGAACGCTCTGCGCACCCGCCGCAAAAAGGACGGCGTCATTGCCGTGGCGATTGTCGGCTACACGAATGCGGGCAAATCCACGCTGATGAACTTTTTAACCGAGGCGGGTGTATTGGCGGAAGACAAGCTGTTTGCCACGCTTGACCCGACTGCGCGCAAGCTGACTTTACCGAACGGACAGGAGATTATGCTGATTGACACGGTCGGATTGGTGCGCCGTCTGCCGCATCATTTGGTGGAAGCATTCAAATCCACCTTGGAGGAAGCGAAAGCGGCGGATTTGATTTTGAATGTATGCGATGCATCCGACCCGTCCTGCGCCGAGCATATTGAGGTGACCGAACGGCTGCTTTCTGAGCTCGGCTGTACCCAAACGCCGAAGATTACGGTAATGAACAAATGCGACCGTGTGCCTGCGTTATACGAGCTTCCCACCGTTGGCAAGACGGTGCACATCAGTGCGCTGACAGGCGAGGGGATTCCGAATTTACTCTCTGAGATGGAGCGTACCGTCTGTGTGCGTACTGTACGGGTCACTTTGCTGATTCCCTTTTCGGATGGACAGCGGCTTGCGCGTATTCGCAGGGAAGGCGTTGTCCTGTCAGAGGAATTTCTGCCCGAGGGCACGCGCGCAGAAGTTATCATTGATGCAACGATGTTAGAAGAATTGCGCACATATTTGGTGCAGAGCGGCATGTAAAAAAGCAGGAGCAGTTTTAAACGGCTCCTGCTTTTTATAGTTGTCGGAATTACCCTTGTGCAAGCTTCTTTTGGGATTCCATTTTTAAATACGCGTTGATAAAGCCGTCCAAATCGCCGTCCATAACGTTTCCGATGTTGCCGGACTCAAAGTTAGTGCGGTGGTCCTTAACGAGCTGATAGGGCATGAACACATAAGAGCGGATTTGACTGCCCCATGCGATTTCTTTTTGGTCACCTTTAATATCTGAAATTTTTTCCAAATGCTCGCGCTCTTTGATTTCGACCAGCTTGGATTTCAGCATGCGCATGGCAACCTCGCGGTTCTGGTGCTGACTGCGTTCCACTTGACAGGAAACGACAATGCCTGTCGGCAGATGCGTTAACCGTACGGCAGAAGAGGTTTTGTTAACCTTTTGCCCGCCTGCACCGCTGGAACGGTACACATCCATTTTAATATCCTCGGGTGCAATTTCCACTTCAATGGTGTCATCGATTTCCGGCATGACTTCCAGAGAGGCGAACGAAGTATGACGTCGCCCTTCGGAATCAAACGGGGAAACACGCACCAAACGGTGAATACCAGTTTCGCTCTTTAAAAAGCCGTAAGCATTTTCACCTTCGATCAAAATGCTGGCGGATTTTAAGCCTGCTTCATCGCCGTCCAAATAGTCGAGCGTCGAGACCTTGTACCCGTGACGCTCCCCCCAGCGGTTATACATGCGAAACAGCATTTGTGCCCAGTCCTGTGCTTCTGTGCCGCCCGCACCCGCGTGGAAGGTCAAAATGGCGTTTTTGCTGTCATATTCACCCGAAAGCAGTGTGGTTAAAGTCATCGTATCGAGCGTATTTTCGAAGTTTACAACATTCTCCTCACATTCGGGGAATAACTCTAAATCTTCTTCTTCGTTGGCAAGCTCAAGCATCACCAGTGCATCGTCATAGTCGCCGCAGAGCTTTTCGTAAGCGGAGACCTTAGCTTTTAAGGCACTTGTGCGCTTTAATACGGCTTGGGAATTTTTTAAATCATCCCAAAAGCCCTCTTCGGCGGCCTGCGCCTCCAGTGCGGTGATTTCTGTTTTCATTTTTTCAAGACCGAGTGCCTCTGCTAAATCCTGAAGTGCTTTTTCATGCCCTAACAGGCGCAGTCTTAATTCTTCAAACTGAAGCATAGATATACGTACCCTTTTCCGTAAAAATTTTACAATAACTATAATATTTTACTATACTATTCCGAAATATGCAACTATTTTAAACACGGAATAATTCCTTTTGCCGCGACGGCAAAGCCGTGCACATTTAAATGCAGGCCGTCATAGCAGAATTCTTTAGCGAGCCGTCCTTTTTTATCCGACAGTCGGTTTGTCAAATCCAAATAGAACACACCGCTGTCTGCCGCCAATGCGCACAGCTGTTCGTTGAGTGCCCGAATATCTTTGTTTTTCCGTTTGCCGACCATTTTGGAAGCGGCAAGTGACATGTACTTGTTTACAGGATAAATACTTTGCAGGACAATATTGGTATTCGGGAGTTGTTCCTTTGTAATACGCAGAATCTCTCGTAAATTTCCGACAATCTCTGCGGCGGGCACACCGAGTCCCAAATCATTTGTCCCGATTAAAATGACCAAATTGCGCGGCTCTATATTCAATGCGTTGCTTTGCAGACGCCATAAAAGACGGTCGCTGGTGTCGCCGCTGATGCCGCGATTGTATACCGCCTGTCCGCTTTTTTGCGAAAACTCGTAAAAAAGCTCATAACTGTTGAAAATTTCCGTAATGGAATCGCCGAGCAGTACGGTCTGCCCGTGTTTTGCATGATTTTCATTTAAAAATAAATAGTTTTCCTGCTTTGTGCGCTTGACAAGGTCATAGTTTTGTTTCGGTGTGCATGCGGAAGATTCTGCCATGTTTTTGGCTCCTGTCTGAAGTTCTGTATTTTTACTGCCGCGCCGATAGGCAGAGTCCGCTGTTTTGCGGCAGCGATCCTATTTGAATTCAGCATAGTACAAAATACAGAAAAAAGCAAGCAAAAAATGCAGACTCATCGGTCTTTTTTGCGCGAATTTACTTGACAAAACAGACAAGGTGTTGATAAAATATACATGTATATCGGCTTAAAAAGCAGGTTTTACAGAGCGGTTAAAACGGAGCGGCTTCTGCGTGGAAAATCGGGAACCGTGTATGCGTTTTGACGGTCTGACAGGAGTTGATGATTTTGAAAAACACAAGCAGAAAAGCATGGAGTATCTTACTATCTGTGATGTTGCTGCTGTCCGTACTGACGCCGGGGCTTGTCGGCGGTGCGGCGGATGCAGTGCTGACTATCACGCAGGACGGTACAGAGGTCACTGAGCGCCTTTCGGTGCAAGAGTACCGTACCATTCAGTTGGGATACACCACTGAAGGGAGCTTGCCTGAGGGAACATATGTAACTTGGGAAAGTACACAGCCGACGCTTGCGGGTGTAGACGATACCGGTAGGGTAACGGGCTATGACTGTTCCAAGGCGGCAATTGTGCAGAAGTGGATTGATGAAAACATCCGTTCTCTGCCGGTGGTCGGCGAATCTATGGCAAAGTCGATTGAAGACCAAATTGCGGCTGCCAATATTGATTTGGATGACCCCGCGGGCATAAATATGCTGATTTTGATTGTGCGCGGCGTTGCCGGCGATGCTTTGGCAGACAGCCTGCAAAAGGCGTTGGATTCTATCAATACGGAAATTATTGCCACCCTGCATGCGGCAGACGGGACGGTACTGGCAACCGACCGTGTCGAAGTCGTTGTAGAAAAAAGCGTTATAGCCAATGTAGCACCGACGGCAGTGCACATTACCAATAAAAAAAGTGTGCCGTCTACCGTGGCGGTCGGGGCTAGCGTACAACTGTACGGCATGTGCACACCCGTTCGTTTGAAACAAGGCGTAAAATGGACGATGGGCGGTACCATATTTGACACGGAATCCGGAAAGCATGCAAATGTTTCGGCGGACGGTCTTGTAACCTTTACCTCAGCGGGTAAGGTTACCGTCCGATTGAGTCCATCCAATGCGGCGTATGCTGCCTTTACAGATACGATTACATTTACTGTAGTGGAGCAGGCGGACTTGCCTGTTGAGGATTTTACCATTGCGGGTAATTTGAAGATAGACGAAGGCGCAACAACACAGCTTGCCATTGCCGATTTGACACCGGCGGGTGCTTATACGGGCGACCTTGTGTGGTCAAGCTCTGACCCGACGGTTGCGGCTGTGGACCAAAACGGTGTGGTGACGGGTCTGGACGGCGGTAGCGGTTTAACCACTTACAACCGTACCGCAGAGATTACCGCCACAATAGGCGGCGTATCCAAAACAGTTACGGTGACCGTAAACCGCAAGCTTGTCAATGCGACAATTTCAAGTGTGGAAATTGTCGGTGAAACGGTTATCCCGAACAACGCTTCGAGTACATATACGACAAAAATTACGCCTGACCGTTTAAATACCAGTTCCTCTGTGAAACGCGAATGGGGCGTTTTAGAGCCGCTGACAGGCGAAATCGTTTGGGCAACTGCAGACACGCCTGCTGATACGAGCATTGCGGCAATGAACGCCGAAGGTGTGCTGTCGCCGAAACAGAGCGGCATTATCGAAATCCACGCCCGTGCGACACAAGGTGAGATTGTGTGCGAAGCGTCGCTGACCGTCAGTGCGGGTACGCCGATTACCAGCTTCAGCGTGGAAAAAGGGGACGGCTTCACGGTCAATATTTTAACGGGTAGCCGTGAGCCTTTCCTGGAAGAGGGAAAAACCGCATATCTGAATATTACAAGCATCTTGCCCGAAGATTTTGACCGAGCGCTTTTGGATAATGTGACGTGGACCAGCTCCGACCCAACTGCGGTTTTCGTGGACGGAAGCGGTAAAGTGCTGGGATTGGATTGCGGTTCCGGCGGTACAATTTATCATAAAAAGACAGTTACAATTACAGCAAATGTCGGCGGTGTGTCTGCAAGTGTCACCTTTGATATCCGCGGTGCAAGTGTGCGGAACCTGGTTTCGGCAAGCATTACCGGCAGTGATTATGTGATAAAGGATTTCCCGCGCACCTACGATGCAACTTTTTACCCGACCCGCGTGGCGGTGAAGGACAAGCACTGGGGTGTGAATACGGATGCGGGCGAGCGCCCATGGGAGTCCAACTGGAACAGTACGAGCGGGAACCAGCAAAACAGCGTCGCTTCCGTAGACAATAACGGCGTAGTGACTGGGCTTTCCGCAGGGGAAACCACACTGCATGTATTCGGACGCGAAGGTGCAACAACACTGACAGGCACTTTTGCAGAGGCAGAAAAGAAAATTCAGGTAGTCGAATTAGAACCGGAAAGCATTACGCTTGCTGCCCCGACACGCAAAAACTATGTAGAAGGCGAAACACAGCTTGACCTGAGCGGTTTAAAGGTTTTGCTTAATTACAGCCGTGAGGCGGTCAGCCAATACTATGATACGGCAGACTGGGAAGATAAGGATTTCACGGTAGAGGTCACGGACTACACCGTCTCCGAAATCAATCAGAGCATTCTGGACAATGAACAGTATATTTTGGTGACCGTCACCCGCGCCGGCGAGGAATATCGCGGCGTGTTCCCGATTTTGCTGGAATCCAAAAAAGTGGAAAGTCTGACGCTCACGCCGCCGCGCTATATTTATTCCGAAGGCGAAACGCGTTTGGATTTGTCCGGGCTGGAGGTTACGGCGAATTACAGCAATGCCGCATCCGAACCGGTTACGGATTATGTTGTATATGAGCGTGAGTTTGACCCGACGCTCTTAGATACCGAACAGAATATCACGGTTTCTTACACACACGCAGGTGTTTCTGCTGCTGTGACTTTCCCCGTTATTATCTACGGTACGCCTGTTGTAACCGTGGATACAGGCGATTATACGGGCGGCTGGACACCGAATAATGTTACGCTGACACTTTCCGCCACGCATCCAATGGACGGTGTAACCTACTATTACAGAACGGCGGCGGATACAGAATGGAACCCGCTGGAGGGGAACACCTTAACGGTTTCGGAAAATTCGCAGGATACGTACATCTTTAAAGCGGTGAACTCTGTTAACGTAGAAAGCGCGGAAACTGAAGGCGTTTCTGTTCTGCGTGACGATATTGTGCCGAGTTTTACCCTTTCGCAAAGCGTTACGGATATTACAAATCAGTCCTATGCTGTTCTGGTGGATGGCTTGACCGTCGGGGCATCGGGCGTGCAGGCGGCGACATTAAACGGTGCGGATATTCTGGCAAATTATGCGAATTTTACGGTGCATGAAAACAGCACCTATACGGTGCGCATTACCGCGGCGAACGGTCTGTACTGTGAGCAAACCGTTACGGTGGAAAATATCGATAAGATTGCGCCGACGGTAGAACTTGTGGAGTTACAGCAAAAGAATTCGGGCGGATTTGCAAGATTTTTGCACGATTTAACCTACGGCAAATTCTTTAAAGAACAGATTGAACTGACGGTAACGGCTTCTGACGAAGGTGTATCGGGTGTAGACAAAATCGAATACCGTTTTTATAATGCCGACACAGACACCTATACCGAATGGATGCGCTATAACGAAAACAGCAAGCCTGTGCTGGACCCGAACTTCCGCGGATATGCGGAGGCGCGTGCGACAGACCGTGCCGCCAATGTTTCTGCAACCTACACTTCGGAAGGTTTTGTAATTGATAATGTCCGCCCCGCTGACGTACAGATTTCCGCGGTTTACAACGGCGCGGAGTATAACAGCGGCACTTGGGCGGCAGGTAGTGTTGACCTGACCTTGGAAAGCACGGCGTACTCGGGTATTTATGCATATTATTACCGTGTGGACGGCGGTGCGTGGACGAAGCTCCCCGGCAATACACTGACGGCTTCCGATGACGGCAGACATGTTTATGAGTTTAAAGCGGAATCCAATTCAACAGTGGAAAGCTACGAGACCATGCAGGTTGTGCAGATTGATACGCAAAAGCCGATTATCCGCGTGACATTCGACGGCACGTTCGGCCGTTGGACCTCGGAAGGCGTTCGTTTTAATTTCTCAACAGAAGAAGAAAGTCTTTCCGGTATTACATATTATTACAATGACGGCGAAGACTGGAAGGAATTCGACGGTGCGGAGCTGTTTATTGACTGGAACACCAATGCTCCCTATACCTTTAAGGCTGTGAACGGTGCCGGTACGGAAAGCACCACTTCGGACAGCTATAATGTCATGATTGACGTGGTGGAGCCTGAAATTATTCTGACACCTACAGTTACAGAACCTACCTGTACACCGTACGAGGTACAGATTGAAACCGTTGTCGGTGAGGCGGGACTCTCGAAGGTGATGCTCGACAATCGAAATATTACAAACAGAAAATCGTTCACGGTTTCCAAAAACGGCAACTATGTCATCACCGCACTCGGCAAAAACGGTATGGTCACTACCAAACTGCTGACGGTTGACAATTTCTATACCCCTGTTTTGGAGGTGACCGATATTACTTTCGGCGAGGCGAGCAAAACGGACGGAACCGCGTTTGGGATGTATTACAGCTATACCCCTGAAGTGACTGTTTCTGCACAAAACACAGGTACTACAGGCGTTTCCCGAATTACATACCGCCTGCTGGATGAAAATGCGAAACTTCTGACACTTTGGCAGAATTATGATGCGGAAAGCAAACCTGTGCTGGCGGAAACTTTCCGCGGCTATGTAGAAGCTCGCGCGTATGACAGCGCCGGAAAGATTTCAGCGGTTTACCGTTCCAAAGGCGTTACGGTAGATGCCGCCGCGCCAAGTGCCCCTGCGGTGACTGCGACGGCAAACGGCGAAATACTGTCGGGCGATGTGTGGGCAAGAAGTGCGGTTACCTTAAAACCGCAGTCCGAGGCATTCTCAGGTATCCGGCAGTACCTGTACAGTGTGGACGGCGGTGCGTGGCAGACGCTTTTGGGAGACAGCATTACCTGTTATGACACAGGTGTGCATACCTGGCAGTTTAAAGCGGTCTCTACTGTCGGAACAGAAAGTGAAATTACGGTTTATACTACTCGTATTGACAGTGAAACACCGATTCTGCAAATTGGTGTACAGGGTGCGCTCGGTGTGAAAACCGAACAGCCCATTACATTCACGCTGTATGTGCCGAACTGTTTGTCGGATGTAACTTACTATTACAGTACAGGCGGCGATTGGCTGAAAATGGATACAGATGTGCTGACCGTTTCAGAGAATACGCATGCGGTTTACCGTTTTAAGGCTGTAAATGCGGCAGGAAAGGAAAGCTATGTATCTCCCGAATATCAGGTTTGGCTTGAAAAACCGGAGCTGAAAGAATTACTGCCGAAAGCAGATGGCTCCACCAGCCTGCTGATTGACCGCAACAATACGGAAATATCCTATATGATTGGGCTGAATGCAGAGGATACAACGGTAGCTAAGCTGCGGCAGGATTTGGAAAACGAGGATACACAAATCATTGTGCGGCGCGGCGAAACCCTGCTGGGCGATACGGATCTTATCGGAACGGGATGTGTAGTAGAATGTCGTTCCGTAACAGAGCCGACAGTGGTTTATGAAAGTGTAACGGTGATTTTGTACGGCGATGTGAACGGCGACGGAAAAATCGATGATGCGGATTATGAGATGGTTATTTCTGCCTCAATTGCCGACGCAGCTGCCATTGCCTCCGGGGTATACACGGCGGCGGCGGATGTAAACGGTGACGGTGTTATAGACTGCTTTGACGCGGCCATGTTGAATTTGCAAATAGACCGTACCGTGTTGCTGGACCAGACCGTACAGTATTACAAATAAAACCGAAAACACAGCATGCATGAACGCCCCATATACCGTGTCTCGGTATATGGGGTGTTTCACGTATCCAGGAACTGTGCTGACCCGAAAGAAGCGGACGGCAAGTGCGCTGTGGGGGCGCTGACTGCGAAAGGGCGAACTTATATAAGGAAAAACAGGGCAAGCGCTGTATTCGGCGCCTGCCCTGTTGATGTTTCGGTAAAATCCTGTTTATTTTGCCGCTTTCGCTTTTTTCTTTTTCAAATCCGCTTTTGTCTGCGGTGCAAACAGTGTGTTTACATTGTTTTTGCCTGTGTGGTGATACGGTTTGATTTTTAAAATAACCCATGCGAGAGCCGCACCGATTGTATTGCAGATAATATCTTCCATAGTGTCCATGAGCGCATACCGCATATCGTCCAGCGCAGGAATCACATTCGGAAGCCCAACACCATACTGTTCGGCGGCTTCTTTTGCCAACGCCAAGGACCAATGCTGTGAATCGCCGCCTGCAACCTGGTCAAAGGTAAATTCAAACAGCTCCCAACCTGTGCCCGCAAAGAAAGAAAAGCCGAACGCGCAAAGCACGGCGATTGCCGCACTGCACTGTACTTTGTCACGCTTTTGCATGGCGACGACCACCTCGTAGCCTGCGAACGCACCTGCAAGACCGCCTACGGTATGGAATACCAGGTCATACTCGGGCACGCTGTAATAGAAATTCAGGTATGCGCCGCCGAAAGAAGCAAGAAACAGCCCGGGTGCCAAGAAGTCCTGAATATAAGACGGCACGTGCCGAAGCCAGGTTTTTTCCGGGAACAACTGAAAAATCTCCCACAGGAACATCAAAATCAAATTTGCCGCAGTCTGTAAGGACTGCTGTACGTCTTTACGTACAAAGATGGAATCAATCAGCGCACCGATCATAACTGCACGCAGAATCCACCAAATTATTACCTCCCACTTTTTTGAATTTTCCAAAAGCCGTTTTATGTATGCTTTCATAAAATCCCCTTTCACTGCCGAAAAAATATCACGACAGATTTTTTGTCATTTTGTTGCTTGCACATATTTACATAATACCAATAAAAAGCGTTTTGGGCAAGGGCTTTTTGAACAAAAATTAAGAAAGTGTAAAAAACGCAGACGATTTTGGGATTTTTGTCCTTTTGGCACACAACAAAACGCCATCCCGCAAGCGTTTGCGGGATGGCGTTTGCATCGGTATCGGATTTTGGTTAATTCACCCGCAGACAGCTCATCGGTTCTACCGTAATGGAGTTTACCGTGACGGCGGTGTCGTTATAGTTGCAGTACAATAAAACACTGTTATTGTATTCGGTTTTGTAAACGCCGTCCTGCACCTTTTCGTGTGCGGTCATGCGTGCACCGCGTAAATCAGAGAGAAGTTCGTTTGCGTTTGTATACTGTTCGGCGGCTTTGGTGATTTGATTGTCATAATAGAAGCATGCGTCCAGCGTCTCGGTATTTGTTTTCGTAAAGCACCAGCTGTAGCTCGGCAACGCACCGTATTCCAGCGTGCGCAGAACCGCAGTCTCGGGATTTTCCGATGTATTGGCAGGCGCATGCGCGTATTCTGCAATGCCGTGCAGCAGCATTTGTAAAAACGGAACCGCAAAATAATTTTCTTCCTGCGGGTATACCGTACTGCTCGGTAAATCGGCAACCACATCGGCGTTCTTCAGCATATAGATGTTGCCTGTATCTACCATCAGCGTATGTCCCGCAGACAGAGCCGCCGCCTGTGCAGAAAGCAGATTGACCGCACCCGTGCGGCTGAAGGTGTCGCCTGCATAGTCGGAATACAAATATCTGCCTGCATCATCAATGCAATAGCCGCTGAAATCCCGGTCCTGCATACCGACAATAAAATCGTTAACGAGCCCGTCCAGGTCGGACAGCCGTGTCAGATAACGGGACTGCGTTTCACGCCCTGCGAAGCCGAAAAACGGATTATCTGTTGTGTATCCGACAGCCTTTCCGTCCAAGCCCTTTGCAGCATGCCGCGCAGGGGAAGCGCTCTTTTTTTGAAAGGATATAATATCGGTATTTAAGTACATTTGAAATTGCTGTGTTTTTACATACTGTGCCAAAGCGTCAAAGTCCTTCTGACTGCCGAGCTTTTTGAGCGGTTCGCTTTCACTTAAAAGCCCTTGGTTGTTGGCACCGTCTAAAATGCCGTTGCAGCGCACGTAAATACTGTTGATGCTTTTCGCCTTCATCAGTTTTAAAAGCTCCAGGGTCTGGCTGTAATCTGTCAGTACCTCGCTGTGCTTTGGATTGTTTTTTGCCGCCGCATTTTGTACGGTCAGTAAAAACGGCAGATATTCTGTTTGACCCAAGGTTTTTGTGGAAAGCACGCCGTTGCGAATCAGCAGTTCGCGGCACGCCGCTGCCATACCGGAGTAGCCGGCGTTTTTGTCGGCAAGGAAACGGTAGCAAACTGCAACATCACCTGTATAGGTATTCCCCGTGCGCAGGATTTGTCTGTCCGCAGTTCCGCTGCAAACGGTGTCCGTCACACGGAAGGTTGGACCGACCCGACTGTAAGATCCGGCGCCCTTTGAAACGTATTCATGAATTTCCGAAACGGCATCGCCGTTTTCAATCAGCGCCAAAAATGCACTGCTGCCGCTTTTCATACCGTAGGCAGGCACGCGGGCGGGCACGCGCTGCTCCGTATTTTCTGCCGACGCAAGCGACAAGTCATCCCCGTAGGTAACAAAGGTGCGGTGTTCGTACCCGCCGGTCAGACCTTCGCCGATTTTCTCTACGGCACCGCAACCGTCCGGTACAAAAATGTAATCCTCTGTGCCTGCTTTCTCTGCCGCCCCGAAGAAGTCCAGCATCGTAAGACTTTCCAGGGTGAAACCCTTGCTCAACAAAATATCGCCGCAGTTGATTTTTGCCCGCAGTGCGCCGTCTGAGAGTATGTAGGAAACCGTGACGGAGGCATAAAGACTGCCCTCGGGTACATCGCTGTATGCGCAGTCGGCGATCTCTTTGTCGAGTGCCATGTCATATGTGACTTGAATGCCGTTTTCCATCGGCTTGAAGGACGCAGTTTCGAATGCAACGGCATTGTCCTGCGAATTGAGTATATACAGCTTGTCCGCACACGAAATGCGCAGGGTAACTGCGGCGGGATCAACCGTGTCTGCGCTCTCTGCGGTGTTCGGCAACGCATACCACATTTTTCCTGTATTGGTTTCTTCCACAGCGACCGCATAGGTTTCGCTGTCAAAATACAGGGAAATCAGGCCCGATGTCCCGACATACACCAAATTCTTTCGGTCTGCAAAATGGTATTTTTGTGCGGTAAATTCCGCGCTGACGGTTTCCCGCATACCGATTTTTTGCGAAGTGATTTTTCCGCCCGCAGAACAGCCCGTCAAAAGCAAAGTCACCGCAAGTGAAGCCCCAAGCACGCGCCGCAATACGTGTTTCAAACCGTTTGCATTTCGCATCGAATCTCTCCTAAATACACATAAATATATAATATTCTAACATAAAATGCGAAAAAATACCACCCTTTTTTGCGCAAGGTATATTGACAGCAACTGAATACTATGGTAACATATGCATATATAACATATGTATTGGAACGGTGAAAAATGGCGAAAAACGATTTGCTGCACGGCAATACGGGGCTGTTGGTGCTGGCGCTGTTAGAGACACAGGATATGTACGGCTATCAGATTATCAAGGAATTAAAAACGCGCAGTGAAAATGTGTTTGCGCTGAAAGAGGGGTCTTTGTATCCAGTTTTACATGCAATGGAGACGAAGTGCTTTGTGACCTCTTATGAAAAGGAGAGTGACAGCGGACGCCGCCGTCGGTATTACCGCATTACGGAGAGGGGGCGGCGGGAGTTGGCGGATAGAAAATCGGAGTTTTTCTCGTTTGCATCGGCGGCAAAACGGGTTTTGGAGTATGCGCCGGTGTAGACGGCGGAAGGGGGGGAGAACGGTGGAAAATTCGGCTTTTGAGCAGTATTTGTCAGCAGTGTGCGATTTCTTTCCGATTCACCGTCTGCGCAAACGTATCTACAGGGAGATTTCCGCGCATATGGAAGATATGCTGGAGGAATTTTCGACACAGGGCATGGACCCGCAGAAGGCGCAGGAAGCTGTGCTTGCGGAAATGGGCGACCCCGTAGAACTGCGGCGGGAATTGGAGCAGGCCTACCGACCGACCATTCGGCGTATCCGTTTGCAGCGGTTTGCGACGTCGGTTTTCCTCTGTTTTTGTATGTACTATGTTTTTGAGCCTATCGGTGAAGAGGTGAAAACATACTGTTATGCCGCACCGCTTGCCGAAGCCGAGTCACAGTTGGCATCGGCGTGTGCGGAATTCGGGGAAATTGAATTCTTACAAGAGGTGGAATACAACGGACGGCTGTATCGGTATTATGTGCCGAAACAGCAGGAAAAGGACTGTAACCGCGTGTACTGCCTGGAATCGGTTCGTGCATTTGGCAGGGAACTGCAAAATCGTTTTATACTTTCCGGTACGCAGAAAGCGGACGGCAGCTTGCTTATGGAGGACTTGTATTTTTCGTACTGTTCCAAGCTCAGTTTATCTGCAAATACATCGCTGTTTCATTGGTACGGTGACGAGCCGACCGAAAAAGCGATGGTGCTGATTTTTACGGAACAAAAAGATGTGCGGTATTTTCACGCACAGTTGCTTCCGGAAAACGAATACGGATATGCGCAGCTGGACGCATCGCCCTGCGGAGAAACACCGTATTACGAGGTGGATGCCGCGCCCGATTTGGTCTTAGTGACGTATCCTGCCGATATGTGTTTGGGCAAAATGCAGTTTTTAGATGCGGATAAAAACGCGGCGGAAGCACCGCATAACACGTGGAGCGGTGCCAGTAATGGAGTTTTTTAAAAATAAGGATTGACTTTTCGGGCACTTTTGGGGTACAATAAAAACTAATAAAAAAGAAATCGCTGACGGAGACCGAAGGTTTTTCCAACACTTTTCAGAGAGCCTGTATCATCGGCTGGAAGTACGGGCAAAGCGCAAAACCCGAGACCGCTCCCGAGAGCACGCCGAAAAGGGCTTCCCACAAGGCGTGCCGCAAGCACAGCGTTACAGTGCAAGCAGAGTGGGCATAAAGCTTTCGGCTTGTGTCAATTTTGGGTGGAACCGTGGAATGTTTTTGGCATTTCATCCCGATTTTCGGGGTGAAATGCTTTTTTATTTAAAAAATGATAATTACTTTATATAGGAGGTATTCCAAATGATTGAAATTATGCTGAAAGGCGGTGCCGTCAAGACCTATGACGCGCCCGTATCCGCCGCAGATGTGGCGAAGGACATCGGCATGGGGCTTTACAAATCTGCCTGTGCCGCGCGTGTAAACGGTGAGGTCTGCGATTTGCGCACAGTCCTTTCGGAAAACTGTGCATTGGAGATTTTAACCTTTGACGACGAGGATGGAAAAAAGACCTTCCGCCACACCGCATCTCATATTTTGGCGCAGGCGGTCAAGCGGTTGTATCCCGATGTAAAGCTTGCTATCGGACCGGCTGTTGACAACGGCTTTTATTATGATTTCGATTCCGAGATCGCATTTACCCCCGATGTGCTTCTGAAAATCGAAGCAGAAATGAAAAAAATCGTCAAAGAGGATTTAAAGCTCGAAAGCTTTACACTCGCTCCCGAAGAAGCACTCGGGATGATGGAAGAAAAGGGCGAGACCTACAAGGTTGAGCTAATTCGCGAGCACGCCGAAAAAGGCGAACCGATTTCGTTCTACAAACAGGGTGAGTTCACCGAGCTTTGCGCAGGACCGCACTTGATGTCCACAGGCGCGGTGAAAGCCTTCAAGCTGACCTCCTGCACGGGCGCATATTGGCGCGGCGACGAAAAGAACAAGATGCTACAGCGCATTTATGCAACCGCATTCCCGAAAGCGGCGGCGCTGGAGGAATATCTTGCACAGGTCGAAGAGGCGAAAAAACGCGACCACAATAAGTTGGGGCGTGAATTAGAGTTATTTACCACAAGCGATGTCATCGGTCAGGGTCTGCCCATTATGCTGCCAAAAGGCGCGCGTATCATTCAGCTTTTACAGCGTTTTGTCGAGGATGAAGAGCAACGCCGCGGCTGGCTTTTAACGAAGACACCGTTTATGGCGAAAAGCGACCTTTATAAGATTTCCGGTCACTGGGATCACTATAAAGACGGTATGTTCGTATTGGGCGATGAAGAAAAGGACAAAGAGATTTTTGCTCTGCGCCCGATGACTTGCCCGTTCCAATATCAGGCATATCTTAACAAACCGCGTTCCTACCGCGATTTGCCTCTGCGTTATAACGAAACCTCTACGCTGTTCCGCAACGAGGCTTCTGGCGAAATGCACGGACTTATCCGTGTGCGGCAGTTCACGATTTCCGAGGGACATTTGATGTGCACGCCCGAACAGCTGGAAGATGAATTCCGTGGCTGTTTGGAACTTGCCAACTATATGCTTCAAACGCTCGGTCTCTATGAGGACGTTTCCTACCGCTTCTCACAGTGGGATCCAAACGACCGCGAAAAATACATCGGCACGCCCGAGCAATGGGACGAAGCACAGGGCGTTATGAAAACAATTTTGGATGACCTTGGGTTGGACTACAAAATCGGCATCGGCGAAGCGGCTTTTTACGGTCCGAAGCTGGATATTCAGATTAAAAACGTGCACGGCAAAGAGGATACTCTCATTACCATTCAAATCGACCAAATGCTTGCCGAAAAGTTCGGTATGGAATATACCGATAAGGACGGCGCAAAGAAAACGCCGTATATTATTCACCGCACGTCTATCGGCTGCTATGAGCGTACACTTGCACTGTTGATTGAAAAATACGCAGGCGCGTTCCCGCTGTGGTTAGCCCCCGAACAGGTGCGCATTCTCCCGATTGCAGACCGTCACCACGACAGAGCCTGCGAAATCAAGAAAGAATTGGAAAAAGCAGGCTTGCGCGTAACCGTGGATGACCGCTCGGAAAAAATCGGCTACAAAATCCGCGAGGCGCGTATGCAGCGATTGCCCTATTGGCTGATTGTCGGTGACAAAGAGGTTGAAAACGGCGACGTGTCCGTCAGCCGCCGCGGCGAGGGCGATATTGGTTCTATGGAACTTGATGCATTTCTTTTCCGTCTTACCGAGGAAGTTTCGACAAAAGCGAGGGATTAACCGATGGCAAAAGCACCGCTGACGGTCACCGTCATTACCGATACTCATTATTATGCGAAATCCACCGGCACACAAGGCAAGGCATATGATGCGGCAAACACCAAAAGCCAAATGCTTTTGAAGAACTCTGCCGAGCTTTTGGATGCTGCGTTCCGTCAAATCAAGGCGGACAAGCGCACGGACATTGTTTTGCTTTCGGGCGATACCACCTCGAACGGTGAATACGATTCGCACAAGGAATTCATTGCGATGCTGCGGGATTTAAAAGCCGCAGGCAAACGTGTATATGTCATCACCGCAACGCACGATTATCAGGATGACGGGCAGACGAACGCCTACCGCGGAGATGAGAAAATCAAAATTCCTGCTGCCAAGCGTGAAGAGCTTTACGATATGTACCGCGAATTCGGCCCCGACGATGCGATTTCCGTGCACCGTGACAGCATGTCTTATGTGGTACAGCTGCAAGAGGGCTACCGTCTGTTTGCCATTAATGATGACCGAAATCTGACGGGAAAAAGCGGCATTTCGGACGATTGTTATAAATGGCTGTGCGAACAGGCAGAGGATGCGCGCAAGAACGGGCAGTTTATTCTTGCCATGACGCACCACCCGATTATCGCGCCGTCGCCGATTTACGCGCTTATCGGCAAAAACGATATGCACGGCGATTTCGATGTCCGCCGCGAGCAATATGCTGATATGGGCATTCAGTTCATGCTGACGGGACACACGCATATTCATCATATCGATAAGTGCGAAAGCGCGCGCGGAAATACACTGTACACGATTGCTACTTCGGCAACTGTGGGGTATCCCGCGCCGATTCGTACGGTGGTAGTGGATGAATCGGCAGGTATTGTGTCCACAACGACCGATTTTATTACCGAAAAAGTGGATTTTGATTTAGAGGGCAAGACTTTGCAGGAATACCTCAAAAATCAGTTGGTCGGCATGGTGCGCGATATGGTCAAAGCGGCAGGAGGCGACACCCATAAATTCGCCGATATGGTCACTGCGATGAGCATTAAAAAGAAGCTGATTTATAAAATCGGTTGGCTGATTAAGCCCTTCGCAAAACGGCTGAATGCATTGACCATCGGTACGGTTGCGAAGTGGACAAAAAAGGAAACGGGCTTGCAGCCGGAAGACTATGCCGATATTAAAGACCGCTCCGTAGTGGATTTCATTGTTGATTTGGTGACAAATCTGTATGCAGGCGAAAACCTCTATAACCCTGAGGATGCGGAATACAAAATTACAATGGGTCTTTTGAGCATTTTTGACTCTGTTTTTGACGCGCTGCATGTTTCCGTGCGCAAGCTGTTGAAGGTTTCCGAAACGCTTACCGATTTTGTTGAGCCGCTGTTACATAACGACGGTATTCCGTCCTATAACGCGGTTCTGCCGATTTTACCGTATTACAGAGAAGGCGAACAGGGTGAAAAATCCCCGGCGCCTGAAAAGGAACCGCGCAAAAAGAGCAAAAAAGGCGTGCCGATAGTGCTTGTTTCCGTTTTGGCACTGATTGTCCTTTTGATTCCGCTGTTGTTGGTGCTGGGTGTTGGGTTTATTGTGAACCAAGTCCGCTACGGCAAGTTTATGAAAGATTAAATTTTTGCAGTGTACGTAACAGGATACATATGAGAAGTAAAAGCAATGCAGATTTTTACCTGCATTGCTTTTTTGTGCTGTGTGTACCCCGTAGGGACGGGTTTGTGCAGTCTTTTCATTTTGAGCCGCAGGCAAAGAATCTCCGGTAGAACCATGTAAATTTGGAGCACGCGTAGTGGCAGACTTCCGCGGGGTGCCGAGTCGCCGACTCCTACGGGCTGTGTGACCGTTTCCTCTTACGTACTATGCGTCTTCCAAAGTTGTGCCCGGGTAATAGTGTGCCAAAATTTCTTTGTAATCCGCACCCTGCCGCGCCATATAGTCCGCGCCGTACTGGCTCATACCGACGAAATGTCCCTTGCCCTGTACAGTAAAGTGAAACGCACCGTCTTTGAATGCGACGGCAAAGGCAGGCGAGGGCAGTCCCAAAAGGGCACGGCACTGCTGTCCTGTCAGTGATTTTTCGCCGACAGTGATTTTTGCCGCCGTGCCCGATGCGCTTTCGGCGTATTGTATTTCGCCGAACCAGCCTGCAGGGTCATCGCCGAGAGAGACCTCTTTTTCTTCCGCCAGCTTCTCCCGAACCTCTTCGGGGGATAGCTGTATTTCGCTTTGCAGGTCGGGCGAGAGACGGTCGCCTGTGCTCGTGACAGACTGTAAATAGGGTATTTCTCTGCCCCAAACGGTCTGTGCGCTTTCCGTACGTCCTGCACATAAGGCAAAATATGCCGCGGTAATGGGCTTGCCGTCATAAGTCAGAGTTTGTCCCTGCACCGCCTGTACGGCGGCGATGAATTTTTCTGCATATACCTCGTATTTTTCGCCCCATTTTTCCCGCCGTGTGGCTTCGTCGTAATAGCCCTGATGCTTGCCCGTATCGTCAGTGATGTCTGCATTTCCCGCCTTGCCGTCGGGGGTTTCCTTCAGGCGCATCAAATTGGTGTATGCCGCCACCGCCTGTGCTTTGAGTGCCTCTTCCGAATAACTCGGCGGCATTTCGCACGCCAGACAGCCGACAAGGTATTCTGTTGTGCCGACCTCTGTCACATTACCGCTTGCCGCCTGCAAAACACGGACGGTATCTTTATTTTCGCTGTCCCTTGCTTTTTCTTTTTGGCTTTCGGAAAACAGAGAGAGGTTTTCTTTTACATTCTCCGCCGAAAAACGGCTGAAATCAAACGATGCAACGGGCGCAGCGAACATGGCGAGTGCCAGCACAAAGCATAAAATTCCATAGGTTTTCATAAAAATCCTTCTTTCACCGGTTGTCTTTAAGTTGACTTCGCGGGGAATTTGCGATACAATAATATATCTGTTAAAAGGGGAAGTGGGATTTCCCCCTAACCGAAGAAACAAAGCCAAAGGAGGTCCTGCAAATGGCTGACTATATTTCTCCGATTACAAATGAGGCTCTTTCTAATTTATGCGGGGAGCTGTTAAAAAATAACCGAATCCGTACGGACGATTACCGCCGCTTTGAAGTAAAGCGCGGGCTTAGAAACACAGACGGCACGGGTGTAATGGCGGGGCTGACGCGCATCTGCTCGGTTGAGGGCTATTATATTGACGACGGTGAGCGCGTGCCGAAGGACGGGCGTCTTGTATACCGCGGAATTGATATGAGCGAAATTGTAAAAAACTGCGAAGCGGAAAACCGCTTCGGCTTTGAAGAGGTTGCCTGGCTTTTGCTGTTCGGTGATTTGCCGACACAGGCACAGTTGGACGGATTTTCAACGCTTTTGGCGGAATGCCGTGAGTTACCCGACGAATTTATTGAAGATATGATTATGAAAGCGCCCTCACCCGATATTATGAATAAGGTGGCGCGCTCCGTTTTAGCGCTGTACTCCTTTGACGAAAATCCCGACGATACCTCTGTGGAAAACGTACTGCGCCAGTCCATACAGCTCATTGCGCAGATTCCGACCATTATGGCGTATGCCTATCAGGTGAAGCGTAGGGCGTATGACCACAAAAGCATGTATATTCATCAGAACGATAAATCCCTTCGGACGGCGGAATCCATTTTACATTCCATCCGTGCCGACCGCAAGTTTACAGACGAAGAGGCCAAGCTTTTAGATATCTGCATGATGATTCATGCAGAGCACGGCGGCGGCAACAACTCGACCTTTACAACAAGGTGTATCACTTCTTCGGGAACGGATACCTATTCTGCCGTTGCGGCGGGCATCGGCTCTTTAAAAGGGCCGAAGCACGGCGGTGCCAATATTAAGGTACATAAAATGGTGGACGATATGAAGGCGCATATTGCGAATCCCACCGATGAAGGACAGGTTGCCGATTATCTTGCCAAAATTATTCAGAAACAGGCAGGCGACGGTTCGGGGCTTATCTACGGCATGGGGCATGCGGTGTATACGCTGTCCGACCCACGTGCGGTCATTTTGAAAAAACATGCACGCGCCTATGCTGAGAAATGCGGCTGTACAGATGATTTCCGCACCTTAGAGCTGATTGAACAGCTGACGCCCGAGCTTTTCTGTAAATATAAGGGCGAAAAAAAGAAAATCTGCGCAAATGTCGATTTGTATTCCGGGTTGATTTACGATATGCTGCGTATTCCGCAGGAGCTGTTTACGCCTTTGTTTATGTCTGCTCGTATTGCGGGCTGGTCGGCGCACCGCATAGAAGAGCTGACTACGGGCAGCCGCATTATGCGTCCCGCTTATAAAAACGTATCTTTGCCCAGGCGTTTTGTGCCTATCGGGGAACGGATTGATAACCATCGGGCACCGGCGGAATACATTCCGCCCGAAGAGCGATAATAGTTCTGAAAAGAGGAAAAAACCATGCAAAAGAAATTTGCAAAAATAGATGTTAAGGTCCTGTTGGCGGCACTTGCCGCCGCGCTGTTGTGTGCGGTACCGCTGCGTACGGTGCAGCTGTTCACCAACATTGAGCCGCACACAGGCTTTTTTGAAGCAATAGACTGGACGGTGTTCACCGTCTACGGCGTTTTGCTTTTGGGCACGGCGGTTTTGCTTCTGCTACCGATATTTTCCTCGCGTCTGCCCGCCTCTCGTCCGGTGATTCGGCAAAGCTATGCGCTGACCGTCGGCGGTCTTTTCTTCGCCGTCGGTATCGCTTATGACGTGATTGTCTCCGTTATCAAAATCTCAAATATGTTTGCGGGCGGTCTCGGAGGAGAGAAGTTATTTCAAGTCCTGTTTGCAGGCGGACTGTTTGCCCTGCTTTTGCAGGCAATATGCGGTGCGGCGGCGTGTGTGTATTTTGTATTGCTGGCGGTTTCTTATTTAAGGGGAAGCGCGGCTTTCTGTCAGTATAAGCTGCTTGCCATTATGCCGCTGTTTTGGACGCTGTTCCGTTTGGTATCTCGGTTTATGACGAAAATCAGCTTTACTGTATTGTCTGAATTGCTCATTGAGCTTGCCATGTTAAGCTTTACGGCGTTGTTTATGATGTCCTTTGCGCGTATTTCGTCAGGCGTTAACCAAAAGGGCGAAATGAAAAAATGTATTCGTTACGGATGCCCGGCGGCGTTTTTGGCGCTGACTGTCGGCTTAACGCGTCTGATTTGTACATTGGGCGGGAAGGCCGAGGTTTTGCCTGACGGCTTTGCATTTTCGCTTTCCGACCTCGGGTTCGGTGTGTTTGCCGTTCTGTATATTGCCGTACACATGCAATACGGACGTCCTGCCTCTGAAGATGCGCTGATTCCTGCGGATACGTCAAAGGCAGATGCAAATACCGATAACACAAACGGTACGGCAGGGGAATAAACAGACGGTATGTTTTTACAGAATGTGCAGACAGCGGCGATGCAGGTCGCTATTCTATATATTATTGTAGCGGTCGGATTTATTTGTGACCGCGTCGGGCTGTATACCGAAAAGGCGGCGCGTCTGACAAATGATTTGCTGTTTTATATTGTTACGCCTGCAATCATCGTGCAGTCTTTTACGTCCATTGTCTATACGCCCGAATCGCTCCGGAATTTGCTTTTGTCCTTTCTCGGCGGCACGGTTTTGCATGTGGCGGCGATTCTGCTTTCTCTTCCCTTTTTTCGCAAGGGGGACAAACGCACCGCCAATGTTTACAAGTTCGCATGTGTATACGGGAATGTAGGCTATATGGCACTGCCGCTTGCGGCGGCGGTGCTTGGGGAAGAAGGCGTATTTTTCTGCTCAGGCGTGCTGATTCCGTTTAATATTTTCGCTTTTACGCACGGCGTGCATTTGATGTCGGGGACATCGGGCGAAAAAGCAAAATTCAATGTGAAGTCTCTCTTTTTGAATCCGGGTGTGATATCGGTTGTCATCGGTATGCCGCTGTTTTTACTGCATGTCACACTGCCGCGCATTGTTGCAGAGCCCGTGTCTTATATCGCAAGCCTCAACACACCGCTTGCAATGCTGATGTTCGGTACATACCTTTCCAAAACCGATTTGCGCAAAATGTTCTTTCGAAAAGAAACTTATTTTGTTGCATTCTTAAAGCTTCTCTTGTTGCCGGCGGTGATGCTCGGCGGGTTGAAGCTGTTGGACGTGCCGCGTGTGCTCTGTACGGCGCTCTTAATCTCCGCGTCTGCCCCAACGGCAAATAATACCGTTATGTTTGCCACAAAATACGGAAACGACACAGCTGCGGCATCGCAGACCATTGCCGTTGTCAGCTTTTTATCGGTGTTGACTATGCCGCTGTTCATTGCGGCGGCACAGCTGTAGTATATATATTTTAAGAATATATCTTTGGAGGTATTCCTATGAAACTGCTTATTGCCATTGTCAACAGTGAAGATGCGCCTGCTGTTTTGTCTGAATTGACCGCGGCGGGCTTCAGCGTAACGAAGCTTGCAACCTCGGGCGGCTTTTTGCGTGCGGGGAACGTGACGATGCTGATTGGTATGGAAGAGGAAAAGGTAAAGGATGCACTTTCTGTTATTGAGGAATTCAGCAGTCGCAGAAAGCAGCAGGTACCTGTGAATTCCACTTACATCGGGGATTCCCTGATTTCCGTGCCGGTCGAGGTGACTGTCGGCGGCGCAACCGTGTTTGTGCTCGATGTTGAACAGTTTTATAAATTATGAGCTTATGGGATTTTCCGCTTTCCCACGGGGACAGTCGATTTTTGTCGGTACGTATAAAAAGCCGTACCTTGCCGCAAACTGTACTGCTGGAAGGCGGTTCGGAAACACAGCGGCATGCGCTGGCATTGGAATTGGCGGCGGCAATTGTCTGCACAGGAGACGGTGAACGTCCCTGCGGTGCTTGCCGTGCCTGCATAAAATGCAAAGCAAACAGCCATCCGGATATTCAGGTGTATACGCCCGAGAAAAAAGGCGCATCCTTTAAGGTGGAGCTTTGCCGTGAGATTCGGCAGGATGCCTTTGTACTGCCGAATGACGGTGAATATAAGGTATATGTTTTGGAAGACAGCCAAGCCATGAATGAAAGCAGTGAAAACGCACTGCTGAAAATTTTGGAAGAACCGCCGAACGGCGTATACTTCATCCTGACGTGCGACAGCCGTGCGGCAATGCTGCCAACGGTTCTGTCCCGTGCAACAGTGGTGCCTTTATTGGGCGAGGTATCTGCGTTTTCCGAAAATACGGTGCAGATTGCCTGTGCGTTGGCAAACGCGGCGGCAGACGGCAATGAGTTGGCAATTTTGCGGGAAAGCGCACCGCTTGAAAAAGCGCGTGAGGAAATTCGGCAGGTGCTTTTGTGTCTCTGCGAAATTTTTGCGGCGGCGCTGAAGGAAAAAAGCGGCGGCGAAATGTCGGTATCCGCATATAAAGAAACTGTGCAGACGCTTGCCAAAAAGCTTACTAAACAAAAAATCTATGCGCTTTGGCAGGCAACGCAGATGCTGATTGCAAGTGCCGAGCGCAATGCCAATGCGAATTTACTGCTGACGAGCCTTTGCTATCGGCTTCGGCAGGCAACGGAGAATTAAAAAAACAGGAACGATTATACAGAGAAAGGAACGGTACCGCATACGGCGCATGAGATTCGTGCGGTGTGCAGGTATTCTGTATCACAGGTGAAAAATATGGCAGAGGTAGTCGGTGTCCGATTTAAAGAGGTCGGCAAGGTATATTATTTTGATCCCGACCAAAAACAGTACAAAAAGGGCGACCGTGTGATTGTGGAAACGGCGCGTGGTGTAGAGTGCGGTGAAATCGCCATGGAAAACCGCGATGTGCCTACGGAGGAGATTGTAAAACCCTTAAAGCGCATTATCCGTACGGCGACAGAGACGGATTTGCGCACGGTACAGGAGAATAAAGAAAAGGAAAAAAAAGCGTTTGCTGTCGGAGAGGAAAAAATTCGCGCACATAAGCTTCAAATGAAGCTGGTGGATGTGGAATATACCTTTGACGGCGGGAAGATTTTATTCTATTTTACCGCGGACGGACGAGTGGATTTCCGCGATTTGGTTAAGGATTTGGCGGGGGTGTTCCGTACCCGCATTGAACTGCGTCAAATCGGTGTGCGTGATGAATCCAAAATGGTCGGCGGGTTCGGCATTTGCGGCAGACCGTTTTGCTGCAATTCCTTTTTGGGCGATTTTCAGCCTGTGTCTATCAAAATGGCAAAGGAGCAGGGGCTTTCCCTGAATCCCGTAAAAATCAGCGGTACGTGCGGACGGCTGATGTGTTGCCTCAAATACGAGCAGGAAGCATATGAACATTTGCTGCGCCATACGCCGAAAATCGGTGCTATTGTTGAAACGCGCGAGGGACGCGGCACGGTTGTGGATAACAATCTGCTGACGGGTATGCTTAAAATCCGCTTGGACCGCCGTCCGGACGCCGCGCCCGTGCTGATTGAGCGCCATGAGGTCAAGCTGATTCGCGATGCACAGATTCGGGTGGACAAAGCCGAGCTGGAATCCTTAAAAGGGATAGAATAACGTCGAGACTTGGCTGTGCGTCCCTACGGCGGCTGAAAAACGGCAATTTGCAGAAAGATACATGCGCCTTATAAAAAAGGCTTGATATTTTATAAAAGTATGATAGAATGTAAGTATATTTTAGCAAGGGAGGCTATAACGATGGCATATCATATTTCCGATGACTGCATTTCCTGCGGCGCTTGCGCAGCAGAATGCCCGGTGGAAGCGATTTCTGAAGGGGACGGCAAATATGTAATCGATGCAGATACTTGCATCGATTGCGGTTCTTGCGCAGACACCTGCCCCGTTTCCGCACCGCAGGCTGAGTAATTTAAACCTGAAAAAGACCGCCACGAAAGTGACGGTCTTTTTTCGTATAAATCTAACGCATAAAACAAATGCATTTTGGACTTTTGCAATTTTCAGCACGATTTTCATCAAAATAAAAGCGTTTCAAAGTTATTTACTATATGTATATTGTTCTATATATAATCCAACCGGTCGATTCGTGCGCGCCTCTCTCTGCACTAATTCACCTGTCCATTGATTATATATATCAAATGTAGTACGCCGATACAAGGGATAAGCCTTTACCTCTAAGTATTTCCCAGCAGGCACTGTTGCTGAAAATTCTTTTGAAACAGTATATATATCCGTAACATCATACCCAACAGCATCCTTTACTGTACCGTTTCCGATACTAACACCGATTGACTTCTTTACGGATTTATTTAGTGTAAATGTCGTTGAAATTGTAGCAGGTCCTTGATAAATATCATGCTCATATTCATGCGCAAAATAAAAATTCGGAGTTCTTATAACAACATTTTCAATTCTGTACAATAATGCTCTCGACTTCGGTTCAATAGAACTAAGATGCTCTGCACTTACATATTCGTTTCTGACATAAAAAGATTGTTCATAGCATTCCAAATGATAACCGTCGGGAATTTGCAAATTTTTCATTTGCGCAATCTTTTCAAGTGCATCTTTGTCTGTTATATATACATTCAGTGGTTCTTCTGTATAAATGTCGGCATCGGAGGAATTTGTGTCAGCTACCGCATATGTGAGAACTCCGGAATATATGCAAAAAGTCAAGGCCAAGAAAACCGATATAAATTTTTCAACCATAACTTATATTCTTTTCTGAATTTAATTTTTATGCTTTTATTTTGATTTTTATGGATATGAGTGAAACAATGCCGTAAATTATCAGGCAAACGGCTATGCCCGCAAGCCAAAACAGATGGTAGGTGGATAAAAACGGAAGAAAAGCGTGCACTTCTATTCGCGTAGTCATTACGTCTTTCTCCGGTACCCAATCGGGCGTGGGAATATCGTATGCAAAACCGATATCTTCTCTCGAAACCTCCTGCTTGCTTTCCATATATGACGGCACAACCGCGGACAGAACCGCCAGTGTGCCGAGAATCACAACACCGAATACGATGGACAGCACAAAGGCCCATTTTTTCATATGCTTGGGATGCTTCTTTGCCGTACTTGTCTCCGGAGAAATCGCCATCGGCTCCTCCGTCTGTGCATTCAGCAAATAATCACAGGATACCGAAAAAAGCGCACTTAGCTTATACACCTTTTGAAGCTCGGGCGCGGACTCGTCCAGTTCCCATCTGGAAACAGCCTGTCGTGATACCCCAAGCTGCTCCGCCACATAATCCTGTGACCAACCCTTTGCCTTACGGAGCTTGTAAATTTTTTCCCCTATGGTCATTATTTTCCACCTCCGCTTTTCATTATACTATATATGCATTATGATATCAACAAAAGTACGATTGCACTTTGTCAACGAGCAGTTGCGTTTTATTTTTCAAATCTGAAACGGCTTGAAGGACGCCGTTTTCACAAAACTATCCCTTTTCATTTCCTGCATTTTGTGTTACAATTTTTATATGACAGAAATTACACTTTTTGAAACGGAACATATTGAATATTTACGGTCCGATTTCGGGTTGGTGGTATCCCCTGCGCACACCTTCGGTACAGACGCCGTTTTGCTGAGCGATTTTGCTGCACCGAAGCGGCGGGATATCGCCTGTGACCTCGGCACGGGCTGCGGGATTATTCCGATGCTTTGGGCGCGTGACGGACTTTGCGAAAGAATTGACGGTGTGGAAATTCAGGCGGCGGGTGTTCGTCAAATGACGCGCTCCGTTGCGGCAAATGCTTTGGAGAATAAGGTCTTCGTACATCATGCGGATTTATGTGCGCTCGGCGGTATACTCCCGCAGGGGACATATGATTTGGTGACCATGAATCCGCCCTATAAGGCGGCGAACACAGGTATTGAAAGCACAGCGGTATATGAAAGAATTGCACGGCACGAAACTATGTGTACCTTTTCAGATGTTGCGGCCGCGGCAAAATATTTGCTTCGGTTCGGCGGGCGGCTGTGTATCTGCCTGCGTCCCGAACGGCTGGCGGAGGCTGTGCAATGTATGCAAATGCAAAATATTGCGCCGAAGCGTCTTCGGCTGGTTTGCAAAAACACACAGAGTGCGCCCTGGCTGTGTCTGTTGGAAGGGCGGTTCGGCGGCAAGGTCGGGATGCAAATCGAACCGAATCTGTTTTTATATGATGCACAGAATCAGTTGAGCGATGAAATGCGCTGTATTTACGGCGCGTATAAAGAGATATAGCATAAAAAAGATACGGAAAGGAACGGTACCGAGCACACAAACTGCATTTTCGGCATGTTGTGCGGCTTCTGTATCGATGGCAATGAGAATGGCAGGCAGTTTATATGTAGTCGGTACGCCGATTGGAAATTTATCGGATTTTTCACCGCGTGCAGTGGACACCCTGCAAAACTGTGATTTTATCGCGGCAGAGGATACGCGCGTAACTTTAAAGCTTTTAAACCGGTTTCAAATAAAGAAACCGATGGTCAGCTACTATGAACACAATCGGCGTGAGCGCGGGGAAATGATTTTGGCTCGTATTGCCGCAGGGGAAAACTGTGCACTGGTTACGGACGCGGGCATGCCTGCGATTTCCGACCCGGGGGAGGATTTGGTGAATTTGTGCCATGCCCACGGCATACGTGTGGAGGCCGTGCCCGGACCGACGGCATTTGCAACCGCTGTGGCAGTTTCGGGGTTATCATCGGGGCGGTTTACCTTTGAAGGCTTTTTAAGTGTCAATAAGCCGAGCCGCCGCGCGCACCTGATGGGACTGAAAACGGAAAAGCGTACCATGGTGTTTTATGAAGCGCCGCATAAATTGCTTGCTACCTTAAAGGATATGTTGGAAACCTTCGGCGACCGTGAGTTGGCGATTGTGCGGGAATTGACGAAAATGCACGAGGCGGCGGAGCGCACAACGCTTGCGGCGGCAGTAGAAAAATACACACAAACTGCACCGAAGGGCGAGTTTGTGCTGGTACTTGCAGGACTGCCTGAAACAGAAACGCCGCAAAAAACCGCGGAGGATGCCTATGCCTATGCACAAAAGCTTTTGACAGAGGGATTGTCTGTCAACGAAGCGGCGAAGGCGGCGGCAAAGTGGAGCGGGATTAAAAAGAGCGATATATATAAGCTTTTAACGGAATAGGGGAAGGCTATGGAATATTGGTATTTGTGGGTGATTCTGGCAGTGCTGTGTGCCGTTACGGCTTTTGTACTCAAAAAAGCATCGAAAGCCATGCGCATCCACAACGACGGGCAGAAAAAGATGTTCGCTGAAATCGAACGGTTGAAATTCCTAAAAGCGCAGTACAAAAATGCATCGGCAAAGACGGTTGCAGAGGCGAACGCAGAGGAACTGCTGGCAGGTGCATATGCGGTTCTGCAAGCGGAGCTGGAACGCGAAGAAAACCCGGATATGCTGTTTTTATCCATGCCGGAATCCTGTCGTTATGTATATACGCTTTCCTGTTTTACAGAAGATGTCGAAACGGAAGGTTTGACCTTTTTCTTTCAAAATAACGGCGCAATGTTGTTGCGGTTTGCCGTTGGCGCATTGGAAGCGGTCGGACAGCAGGCGATGGCAGAGCCTGTCCGCGGGGAATATGCCATGTTTGACGAAAACAATGAAGAGGTTTCCTTGGATTCGGCGCAATTTGCAAAGTTTGATGCCGATTTTCAGGCTGTTTACAACAAAAATGACCTTTTGGAATCTATAAAGCAATATATTTTAGAGCACCGTGCAGAAATCCTCGGCAGTGCGGAACAGGATTTGTAACCGACAGGGATATTCTTCTGCGTTTTAGGAATCATGTATCCGAATCGTTCAGCACTTTTGCGCATTCTTTTTGTAAAAGCTGTTCACAGCTTGCGATGACCGTTTGAATACAGGCGGGCTTGGTCTCGGCAGTATTGGCATGCCGCGGCTGTGCCGTACGCAAATCGGTTTTCATGAGACGGTCCATAAGCGCATCGCTGAAGGTCTCTGCCGTATCATACGGCAGGGTAATCCATTCGCTCGGAATTATGCCCATTCTGCCCGCCTGCAAGGCGACACGGTAAATGGAAAGCGCGAAATAATTACGGATTTGCTCTGCGGTTCCGCCCACGGCGGAAATACTGTCATTGAGCATGGTTGCCGCTCGGAACAGCGTGGCAGTTCGAAATTCCAAATCCCGTGCGGTATCGTGGTCATCAAAAGTTTCTGCAAAGTCGCTGTGCCGAACGTCGCTGACGCCGAGCAAATAATCACAGCTCACATCGTAAAGCGCTGTGGCTTTACATATAAACGATAAGCCGCATTCCCGAATTCCGTTTTCATAATGTGATAAAAGCGCAGCAGATACGCCCAAACGCGCAGCAGCTTCCTTCTGTGTAAAGCCGTTCTCCTTGCGTAATTCGGTAAGACGTTTCGGAAATAAATCCAGCATACGAGCACTCCGTTCTACTGTTTGTATTTTTATTTTTTTAATCATAGCACAAAATCAACAATTTGTATACAATAATAAATTTCAAAATGAAGGAGTTTTTATGAAAACATATCAGATTCATTTGATTCGACATGCCACTACGGAAGGAAATTTAGCGGGGCAGTATATAGGGCATACCGATATAGACGCAACAGAGGATGGCTTACGGCAGATTGATGAGATGAAAGCGGAATACGGCTACCCGGAGGTGGACGCGGTGTTTTCCAGTCCGCTGAAACGCTGTCTGCAAACGGCAAAGCGGATTTTTCCCGACAAGGAGCCGATTGTCATGGAAGGCCTTTCCGAATACGATTTCGGCGAATTCGAGGGGAAAACGGCAGATGAACTGAAGGATGAAGAAGCCTTTCAGACATGGCTTGCAGGTACGCATCCCGAAACTCCGCTGCCGTTCGGCGAGAGTCAAATCGCATTTAATACGCGTATTTGTGAAACCTTTATGCAAATTGTCAACGGTATTTTGCAGTCGGGTGTGAAAAGTACGGCGATTGTTACACACGGCGGCGTGATTATGGCGCTGATGGCGGCATTCGCTATGCCCGAAGCGCCTATGCATGAGTGGCTTACCCCCAATGCATGCGGCTATACCTTACGGCTTGATCCGTCTTTATTTTTGAAGTCGGGAAAGCTGGAAGCGTTTGCGGAATGTCCTGCATTGCCGCTGACCGAGGCGGAAGAACGCGCCCTTTGGGACTGGTATCCGTCGGATGATTTGGATGTCCCGCATTTTTAATTTGTACCGACCTGTGCTTTGACAGCGCTTTCGCGCTCGATGCGCGGCTTTTCTCACAGACAGCAAGAAGGCATAGGATGTCTCGGACTTGCTGTCTGTTTTTCTCATGGCACAAACCTGTCATTCTGTGCCGCCGGTGAAGAGTCACATACAGTCGGTACCTCTCACAACAAAATATAAAATTGTGAACATCGGCTCGCACGGTTCGGCGGCGTTTCATTGTGTTCCTGTATGCAACGCACCCGATTTGATTTCTGTAGATATAATTTGTCTACAGAAAAGATGAATTCAGTCCGTATAGTTAAAAATTATCTATATGCGCAAAAAATTTGTATATCTCTGCAATTTTCACGAAAAAAAGCGTTGACATCGTGCGATTTTATGGTATAATGCAAGTGAATATCAATTCACTTTTGTGTTTTGAGAAAAAATCAGAAACAAAGAGTTGGAGGAACTAGGCATGGATACCAGATTTTCCATTGCGGAGTATCATGACGCCGCAGCTGTCAACAAAGAGCTTGATGAATTGATTGCGAAACCGATTTACACCATTAAGCCCGATGTACTGAAAAAGTACGAAGAAGAGTATTATGAAAAGAAGTGCGTAAAGTCTAAGGAACTGTATACGCAAGCGCGCGAAATTATTCCCGGCGGCGTACAGCATAACCTGGCTTTCAACTATCCGTTCCCGCTTGCATTCACCAAAGCGGAAGGCGCCTATCTCTATGACGCAGACGGCAATAAATATTTTGACTTTTTGCAGGCTGGTGGTCCGACCGTTCTCGGTTCCAATCCGAAGGTTGTCCGCGAGCAGGTCTTTGATCTTCTCAATACCTGCGGTCCTTCTACAGGTCTTTTCCATGAATTTGAATATAAGCTGGCGAAAAAGATTTCCGACAGCGTGGAGACCGTTGACATGTTCCGTATGCAGGGCTCGGGTACAGAAGCCTGTATGACTGCTGTCCGTGTTGCACGTTTGGCAACCGGCAACAAGAACATTTTGAAAATGGGCGGCGCCTATCACGGCTGGTCTGACCAGCTCGGCTACGGCATCCGCGTGCCCGGTTCCAAATTCACGCAGGCACACGGTGTTCCGCTGTATCTCTTTAAGCACACACAAGAATTCTTCCCCGGCGACCTTGACGATTTGGAGAGAAAGCTGCGCATGAACCAGCTTCGCGGCGGCACGGCGGCAGTCTTCATTGAGCCTGTCGGTCCCGAAAGCGGCACCACTCCCGTGCCCTATGACTTTAACAAGGGTGTTGAGAGACTTTGCCGCAAATACGGCGCATTGCTTGTATTCGATGAGGTCGTTACCGGCTTCCGTATCGGCATGGCAGGCGCACAGGGCTACTTCGGCGTATCGCCCGACCTCACCATCTTCGGTAAGGTTATCGCAGGCGGCTACCCGGGTGCGGGCGGTCTCGGCGGCAAGAAAGAATACATGAAATACCTCGGCGCAGGTCTCGATTCCACCGGCGATAAGAAGATTCACAAGGCATTCACCGGCGGTACAATGACAGCAAATCCGCTGTCCTGCTGCGCAGGTTACTATACCTTGGAAGAAATCGACAGAACCAATGCCTGCCAGAAGGCGGGTCAGATGGGTGACCGCCTGACTAAGGGTCTCAAAGAGCTTGTCGGCAAATACAACCTGCCGTTCGTGGTTTGGAACGAGGGCTCTATCTGCCATCTCGAAACTGTTGGTACCATGCACTACAGCATCAACTGGAAGAAACCGTGGACAATCCCGGGCGTGCTGAGCGCGACTTCCGAAAGAAAGACCGAAATGACCCATATGGGCTGTGCTTACATGGCGGAAGGTCTTGTGACATTGGCGGGCAGCCGTCTGTACACATCTGCGGCATACACACCGAAGATGATCGACCAGGCACTCGCTTGCTTCGACAAGGTTTTCCAGAACGTTGCAATCAAACCCGAGGCGTAAGGTATACATTTGATTCAATCGGCAGGGGTGGGATTTTTTCCACCCCTGCTGTGAATCCGCAGAGAGGAGAAAATCATGGAGATTCAGGCAGCAAAAGAACTCGTTATTAAAGCCGGCAAAGAGGTTGTCGCATCCGGTCTGATTGCCAGAACCTGGGGCAACATTTCCTGCCGTATCGACGACAAGCAGTTTGTAATCACCCCTTCGGGCAGAGCGTATGAGGACTTGACGCCCGATGAAATCGTTTTGGTCAATATGGATGACCTTTCCTATGACGGCGATGTGAAACCGTCTTCGGAAAAAGGAATTCACGCGGAAGCCTATAAGCTTCGTCCCGAAGTGAATTTTGTGATTCATACCCATCAAATGCAGGCGTCCGTTGTCAGCGCACTGGGCTTTGACATTAACGCCGTTCCCGCAAAGAGCGCAGAAGTCATCGGCGACAATGTTCCCTTGGCGTCCTACGGTCTGCCGGGTACAGGCAAGCTGCGTGCAGGTGTTGTTGCGGCGATTCAGAGAAGTGATTCCAAAGCGGTTATTATGGCGCATCACGGCGCGCTGTGCATGGGCGAAAGCTATGCAGATGCGTTTGCAGTCGCGGCAGAATTGGAAACCGTCTGCGCACATTTCATCACCAACAAATATCATGAATGGACGGGCGCAGTCGCGGAAGGCTTAGAAACGGTCTACAGTTATATCGCGGATAAATTTGAGAACAAAAAGCTCACTTCCGCACCGACATTCGATGCGTACAACAGTGAGCGCGACGGCAGTGTGTTCAATATCTCGGCGGTAAACGGCGATGGCGAGATTGTCCGTATTGATATTAAGAGCGGAGAGTTGGTGGCGGGTGAGGATATGCCTGCCTCTGCGGAACTGCACAGAGCCATTTACAAAAAGCGTAAGGATGTAAACTACATCGTACACAACCAAAGTCCTGAGGTTATGGCGGTTTCCAAAACCAATAAGGTGATGAAGCCATTGCTGGATGACTTTGCCCAGCTGGTCGGTGTTACTGTAAAAAATGCGGTGTTCAACCCGAACAACACGCTGAAAACCTCCAAAAAGGTTGCACGTGCACTCAAGGGCAGAAATGCCGTTTTGCTTGCAAACAACGGTGCGCTTTGCGTAGCGGGCAGTGAATATGACGCAACTGCGGTGGAAATGGTTATGGAAAAAGGCTGTAAAACCGAAATCGGCAAAAAGCTGTTCTATTCAGGTAAACCGATTAATCCGATTGAAGCCCATTTAATGCGTTTCATTTATTTGCAAAAGTATTCCAAACAGGCCAAGAAATAATTTTGGTTATTGTATTTGAAAATATAAAATCCCGTCTGCAATTCGCAGACGGGATTTTTTTGTGTATAGACAAATATAGGGATGTTTTATGAATCGCCCAAGTAAAATAAAAAGTTTGCACATGCAAACGGCTTTACACGGCTTGTAGGGGTCAACAATTCTCCGCTGAAGCAGGGCAAACTGTGTTGGCTCGCAGGTTGTCGACCACTACAGCCTGCAAATGAGTTTTACTGCCAAATTAAATACAAAGCAGGTGCACATGCCGAATGCTGTCGGCAGAAGCAGAGAAACGAGTGTCCATTTTACGGACTTCGTTTCTTTTTTTACGGTCATCAGTGTTGTGGCACAGGGCCAATGCATTAAAGAGAACAGCATGACAGAAACAGCGGTCGTAACTGTCCAGCCGTTAGATATAAGCAGAGTGCGCAGTTCCGTCAGCGATTCAAATTCCAAAATACTGCCCGAAGCCATGTACGCCATAATGATAATGGGGAACACAATCTCGTTGGCAGGCAGCCCCAAAATAAATGCCAAAAGGACAATGCCGTCAAAACCGAGCAATGCGGCAAAGGGGTCTAAAAAATCGGCACAAACGGTCAACAGCGTATTTTCGCCGATACGGATATTGGCAAACAGCCAAATTACAATGCCCGCAGGCGCGGCGACACTGACCGCCCGCCCGAGTACAAACAGGGTACGGTCAAACACAGAGCGCACAATTACCTTGAGAATCTGCGGGCGGCGGTAGGGCGGCAATTCCAGCGTGAACGAGGACGGCACACCCTTTAATACGGTTTTAGACAGCAGCTTAGAGGCGAAAAAGGTACAGAATACCGAAAACAGAATGGTCAGCGTCAGTAACAGGCTAGACAGCACAGATGCGGTAAATCCGCTTGCTGCACCGAGAAAAAACATAGTGATAATGGAAATCAGGGTCGGGAATCTGCCGTTGCAGGGAACCAAGCTGTTGGTGAGGACCGCAATCAGCCGTTCACGCGGGGAATCGATAATGCGACATCCCGTTACACCCACGGCATTACAGCCGAATCCCATGCACATGGTCAGTGCCTGCTTGCCGCAGGTATTCGCCTTGCGGAAATGATGGTCTAAATGGAAAGCTACGCGCGGCAGATAGCCGAAATCCTCCAACAGCGTGAAAAGGGGAAAGAAAATCGCCATCGGCGGCAGCATAACCGAGACGACCCATGCAAGCACGCGGTACATGCCGAGTACCAGCATATCCCGCAGCCACGGGGAAACGCCGACACGGTCACAAAGCCCGAGCAAAGTATCCTGCACGGAAAACAAGGCGTCGGAAAGTATTGCGGACGGGTAGTTTGCACCGACAATTGTAATCCAAAACACCAAAAGCAATAACAGAAGCATGATAGGAACGCCCGTTTTTCGGCTTAAAAATATGCGGTCAGCGGTGTTTTGTATATCCCGCTTGCGGGTATGCGTTTCGGTGATGACGCCTGCCGTCAAATCCTCAGCGGCGTGTACAAAAGCACTTGCAATGTCGTCCGCAATACGGCTTTCGGAAAAGCCGCGCTCTGCAAGCTCTGTTTTAATCTTTTGAATTTTAGCGCGGGTTTCGGCATTTTCGTAAATATCTGTATGAAAATAGGTTTTATATTCCGCTGCGGCTGTTTTGTCGTCGCGCAGTAATTTTAAGGCAAGGGCGCGTGTCGGCATATGCAGAGGCACACTTTGCAGAATACTCTCCAAATCCAACACCGCTTTTTCTATGTAAGCCGGGTATTCCGTTTGGCAGCACTGTGTATTTTCCCGATGGCACAGCCGCGCGATTTCTGATTCCAGCTGTGAAAGCCCTTGTTTGCTCCGCGCCGTGACCGGCACAACAGGCAAGGAAAGCCGCAGGCTTAATTCTTCGGTATCAATATGCAGTCCGTGTTTTTTCGCCTCATCCATGAGGTTGAGGCAGACAACCACATTCGGCGTAAGTTCTGCGATTTGCAGAACTAAATGCAGGTTACGCGTCAGACATGTAGCGTCACAGACAACGGCTACGGCATCACTTTGCAGGGAAGACAAAAATCCGCTTGCGTGTGCCTCTTCTTCCGAACGTGTCAGCAGGGAATACGTACCGGGTAAATCCACCAGTGTATAGGTACCGCCTTCAAAGCGATAACTGCCGTAAGCGTTGCTGACGGTTTTGCCCGCCCAATTCCCCGTATGCTGACGCATGCCTGTCAGGGCGTTAAACACCGTGCTTTTGCCGACATTTGGGTTACCTGCCAGCGCAACGGTATATTCGCCGGCTGTACGGTTGCTTTCATATGCTTTTTGCATCGGTCTGCACCTCATTTCAAAAGTACGCTTTCGGCATCACAATCGCGCACGGCGATGAGCGCACCGCAGATTCTGTAAATGCTGATATCTTTGTACCGCCCCGTAAAAACACAGGTAACTCTTGTACCGTGAATCAGTCCTAAATCCTGTAAACGGCGTTTCATAGACGGTGTAGCTGTGATTCGGAGCACATGCCCCTGTTCTCCGGGCGCGAGTGTATCCATTGTTTTTGGATTGGATTGCATGCTTTAGACCTCCTAAGAACGGTGCAGGTTTCAATGGCACCGCCCTATTGCCAGTATATTTTTACGGAGTCGGTACGGTGCGTAAAAAATATTTTTTGCACTGCATTTTTAGGAAAATCCGTATTCTGACAAATTTTTTACGGCTTGTCCGCTATGATTAAAAGTAAAGAAAAGGAAAAAGGAGGCATTATATGCAGGTGAATATAGAAACAGAAGGTTCTGCGGCGGTTTGCTATCTCAGTGGTGAACTGGACCATCACAATGCACCCGCGGTTCGGGAAAAAATCGATGAATTTTCTGTTGGGTTTTGCCCACAGAGCATGATATTGGATTTCGGCGGTGTGACGTTTATGGATAGCTCGGGCATCGGCTTGGTGATGGGGCGATATAAGCTTTTGTCTGCGGCAAACTGTACGCTGACGGTACGCAATCTGTCTGCACATGCTTACAAGGTGATGCGGCTGGCGGGGCTGGAAAACATTGTCACATTAAAAAAATGCGGTGAAAAAGGAGGAAAACAGCATGACAAAACCGAAAAATGAGGTCAAACTGCAAATGGAAAGCCGCTCTGTCAATGAGGGTTATGCGCGCGTGGCGGTTTCCGCATTTGCGGCTGTTCTGGACCCGACGGTGGAAGAAATCAACGATATTCGCACTGCCGTCAGCGAAGCGGTCACAAACTGTATTGTGCACGCCTACCGAAACGGTGTGGGCAAAATTTACATACGTGTGCGTCTGTTTGACGGCGGCAAGGTGGAAATACAAATCCGTGACCGCGGCTGCGGTATTGCCGATGTCAAGAAAGCGCGGGAACCGTTATTTACAACTTTAGGCGGCGACCGTTCGGGCTTGGGTTTTTCCGTGATGGAAAGCTTTTGCGACCGTGTGCGGGTCCGATCTGCGGTGGGCAAGGGTACGACGGTTACGCTGGTAAAAAATATTAAAGGCAGGGACGAGCCTTGTGAACCGTGATGCGTTGATTTCCGAGAATCTCGGGTTGGTGCACGCCTGTGCCAATCGGTTTCGGGGAAAGGGCATAGAATATGACGATTTGTTTTCCGCCGGCTGTTTGGGACTGGTCAAAGCGGCGGACGGATTTCGTCCGGAGCTGGGCTTTGCGTTTTCCACTTATGCCGTGCCCGCAGTGCTGGGGGAAATCAAACGGCTGTTCCGCGATGGCGGTGCGGTGAAAATCAGCCGCAGCTTAAAAGAGCGCGCCCGTGCGGCGGTGCGGCTTCGTGAGGATTTGACAAATTCGCTGAACCGTGAGCCGACCTTGCGGGAATTGGCAGAGAAAATGGGCGTGTCCGAATTCGAAATGGCGGAACTTGTGAATCTGAGCCAGCCCGTGGTGTCTCTTACGGAATTGGATGAGGCGGGCGGCGGGCAGACGGACATCCCCGTGGAATCGGGGGAAGAGGAGATTCAAAACAGCTTGGCACTCGGCGAAATTCTGAAAAGACTGCCGGAATCCGACCGGAAGCTGATTGAACTGCGGTATTACAAAGGCTTAACGCAAATGAAAACCGCAGAATTACTCGGTTTGTCACAAGTGCAGGTCTCCCGCCGTGAGCGCAGTATTCTCATGGAAATGCGCAAACGGTTGACGGGGTAATATTGTTTTCTTGACAGAACAGCGTTTTTTTGCTACTGTATAAAACAACAGTATTTGTTATGCAGGATGTGATATCTTATGGAAAATACAAACTTGGAAACCTTTTATACAGGCAGCAAAACCTTTCGGGTGGGAGTCATTTCAGATACCCAGCTTCCGCCGACCAAACGGCAGCGTCAAAGGGATGACCGTTTTGTACAGAATTTGCTGACGGCGCTCCGCACCTTTCAAAATATGGGCGCGGACATGATTTTATTTGCAGGCGACATTGGCGACGGCGGGACAAAATACGCGTTCAAAACCTATGCGCAGGCGTTGAACACGGTATACGGCGATAAAAAGCCGATTATACAAACAATTATGGGCAATCACGACCATTGGAACCCAAATCTGTTTCATTACACCCATAATCATAGAAAGGCATTTGAAAAAATTGTCGGCACATCGGCTCGGACGCATTATGTTGTGAACGGGTTTCATTTTATAGGTGCGTCTCCCGACAGCGGCAGTATGACAGTCGGCTATGCGAAAACCGTAGACTGGATTGACGCACAGCTGAAAATTGCCGAAGCGGACAGTGAAGGGAAGCCGATTTTTCTGCTGACGCACCAACAGCCGCTGGATACCTGTTACGGCAGTGACGATTGGGGCGAGGAAAATCTCGGCAGGGTTTTAGAGAAATATCCGAATGTCATTAACATCAGCGGTCACAGCCATTACTCGATTTTGGATGAGCGCTCCGTTTGGCAGGGGGCATATACCGTGCTCAGTACGCAGTCACTTTCGTATACCGAGCTGGAAGCGGGTAAGGAAAACGGTACAATTCCGCCGCATGCCGACAAAACGCCGATGGGCTATTGTATCGATTTCGACACGGACAGATTTACCTTTCGGCGAATCACCTTCGACGGCACCCCGCTCGGCAGGGAGGAAAAGGCGAATATGCGCTGGACGTTTCCTTTGCCGTATGTCAATGACGGTCGGTATGCCTTTGCATGTCGCAGACAGGCGAACCGTGCACCGACAATGCCCGAAACAGCGGGCACGGCGGTGCGAAAGGGCAACGATGTGGTAATTACCTTCCGTGCAGGTGCAGATGACGATTTTGTGCATACGTATAAGGTGGTCGCCGACGGACAGAAGCCCTTATATTTTTTCAGCGATTTTTATAACGGATTGGACAGAATGCAGAAAACCGTTTCTCTTACGCTGCAATCCCCACAGAACATACACGGCACCTACAGAATCTATGCGGTAGACAGTTGGGGTGTAGAAAGCGAAACGTATACGACGGTTACAATATAAGCCAAAAATGCATTGCAAGCATATATACTGTTTACGGAAAGCCTGTCAAATTTTAACAGGCTTTCCGTTTTTTACTGCACCAATGGGAAAGAAACAGGAATGGATGATAGGATTTCTAAACTTTATGAGTGTATTTCGAAAGACAAACTGCGCGGAAACTGTTAAACTACAAACAAGATATCTAGAAAAAAGAATAGTTTTTAAGCCAAATTCCCATAAAATTTGGTGGAATCACAGTATATGCCCGTTTTATTGTTATAAATAAGACAATATTTTAGACGGTTAATATAAGTTGTGTTTAAAAATTTGTCAGTTAATTAACAAATTTTGAGGACGGAAATGTGATTGAATTTACAAGGTGAATCTATTGCCTCTTTGGGCGATATATTTATAAAAGTAAAAAAGGAGAGAAAAACAATGAAAAAAGGCACAAAGCTTTTGAGTGTACTGATGGCATTTGTGATGATTCTGTCTGCATTTGCGGCGACAATGGCGGCTTCTGCACAGGAAGTTTACAAGCCTACGTACTCAAAAGACGTTACGGAAAAAGATGTTTCGCTGATGCTTGGTGACGTCAACACCGTTTTGGCAAGAGATTTGCTGAACGGTGACACAATTGAAAGTATTTACAAAATGCTTCCTTCTATGAAATCCTTGCTGATGCTGGAAAACAGCTCTGCAAAGGCTTCGGACAAAGCAGAATTTTACAAACTGTCCGACCCGGAGCGCTTTGCTGACTTGCCCGACGGACAAATCGTAGCTGACGTGACGGATGAAAACGGCAATATCGTGACCAAAGGCACTTTAACGCTGTTTTTTGAAACACACCCAATTGTGTGCAAAGACCTTGCGGCATTTCAAGCGGAAGTAAACAAGCTGATTGAAATTGTCATTGTGGATAACATTATGACAACCATCCCGTTTGCGTTCCTGTTCGGCGGTGACATTACAGCGGCACAGGAGTTGGGGAACGGTTTAGACGAAGTCTGCAAAGCACTGGGCGTAAAACAGGAAAAAACCGCAAACGAAGTGTTGGGCTTCCTGACCTATCAGGGTGACAAGGCAGGCACGCAGGCTTATTTGAAAAATATAGTTGCGGCACTGCTTCCCGACCTTTCCAACAACGCTATGTCCCTGATTCAGCGCGTGGTTGTTGAGGAAAACGGCATATTGCTTTACAGCGGCGTTACAAAGATTCTGAACAGCCTGAACAGCGTGGTTGCATCTCTTTCTTCCACTTTGAAAGGCTTGGGTGTGGACATCAGCAGTGTGCAAGCAACGATTGACAACTTGAAAACGACATTTGCGGCACTGCCTACCAAGGGCGCAGAGGGTGCGAAATTCCTGGATATGGAAGGCGTTGTTTCCTATCTTGTCGGTTCTTTAACAAGCGATGCACTCACCATTCAGTTTGTAGACCGTGCGGAAGGCGACGGTACGGCACCGAAGAGACTGTTTGCGGCGCAGGCAAAAGCGCTTGTTGCCGTGAAGTTCAGACATATGAAGCTTGACCGCGTTGCCAATGCGGAGTCCACTGCGGATGTGGTCAAGATTATTTATGATTATCTTTATGACAACCTCATTGCAGACCGTACCAATAACAGCTTGGTGTCAATGGCAATTGAAACCGGTATCGTTGAAAATGCCCTCGGCGTAGAGCTGTCGAAAGACGTAAAGGACTTCATTCTTGGAGCACTGAAAACGGACAGAGAGCCCCTTGCGGATAAGCTGATTGTTATGCTTGCAAACGAAGTCGGACGCGAGATTCCCGAAGACCCGACTGAACCCGAAAAGCCGACCGAGCCTGAAAAACCGACCGAGCCCGAAAAACCGACTGAGCCTGAAAAACCGACAAAACCGTCGGAACCGACGAATTCGGACAACGGCACAAAGCCGACAGAAAAAACAGATAAGCCTGTCAAGGATACCGTGAATATTCCAAAAACGGGTGCGGCAGTCATGGGCTTCTCAGCACTGTCTTTGCTGTCCGCAGCGGCATTTGTAACGCTGGCGGTTCGCAGCAAGAAAGAAGACAACTAACATCTCCCTTCATAGAATGAAAACACCCGCAGAACTTCGGTTCTGCGGGCGTTTCCCTGTTAGAAGCTGTTAAAATGTAAACGACTGCGGAAGTAATTCCGCCAGTGTGTGAACTTCACAGTCTCCGCTGTCATCTCCCAATACAATTTTAAAATCAGGCGCGCAGAATTCTGCCAGCACCTGGCGGCACACGCCGCACGGCGCACAAAAATGCTTGTATACACCGCTTTTGTATTTGCCGACAATTGCAATGGCTTCAAAATCTGTTTCTCCCTCGCTGATGGCTTTGAAAATCGCCACACGTTCGGCACACACTGTGGGAGAAAAGCTTTTATTTTCAATGTTGCATCCCTTATAAACTTTACCTTTTCGCGTCAACAATGCCGCGCCGACGGTAAATTGCGAATAGGGCGTATAGGCATATTTTTGTGCGTCCAGTGCGCACATCACCAATTCCTGTGGGGTCATAAGCTCACTCCGATTCCTTTTCTTCCAAGGCGATTGCGCCGTGTTCCTTTTCAAAGGCTGCAACGCTTTGCCGAATCATAAACAGGATTTGTCCGTTTGCCGAGCGCCCCTCATAATCACATACATAATGAAATTTCTTCAAAAGTGCATCATCAATGCGCAAGCCGAAATGCCGTTCTTTATTCATGTTCACACCAAACTTTTATAAAAATTGCTGAAAATTTACAACTTATAAAGTTAGTATAGACTTAAAATGACTTTATATGTATAATTAGAGTTAATATAGAGTTATTACAACTCTTGTTTTTCTTTCTGACAAGAGGACATCCGTTTTTTAAAAAACTATTTTGTCCTGCGGTCTTTTCGGATGTGATGGATAATAAGAATAAAGTAAATGTGAATTGGAGGGATTTATATGGAAATGCTGCGATTCGGCAGTCGCGGTACGCTTGTGGAGTATTTACAGCTCGCGTTGGTTCGGGCGGGGTATACTTTGCTTACCGTCGATGGAATTTTCGGTGCGCGCACACGGGATGCAGTCCGTGATTTTCAGCAAAAAAACGGACTGTCTGCCGACGGTGTTGTCGGACGGCAGACTTGGGGCGCGCTGATGCCGTATCTGAAAGGCTATACAACACATATTGTGCGGTCGGGGGATACGTTTTTTCGTCTGGCGCAAACATATAATACAGACATGCGCCGTATTATGCTTGCAAATCCGACGGTTGACCCGCAGAATCTGCAAATCGGCACAACACTTTATATACCGTTTGCCTTTCCGCTTGTACCGACAACGGTTGCGTATTCCTCTCTGTTAAACGCGTGGATTGTCGAGGGCTTGACGGTGCGGTATCCGTTTGTACAAAGCGGTTCTGTCGGCAAAAGCGTAATGGGGAAGGATTTGCTGTATATGCGTTTCGGGCAGGGGAAAAAAGAGGTCTTTTACAACGCCGCACATCATGCCAACGAGTGGCTGACCACCCCCGTTCTTTTGCAGTTTGCCGAAGAATATGCCGAAAGCTATGTCACAGGCGGGCAAATCGGCGGTACGCTCGCGGCACAGCTGTTCCGCAAATACAGCCTCTATCTTTTGCCGATGGTGAATCCCGACGGCGTAGATTTGGTGACCGGTGTGCTTTCGTCGGGCGGCTATTACAACCGCGCACGTCAGATTGCCAATGCCTATCCGCAGGTGCCGTTCCCGAACGGCTGGAAAGCCAACATCGCGGGGGTCGATTTAAATTTACAATATCCGGCCAACTGGGAAGAAGCCAAACGCATAAAATTCGAGCAGGGCTTTACTTCACCTGCACCGCGTGATTTTGTGGGTACCGCGCCGCTCGTGGCCCCTGAAAGCTTTGCGGTTTATAATTTCACACGTATGCATGACTTTTTACTGATACTTTCCTACCACAGCCAAGGAGAAATTATTTACTGGAAATATCTTGATTATGAACCCGACCGTTCGCGGGAAATTGCAGAATATTTCGGTGAGGTCAGCGGTTACGCTGTGGAAGAGACGCCGTATGCATCCGGTTTTGCAGGGTATAAGGATTGGTTTATCGAAACCTATAACCGCCCGGGTTACACCATTGAAGTCGGCATCGGGCAAAGCCCCTTGCCCGTCTCGCAGTTCCCAAAGATATACAGTGATAACCTCGGCATTCTGGTCGGCGGTATGACGCAGATATGAAAAAGATACGGCATCCAACCGGATGCCGTGTTTCACGGTTGGGGCAGGATTTTTGATTTTGCTGTTCAACAGTTCCTGTTTTTAATTTTTCGCCGCAAACAGCGCAAAAAATTTCACCGTTCGTATAATCCGGTTGGCATTTTTCACACTTCATATAATTTCCCGCTTTCAACAGTATGGTATATAACTAAATAGTTATACAAAAAATATTATAATAACCAATTGGTTATTTGTCAATATAATTATATGGTTATATGCTAAAATTTTACCATGGCAAAATCCGAAGGTAGGGTTTCAAATGTATTATTATCAGCGTCTGCGGGATTTGCGCGAGGATAAGGATTTAAAGCAATCGGACATCAGTGCATATTTGGGCATGAAACAGCCGCAGTACAACCGCTACGAAACAGGGATGCGGGAACTGCCGCTGCACCATTTAATTGCGCTTTGCCGATTTTACAATGTTTCTGCTGATTACATTTTAGGGCTGACAGACGAATTTCAAGCATTAAAATAACCGCGCACCGATGTAAAACGGTGTGCGGTTATTTTTTTATCAAGCATTCCGATTTGCGTATCATTCGCCCTGCGGCGATGCGCAAATTTTTTATTCGGTCGCCTTAAGTCCTGTCAAGCATAAATCATCGCATTCAGTGCGTTCATATATTTGGAGTTGGACGGCGCCATCATGTAGTTTAAAAACAGGACGTTCTGAATCCCGTTGTCACGCAAAAACTGCGGCAGGTTCATTCCCTTTACGCCTTCCTGACGCGGGTCGAGCACATAGACTTCACTGTAATTCTCCAAGAGAAACGGGGCGAACGCATTGCCGTAAGACTCTTTAATCAGCAGAATTTTCTGCCCGTTGCCGACATTGGAGGTCATTTTAATTAACGGCTTATCTCCCTGAATAAAAGCCATATATTTGCTGGCGGGATCGCTGATATTTGTGGAAATAATACGCAAATTCTTGCCGTCGTCCATCGCAGGACCTGAGAAAAACTGCCCGCTTGCTTCTACAGTCGGGTAGAACACTTCCACTGTGTCGGGATTGTTTTTCAGCGCTTCGTTTTGCGTGTAGCGGTACATACTGCCGACAAAGCCCTCTAACTGCCCTGTTTCATGGTCGGAAAGCGGTTTGCAGGCCAGTCCCGCGGAAGCACAGAACGCTTCATAGGCGCGGTATGCGCCACGTGCCGTCCAGTGATGGTCGGTACGGAAATATAAATATTCATCCGTGTGTCGGGAAAGGCGGTCGTATGCGTCCACCTTAACGATATTGTCGTTCATCGCACCGTAGGCAATTTCTATACCGCGCTTTTGCGAATGTGAACCGGTTCTGTATTCCTCAGGGCCGTAATATTCCATCCGTGTGGGGGCAAGCAGTGCGAATACCTTTACATCGGGTACCGCCGTCGAGAGTGCGTTGACCGTGCCGCCGTAATCAAGGAGCTTTTGCTTTGCAATAGAATACATTTCCATAGCGGCGTCGCCTGTTACGACGATATAATTCGGGGTCACTGTGTATGCGCCGACCTCGGGCGGGGCAGTGGTGGGTTCAGTTACCGCTATGTTTTCTTTAACTGTTAAACTGTCTGTGTCCGCCTCTGACGGAGATTCCGTCTGTGCTTCCGTTTGCGGGACGGTGGAATCTGCTTCACCGACTGCCGTTTTGTATGCGGGCGCGAAAACCACAGCCACAATCAGCACAACTGCCGCGGCGGCTAATTCAATTGTCCCCGTAATTTTCTTACGCTTTGTCATTTCCATGCGGGTTCAAACCTTTTCTCCGGTTGCGGCATTGATAATATTTTTAAATACCGCAATGTGTGAGCTTGAAATATATTTGTCCATATGCATACTGCCGAAATACCATTTGCCGAAGGTGCAGGAATCCGACAATTCTTCAAAATAGGCGTTTAAGGCGGTCACGCGCAGGGAATCATAATCCTTGAGCTGTAAAAACCCCTTAATGCGCAGAGGCGGCTCGTGTGTAACCACAACATCTACATGATAGTCTTCTTTTTCGAGCGCGTGCGCCCCCTCTAAAAGCTCTTCACGCGTCGGTATTTCTTCGCGCGACCAGGTTTCGCCCTCGGCACGGATATCAATATCGGGGCTTTCTCCCCCACCCATGGTAAATACCGATACGCCGTCAATATGAAACACCTGTCCGCGCAAAAGATGGTAAAGATTGCCGTAAATCCTGTGTACCTTACCGCCGTTCCATTCGCTGATTTCATAATTGTTCAAAAGCGAAAAATTCTCATGCGTACCGTCAATAAAACAGATGTTGTACTTCCGTTTGCCGAGCTGCTTGATGATTTTCTGTTCCTTTTTGCTGTCATCCCACAAAAATCCGAAATCGCCGCAGACAATTAACGTATCGCCCGCTTTGAGCTTCTTCAGCGCAGAGGGAGAAAGTCTGTCTGCCTCGCCGTGGGTGTCGCCCGTCACGTAAATCAAATCTTACACTTCCTTAGAAATTATTGCCAAACGCAAAAAAATTTGCTATACTTATCACATATCTCAGACTATTTATTTTACACGTTTTACATCTTCTTTTCAAGGGGGGATTTCGCGTTGAAAAGATTTATTTCCTGTTTTTTAACTTTACTTTTTATTCTTTTGCCGCTGTGTACGGTTAAAAGTTCTGCGGCGTTTAATTCTTCGCTCGACACCAAAGCCGATATTGTACTGCTTGTAAGTCTCGACAACGGTGCGGTGATTTTTGACAAAAATGCGGACAAGCGTGCCGCACCGGCATCGCTTACCAAAATCACTACGGCAATTCTCACGATTGAGAACTGTCAGAATCTTGATGAAGTGATTACCATTAAACAGTCATCTATCAACGCCATCAGCGGGACAAACAGCTCTACGGCAGGACTTTTGCCGGGCGAGGAAATTTCGATTCGCAATCTGCTGTACTGCATGATGGTCAAGAGTGCCAACGAAGCGGCGGTTGTTTTGGCGGATTATATCGGCGGCAGCGTTGCAAATTTTGTAAAAATGATGAATGATTTTGCAATGGACATCGGCTGTCAGGACACGCATTTTGCCAATCCCCACGGTCTGGACGCTGAGGGACACTACACGACCGCCAATGATTTGGCGCTGATTACAAAGCATGCACTGACACTGCCGCTGTTTTCCGAAATTGTAAATACGGTGAATTTTAAACTACCGGCGTCTAACAAAAGCGGCGAGCGCAATCTGCTTTCAACAAACTGGATGATAAACCCCAATTTTAAAACATATTATTTGAAATATGCCGAGGGGATTAAAACCGGCACGACGAAAAACGCGGGACACTGTATCATTTCCAAAGCCTGCAAGGATGGGTATAATTACCTTGCCGTTGTGATGGGTGCGCCGGAGGAGGATGTCAACGGCGACGGTAACCCGGACAACTGCGCGTTTTTGGAGTGTAAAAAAATTTTTCAGTGGGCGTTTAACAATATTCGCCTGACGAAGGTGGCGAGTCCGACGCAGATTGCCACGGTGGTCGATGTCAATCTTTCTTGGAATGTGGACCATGTGCGTTTGGTGCCCGAAACCGAGGTGACCGCACTTGTACCCGTGGGCAACGATGAATCCAGTGTGCTTTTGGAAGTCATCCCCGAGGAAACGCCGCAAAGTGTAAATGCCCCAATCAAAAAAGGGGATGTGCTCGGAAAAGCACGCATCTTATATGCGGAGGATGAGATTGCCACCGTGAATTTAGTTGCCGCTGAGGATGTGCACATGAGTTTCATTCTGTATATCCTAAACGGCGTGAAAAATTTGTTTAAATCTACGATCTTTCAAATTGTATTTATATTGGTGGTTTTGGTGCTCGCTGTATATATCGGGTTGATTATACGGCATAACCGCATGAAAAAGCGTCGAAGAGCGCCGAAAACCGTAAAGAATTTTCGGAACATTAAGTGAATAACGATAGAAAAGGGACGGCTCATTTTTTGTCTGTGGGCCGCTCTTTTTTTCTGTATGCACGGGGTGAATCGCCTGTTTGCTGTTTAAAGACGGCTGAAAAATGGTAAGCGCTGTTAAATCCCAATAAATCAGCTATATCCGTCACAGCGGCGGCGGTTTCACACAGAAGCTGTTTTGCTTTTTCTGTTTTTTGACGCATGATATATTGCTTCGGCGGGCAATCTGTATTTTCCCGAAAGATTTGATGGATGCGGCGCACGGATACGCCGAAAAAATCTGCAATTTCCTGTACGGTTAAGCGTGAATATAATTTTTGCGCAATGTAATCACAGATTTCTGTGTATAAAATTTTCGGCGGGTTCTGTTGCCGATTCTCCGCGGCGGAAAAATACAGCGTATAGCAGTATTGTATAAAAATGCTGTAAATGTAGAGAATCTCATGCGGATAGGCTTTTCCGACACGCAGCAGCTCACGGAACAGCGTATCTTCCCATTCGGTTTGCGGCACGGTTTTGATTTTGCCGCACTGCACGGGCTTCTGCAAAGCGATGAAATCCACCCATGCATATTGCCAAACCGTTTGCACTGAGCGGTAATTTAAGATTTTCGCACGCGGTAAAATCACAATTGTGTCGGCGGGCAGCCGAAATATGCCGTTTGTTGTTTCTATTGCGCCCTCGCCTTCCTTTGTGCGAATCAGGCTGTATAAATTCGGTGCGGCAAGCGCATCGTATTCCAAATCATAGCGGTATGTGCGGTCGGCAATGACGGACCACGCGGCGACTACCGTATCTTGGTTTGGCGGCAGTACACGGTCTGATGCGTAAAAAAAGGAGCATTGATACATACTTTTCTCCCGATTTCCGATTTTTGTATGATATATACGGATTTTTGCATTGTTCTTCTTTAATTTATATCATACAATGAAATCAAAAGCAAGAAGTCATATTGGAAAGGGAAAAGTTTCATGCAAATCTATTATATTGACCGCCGCACACAGATTCGGCATTTTTCGGATTTGTCCGTTTTGAACGGTCGGCAGCCGCTTTCTGCGCTGTCGGTGTCTGTTCCGAAAGCCGAAGAATTTGTTTTACAGCTGGCAGTTCTTGCGGAGAGCGAGCGGGAGCTTCAGCGCGTGTCTTTTGACGGAAATGTGCCGATGACTTGTATAAATACGCAAATTACCGATAAATTCGGTCATTCTTATGAAAAAAGCGTTGTATTGCAGGAAAACCGTATTCGTCCGCTGTTTTTTGTTCTGCATGCTGATTCTGTTCACACAGACGAAGCTGTACATACAGAAATTCTGTTTCAAACAGATAAAGGAACGCAAACACTCGCGCTGACGGTGCACTATACGGATGAGGCGGTCGAAAATAACGGCTATAACGACCTGTGGCGGCTTTCGCGGCTAAATTGGCTGAATTCCGAACGGTTTTTAAACAATGACCCTGTGGCGCCGTATTTTGCGCCGACGGCGCAGGAGAATACGGTGCGGATTCTCGGCCGCGACATCTCATTCGGCGCAAACGGTCTGCCGCAGCAAATGCAGTCCTATTTCGATGAAAGTATTTCCTTAAAAAAGGAAATACAAAAAAACCTGTTCGCGGCGCCGATGGATTTTTGTATTGCTGGTACGCCCATAACCTGGTCGTCTCTGCAGATGAAACAGGACGGCGGTACGGTTTACATCACGGCAGACGGTACGGCAGACGGTTTAAAGCTGCAGGCACGGACCGCGCTGTTTTATGAGGGCTTTTTAGATTGCAGTATTTTTGTGACAGCCGAAAAGGATTTTTGTACCGAGAATATCATGCTGTCAGCAACACTGCAAAAGGATTGTGCCGAATATATGAACGGACTCGGTGCGGTTGGTTCGGCAGCACATGATATTTCCTTTCATTGGGATGAAACGCGGCATTTGGATTGCTTATATATCGGTGCGGTAAATGCGGGACTTCGTTTGAAATGGAAGGCGGAAAATTACCGCAAGCCGCTGGTGAATATTTATTATCACAATCTGCCTCTTGTGATTCCGGACGAAACGTGGGCAAACCATCAAAACGGCACGGTTGCTTTTTGCAAAGGCGAAAGCGAAGCGAAAATCACCGCGCAGACAGGTTCGTTTTCTATGAAAGCGCAGGAAACCCGCCGGTTTGATTTTGAAATACATTTCACACCACTCAAGGCGATTGATTATCAGAAACACTACGCAACGCGTTACGACCACAGCAATCATTTAAAAGATGAATATAAGGAACTCCGCCGCGCGGAGAAAAATAAACTTACGCACATGGTTATCCATCATGGCAACGCTGTACATCCGTTTATCAATTACCCGTTTATAGAAACGGAGCGGTTAAAGCGCCTAGTCGATGCCGCAAAACAAAAGAACATCGGTGTAAAGGTATATTACACCACGCGCGAACACAGCAACCATATGGCGGAGGTATTCGCCTATAAAGCGCTGGATGACGAAATCATACTGCGAAAAAGGGGAGAGGGCTATCCCTGGCAGGGCGGTACGGCAAAATGGCTGACAGAATATTTCGGTGAGGAGATTATTCCGGCTTGGAAGGTGGAATACCGCAGCGGTAAATATAAAAACGACCCGGATGTGTCCTTTATCGTCCGTCCGAATTCACGGTTGGATAATTACTATATTGAGGGGCTGGACTGGCTGGTGCAAAATATCGGCATCAAAGGAATTTATATTGATGATACCGCGCTGGACAGAACCACAGCCACCCGTGCGCGTAAGGTGTTGGACCGCGTAAACGGACTGATTGACATGCATATGTGGAATCATGAGGAGGCGCGCGCCGGCAATGTAAGCTGTATGAATCTGTATACGGAACTGTTTCCTTTTTTGGACAGTCTTTGGATCGGCGAGGGCTATCCGTATAAGCGGCTTTCTCCCGACTATTTGCTCACAGAGGTTTCGGGACTCCCCTACGGGCAGACGAGCCAGATGCTGGAGGGCGGCGGCAATCCGTATATCGGCATGCTGTATGCGATGAATAACCGATACGGCTGGGGCGCGACCGATGCACCGCGCATCTATCAGATTTGGGATGATTTCCGCATACAGGACAGTGAAATGCGCGGTTACTGGCACAGCCAAAATCCTGTGCAAAGCGGCAATGACAATGTAAAAGCAACGGTGTATTTGAAAAAAGAGGAAGCACTGGTTTGCCTGTTCAATTTTGCAGATAAGAAACAGACATTCCGTTTGCAGATACAGAAAGACCTGCTTGGTTTTGCGCCGAAAACGGCAGAGCGTGTGTATATAAAGCATTTGCAAAGAAAAAAGATGTTGCATACGGAACGTGAAATGACGCTTCGCCCGAAAAACGGTCTGATTTTTTTGCTGCGGGCGTAAGACCGCATGGGATGCATGTGTATCGCTGATGGTAAAAAATACTCCGCCTCAAGCGTGTGCGTGCTTCTCAAGCAATGCACATGTATAAAACTTGTGTTGTTACCAAAAAATTCAGGTGGGCGGAAATCCTAACTTTACACAAACGGACAGCCGGGAGGGCTGTCCCTGTGCGCGCAGAAGTACAGGCTTGTGAACACGCAGGGGCGATTCCACGAATCGCCCGCAAAAATCCTCTGTATCTTCGCAGAACGACACTTAGGCCGTTCCCTACATAGCTTGTACGAGATACTTGATATGCGTTATTGTTCTCCCAAAGAGAAAAAACGTGCGCTGAATTCCAAAAATTCAGCGCACGAAGCTTTCATATACAATTTTTATGTGGAAGGAAGATAGACTTATTTTCGTTCTGCGAGCGGCACATAGGGTTTTACATCGGAGACGCTCTTATAGGCAGGACGGATAATCTTATCTGCATTGGTGCGTTCTTCCATCATGTGCGCGCTCCAGCCAACGATGCGCGCCATGGCAAAAATCGGCGTATACAGCTCAGGCGGAATATCCAGCATGCTGTATACAAAACCGCTGTAAAAATCGACATTCGGGCTGACGCCCTTGTAAATTCTGCGCCGTTCGGCAATGACCTGCGGCGCGAGACGCCCAATCATGCTGTATAATTCAAAGTCCGCGCTGCGGTTCTTCGCCAGCGCAAGCTTTTCCACGAACCCTTTGAAAACCTCGGCGCGCGGGTCGGAAATCGAATACACCGCGTGACCCATACCGTAAATTAAGCCCTTCTTGTCAAATGCCTCACGGTTCAGCAGTTTTTCGAGATAATCGCGCACTGCATCCTCATCGCTTGTGTCGCGCACATGCTTTTTCAAATCGTGAATCATTTCCACAACTTTAATATTTGCACCGCCGTGTTTCGGACCTTTCAAAGAGCAGAGCGCCGCCGCCATGACAGAGAATGTATCAGACCCCGAAGAGGTGACCACATGTGTGGTAAACGATGAGTTGTTACCGCCGCCGTGCTCCATATGGAGAATCAGCGCAATATCGAGCACCTGTGCTTCCAGCGCAGAGTATTTTTTATCGGGCCGTAAAAGCCGCAGGATATTTTCCGCTGCCGAGAGTTTCGGGTCGGGACGGTGGATATACAGACTGTCGTTACATTCATAATGGTTATATGCCTGATAGCCGTAGACCGCCAGCATCGGGAATCGGCTGATTAAGGACAGGCATTGGCGCAGGACATTTTCCTGTGACATATCCGTCGGATTACTGTCATATGCTGAAAGTGTCAGTACACTGCGGGTCAAAGAGTTCATAATATCCTTGCTCGGCGCTTTCATGATAACATCGCGTACGAAATTTGTGGGAAGCGAACGCAGAGCCGCCATAATGTCGCAGTATTCCTGTAATTCCGCAGCGTTCGGTAAGCGCCCGAACAGCAGAAGGTAAGAAGCCTCTTCAAATCCAAATCGCTTTTCTCCGATACAGCCGCGCACAAGCTCGGTTACGTTGATGCCGCGGTAGCGAAGCTCACCGGCGCAGGGAACGTGCCCTTCGGGCGTATCTTCATAAGATTTTATGTTTGAAATGGTGGTCAGCCCCGCCAAAACACCCGTGCCGCTTTTGTCACGCAGACCGCGTTTGACAGAATAATGCTCGTAAAGTTCAGGGTCAATCCGGCTGGCGGTAACATTTTCCGCACTCATGCGATTGGTGTAGTCCAGTATATCTGCCTTATGTTTTTTCATAGTGCCACCCTCTTTTTATAAAAACGGTAATTTTCTAAAATACTGTTTTAACTATACCGATAAAAAATGTCTGTGTCAACCGTAAAAATGTAAACAATATATTAACTATCATATTTCTGTTGACAAATTTCGGGGGAAAATGTATAGTGGTTACAGAAAAAATGTTCTTTTAAAGGAGCAGATGCGGTATGGCGCAGTCCGTACAAAAAGAAGTTGCAGATATGCTGACGGAGCTGATTTTTCGTTTTTACAGTGCATGTCAGCGGCATCCGACAACCGCGCAGGGTCCCAAAATTCATTCGCACGGCTTTCACGTGCTGTATTTGCTGGAGCGTTCACACGAAAAAAAACTGCCGATGAGCTTTTTGCTGACGGAACTGCAAATGACTAAACAGCAAATGTCCAAAATTATCAACGAACTGGAAGATTTTGCATTTATTGAGCGTGTCCGTGCGGGGGATGACCGCCGCAATGTTTTTGTGCGGCTGACCGAAAAGGGCAGTGCATATTTCCGAAACAGTGCACAGGCGGTTTCTGCGGCGATTGAAGCCGCACTCCAAAAGCAATCCGCCGAACGCACCGATACCGTGCGGGACTTGCTGTACAGTTTGATGCAGAATTAGCTGCAATGCAAGCAGGATAAAGCGACCCTATGGCGGTGCAAACCGCCACAGGGTCGCTTTAGGTTTTTCAACCCGGAATTTAAAACAGTCCCGAAATATTGCCGTCGGCGTCCACATCGATTTTGGAAGCGGCGGGCACTTTGGGAAGCCCCGGCATCGTCATAATGTCGCCTGTCAGCGCAACGACGAAGCCTGCGCCTGCGGATAGGCGTACATCGCGCACGGTCAGTGTAAAGCCTTCGGGCTTGCCGAGCAGTGCGGGGTTATCCGAAAGGGAATACTGTGTTTTTGCGACGCATACAGGCAGTTTATCTTTGCCGAGCGCTTCGATTTCCGCAAGGGACTTCTTGGCGGCGGCAGTGAAGGTCACGCCGTCCGCACGGTAAATCTCTTTGGCAATGGTTTCGAGTTTTTCGGGGATAGACAGGTCGGTGTCATACAGCGGGTGGTAACTTGAGGGCTTTTCTTCTATTGTTTTGCAGACCTTTTGCGCCAAATCCTTGCCGCCCTCGCCGCCTTTTGCGAATACCTCGGTTAAGGAGACCTCCACGCCCATCTTTTGGCAGAATTCATTAATCACCGCGATTTCCGCTTTCGTGTCAGTGCCGAAGCGGTTGATTGCCACTACAGCGGGCACGCCGTATTTCTGCATATTTTCAATATGTGTCTGCAAATTGATAATACCTTTTTTCAATGCTTCTACATTTTCCGTGCCAAGCTCGGTTTTCGGGACACCGCCGTTGTATTTGAGGGCACGGATGGTCGCGACCAACACAATACAGTCGGGTTTTAATCCTGCAAAACGGCACTTGATATCCAGGAATTTCTCCGCACCGAGGTCCGCGCCGAAGCCTGCCTCGGTGATGCAGTAATCGGCGAGCTTCAGACCCAGTTTGGTGGCGGTGACAGAGTTACAGCCGTGTGCGATATTTGCAAACGGACCGCCGTGCATAAGCGCGGGCGTATTTTCGAGCGTCTGCACCAAATTCGGTTTGATTGCATCCTTCAAAAGCGCTGTCATCGCACCGATGCAGTCGAGGTCACGGGCAAAAACGGGTTTTCCGTCATAGGTGTATGCCACCAAAATATCGCCGAGCCGTTTCTTCAAATCCTCTAAGTCAGACGCGAGGCACAGAATTGCCATCACCTCGCTTGCAACGGTAATCATAAACCCGTCCTCGCGCGGTACGCCGTTTACCTTACCGCCTAAGCCCACAACGACATTGCGCAGGGCGCGGTCGTTCATGTCCAGACAGCGTTTAAAAAGAATGCGTCTCGGGTCAATCGAAAGCGCATTGCCCTGCTGGATATGGTTATCCAGTACCGCGCACAGCAGATTGTTTGCGGCGGTGAGTGCATGCATATCACCTGTAAAGTGCAGGTTGATATCTTCCATCGGCACCACCTGTGCATATCCGCCGCCTGCCGCGCCGCCTTTGACGCCGAATACAGGACCCATGGAAGGCTCACGCAGTGCGATGACGGCATTTTTGCCGATTTTCTGCATCGCTTCGCCCAAGCCGACGGTAACGGTAGTCTTGCCCTCACCCGCGGGGGTAGGATTGATAGCGGTAACCAAAATCAGCTTGCCGTCTGCGCGGTCTTTGTACTTTTCACAGAGCGAAAGCGGCAGTTTTGCCTTGTATTTTCCGTAAAACTCTAAGTCGTCCGCATCCATGGAAAGCCCTGCGGCAATTTCATTTATGGGCAGCATTTTTGCCGCCTGTGCGATTTCAATGTCTGTCAGCATGACTGTTTCCTCCTATAATTGCATCTATATGTTCTTTTGTGTTTTGCGCCCAACTGTAGCCGTGCATATACTCTCCTGTATAGTTTTCGATTGCGGCGGGCTCTTTTTGCAGCAGTGCGTATAAATCGCAGGTGAATTTTTCGGTATCTACACTTCTTTGGTTGCGGACGTCAATGAGAATATCCGAAATTCCCGCCTTGGCAAGAGAAACACGCAGGCTTTTCAGCACCTTTCGAAACAGCGATTGCACGCTTTCATCGTATTCTCGGTGCGGCCACAGCATAGAAATGGCATTTTCCGTACTGACAGAGCCGCCGTGGCGGTCCACAAGCAGAGCCAACAGCTCTTTGGCTTTGCTGCCGGAAAAATATACAGGCTTATTTTGTACGAATACATCAAAATACCCAAAGGTCTGCACATGGATTTTTGGGGCAGTACCGCCTATATCCGCTGCCTTCAGCAACTCTTTTCGAATCATTTCCTCCGAAAAGGGCTTCAGTACATAGCCGATGGCGTTTACCCCAAAGGCGTCATACGCATATTCTTTAAAGCCCGTTACGAACACAATGCGGATATTTGCATCTATTTGATTTAAGCGGCGTGCCAGCTCTAACCCGGACATAACGGGCATTTCAATATCTAAAAATGCAAGGTCGGTTTTGTTTGCGGCGGCATGCACCAACGCATCAGCGGGATTGGAAAACGCGTGGAACTGCGAAACCTCGGGAAAGCCTTCACAAACGTCTTGCAAATCCGCTAAAGCGAGCTGTTCATCGTCTACGGCAATAATATTCATTGTGTATTTTCCTTTTCTTTGTTATTCGGTTTCGGAATATGTACGGTAACCGTGGTTCCGACACCGATTTTGCTTTGAATGTCTATTTGGGCGTGCAGCATATTTTCCAGCCGATAGCAGGTATTCGGCAGTCCTACATGGGCGCGTCCGTCCCTCTGCAATATATCCGACGGGTTAAAGCCGACGCCGTTGTCTTCTACGCATACGATACATTCGTCCCGATTTTCATAGGTATGAATACGTACGGTGCCGCCTTCGGGCCGTTTGGTGACGCCGTGTTTAATGGCGTTTTCCACCAACGGCTGGATGCTTAAGGGCGGTACGCTGAAATTGTCGGTTTCAATAACATATTCGATATGCAGTTTGTCCGAAAAACGCAGCAGTTCGATTTTACAGTAATGGCGGATATGGTCAAGCTCCGTGCGGAACGGAATCGGCTCCGTATGCGAAAGACTGTCCATATTGCCGCGCAGGTAATAGGAAAAGTCGATGACAGCTTCCTCCGCTGCTTTCGGATTGCGTCGAATCAGAGATTTAATGGTGTTGAGCGCGTTGTATAAAAAATGCGGCTGAATTTGCGAAATCATAACCGCCATATTGGCTTTTTCCAGTTCCAGTTCCAGACTGCGCGTCTGTTGCACGCGCTGATACAGCAAAACGGCATTTCTGGCCTGAATCACGGTGATACACAGTGCAAACAGCGCGAAAGCAATCGGCATAAAGGAAGAGGAACGAATAGACATTACGCCGCCCGTGTACAGAATATTGATATTTACGCCGCACAGCAAAAATAGATATGCGCCGCATAAAAGCCCCGCGTTCTTTTTCCCTTCAGCAAGTCCGTCGCACAGCTTACGGAAAATGTAGATGTCCGCAACAGAGGAAACCATCTGTAATATCCAGTAATAAGAGTAGTTGAAGCTGATTTCCGAAAATAGATATGCGCTGACGGTAATCAGTATGAAAAAGCCGCTGAGATACGCGATATGCCGCATCGGAACGTCCAGCTTCAGCTCATCGCGGAAATACAGAAGCGCCGCCAGTTTTATAATAAACGGGCTGGCGAATGTAATCATGTGTATGTTTTCGTAGCTCAGGGAGAAAAACCACGACTGTGTCACACTGTAGCCCTCGGTAGAAAACAGCATTCGCAGGGCAATCAGAGCGAATAAGACGGGCATCCAGGGGGAGAAAAAGCGAACCTTAGAACTCCCGCTGAGGATAAACAAAACCACCGCTGCATACAAAATGATGCCGATGAGTGAATAGCGCAGTGCCAGCATGCCGTTTACATATGCCGTTTCATGTGCATAATCGGCAATCATGGGGGACAAATATAATCCGGAAAAAGTGTTTGCCGAAACTTCAATAATAATTTCGTGCAAATTTTCGTCTAAAAACACTTTCTCTTTTACAGCGGCGGCACTGGATTTAGTTTCATTCTGTATTTTCGAGGTGATACCGCTTTCCGAGACTAAACTGCCGTCTACATAGATACGGTAGGCGCATACAAGATTCGGCACATAAACCGTGACGGCACGGTCGGCTTGCAGACCTTGTACATAACAGCGGTAAGAAGCATAGCCGCCGTTTTCAAACGGCATGTGTGCATGCGGATTTTTCACCTGAGTACTCGGAATATGTACTGAGGCGGTCGGTTCAGCGGCGGCAATGCCGTCGCTGACAATCCACTGTCGGTAAAAGAACTGCCAGTCACCCTCTAAATAATAGCGATGTACTTTTTCAAACGGGCGTGCTTCACTGCAATCAAATACGGCGTTCGGCATACTCTTGACATTGTCCCGTCTGACAGAGTGTTCGCCGACAAAGTAGATGAAAATCAACATAAATACTGTAAATAACACAAAAAGGAGCAAATATACGTCAGACTTTCGTTTTTGTGCTTTGTAGGTTTGTTTCAACGTACCGCCCCCTATACTCGACTTTAAGATTATAGCTGAAAACTGCGTATAAAACAAGCGTTTTTCGGAGATTTTGAGTTGACAAGGGAATTTCTGAATTGTATAATCAGTTCATATATAAAGGAAAGTATGTCATTTTCTGTTTTTAAGGAGCAAACACCAATGGAATGGACAGGTCTTAACGAGTTAAGAGAAAAGTATCTTAAATTTTTTGAAAGCAAGGGGCATCTTCGTCTGCCGAGCTTTTCATTGATTCCGCAGAACGATAAAAGTCTTCTGCTGATTAATTCCGGTATGGCGCCGATGAAAAAATATTTTACGGGAGAGATTACGCCGCCGAGAACGCGTGTGACCACCTGTCAGAAATGCATCCGCACGCCTGACATTGAAAATGTCGGTAAAACTGCCCGTCACGGCACGTATTTTGAAATGCTCGGCAATTTCTCTTTCGGGGATTATTTCAAAGAAGAGGTTATCCCGTGGGCTTGGGAATTCTGCACTGAGGTTATGGAAATGGACCCCGAAAAGCTGTACATCAGTGTGTATGAAGAGGATGACGAGGCGTACGACATCTGGACGAAAAAAATCGGCGTTGACCCCTCGCATATGGTGCGCTTCGGCAAAGAAGACAATTTCTGGGAGCACGGCGCAGGTCCGTGCGGTCCCTGCTCGGAAATCTATTATGACCGCGGCGAAAAGTACGGCTGTGGAAAGCCCGACTGCAAGGTCGGCTGTGAATGTGACCGCTTTATTGAGTTTTGGAATCTGGTGTTCACACAGTTTGACAATGACGGCAACAACAACTACAGCCGCCTGGAGCATCCGAATATCGATACGGGTATGGGCTTGGAACGCCTTGCGTGCATTTCGCAGGATGTGGACAACCTCTTTGAAGTAGACACCGTGCAGAATATTATGAAGCACATTATGCGCATTGCGAATGTGGAATATCATAAGAATGAAAAAGTTGATGTCTCCCTGCGTGTCATTACCGACCATGTCCGCAGTACCACGATGATGGTCGGAGACGGTGTTATGCCTTCCAACGAAGGGCGCGGCTATGTTTTGCGCAGACTGCTCCGCCGTGCGGCACGGCACGGCAGATTGCTCGGTATTGACCGCCCCTTCCTTTCGGATGTCGCGAAAACTGTCATTCAGGAAAATGCTTCGGCGTATCCGAATTTGGTAGAAAAACAGGATTTCATTCTTAAAGTGATTGCCAATGAGGAAGAAAATTTCTCGAAAACGATTGACGCAGGACTGCAAATTTTAGAAAAGATGATAGATTCCTTTGACGGCGCTGTGTTCAGCGGCGAGAATGCGTTCAAGCTTGCGGACACCTTCGGCTTCCCAATCGATTTGACCAAGGAGCTGTTGGAAGAACGGAACATTGCCGTCGATGAAAAACGCTTTTATGAGCTTGTGAAAGAGCAGCGTGAGCGTGCCAGAAATGCGCGTGAGAATGCGGGGCAGGATGCTTGGAAAGGTTCTGCCGATGCAACGAAGGGCATGGCGGCAACCGTATTCTGCGGCTATACCGATATGGAATGTGACGCGGCTGTTACTGCAATCGTAGCAGGACATCAAACCGTGGAATTTGCCGGAAACGGTGAAAATGTCACCGTGATTTTGGACAAAACACCGTTCTACGGCGAGGGTGGCGGGCAGACCGGAGACATCGGTGTGCTGACCGGCGACGGATACACCTTTACTGTCACAGGCACGGAAAAAACCGCCGAGGGCGTATATCTGCACCACGGGTATATCAGCGACGGCGAAGGTCTTGCCATCGGGCAGGCGGTACGCGCCGCTGTCAACAAAGATACTCGCCTTGCAACGATGCGCAATCACACGGCGGCGCACATTTTGCAGGCGGCGCTGCGCAAAATTCTCGGCACACACGTGGAGCAGGCAGGTCAGCTTGTTAATGCAGTGGAAATGCGCTTCGATTTTTCACACTTTTCCGCGTTGACCGCTGACGAACTGCAAGCGGTGGAAGCTGCGGTGAATCAGGTTATTTTCAACGCACTGCCCGTGGTAACCGAAGAAATGCCGATTGACGAAGCGAAAAAGCTCGGCGCTATGGCGCTGTTCAGCGAAAAGTACGGCGATGTGGTGCGTGTGGTGAAAATCGGCGATTATTCCACAGAGCTTTGCGGCGGTACGCATGTAGACAATACGGCAAAGCTCGGACTGTTTAAAATCGTTTCCGAAACCTCGGTTGCGGCAGGCGTGCGCCGAATTACGGCAGTTACAGGTATGGGCGTGTTGCGCAGTATTGCCGAAACGGCTGCATTACTCAACCATGCTGCCGCGGCGATGAAGGTCTTGAATCCGGCGGATTTGGTGCGTCGTGCACTGACCATCACTGCGGAGCTGAAAGAAAAAGAACGTGAACTGCAAAGACTGCAAACGGAAATCAACAATTTGAAAACGGCAGGACTTATCGCGGGCGCTGTCGATGTGGACGGCGTACATCTGGTGGTTAATTACGCGGGGGAAAGCACTGCCGATGCGCTTCGCTCCATGGCAGAAACCGCAAGAGATGCTTCCTCCTGTACTGTGGCGGTCATTGCCGGCACAAATGCCGAAAAAGGAACGGTATCTTTTGCCTGTGCATGCGACAAGGAAGCAATTGCCAAGGGCGCACATGCCGGCAATCTTGTGCGTGAGGTTGCAAAAATTGCCGGAGGCAACGGCGGCGGTAAGCCTGATATGGCTATGGCTGGCGGTAAGGATGCCTCCAAAATCGATGACGCACTGATGCGTGCGGATGAAATCTTGCGGAATATGCTGAAATAAGAGGAGAAAAAAGATGGATTGTCTGTTTTGCAAAATCCTGGCAGGGGAAATTCCTTCGAAAAAAATCTATGAGGACAACCTTTGCTATGCGTTTTATGATATTGCACCGCAGTCGGATACGCATTTTTTGGTCGTACCCAAACAGCATATTTGCTGCGCTGCTGAAATCACGGCAGAGAATGCCGATGTCGTTGCGCATATTTTTACAGTGATTCCGAAGCTGTGCAAAGAATTGGGACTCGACAGCTACCGTATTATCAACAATTGCGGCGCAGGCGCAGGGCAAACTGTTCTGCATTTGCATTTCCACGTGCTTTCCGGCAGTAATTTGGGCGAGCGTTTGGTATAACACTTATGACGCGTCCGTTTTGTGTCGTTGGTTTTACGGCGTTATTCACTTTGTTTGTGATGCACGCCTTTCCACAGAAAGAAGCGATGGGTGCGGTTTTTCTGACCGCGCTTATCGCTTTCGTGCTTTCTTTGGTCTGTAAAGCTTCACGGCGCGACAGGGTTTTGCCAACGGCATTTTTTACTGCGGTTCTTTGCATTTTGCTGTTGGGAAACGCGCAGGCAAGATATGTCGTCCGACAAAATACGGTTACGGCGGCAAAGGAAGTCACCGTCAACGGCACGCTTACGGATTTGCCGTATCAGGAAAACGGGCGGTATTATGCCGTTTTGCATGTTGATACCTTGAACGGTGCGCCGTTTGACGGAAAAATCCGAATTGTCAGCCGCACGCCGTTTGAAATTGCGCCCACGGACAGTGTTTCCGGCCGTATAAAACCCTTTTTACTCGGCGGCGGCACGGAAAACACGGCAATTTCCGACCATTACCGCGCCAAAGGTATTCTCTGCGGTGCGTACCCCGTCAGCGAGCTTACCGTTGTTTCGGGCGGGAACGAGGGCCTGTTTTCCGTAATTTTATCTTTGCGACAAGCGCTCACGCAGGCAGTATTCTCCAGACTTCCGAATGCGTCGGGCGGGGTAATTGCCTGTATTTCCTTCGGCGTGAAAACGCTGTTGTCCGAGCAGAGTAAAAATGCATTTCGCGCCTCGGGTATTTCGCATTTGCTGGTGGTTTCGGGTTTGCATTTATCCACCTGGACAATGTATTTGTTTCAGGGCCTGCAGAAAATACGGATTCGCCGTCGGGTACGGGCGTGGCTCGGTCTTTTATTCATCGCCTTTTTCGCTGTGCTCACGGGCGGTGCACCGTCGGTTATACGTGCGGCGGTTATGTCGGGCGCAGTTTTTTCAGCTGAACTGTTTCGGCGTGAGTCCGATGCGTTCAATGCCGTGGGTATAGCCCTTACCGCCATGCTGTTTCTCAATCCTTTTGCCGCGCGGGATATTTCGTTGCTGCTGTCCGTGTTTGCAACGGTCGGGATTTTACTGTTTTCCGAACGCATGGAAGCCGTTTTAAACCGACCTGTCCGCAATCGGGAAGGAAGGACTGTAAAGCTGTACCGCTTTGTTGCTTCGGTTATTGCTGCAACCGTGTCTGTCACGGTGTGCACCCTGCCTGTACAGCTTTGGGCGTTCGGTACACTTTCGCTGACGGCACTGCCCGCCAATCTGCTCTCCCTAACCGTTGGCAGTGTCTGTATGGTCTGCGGTATGCTCGGTGCAATGCTATGTGTTCTGCATGTCACGGCGGTCGGCAACGTGTTTCTGTTTTTGGCATCGGGCTGTGCAAAGTATCTGCTGTCGGTAACAGAATGGCTTTCCGCTTTGCCGTTTTCCGTTCTGCCCATGCGTACGAATTACGCGAAGTTGTTGCTTGCCCTGATTTTAATCGGCATTGCGGTCGGGATATGGATTCGTGCCCCGCGCGTCCGTTTGCGGCGTATCGTATGTGTGTTTGCCGCCGCTTTGTTTTTATTTTGCAATATCGCATCGTTTGCCCGGACGGAAAAGACTTTACAAATGACGGTGGCAAACGTCGGTGAGGGAATGGCGGTGGTTTTACGCTGTCGGGGTGAGACGGTTTTATTGCTTTCGGGCGGGGAATACTATGCAGAATCCGAAATTTATGATATACTGTCTTCTTACGGTGCTACACATATCGATGCGGTATTTTTACCTGCACCGAAAGAAAAGCTTTTGCCCTCAGTGCTTCGTGTCGGTGAAAATCTACCCGTGCAAACGCTGTATTATGCCCGTGCACTGTATGCGGAAACCTTGCCTGTCGGGCGAGAAAAACTGCCGATAGACAAAACCGTTGCCGATTTCTCCGACGGCAGACTGCGTATATCCGTACAGTGTATAGATATATACAGCTATGCGAAAATTACGTTCGGTGCATTTTCCGCATTGGTATCCTTCTGTGATACCAATGATTTCAAGGGGGACAGCGCTTCTTTGCTGATTACAACCGCTGATGCACCGAAGAATATAGATGCGGCAGATTTTGAAATGACTGTGATGAGTACGTCTGCTTCGGAAAATGCCGATTTTCTCAGTATACGGTCAGACCGTGTTTATACTACCGCCGAAAACGGCAGTCTGTCTTTTTGGATAGAACCGAACGGCAAATTCCAATGTGCAAGGAGGGGTTAATGTGCCCGAGATACACGAAACCGAACTCAAACAGATGCTCAAAGCGGGCGATTTCCCGCGCGTATGCCTGCTGTACGGCAGTGAAGGGTATCTCAAACAGCATTATGCCGATACAATTCCGAAAAAATGCGTAACCCCCGGCATGGAGGGCTTTAATTTTAAAAAATTCGACTTTGGGGACGGTGCGACGGTTTCGCAGATGCTGGAGGCTGCACAAACCTTACCTGCTTTTGGCGGCAAAATGTGCATTGTTGTGCGCGACTGCCCGTTAGATGCACTCTCGGGGGACGATAAGGCGCAAATGGATGCGTTTTTAGAGGATGTTCCCGACAGCACATTACTGCTGTTTTGGCAGGATACTGTTGAAGTTAATCCAAAAAAAAATACGAAATGGCGTTCGGTTTTGAATACAATTCAAAAAGTCGGTATCAGTGTGCCGCTGGACAAGTTAGACCGCACCTCTCTTTGTAAATTACTGCAATCCGGGGCAAAAAAACGCGGCTGTGTGCTGGAGCGTACACAGGCGGCGTATCTTGCGGAAATTGTCGGCAATGACTTGCAGCTTTTGCTCGGGGAGCTCGAAAAGCTGTGCAATTATAAGAACGGCGGGGAAATTACCCACGCAGATATTGACGCGGTTGCCACAAAATCGCTGGAGGCGAATATTTTTGACCTCTCTAAAGCGCTCGCGGCAGGGAACTGTGCACATGCTTTGGAGATTCTTCACAAGCTGTTTGCCGCGAAGGAAAAGCCCGAAATGATTCTCGGAACGATCGTCGGCGCATATGTGGATGTGTACCGCGTGAAATTGGCGCTTTGCGGCGGCGAACGTGCGGAATACCCCGCGCAGTTCTTCAATTATAAGGGCAAGGAATTCCGTTTGCGCAACGCCGCACGGGACGCAGCAAAATTGGATATTCGGCAGCTGCGCGGCTGTTTGGATGTGCTGAATGCGGCGGATGCAGCATTGAAATCCGGTGTTGCTGACCCGAAAATAACTTTAGAGCGGTTGCTGGTACAGCTTTCCGCGGTGAGGGCGAAATAACTATGATTCAACTGCGCGAGGCGATTATTACCGAGGGGAAATACGATAAAATTAAACTGTCGGGGCTGTTTGACACAATCATTCTGACCACGGACGGCTTCGGGATATTTAAAGATAAGGAAAAACAGCGGCTGATTCGCCGTTTGGCGCGCGAACGCGGCATTTTGGTGCTGACAGACAGCGATTCCGCGGGGTTTGTGATTCGCTCTTTTTTAAGCGGCATTGTGGAGCCGCAGTATGTGACACATGTGTATATACCTGATATTTTCGGTAAGGAGAAACGCAAAGATGCACCTTCCAAAGAGGGAAAACTCGGCGTAGAGGGTGTGCGCACCGAGGTGATTTTAGAAGCGCTTCGAAAAGCAGGCGTGACCGCCGAAGATCATCCGTTCACATGTGAGCGGCGCGCCGTGACGAAAACCGATTTGATGGAGGATGGGCTTGCAGGCGGACAGAACAGTGCTGTGCGGCGCCGTGCATTCCTGCGGCAGTTGGATTTGCCCGAACATACAAGCGCAAACGCGATGCTGAAAATCATCAATACATTTATGACCTATGAAGAATATAAACAGGCGGTTGCAAAACTCGGAAAGGAAGCGGCAGTCTAATGCATATTTTTGTGCTTTCTACAGGCGGTACCATTGGAAGCCATGAAGCGGACGGTGTGATTTCGCCCGAATACGGGCAGGAAATGACGCTTTTGCGCATGTACCGCGAAGTATATGGGCATGCACTGCGGTTTACCGTGCGCCGCGTTTGCGAGATTTTGTCCGAAAATGCGGACGATGCGTTTTATGAAACGCTGTTTGCGGCGCTGTGCGGGATTCCCAAAGATGCGGACGGCGTGATTGTCCTGCACGGGACAGACACGCTTTCTTACACGGCCGCGCTTTGCGCTATGGCATGCGGCGGTGTGTGCACGGCACCCGTTGGGTTCGTGTCATCTGCCTATGTACTGTCCGATGCGCGTCAGAACGGACTTTGCAATTTTCATGCGGCGGTGCGGTATATAGAGGCAGGCGGCGCGGGATTTTTTGTGCCCTATCGGAATGCGGACGGTACGGTGCAAATTCATCTTGCCACGCGTGTTATGGAAGCGGATGCGTTTTTAGCGGACTTTCATTCGGCAAAAAACCGTCCGCTTGCGGTTTTGCAGACGGACGGGACTGTAGAGTTTACGTCTTTTTCCGATTTGCCGAACCGACAAAGGCTTGCCGATGCGAGGCCGGCGGTGCACTGTACAGCAATCCGTTTGCAAAAATCCGTATTGCCCCTAAAGCTGTATCCGAATTTTGATTTTTCTGCTGTTTGTCCGCAAAAAGATACCTGTGCGGCAGTCCTGCTGATTGGTTACCACTCGGGCACGGCGCCCGTACAGACGCTTACGGCATTTGTTCGGCGGATGCATTCGCAGAAAATACCGGTGTATCTTGCACCGATTCCCCGCACCGCGGCGCTGTACGGCAGTACACACGCCCTGCTCGAAACCGGTATTCGGCCGATGTTTTCCGTAACGGCGGAAAGTGCGCTGGCAAAGCTGAAGTTGTGCTATAACCAAACCGCATATACGCCTGAGGAATTTTTGCAAAAAGAGCTGTATTTTGAAGAAATCATTTGAAAAAATACCTATGGAGGTTTTCCGATGAAAAAATTTATGGATAAGGACTTTTTGCTGTCCACAAAAACCGCGAAGGAAATTTACAAACGGGGTGCGGAAAAAACACCGATTTTTGACTGGCACTGCCACCTTTCGCCGAAGGAGATTTATGAAAATAAGCGTCCCGCCGATATTGCCGAGCTTTGGCTGTCGGGGGACCATTACAAGTGGCGCGTGATGCGTTCCTGCGGTGTGGCAGAGGAATACATTACCGGGAAAAAAAGCGGATATGAAAAATTCAAGGCGTTTGCGTCCTGTTTGCCGTATTGTATCGGTAATCCGATGTATCATTGGACACATTTGGAATTACAGCGGTATTTTGGAATTGAGACACCGCTTTCGGCAAAAACCGCCGATGAAATCTATCAGAAATGTAATGAGAAAATCAAAGCGGGCGGATTTACGCCGCGCGAGCTGATTGAACGGTCAAATGTGGCGTGTGTCTGCACAACGGATGACCCCGCAGATTCTTTGGAATATCATGTCCTGCTTGCGAAAGAGCAGGATTTCAAATGCCGTGTTCTGCCTGCTTTCCGTCCCGACCGTGCGCTGGGCATTGAATTGCCTGCGTTTATTCCGTGGATAGCGGCAATGGAAAAATCGGTGCACCGTGAAATTCATACCTTCCGCGAATTGAAGACTGCGCTAAAGGAGCGTATGGATTGGTTCTCTGAAAACGGATGCTGTGCTTCCGACCATGCTTTCGCTTATGTACCGTACTGTGTGACAAGTGAATCGGAGATTGAAAAGATTTTTAAAAAGGGCTTGCTCGGCGGCAGCTTTACAACCGCAGAGCTGGACAAATATCGCACAGCGCTGATGTTGTTTTTGGGCGCGGAATACGCAAAACGCGGCTGGGCAATGGAATTGCATATCGGTCCTATGCGCAACAATAACAGCCGTATGTTTGAGCGGCTCGGCGCGGACGCAGGCTTTGACTCGATTGACGACTGTGAAATTGCGCAGGGGCTTTCGGGCTTTCTCAATGCATTGGATAAAAACGGAACTCTGCCGCGCACCGTGCTGTTTACGCTGAATCCGAAGGATAATTATGTGCTCGGCACCATGCTCGGAAACTTCCAAAGCGCCGAGGTGCCTTCGAAAATGCAGTTTGGCTCGGCTTGGTGGTTTAACGACAATTACGACGGTATGCGCGAGCAGATGAAAGCGCTCGGCAACCTCGGCGTGCTCGGCAAATTTGTCGGTATGGTGACCGATTCCAGAAGCTTCCTTTCCTATCCGCGGCATGAATATTTCCGCCGTATTCTTTGCGAGTTAATCGGCGACTGGGCAGAGGAAGGAAAATACCCCTGCGATATCGATTTCCTGTCGGAGGCGGTGCGTGATATTTCTTATAACAATGCTGCAAAGTATTTCGGAATCTTATAACCTGTAAATCGGCTGACCGTTATTTCGGACAGCCGGTTTGCAGATGCAGTAAAAAGCGTAATCCCTCGTATATCCTTAAGAATATACGAGGGATTACTTTTGACAGCAGGACTGCCGCCGCATGTGAGAAATTGAGGAGAAGCACGCCTGAAAAAGGGGGGAAGCGTACTTGTGGCGGGATTGTTCTGCGAAAAGTCTAAAACACAAAACAAGTCAACCATAGGATAGGGATAGGATTCTCACATCTTGTGAGGGGCACAAGATGTGGAGCCGCCATTTCTCACATGCGGAACCAGTCTTCCTTTATGGTGATATAATATCACATTCTTTGAGACATGTCAATAGATAAAATGGACTTTTTTCGGATTAATGTTTTTCATTTTCAGGTGGGATAAACTCCAATAAATCGGCAATTTCACAATCTAATCCGGAGCAAATCCGTGCAAGGACATCTATATCCAAGCGGGTGACATTGTTATTGCAGTAATGGTTGAGCCGGGTTCTTTGCAGTTCTGCACGGTGGCACAGCTTGCTTTTGCTGAAGGTGACCACGTCCGAAACTAATGCGGTCCCCTCAACCTTTTTCTTCCGGCAATTTGTTTAAATTAATTCGAATAGAACTGTAAGTGTTCATAAGCTTTCCCTTGCATTATGTTGCATGCCTGTAAATACAGTATAACTTTGTCGATTCTGTTTTGTAAGTTGTAACATGAAACAGAAGAGCTGGTTCAGTAGAGCAGAGACAGATGTCTCTGCTCTACTGTAGTCTGTTACATAGAATAAGCTATACGCACGCTGTGCACCTGCGTAAATCTGTCATTCTGCGCCATGGGCGAAGAATCGTCCATGACACAGAAGCATTGAAGCGGTTTCAGCGTTCGGCGGTTTTTCGGCAAAATAAAAAAGTGTGCAGCCGAAGCCCCACACCGAAAAACGCATAGCTCCATTTGCTGCGACACAAATCGATTTAACAAACACAAGGATGTTAAAAAAGAGCATGCCTTTTTACCAAGAAGTAAAAAACGTTCTTGTATTTGTTTAAATTATTCGATTTATGTCGCAAGTTCGGTATAACACCGTCTAAAAGATCCGTCAAGCAACAAATCTATCATTCTGCGAGCGTAGTAGGAATAGTGCTTGCAAGAGCTTGTCATTCTAAGGCAAAGCCCGCTTCTGCAAAAATTGCGGAGGCGGGCTTTTACAAACAAGGCAAGCAAATGCCGTGCATTTATTTTACAAGCTCTATCAGCGTGAGCACGGCGCCGGGGTCGCCGTGAATGGCAACTTTGCCCGTGGTATAGGCAATCACGGGATTCAGCTTGCCGTCCAGAATCTTTAAAAGATTGGTCGGCGCAACAGTAACGACCGCGCGGTTGTCGTGGTAATCATAGGGCTCCACATTGACCTTGCCGTCCTTTGCCTCAATGTAGAAAACACCTTCTACATTTTTTCCAACCAAATTTACCTGAATGGCGAGCGTACCTTCTATCGAAGAAGCGTCCGTATTTGCATATTTTGCCTTTACCTTGGCAACAACCTGTTGATATGTCATAAAACATCACCTAACTTCTCAAATTTCAAGAAAAGAATTGTACAATTCTTTTTCGAAAGATATTTTAGCACAATCGGCAAGGAACTGCAACGCTTTTTTACCGCAAATAACTTATTTTTTCGACACAGGCTCTTTTCTGCGTTCAGCATAGAGAAACGGAAAATGCGTACCTGCAATTTATTGCGTGCTGTCTTCTTCCACGAAGCGCCATTTCCCTTTTATGCCGTAAAATTCCGGCCGGCAGTCAAAGGTGCAATCATATTGCAGAATATCCACGGTGGAGTGAAATCCCGAATAGAATACGCGGTGCGGAACCCGTTCTTCGGCTCGCTCCCCGTGATTTCTATGCTCTAAGTACAGCGGTAAAATGCGGTCAGAGAAAGGGAAGAGATTCAGCCGTGTGAAAATAAAAAACAGGCCGAACAGCAGGCAGTTGAGCGCCGTACGTAAATAATCAGGCGTATAAAAACGGTAAAGTGCGGCGAATTTTTGCCGCAGTTTTTCGCGGTCGTCCATTTGCTCTGCAGCAAGGGCCTGCGCGTCGGCTTCCGCCTGTCCAACCGCGCGGTTTTGCTCGTAGCGTTCTTCCAAATGCGAAAGCAGCTCGTCTGAAATTTCCGCACGCGTGCGTTTACTGCGAATGCCGCTGCAAACATAATCTATGTAGTCCTGAAAGCGAGATTCCATGTTGTTTCCCCCTTCTGAAACAATGGTTAAGCAAGGCTCACCTGTGCGTTGCCCAGCACACGGTTGACCGCGTTTTGATAGGTATCCCACTCCTGTTTCTGTGCGGCAAGTTCTTTGAGCCCTTTCTCGGTAATTCGGTAGTATTTCCGCTTACGCCCCGTTTCCGTATTTTCGGACCAGTATGCGGTTAAACATTCTTCTTTTTCCAGTGCATGCAAAATCGGATACAATGTACCCTCATTCATTTGAAACACATTTTCACTCATCAGTTCCACCGTTTTAATGATTTGATAACCGTACATTTCATGTTTAGAAAGCACTCCCAGCACCAAAAGTCCCGTGCTTCCTTTTGCCAATTCTTTACTGATTCGCATTTTATAAGCTCCTTTCTGCTGTCGGAAAATACGGTTTCTATTTCCCGAATACCTTGACCGTCTATACACATTTTATATCTATGTATACAGTATATCGGAATCGGAAGCATTTGTCAAGCAAATAATTTCCGGCTGTTTGGGGCATACTTTTGGCAGGATTCTTTAAAACGGAGAGGAAAGATTTTATGGGACAGCAGGCAATGCGGCCGTTCGGACTGCGCGATAAGTTGGGCTATTTATTCGGTGATTTCGGCAATGATTTTACCTTTATTTTGTCCACAATGATTCTGATGAAATTTTACACGGACGTTATGGGCGTCAGTGCAGGAATTGTCGGTACGGTAATGATGATTGCGCGGTTTGCCGATGCGTTCACCGATGTGACGATGGGCAGAATCTGCGACCGCCACAAAGGCAACGCGCAGGGTAAGTTTAAGCCATGGATTTTGCGGATGTGCGGCCCGGTGGCGGTGTCATCGTTTCTGATTTACCAAAGCGCATTGGCGGGTGCACCGCAGTGGCTGAAAATCGGGTATTTGTTTGTCACTTATATTTTGTGGGGCTCGGTATTTTACACTTCTATCAATATTCCTTACGGGTCTATGGCATCGGCGATTTCCGGTGAACCCGGCGACCGACAGTCGCTTTCAACTTTCCGCACCATGGGCGGGATGTTGGCGGGCGCGGTCATCGGCGTCGGTCTGCCGTTGATTGCCTATGAAAAAAACGCCGAAACAGGCAAAGAAGTTTTGGTCGGCAGCCGAGTTACGCTTGCGGCGGGCATTTTTTCGGTTTTGGCAATTATCTGTTATCTGTTGTGTTACAGTCTCGTGACGGAACGCGTGCGCGCGCAAGTGTCAGAGGATGTATTTCGGGACAATTCCGTAGGGAAAATGCTGAAAAATGCCGTGCACAACCGGGCACTGATTTCCCTTATTGCCGCCTCTGTTGTGATGCTGTTGGCACAGCTGACCATGCAGAATATGGCGGGCTATGTTTTCCCCGATTATTATAACAATGCATCGGCACAGTCCGCCTCTACCGTCATGATGATGGTCGGTATGGTGGTTGCCGCCTTCATTGCTAAGCCGCTTGCAAAAAAATTCGGTAAGGCGGAGGTCAGTATTGTTTCGAACCTGTTTGCGGCGGCGGTGTGCGTCGTGATGTTTTTGCTCCGTCCCGAAAATGTTTGGGTGTATGTCGGTCTGCAAATGCTTTGCTGGTTGGGGCTGGGCATCTTCTCTATGGTCGTATGGGCGCTGATTACGGATGTGATTGATTATTCGGAGCTGAAAAACGGGATTCGGGAGGACGGCTCGGTGTATGCAATGTATTCCTTTGCCCGCAAATTAGGACAGGCGTTGGCGGCGGGTATGGTCGGCTGGCTTTTGACGGCAATCGGCTATAACGAATCTGCCGCACAGCAGGGCATTGCGCAGACAGAAAGGGTATTGCGGGGTATATATAATATTTCCACGCTGGTACCGGCTGTCGGATTCACCTTGCTTGCGTTGGTATTGTGGTTTTGGTATCCCCTGCACAAAAAGCAGGTTGATGCAAATGTGGAAGCACTTCGAAAAAAGCACGGCAGCACAAATAACTGAGCAGTTAACGGAGGTATTTTATGAGACAGGTCATCAATTTGAACCGAAACTGGGCGTTTTCCAAAGAGGCATCGGAACTGCCGCAGGCATTTCCGAAAAACTGGGTGCTTGTCCATTTGCCGCACACCTGGAATGCGATTGACGGGCAGGACGGCGGCAACGATTACTACCGAGGCACTTGTTATTATGCAAAGCAGCTTTTGAAATCCGAACTGCCCGAGGCGGCGCAGTATTATTTGGAATTTTGCGGCGCAAATTCGTCTGCGCAGGTATATTGGAACGGCAAATGCATCGGCGTGCACGATGGCGGATATTCAACATTTCGTGTGAAAATTCCCGAAGCCTTGCAGGAGGAAAACCTGCTGGTTGTTGCTGTGGACAACAGCGAAAACGAAACAGTATATCCGCAAATGGCGGACTTTACCTTTTACGGCGGACTGTACCGCACGGTGAATCTGATTGCCGTGCCTGAAACGCATTTCGACCTTGACTACTGCGGCAGCAGCGGGATTGCCGTTACACCGACGGTGCAGGGTGAAAGCGCGCAGGTACGTGTGCAGGTATTCTTAAATTCCGTAAAAAGGGGACAGTCCCTTTTTTACGGAATGCAGGACAGTGAAGGCAATACTGTTGGCGAAGCGGTTTGTGCTGCTGACTGTACCGAGGTTATGCTGGAAATTCCAAAGGTACACCTTTGGCACGGGCGGAAAGACCCGTACCTTTATACCGCATTTGTCGAATTGCGCGAAAACGGCGAGGTGCTTGACTACGTATCAGCGCGTTTCGGCTGCCGCAGTTTTCGAATTGATTCCGAAAAAGGCTTCATTCTCAACGGCGAGCCGTATCCTTTACGCGGCGTTTCCCGCCATCAAGACCGTTGGGGTGTTGGCAATGCGATTTCCCATGAACATCATAAAGAAGATATGGATTTGATTTGTGAGCTGGGTGCTACGACTGTCCGATTGGCACATTATCAGCACGACCGATATTTTTATGACCTTTGTGACGAACGGGGCTTGGTCGTCTGGGCGGAAATTCCGTATATTTCCAAGCATATGCCGAAGGCAAACGAAAATGCCGAAGCACAGCTTCGCGAGTTAATCGTACAGAATTATAACCATCCGAGCATCGTGGTCTGGGGGCTTTCCAACGAAATTACTATGAATGGTTCTGATGCCGATTTGCTGGAGACCCACAGGCGCTTAAATGCCTTGGCGCACGAATTAGACCCAACGCGCTTGACAACGGTTGCCGTTGTGTCGATGTGCGATATACATGATCCGTATATACAAATTCCGAATGTGATTTCTTATAACCACTATTTTGGTTGGTACGGCGGTGACACAGCCATGAACGGCCCGTGGTTGGACCGCTTTCATGAAACCTTTCCCAATTTGCCTATCGGTGTGAGTGAATACGGCTGTGAGGGCTTAGACTGGCATACCTCAGACCCGGTGCAGGGCGATTATACCGAAGAGTACCAGGCCTATTACCATGAAGAGCTGATTAAACAGCTCTTCACAAGACCGTATCTGTGGGCTACGCACGTGTGGAATATGTTTGACTTCGGTGCGGACGCACGCGGTGAGGGCGGTGAAAACGGGCAAAATCACAAGGGGCTTGTCACGTTTGACCGAAAGTACAAAAAAGATGCGTTTTATGCCTACAAAGCATGGCTGTCCGATGAGCCGTTTGTGCACATCTGCGGCAAACGCTATGCCGAACGCGCCGAGGAAGTGACCAAAGTCACGGTGTATTCGAATTTACCGACGGTCGAGCTGTTCCGAAACGGAGAGAGCTTAGGACGGCAGACAAGCGCAGAGCACTTTTTTTACTTCGATGTGCCGAACCTCGGTGAGTCACATTTGGAAGCCGTTGCAGGCGAGGTCACAGACGGCTTCGTGCTTCGAAAGGTCGATATCTTTCCCGAAAAATACCGTCTGAAAGAAAAAGGTGCGGTGCTCAACTGGTTTGACATCACCGCACCTGAGGGGTACTTTTCCCTGCACGATAAAATCAGCGATATTTTGGAAACAGATGCAGGCAAGCAGTTGTTTTTATCGTTTGCCGAGAGACTGAACCGTAAAAGTAAGGGAGAAAAAATTGCAGGCTTTACCGTGGAGGCGGATATGCTCAAAATGCTTGGGGGCTTCACCGTTCTGCGGCTGACCAATTTACTCGGCACGGCGGGTGTAAGCTTAACAAAAGACGACTTGCTGTCACTCAACAGTCAGCTGAATCAGATAGCAAAACCGTAGGGGCACTTGCCTCCCTTGTCAAAGGGAGGTGGACACGGCGTAGCCGTGACGGAGGGATTCATTGCCCGCGGCGTTTTGCACAGGCCAACGGGGAGGCAAAGACCTCGTAGGGGCGATTCACGAATCGCCCGAAAACGGACAGCCGCGAGGGCTGTCCCTACGGTATGCGAATCAATGTATTGTGTGCTGTATGAGATTCTTCGCTTCGCTCCGAATGACAACATCACACAAAAATGCCCCCGCTTAAGCGTAAAATCTTAAGCGGGGGCATCCATTTTATTTTACCGTGCCGAATTATCAATAGAAACTGTCCGAAGGCGTGTTCTTTGCAATCCCTGCTTTTGCTTCTTCGGGCATTTTGTCTGCGTGGACATACGTTTTTACGTATGTGCCGTCTGCGTAGGCAAATACCACAATGTAATCTGTGGGGGAAAGCATCGCGCGGGTAACCGTGTTTTTCCGAATTTCTTCCAGCAGTGCTTTGTCGCTAGAGTTAAAAACATGCGGTCTGTCGCTTTCATCGTAGTAGGAGCCTGCCGCTGTAATTTCATCATAGTGGTTTCCCGTACTGCTTTCCGACAGGAATTCACAGGCGAAATCTGTACGGTTGTAAATCCAGTTGTCCAAATACGAACGGGTAAACATTTGCGCGACCTGTACCCCGTAAACGGCTTTCAGTTCCTTGTCGCCGACTATAGCGTCATAATATCCGACGGATTTTAAGAATTCCACGGTGTTTGTCATATCCGATGTAATGAAGAAATCGGGCTGACTGTAGTATATGGATTTTCCGGAGAAGACCTCTTCTTGCCCGGGCATGACAGAATCTGCATATTCCTCGGTAACAGAACCGTTTTGCATAATCACAGTCTGTGTGTCGCCCATTTCTACAATCTCCGAATTCACGAAGCTGATGACGCCGAGCGTTTCGGCAGGATTGTAACGGTTTTCTGCAGTTTGTGCCGACAAATCCTTGTACAGGCAGTCGAGTAGCTTTGTACGCTGTTCGGCAGTCAGTTCCATCTGTGTTTCCGTGCTCAAGGTCTTGTTATACAGACGCACATCCCCATCCTCGCGCACTTGGCGGATATAGAGATATTCTTCATAAGCTTTCCAAGTTGCGGTGGGCACGCCTTTGGTTTCCTTCGGCATTTCCACAACCTTGACTTCGTCCTTGAAGATCTTTTTGTAAACAGATTGCTGGTAATCGGTCTTATCCGCTTTTTGCAGTTCTTTGAGAATTTCCGCCGACACACCGTAGTAGCAGCGCAAAACCTCTTTGCCGTTTTTCAGCTTGTAAACAATTTTCACAGAGATGGGATACGTACCGTTGAATTCACTGTCGAGCTTTGTGGCTTCCGTTTTGCCCGTCTCGACCAGTTTTTCGTGCACACTGCGTACAAAGTCAATATCCTTTTCGCTGGTGTATTCGCCGTAGGGCTGCGTGTTTGCCGAGGGCATACCCATCATAAAGTAGAGACCACCGCCGCCGGTGTTTACAGTCGTGTAATTGGTGTTGGGCATTGTGATTTGTGCGGACTGAATGTCCGCCGTTTCGGGAATCTTATTTGCTGCACCGAAGTAGCCCGTTGCGAAAAATACAAAGATAACAGCGACAATTGCCAGCTGTACGGGCAATGCGGGCAGTTCTTTTACGAATTGACGCACATTGCGAAGTAACAGGAAGCTCAAGCCCACATAAATCACCGCGAATACAGCCGCGCCGACTGCGATGGCGACTGCCATCCCCTTTGCGTGAAGCATATTAAACGTGAGGACAAAGCCGAAAATGCCGATTAAGAAAATGCCGATGAAGTTCATTACGCGGTTTTTGCCGATAAAGCCACCGATTTCCGCTTTGCGGCGTTTGTAGAAGAACATACCGCCGAGGAACAGCACCGCAGCGACAACCAGCCACAGCACAACGGGCAGGAATTTCGGCGCGCTCCAGGCAACTGCCCCGCCGTTGTCATAGCTGACGACCTGTCCCTTTGCATCTGCCAAGGAATAGGTGAACAGACCTTTCGAGAGATAGCGCAGGGGATTGAAGTTTTCAAAGGTTTTTGCGAGGGAAGCGGCAGTGTCTCCGACATAGATACTGCTTGTAGAAAAATCTGTTCCCAAAGGTGTGCCGAGTACGAGCTTTTGAATCAGAACTTCTAAAGATTGGAACAGGATTTCGGGGAACAGAATCAAAATCCCCGAGAACAGTGCGCCCTCAAAGACTGTGCCGACCAATGTAAATACCATTGCCGTAATGGTATAGGAAACGGCGGCAACGGAGAACATACCGAGCGTCAGATACGCGAACGCAGGGAACATAAATTTGTTTGTGCCGAGCACGGAGATGTTCACAATCAAGGAGACGAGCATCGGCAGTAAAACCGAAGCGGCAATCAGTGTCAAGCCTGACAGATATTTTGCGGCAAACAGCTTTTGCCGTTTAATGCCAAGGCTGTAATACACATTGACAGTCTTTTTGCCCGTAATAAATTTGAATGTCGTAATGCCGACTAAAAGACCGACACCGAGAAGCCCCGCAATCACGAAGTAACGGTAGATTTCCATGCCTTCTGTAAACATAAACGAGAATTGTTCCTTAAAATTGATAACAGAAACAGCACCTGTTTCCCGGTTTGTCGAGGTGTTATTGCGGAAGGTCATAATCGGCATAACCACGAAGAACAGGCCTAAATATACCGTGTTCAGAATCGCGAACAGAGAATTGTCCCGCAAGCCCGAGCGGTAAGCAAAGCCGAAATTATTTTGCAAAGATTTGCGTGAAGTCATAATCTGTTCCCTCCATTTCGTCTAAGAATACTTCCTCTAAGGAAAGCGGCAGACTCTCGACCATTGCGGGGGAGAGGGTCTGCAATTTGGCGGCAACCTCTGCTTCATCGCCTTTTACGGTGATTACAAGCATTTTGCCGTCCTTTTTAAAGGATTTCACATCAATGCCGAGCTGTCTTATCTGCGCTTCGGATACATCCTCTGCGAACACCAAACGGAACTTGGCACGATTCTGACTCAAATCGGAAATGGATGCATCGAGTACCAGCTTCTTGCCGTTGATAAGACCGAAGTGGTCGCAAAGCCCCTCTAATTCGTGCAAATCGTGTGAAGAAACGATGATAGAGGCGTTTTTCTCTTCCATATATTCGTGAATCATATTTTTAATCAGTGCGCGCTTTGCAGGGTCAAGTCCGTCAAAGGTCTCATCGAACAGCATAAACGACGGCTGTGTGGCGAAGCCCAAAACAATTTCCGCTTGCCGTTGCATACCTTTGGAAAAGCCGTTCAGGCGTGCTTTGGTATCCAGCCCGAACACTTCTGCCAGCTTGTGAAAGGTGTCAAAGCTGAAATCCGGATAATAGCCGTTGTAAAATTTTGCCATCTTTTCCATGTTGGAATATGCCTGAAAGTAGATGTCATCGGGCACATAGAACATATGCTGTTTCATACGCTCGTTGTCGAATGCGTCCTCACCGTCCAAGAGCACGCGCCCTGCCTCTGCCTTGTAGACGCCTGTAATGGTTTTTAAAAGTGTTGTTTTGCCCGCGCCGTTATAGCCGATTAAGCCGTAAAGCGAGCCGTTGCCCACTTGAAAGCTGATATCGCTGATCGCGGTAAAGTCACCGAAGCGTTTGGTTACGCCCTGCACTTCAATCATGTAAGAACCTCCTTTGGTTTTGTACAAATCCATTATGCCGAATCTGCTTTGGAAAGTCAACAAAATGCACCGCATTGTTACTTTTCTGTAACAATGCGGTGCAAAGCGTTTCGTTCTTGTTAACTTTTTTGTAAGAATTCTTACAGAATTTTTCCGATTGCGTTTTCCCCGTCTGTTTCGGTGATTTTGACGCGGACGAGCGCGCCTGCATGGCAGTGTTCAGCAGAAAACAGAACAGGTGTGTAATTTGCCGTGTAGCCGAAATGCTGCCCGTTTTCGGTTTTCTGCTCGCAAAGCACCTCAACGGTCCTACCGATTTGCCGCTGTAAAAATGCGGTGCGCAAGCGCTTGGCCGTATCCAGCAATACGGCGGCACGTTCTTCTTTTACGTGTTTTTCAATCTGCCCGGCAAAGCTTGCCGCGCGCGTGCCCTGCCGCACGGAGTAGGGGAACACATGAATTTTCTCAAAACCGACTTTTTCGGCGAAGTCAACACTTTCCTTAAAATCTGCATCGGTTTCGCCTGCAAAGCCGACCATCATATCGGTGGTCAATGTGCAGTCGGGAAATGCTGTGCGCAGTTTTTCTGTAAGCGTCAGGTATTCTTTGGCGGTATAATGGCGGCTCATCCGCTTTAAGGTGCGGTCACATCCGCTTTGCAGAGAGATATGAAACTGCCCGCACAGCTTTGGCAGTTTTGCAAGTGCTTCAATCACTTCATCGGTCATATGGTCGGGCTCCAAGGAGCCTAAGCGCACGCGTAAAATCCCTTTGGGGGTGCACGCCGCTTTGACTGCATCCGCAAATTTTTCGCCGCTGTCTTTACCGTATGCGGAAAGATTGATACCCACCAGCACCAATTCGCGGAAGCCTGTGTCACTTAAAACCTGCGCTTCCTTTTGAATATCCGCAATCGGCTTGGAACGGACTCGGCCTCGTGCGGTAGGAATGATACAGTAGGCGCAAAAGCGGTCACAGCCGTCTTCAATTTTTAGATTGGCGCGGGTGCGTTCATTGAAATTCGTAATCAAATCACCCAGAAACGGTTCACTGCTTTGGTGCTGTGACACCGAGAATACGCGTTCGCGCGTGGAAAAAAACTCGGAAAGCTGTTGGGGCAGAAGGATATTGTTTTTATTACCGATCACAATGTCTGCCGCCGTGAGCGACTGTGCCGATGCGGGAAATGCCTGCGGCATGCAACCCGTTAAAACCACGGTGCTTTGCGGAAAATTGCGTTTCAACCGCCGCACGGTCTGCCGTGTTTTGCGGTCGCTTTCCGCTGTGACGGTGCAGGAATTCACCACAAATATGTCTGCATTTTCATCTTGCGGGGTGATTGTGTACCCGTTTCTTTGCAGCAGCTCTGTCAGTTCCTGTGTTTCATATTGATTGACCTTACAGCCAAGGGTATAAAATTTTACGTTCATTTGGATATCCTCGATGAAGTATAGTTTTTCGGCTTCGCGGGCACACTACCTTCGGTGATTAAATTGAAACGAATTCGGGAATTCTTTTGCGTCTATTCCTTCGGTGCGGTGGTCTACTGTTTTATTGAAGTACTGTTTCGCGGGTTTACGCACTGGACGATGGGCTTAACGGGCGGCGCGGCACTGCTGGGTATTTACAGTGTCAACGAAAAATATAAGGATGTGCCGCTGTATAAACGCTGTTTTATGGGATGCGGTATCATCACGCTCTTGGAACTGCTTGTGGGACTGCTGGTCAACAAGGTGTTCCGACTGCATGTGTGGGATTACAGTACGCGTCCCTTAAATTTGTTCGGACAAATTTGTCCGCTGTTTTCTTTTTTTTGGTTTTTACTGTGTTTTCCGGCCTGCTTTTTGTGTAAATTCTTGCAAAAACACTTTGCCGGAGAGTAAAGCTGTTTAGCTTTACTCGGAAAAAACACTTTGTAAAAATGCGAATGCCATATCAAACCAGCCCTCGGCAGAAGTGCCCTCGGCAAGACCGATGCCATGCCCGCCGCTGGGGAATAATTTCAGTTCGTGCAGTACGCCGTTTCTCTCCAGCGCATCCGCCAAAAGCTCGCTGTTTTGATACGGAACCGAGGTGTCGTCTTGATTGTGCCAAATAAAGGTCGGCGGATATTCAGAGGTTATGCGGCGTTCCACCGAAGCGGAATTTTGCTCGGGCTTTCCTGAAAAAAGTCCTAAAAGGCGGCGGCGCGAGACCTTATGTGTCAGGGCACCCATAGTAATCACAGGGTAGCAAAGCAGCAAGGCGTTTGGCTTTACACCGTAAACCGTGCCGTTGTAGCTTTCATCAAAGCGTTTGTGCTCTGCGGCGAAGAAAGCCGCCAAATGTCCGCCCGCCGAAGACCCCATCAGCGCGAGGTGTGCCGTGTCAATTTGCCATTCAGCGGCGCGGCTTTTGATGAATTGTATTGCACGCGCCGTATCTTCCATCGGCGCAGGATAGCGTGCCGCCGCTTTGACGCGATACCAAAGTACAAATGCATTGTAGCCGCGTTTGTTGAATTCCTCGGCATAGGGCTTTCCCTCATTGTGATCGGAAACAATGGTATATGCGCCGCCCGGCAGAATCAGCACGCACGGTGCATGGTTGCCGACAATGTAAGCGTCCAGCTTGACCTGTTTTTTTTGCGGGGTCACTTTGATTTCCCGCTTGGTATATAACGGATAGGTTTCCATATTTTCAGCCCCTTTCAATACAAGGTAGTAGGGAAAGACTTCGGTGCCGTTCCGTAAAATCAGAACGGATGCACAAATTTGTCATTCTGAGCGCAGTGAAGGATCTCACATGACACAATGCTTTGCAATCAGGCAAAATCGTTTGCCGATACTTTTTCAAAGGTATACATAGATTCTCTGCTGTCTGCGAGGCAGTGTACTGCAGTCAAAGTACAGGCGGGAGAAGTATTGTCCGAACCGATCGCGCCGTAACCGCTGAGACTGCTTAACTGATACCAACGGTTGTTGTAAAGATACGCGAGGTTGTCGCTGTGCACATGTCCCGCCGAAATGAGCGCGATATACGGATTCTCCGCCGTCTTATCGTCAAACAGCTGATTGCCCTTAATGTCGCCGACAGGGTATTCGTTGCAGAACGGAAAGCCACCGTAAGCTGTCCCTGCTTTGTAAGCTGTTTCAAATGCGGGGGTGGGCATATGGAAAAATACGCTGACAGGTACCTTTCGCTCGTTTACACCTTGCATAAGCCATTCAATTTGATTCTCTTTTATGGAATCATACGGACCGATGGATTGAATTTTACGCGCAAGCGAATCTAAAATTGCCACGGTATGGAGCAATTCGCCGTCTGTGGATTCCACATCAATAAAAAACTGCATTGCTCCGCGAATCCCCTCGGTGTTGCCTGCAAGGAAATGCGGATACTGTAATAGATACGCAATCAAATCTTCGTTTGAGCCATCCTTTTCACCGTCATTATTGCCGGGGGCAAACGTCCATGGTGTTTCATAGCTCTCCATAAGCTCCGAGAACTTTGCGGCGGCTTGGTATTTATCATATGTTTTGTCGGAGGTTGTGCCTTCCACAAGGTCGCCGTCCATCACAATCAGGTCGCAGGATGTGTGGTCCAAAATCGTTTTCAGCTCGGCCAGCGTCTTTTCGTCGTTTTCACACACGCCGTTGCGAAGATGTGTGTCGTTGATTTTCAAGATACGAAATGTACCGTTTGCGTCTGCTGCCAGCCGTACGGATTCCTGTGTATACACTTCCTGATAACGGTGTCCGCTGTCTGCGGGTTTTGCACCGCAGCCGAACAGGGAAAGAAGCAAAAGCATGGACAGTAATAAAGCGGAAGACTTTTTGAATCGGCGCATAGTTTTCTCCTTTACAGGTATTTTACATCAGCAAAATCCGCGCCGCCGAGCCTCCCGGAACAACGCAGGCTGAATTTGCGGGTACGTCCAGTTTGTAATCGGCTCTGCTGTAAAAAGAATTTTTTCGATTTCACTGTGCAATTCAGTTTCAAATGCCTGTACCTCGGCGTAATACAGCTTGCCGAACGTTTCCGCACCGTCAAAATTATCTTCTGCGGTTACGGAATAGATGCACACAGGTACCAGCGAAAACCGCAACGCACCTGTTTCCTCATACAGTTCCCGTTTGGCGGTATCATCAATCTCTTCGCCCGGTTCGCGGTGTCCGCCCGGGATTTCATAAGTATTTCGCGCTTTGTGTTTGCAGAATATCCATTTTTCGTCGGATTTCGCAAGAATAACGGCAAATTTCAGCAAAGCGTCTTCTGCATGCTCGTAAAATCGAATTACCGTATCGCCGTTTTTTTGCCCATTTGCCTTTTCTATAGCGCACCTCTTATTCCGTCCCGACCTATGTTCCCTATTATATAGCAGAACCCGCGAAAATACAATTCCAAAAGACGAAAAAGAACATCTTGTCGCAAAGCGCTATTGGGTATATAATATAGCTGAAAGTTTACAAAAACCTGTCATTCTGCGCCGTCAGGCGAAGAATCTCACACTGAGTAAATAAAGTCTGTGCGTATGTGTTTGCACAACAGACGTGTACAGTATTTAGATTTTTCGGACTTTTCGGAGTGACACAGGGGGGTGAAGCCCTGCGTGGGAAACCATTTCATTATGAATCGAAGGTTATTTTATGCTTGAGACAAAATATGAACGCAAAACCAAAGAGGACAAACCCGTTCTAGCGATTTGCTATGACTTCGACAAAACACTTTCCCCCGATGACATGCAGGCGCAGGGCTATATTCAGTCGGTTGGGTACGACATCGGGAGCTTTTGGTCGGAATCCAACGCCTTGGCGGAGAGCAACGATATGGACGGCAACCTCGCGTATATGTATAAAATGATTGAAGAAGCAGAGGGGCATTTTGTTTTTAACAAGGATACGCTTGCACGCTACGGCGCACAGGTGGCACTGTTTCCCGGCGTCAATGAATGGTTTGAACGGATTCGGCAGTTCGGTGCGGAACACGGCGTGATTGTCGAGCATTATATCATTTCCTCGGGTCTTAAGGAGATGATTGAAGGTACTGCGGTTGCGAAGAATCACGCATTTGAGAAGATTTACGCCAGCTCCTTTTACTTCAATGAACGCGGTGTGGCAAAATGGCCTGCGCAGGTGGTGAACTACACCAATAAAACGCAGTTTTTGTTCCGTATTTCCAAAGGGGTCTTGGATATTAATGACCCCGGTGTAAACGATTACTTTTCACCCGATGAAATGCGTGTGCCGTTTCGGAATATGGTCTATATCGGCGACAGCGATACGGATATTCCCTGCATGAAGCTGATCAATTCCTACGGCGGACATTCCGTCGGTGTGTACAATCCTGACACAGAGGATAAGTCCAAGGTTTATAAAATGATGCGCGACCACAGAATCAAATTCTTTGCACCCGCCGATTATTCCGAGGGCAAAGAGCTGGACTGCCTTTTAAAAGCGATTATTTTAAAAACCGCTGAAAATGAAAAGTTAGAAGATATGTATTACCGCTACCAAAAGGAAGTACGTGAAGTGGATAAGCCCCAGGCAGAAGCTTTGGAACGTCGGAAAAAGCAGGAACTGATTGACGGTCTGGCGGACAGCAAGAGCTTTGTGCGTACGCATATGCTTGTAAAATCGCTGTCGGTATTCAACGATTTTGATGCGGACTTGTGTGCGGATTTATGCCGCATTGCTGTGGAAAATCCGCAGATTAGGCTGATTTTGAAGGATAAGGATGTGGCAAGATTTTACAGGCGCATTTTAGAAAAAACAGCGGAAAAAACAGAGCATATGCAGGAAGTGGAGCATATGCTCAGCGACGAAAACTGATGCACACCGCAGACGTTTTCGGATGATAAAATGTGATGTACGGATGTAAACAAATGCCGGAAATAAGTGGCAAGCCGTCTGCTGTGCAGACGGCTTGTGTTGCATAAAGCACATCGATATATTTTACTGTTCCTTGCCGACGGTGACTGTGCGCTGTCCTCTGTGGCGGATGAGGTGTTGGGTTGTGAAGGAGCCGTCATTTTTTATATTGATCAGCACGCCGCCCCGAAAAGGCACAACATAAATATTATGGTCGCAGGAAAGTCCGTAGGTTAAACGGATTCCCTGATAGTTTACGGAGAAGTTGTTCATATGGTCGTGCCCCGCAAAACAGCCCTTTGTGGAGCCAAGCTCGACCATTTTTTCAAACATTCTGTCATCTACAGCAGGGGTACCGTTCTCCTTTGGAAAACGGAAGCCCCAAAGGCGGTTGTCCGTGCCCTTGGCTTCGTCATAGGCGGTCATATATTCCTGCATCGGCACGTGGAAGAACGCCAGGGACGGAACAACTTTCGTTTCGTCGCCGTTTACCTCTTTCGCGATGATTCGAACCGTATTTTCATACCATTCCACCTGATTTTCGTGGAAATGGTCATACCCGTTATTTTTTGTATCATAGCTGTGTGAATCCATCATAATCAGCGATGTAATCACCTTGCCGTCGGCGTCGGTTACATTGTAATAATAGTTACCCATGCCTTCGGCGGTTTCGTCGCCCGCCTCGTAAATGCAATTCGGCAAGGTCTCAAGATAATCGCTCAAGGTTTGTCGGTCTGCAATTTTTTCGGAATCTAAAACCTCATTCTCTTCATATGGAATATCGAGCCCCTCATGATTGCCGAATACAAACGCCCACGGAATATTGAAATTTTCCATAAATGTACAAAATGTCTTAAACGCTGTGAAATTTTCTTTTTCGCTTGTCAAATCACCTGTAAGCACAATCATATCGGGATGGGTTGTTTCTACCATTTCGGTAATGGTTTTAAATGCCTTTGCATCCTTTTTTGCATCATTTAGGATATGTACATCCGTAATTTGCAAAAGCTTAAATGCCGTATTCTCCGTTTCCTTATACGTCTTATGGTAAAAGGTTACAAAGCCGAAACAGCTGCCGGCAAGCAACACAAGAATTAAGCATACGGACATCAAAATTTTCACCCGCTTTTTCATTTTAAATCCTCCTTTTTAAAATCGGCTACGATAAAATCAAACTGCGCAGGGACGGTAATTTCCCCGTCACTTTCCTTGTACAGCGCTTTTCGGATGCCACGGTAAAGCGTATCTAAAAAGCGGTCGCCCTCTCTGAAATCCAACAGGATTAAACCGCCGTCTTCAAGCAAAATTTCCTCTGATTGCTGTGCATTGCCTGATTTCAGATAAGCCATGGAAAGATACATACGCAACCTCGGATTTTTTTGCAAATCGGCGGACAGCTTCTCGAAGCACTGTATTGCGGCGGCGTATGCCTGCTGTTTTAAGAGCAGAGACAAAATACTTTCTGCAAGGCAGTAGCTGTTGTTTTGCATGCGCAGGCACTTTTCGGCAAAATAAACACAGTTTTCATGATGCAGCTGATATAAAATATGCGCATACAAGTGCGTATTGTATGCCGTATTTTCTAAAATCAAACTGCGTTCACAATACGTCTTTGCAGTCTCAAACTCTCTTTTGTCATAAGAAAGCAGGGCGAGCTGATAAGGTATATTCCAGTTGCAGATATTTTCGTTTTTAACCAGTAGATTTTCCATCTCCTTGCCGTAGGCGAAGGACAGATTTTCCGTGATTTTTTCACCCGCCGTAAGTGAAATCCAAGGTTGAACATCGTCATCTGCACAAAATTCCAAATGCTTCGGCGCTTTACCGCCCAACACGGTATGCAGATATCCGAACCCGCTGCCTTTTAAGATACACTCGCCCTTTTGCAGACAGATATCGTTTTGAAAGCAGGACAGCCTTTCGTCTAACAAAGCACAGCCGCCGAGCGCCTCTATCTGCGCCTGAACCGCGCCAACGAGCTCGTTATACGGGGCGGATACCTTTTCGGCGGGAATGTCGGCAAGCGTATAACATTCCGAAAAGCCCCATGCGCATTTCGGCGGCATCGGAATACACTCGTACTGCGTTTTGCCCAGGCCTGCCTGAATCTCCACATAATCTCCGGCTTTATCCGTCAGCATATTCTGCCAATGGCGGGAACCGTTTTTATGTCCCCAGGAAAATAGCTTTCTGCCCTTCAGATTATTGCTCGAAAACTGTAAAAGACCGTAACCGTCTTTATCCACATTTGCAATAAATTTTGCTTCATTTTGCGGAATATCGTAAAAATAGTCGATGGTATTCGGAATATTTTCGGGGTAGGAAACATCCTTTCCGTTGTCAAACGGAATAGAGGATTTTTTAATGCCCATTCCGTCGGAATTGTTGTAAGCACTGTTTGCAGGTACAGCCACTCTGCCGCCCTTGTATTCCGGCGTAGCCATATTGGACCACCAGTACATGGGAACAACTTCTGTATTCTGATTTTCAATTCTTACAGCGGTCATCAGTTTATTCTCATCCAACCAAAAATCAATTTGATAATAAATTTCTCGTACCCGCTCAAACTCATAAAACCGCAAAACATCTTCACCGTTTTTGCCCTGTACAAAGGCGCAGTACATCTGCGAGCAGGTAAAAGGGGAGTGCCCGATGATGCCGCAGTTCCACTCTACGCCGCCCGAAAACCACGCGTTGCGTATACTGAGATTTCGAAAGCGGATAACGTCATTGGTATAAAGGATGTCCTTCTGTTTTTTCTTATCGTACAGCTTCCAAAGCCTGCCGCCGAGCGTCGGCAGAAATTCGGCATAGAGAAATTCGTTTTCCAAAACGGCAACCGGTATTTCCTGTTCGGTTTCTTCGGTATACGCATTCTGCTGTGTATACGGATAGGCGGTTTCACGTCGGCCGTAATCGATAAACAGACCTTCGAAACTGTCAATATCCGATTTGGATTTCGGCGGGTGCATATCCAAAGATAAGTGCGGGATATCACTGATTTGCGTACATGCAGATACACGGTAATTTCTTTTTTCAAGTCTCGGCATTTGTACACGCTCCAATTTCATAAGTATTTTTACGAAAATCGACCGTAACGGTTGTGCCGTCCGCATAGATCGTTCTCTGTTTTTCGTAACCACCCAAAAATTCGTGCTTTATCATTTCTCGGTTATAGAGTTTCGCCTGCAATTCGGCTAACGGCTTTACTCTCGCGATTTCTGCGGCCAGCTCTGCGTCACTCAGCAAATCCGCATCAGCGGAACGGAGGTCGTTTCCTAATTTCATATCCTTTTCAACATAAGGATGGAAATACGGCATTCCGGCGTTCAGTGCACAGTGCAGACTGCCGTTCTCCCCTTTCGGAATCCCCCAGTTATGCCACCAATCCCACGGAATCATAACGCAGTCGTGAAATACCAGACTGCCGAGCGGAACGGGGATGCCCACCGCCGCGCCGTTTTCCTGCGGTCTTAACGTGTACGGACCGTGATGTACAAGGGCAATGTGATTTAAAAGCTGCATCGCAGGCTCTTCCGAAGACATAATCAGTCCCATTTCATTCAGATAATCAAAGCATTCGGCACGGTGCTTGATGCTTTCCTCTCTTGTGATTTTATGCTTCGGATGGAAGCACTCGTCACCGTTCATCACGGAGAATACATCCAGATATGCACCCTGCACATCGATATTGTGCTCTGCAAGTTCGGCATAGGTTTTCTTCACAAATGCAAGCGCTTGCGATGCACAGAGGAAGGTATGCTCTCCGCCGTCCCATATGGAGCAGTACGGGTGCGTGCCGTCTAAATGTGTGACCGCCTTTTCCATATCAAATACGGGAGAAGTATAGTAGAAATCCCGATATTGGTCATGCAGGGCAAATATGTAGCCGAGCGCTCGGCAGATATCTGCAAAGGCTTTCAAGCCGTTCCAGCCGCCCGCCTCTTTGCAGGGCGGCAAAATATAAGGGTGGTGATTGTCGTACCCCTGCGCACCCCAGCCGTCTGTGTGTATATACAGTTTATCAAGGCCGAGTAATTTGATTTTTTCCATTTCTTCCGCACGCTGCCGGAAGGTTGCATACAGAAATTTATTTGTACCGTTTGCATCGTAAAATTTTGACGCAGGTTGAATCTGTGCAAAAATCTTATGGTGCAGAACAGGGCATCCGAGCAATTTTTCAATATTTTTATTTTTCTTGATTTTATCTTCAATAGAAACAAATTGATTTGTTTCTATAAGATATTTTCTGTAATCCTTGGCAGCGGTGTTGTAATCCATATTGTTATGAAAAACAAATCGGATTTTTCTTTCATAGGCAAGCTTGCCGAGCGAGGACATCCAGTGCACGGAATTCACGAAAGCGCCGTGTCTGCCCGCTGAGGAAAACATACAGGCGTCGTACGGCGTTTCGGCAATGGCGGTAAAGCCGTGGCTGTCACACACTCTGCCCCAAAACGGCATATAGCAGTCACCTGTATTGATTTTCCGCAGATAATGCTCGAAGCCGATGGTAGAAAGGATGTTCTTGCGGTATCCGTCAGGCAATAAAAATCCCTGGCGCATGGTATCGATATGATAAGACTTCGCACCCTTCTTTTTCGAATTGAACGGCGCGGGGAAATACACCGCCTGAATATCACAGCCGGTTTCATTTTCGGCCCGCAGTGAAAATTCCACTGTATTTTCACCGGTAATTTCTGCGGTCAAAACAAGCGTGAAATTCAGCTTTTTGCCGAAAGCAATAAAACCGCTTAACCTTGTTATAATTTTTGTGTCGGTATATTCGAAGGATTTTTTCGGCGCGGAATACAATCCTCGGCAGGTGCTGATGTATTTGTTCCCCATTTTTTTACGCAGAATAATATACGGTTTTCTGCCGTCGCTTACCCAAGAAAAGCCGTTGTGCCTGATTTCATAATTGCCTGTGAGCTCGTTGATTTGTACGGAAATATTCCTTTTTTGCATTTTCAGTCCACCTCTATTTTAAAGCAAATCGGCATGGTGTCCCGAACCGCTTCGCTTAATTTGACAGTTAAATATTTTTTGCTTTGTGTAAAGCTTACCTCCGCATCACTGCCGAGCAATTTTACGCTTTTTATAACGCAATGGAATAAGTCCATACTGTCTGCAAGTGATTTTATTTTAAATTCCGATTTGCCCTTCGGTTTCAGTGCAAAAGCATAAATAACACCTGTTCTAAAAGTGAATCGGTAATCCTTAGCAGTATAACGAAAATGCTCTGTAAAGGAACCGCCTTTTTGCTTTTTGCCCTCTCCGAACACTTTATAAGGCGATGTTCCCCATATTGCCTCTTCGTTTTTCTTTGTCCATGTGCCGATTTCGGTCAATATATTTTTTTCTTCGTCACAGAAGGTCCCGTCTGCCTTCGGTCCTAAATTCAGCACAAAGCAACCGTTTTTAGAGATGACATCCAGCAGATTGCACGCGATAATTTCGGGAGTTTTAAAACGGTTTGTTGTGCAGTAGCTCCACGCATTATATGCGGTCGAGGTTTCGCCCTGCCAAATGTACGGGCTGATATTTTCAAGCTGTCCGCGTTCGCGGTCAAAGATTGCGCAGTTATACATCACGGCATCTGATTTATAATACACACAGACTTCTTTGCCCCATTCCAGAGAACGGTTATAGTAGTAGGCAAGAAATTTTTTCATATACGGTCGGAACGCCTTATAGGATACCCACCAGTCAAAGAACAGCGAAGCGGGCTGATATTTGTCTATCAGCTCGCAGGAGGAAACCAGCCAGTCCTGCAGCCATTCTTCTGTCGGTTCAATGCCGTGCTCCTGCTTGAGCAGTGTAACGAGATTGTTCCTTTTGTGCACATTTTTACATGTGCCGTAAAGCTCACGGTATTTTTCATCCTGCGTTTCATTGGCATAGCCGACTGTTGCGCCGCCGTTCATAAACCAAAAGTGCTCGGCACGGTGGCTGGAGGTTGAAAAAATGATACCCGTTTTTGCGCAGGCGGCTTTCAGCTCGCCGAGTATATCCCTTTTCGGTCCCATCTGTACGGCATTCCATTCATTGAGACCGCTGTTATACATTTTAAAGCCGTCGTGGTGCTCGCCCACAGGCATCATAAATTTGGCACCGCTTGCTTGGATAAGCTCTGCCCATGTGTCTGCATTAAAATTTTCAGCCCGAAACATCGGAATAAAATCGCGGTAATTAAAATTTTTTCCGTATTTTCGGATATGATGCCAATAAGCGGGATTGCCCTTATAATACATCAAGCGGCAGTACCATTCACTGAAATAGGCAGGCACGGAATATATGCCCCAGTGAATAAAAATACCGAATTTAGCATCTCTGTACCATTGCGGTACGGGGTACTCGGCAAGGCTTTGCCAGTCGGTTTTATATTTTCCGTTTTCAATGACGCTGTCAATCTCAGCAAGATAGTCGTGTAATTGCTTATCTGTCATATTCAGTCCTCAAGCATATTTTTTACGGGGCTTATTTCTTCAAAGTCGGCAAAACCGTAAAATTCTTTTGCATTTTGATATAAGAATTTCTGTTTGTTTTCCTCTGCGATTTCATTGGATTTCAGTACAAAATCGAAACTCATTTTATAGGTGATTTCCACCGTGGTACGCGGGTAATCGCTGCCCCACATCAGCTTCCCGAAGCCGCAGAGCTCTGCCGCTTCGTTTATCGCTTGGACCGCGGACGGATACGGATAAAATTCACTGTTGAAAAGCCAGGTGATACCGCCGCTTTCAATATATACATTTTTGTTGCGCGCCAGCCGAATCTGCTCTGTCCAGGCCCGTCTTGTTACCATACCGAAATGCCCTACGGCAATTCTTAAATCGGGATACTGCTGTATCATTTCAAGCAGTGCGCCTGTCTGCAAATCCCCGTCCGCCATGTCAATGGAAATGAACATATTGCTTTTATCGGCTGCTTCAAAAACCTTGTAATGCTTGGTTAAATCCTGCGTAGGCAGTCTGCCCGCACAAATTTTTATGCCGTCAAAGCCGTTTGTTTCAAACGGTTTATTTTCTTCATACAGACTGCATATTTTGAATCGCCCCGGGTAGTTTGCTTTTGCAGACAGAAGATAACCGTTCTGATTGCCGTCAATCTCTTCCTGTGTGATGACTGCACCGTTTACGCCCGCATAATCCATATTGGAAATGAGCATATCCGCCGTGTTTTCGCCCTTCAGCATAAAGGGGGGCATCATTTGGCGGATTTCGCCGCCGAAATTGCTTTTGCCGTTTTTCAGCGCAAAAACAGGCTGTCCGTCAGCCTTTCCGTTTTGTTTTTTCCATAAATGTGCGTGCGCGTCAATCCTCATAGCGTTACTCCGTCCTTGAATATTGCAATTTCACGGTATTGGTTCCGCTCATTTTTTGTCTCTTTTCCGTTGACGGTTTCCGTAATGACATCCAAAAGCTTTTGTGCATCATACGTCTGCGCGTCAAAATCAATCCATTGCGCTTTGCTTTCTGCCAGCTTTGTATTTGTGGCGATTTTCACCGTCGGCACAGGCGCGCCGAGCGGTGTGCCTCTGCCTGTTGTGAACAGAATCAAATGGCATCCCGCCGCAGTTAAATTGGTTACGGCAACCATATCGTTGCCCGGACCGTTGAGCAGATTCAAGCCTGCTTTTTCTGCCGTATCGCCGTAATCAAGCACAGCGGTCACGGGCGATTGCCCGCCTTTTTGCACACAGCCGAGCGATTTTTCCTCAAGAGTTGTAATGCCGCCCGCCTTGTTGCCGGGGGAGGGGTTTTCGCTGACAGGCTGATGATGTGCCGTAAAATATTTTTTGTAACGGTTTATCAGCGTGACGGTATTGCGGAATACCGTTTTATCCACGCATCTGTTCATCAGAATTTGCTCCGCGCCGAACATTTCGGGCACTTCGGTCAATACTGCCGTACCACCCATCGCAGTGATTTTATCAGTTATTTTGCCGACAATAGGATTTGCCGTGATGCCCGACAGACCGTCACTGCCGCCGCATTTCAAACCGATTTTCAGCTTTGAAATCGGCATATCGGCTCTGGTATCCTGTTCCGCCTGTTTTTGCAGCGCGGTTACAATTTTTACACTGTCGGAAATTTCATCTTTGCAGTTTTGTGCGTTCAAAAATTTTATTCTTTCACCGTCATATGCCCCGAGTTGCTTTTGAAGTGCTTCTATATTGTTATTCTCACAGCCTAAGCCTAAAACCAGCACGCCGCCCGCATTGGGATGCTGAATCAGATTACAAAGTATTTTCTGTGTAACCAGCAAATCATCGCCGAGCTGACTGCACCCATAGGGGTGCGTAAAAGCAAATGCACCTGTTTTTTGTGCAATGCGGTTTGCAATCCCGTTTACACAGCCGACTGTCGGAATAATCCAAATATCATTCCGAATCCCGATATTCCCGTTTTTTCGCGGATAAACAGTAATTGTAATTGGTTTTTCTTTTGCGAAATTTTGAACGACAGGCGTATATGCATATTCCTTTTCGCCGGATAAAGCCGTTTGCAGATTATGAGAATGTACATGCTCGCCTGCTTTTATATCCTGTGTTGCAGTACCGATAGGAAAACCGTATTTGATAATCTGTTCGCCGAGGCGGATATCCCTGACGGCGTATTTATGTCCGTTTTGCAGATTTACTTTGACATTGTCGTCCGAATGGATTATAACAAAGCCCATTGTATTGCCTCTCTGATTCCCGATGTATGGATTTTATCTATACTCTTTTCAACGAAATCCGACAGTTCGGATAAATCGCATCCCCACAAATTTGTATCGGAAAGAATCGCTTGTGTGCTGTTTTCTTTTATGCATGTAACTGCTTTTCTGTCATCCTTTATGTCGTTGGTTCTGTAATATTCTATAAGGCACGCAAAAGAAAACACAAGCGGCTTCGGCAAAGTGCCGTTTTGGTTTTGATACGCCGTAACGGTCGGCAGAACTCTTGCCGCAAACTTGCTGACCGAATTTAAGGCAATGGACTGCCACATATGCTTGATGTATGGGTTTGCAAAGCGTTCCAGCACAGCATCCGCAAACTGCCGGTTTTCTTCTGTTTCACCGAGTGTGGGGAGTATATATTCAAAAAGGCAGACATTTAAAAATCTGTTTAAATATTCATCCTCCAGGCTTTCTTTCACGGTCTGAATACCGCACAGCAAAGAAGGAAACACAAGTGAGGTGTGCGCGCCGTTGAGAATACGCACCTTCATTTTTTTATACGGCTGTACATCCTCTGTCCAAATCACATGAAAACCCGCTTTTTTGAGCGGCAGTTCCTCTTCAAAATCTCCCTCGATTACCCACAGATGATACGGTTCCGCCGTGTCTAACAGCTTATCTGCATACCCGATTTCAGCAAATAATGCATCTGCTTCCGCCTTCGGAAAACCGGTGACAATTCGGTCCACAAGGGTATTGCAGAATGTGTTTTCCCGAATAATCCAATTGAAAAAATCTTCGCCGAGCTTCCACTGCTGTGCATACCGCAAAACAAACTTTTGCAGCTCCTTTGCGTTGTTATCAATCAGCTCGCAGGCAAGGATAACGAATCCACCCAGCCCGGACCTAAATCTCGCATACAAAAACTGCGTCAGCTTTGCGGGAAAGGTGCCTGCGGGTTTGTCCGTATATTTGCAGGCAGGGTCAAAACAAATGCCTGCCTCGGTGGTGTTGGAAAAAATAAAACGCAAATCGGGATTTTTTGCGAGAGAAATGTATGTGTCAAAATCCCGATAGGGATTGACGGCGCGGCTGACCGCATGTATCTCTGTACGCGAACAGACTTCTCTGCCGTTTTCGATGCCGCGCAGATACAGATTGTATTTACAATTCTGTGCCTGCAAAATCTCTACGGTTTCGGAATCGGTCGGGGATACAATGACGATTTTTCCGCTATACAAACCGTCTCGGTTCAATTTCTCCACAAAATTATCTGTAAAGCCGCGTAAAAAATTTCCTGTGCCGAACTGTAAAATCGTTTCTTCCATAAATTACTCCGCGTCTGAAAATTTTATCAGCAGTTTCGCAAGGGAACCGTCGTTATGTGCAAGCGCCGAGAAGGCGTCCGCCGTATTTTCGGCATCATAAACAGCGCTGATTATTTTTAAAGGATGTACCTTTTCGGATTTTACAAGCGCAATCAATTCCTCGAAATCCTTTGTAAATGCATTGCGACTGCCGAAAATATTCAGCTCTTTTTTCAGGATTACGGAGTGCACAAAGGTCGTTTCCCGTTTGCCGTTGCCGATTAAGATGATGTTTGCACCGTGTGCCGATTCCTCTATACAGTTCAAAAAGGTTTCGGGTGCACCGCACGCCTCTACGCAGACGTCAAAACCGTTGCCGTTTGTGAATGCTTCACAAGCCTTGTGCAAATTTGTTTCTTTTACATTTACAATACTGTCTGCACCGAATTCTTCTGCGAGCGCCAAACGGCTTTTCAGCATATCGGCAATCAGCACTTTCGCCCCCATTGCCTTTGCTTTGAGCAGAGCGAACAGGCCAATCGGTCCCGCGCCCGTAATGAAGAGTGTATCGCCCGAATGAATCTCGGCACGGGACAGCGCGTGATTGCTGATAGAAAACGGCTCAATCAGTGCAAGCTCCTGTGCAGTCAGACCTTTGCCGTCAATCAATCTTTCCACAGGCATCGTGATATATTCCTGAAAGCTTCCGTCGCGCTGTACGCCCATGGTTTGATTGTCATGACAGGCGTTTACAATGCCGCGCTGACAGGCATAGCATGCTCCGCAGTTGAAATAGGGGTTGCAGGTGACAATATCCCCCTTTTTCAGCCCTTTATTATTTTCGGGAATTTGTACAATCTGTGCTGAAAATTCGTGCCCGGGGATTCTCGGGTATGTCGTAAACGGCTGATTGCCCGTAAACGATGCCACATCCGCGCCGCAGATGCCGCAGTACAGCACCCTTAAGAGCGCTTCACCGTCTTTCGGCACGGGCATTTCCTTTTCTATCCGCTTTATTTCATACGGTTTTGTGATTTGAATGGCTTTCATACTGTTTCCTCGTCTATATAGTTTGGATTCCAAATGACCGCTGTTTTCAGCGGCGCACCTTTGGAATAGATTTTGTTTTCATAAGCGGCAATCGGATTTTTGGTGAATTCATCTTTATCTATCAGCTCAACGAGTTCATCAAAATTGCTTTCACACAAAATTTCAATCGCCTGTTCCATATGCTTTTGCGTGAAATTGATGGAGGCCAAAATGACCTGATTTTTAAATCCAAACGGCATGGTATGGTATGTAACTGTCGGTCCGAGTGAAAAGCTGTTGTAGATGCCGTTGCAGCCCAGCACACCGTGTGCAAAGGCAATTCTGCTTTCCGACTCTGTACCTGACGTGCCGACAAAAACCGTTGCTGTGCCGCCGAGTCGGTTCGTTATATTCCGTGCGATTTCGCCTTCGGTCAAATCTGCCGTTGACAGATAATCGGCACGCAAATTCGTTCGGACAAATTTCGCTTTTTCGCTGTTTTCACGGCTTCTTGCGGCAAACAGAATTTTTGCATTTTTATGATTCCGTCGGATTTGGTCACCGATAAACAGCCCCGTTGTACCCAATCCGAAAATCACCGTTCGGTCAAAGGTGCTGTCATAAGCAAGCTTTTTTGTGGATTCTGTGTCACAGCCGCGCTTTGCGGTCTCCACTCTGAAATTTTGCGCAATACCGATATCGCACATGCGCTCATGCTGAAAAATTGCACAGGCATACGGGTCCGAAAATACCAGCCTTTTTGCCAAAGACAGCGGTAATTTTTGCAGCCCCGTATATGCGCCCGGCAGATGTAACAGCATGTCGGGATGAAAATATCCCTTATCGCAGAAAATTCCGTCGGCGCCGTCACAGCCGTATTCAAAATAGCTTTCGTCTTCGGTAAATCTTGTAGGGTCACAGCTGTCGCCGCCGCGAATCAGCACGATGGCAAAGCGATTTTCGCTCGGCACCCATACAACGCCCTCATGCCCGTTAATCAGTCGGCTTTCACCTGCGGGAAATTTTTGGCTGAGTGCACACTGCCTGCCCATTTGCATCAGTGCAAAGTCGGTGCCGCAAAAGCCGCAGAATACAGGCACAGCCTCTACGCCCGTTTTTTTCTCTTCGCCCCGCAGTCTTTGACGGGGCGGATTGATTAAATTTATCTCGCCGTATTGCAACGGCGTTTTTTCATCATTTACAAAGTAGGTTGCATTCGTTTTCAAATGTATATTCATCCTTTAAAATTCAGCAATTTCGATATGCACGTTATTATTTCGGTCGAGTGTTAACACCGTGCCGCCGAGACAGTCAAAATCGAAATAGCAGTTATAAGAGCTTTTTGTCATGTAGCCGAGCTTCACACCCGCATATTCGGTAATAAAGTTGTTGTTATGGTCGTGACCTGCAAACATGTGCGTCCCGCTGTTTTCTTTAAATATGTTGAAGAAACCGTCGTTTACCTTGGCGGTGTAGGTACCTTCGCGGCGGTCTCCCATTTCGAAACCGCTTTCAAGCTGTGTGTATTCCGGAACGGAGACATGCATAAATGCCATGTTGGGGACAGATTTGCCGCTTGTTTCCCGGATGCCGCTGACAGCCCATTTATACCATGCAATCTGGTTCGTGTTTACGCCGCCGTCTGTGATTTGTCCGTCCACAACGCGGAACTGCCCGTCATCGAGCAGAAACAGAGAATAAACGGGCACGGAATTTCTGTTTAAGTTTACAATATAATTGCCCATGCCGTTCATACCCGCAGGGCCGCTTTTGAACAGGCAATGCGCGCTTGCCTCATAAATTTCGGCAAGCTTTGCTTTATCGGCTCTGCCCTCGTAGTCGTGATTGCCGAATACAGGCGCCCACGGGATTTCAAACTTCTCCATAAAGTCGCAGAACTGCTGTGTACAGATGTCGTTCCATGCGGTCAAAACCGTATCTCCGCCGACAATAATCAAGTCGGGATTGACTTCATTGATGAGCTGTTTCAGTTGGATTTCGCTCATACCGTCCAAAATGAAATTGATGCCCAGGAAGGCGGCAAATGTGCCGTGGTTGCGAATGTGCACATCCGTCAGGCACAGAATCTTAAACTCTTCATTGCCGATTTCAAGATTTTGCGCATATTCGGGCGTATATGTATCCTCTGCGCTCCATTCGTCACAGACTGCAACACCCTTTTGCTCTTTCAATGCAACGGAAGCGAACACGGCATTGCAAATACTGACCGTCACCGCCAACACAACCAGTATACTGAAAATCACCTTTACGGGTTTTTTGCTGAAAAACACTTTCATACTGTTACCTCTTACTTTCGAAAAATTTGACAATATCATATTTTGATTATATAATGAAAACCACGGAAATGCTTGCGAAAATCAACCAAAAAATTTAGAAATCTAACCATAAAATCCAATGCGGTCACTTTTCAACTTATCGCTCTCGCAGGGCGACAGCCCTACTTCACGCTCTGCATCCGAAATGGCACCGCAATCCGCGCCCTTTGGGTCGAAAATCGTGTTCGTACGTGTCGGTTATGATTACCGTAACGGAGGTGCTTTCCTTGAAATCCACGGAACTCGGTGTATTAAAAAAATCGGAAGTTTATTTTTCTTCACCGTCGCAAACCGCCAAAAAATTATACTATTATCCCGTCAGTGCAGGGCATTTTTACTGTGTGAAAAATTATCATCTGATTCGGGAAAATTATAACAGTCTTTTGATTACACACATTATTGACGGCACATTTACGTTTGTGAAGGACGGAAAGCACATCACTGCGCGTGCGGGGGATACGGTGATTCTGGACTGTTACAAGCCCCACGAATACTATACGAACGACAGCTTTGAATCGATATGGATACACTTTGGCGGTGCAAACAGCCTCGAGATGTTTCAGGAAATCGAAAAAGCAGAGGGCAGTCTGATAAAATGCCGCGATATACATCATGTGCAGAAACTGCTTTTTCGCATATATGACAGCATCAGTGGTGTGAATCCGCCCTCGGAATTTAATATGTCTTTGGATATTTACAAGCTGTTTGCGGAGCTTTTGAATCCGCAGAGCATCAAGAGCAAGGGTGAAGACGATTACGAGGACAGTATACAGGAAATCAAAAATTACATTGCCGAAAATTTGAACGAAAAACTGACCGTACAAAATCTTGCGGATAAAACACTGATGAGTATTTCTCATTTTTCAAGAGTTTTCAAACAGCAAACCGGTTTTTCGCCCTATGAATATGTTTTGCTGACGCGGTTGAATAAAGCAAAATATCTGCTGCAAAAGACGGAAATGACAGTCGCCTCTATTGCCTATGAAACAGGCTTTAACAGCGAATCCAATTTTATTTGCTTTTTTACGGAAAATGAGGGGATTTCGCCGGGAAAATTCCGAAAACTGAAATTTTAAAACAAATTATTAAAAAAAAGCAGAATTCCGAAAGAATGTGATACTATTTCGTAAGAATTCTGCTTTTTATTTTGCTATGATTGAATTAAAATGCGGTTACTTTTTGATGCGGAGGCGTGAAATGGATACGAAAGCATTACATTTTGATAATACAATACACAAGTGGGACGAGGCGCTCCCGCTCGGAAACGGGGACATTGGCTGTCTGATATGGGATTCTTCCGACAAACTTCGTTTCAGCATAGACAAAGGCGGCATATGGGACTGCTCCAATCCACCTGAACAGCAGAAAAATTTTACATATGCGGATATGCAGCATTTGGTTGCACATAAGAAACAGCGAAGGCTTTGGAAAAAATACGATGACTGCTACAGTCACCCCACGCCCACAAAGCTACCTGTCGGAAAGCTTATTTTAGATTTAGGCGTGCAGGAGAATATTGTGTCTGATTTGGATTTTCTGACAGCGGAGGCAAAGCTGAAAATCGGCGGCATTACAGTAAAATCCTTTGTGCATGCGCAGGAAAACTACGGATTCATTGAAATTGACAAAACCAATGTAACACTGACGGTAGACAATCCGAAATACGGAACACAAAAAAAGGCTGTTTTCCGCACCTTGTCAAGAAAGACCGTACAATCTCTAAAAAATCTGCATTATCCCAAAGCTGAATTTCACCGGGAAACAGAGCAGGATGTAGAATATCAATACTTTATTCAACCGACCAACGACTGTGTATACGGCATTATGACCGCCAAATGCACCCGAAACGGCAAAACACAGATTGCCTATACGGTCGGCTGCGGAGAAACGGCGGCGTTTGTCGGGGAATGCAGGCGCACGGTGCGGTCTGCGTTGGAGTGCGGATACGCCCAAGCGTTGGAAGCCCATAAAAAATGGTGGGAAGCCTATTGGTGCAAAAGCAGGATTGCACTGCCGGATGCACTGCTGGAAAAGCAATGGTATTTGAATACATATCTGTTGGGCAGTTGCAGCAGAAAGCACAAATTTCCTATGCCGCTGCAAGGCGTATGGACGGCGGACAACGGTTCTCTGCCACCGTGGAAAGGGGATTATCATCACGATTTAAACACGCAAATGTCCTATACAAGCTATTTAAAGTCCAATCATTTAGAGCAAGGGGAATGCTTTATTGATTATTTGCTTTCTCTGGCGGAAGCGGGCAGACGGTTTGCAAGCCGTTTTTATCAGGCAGACGGACTTTGTCTGCCGTCTGTAATGGACATTGAGGGACACGCATTGGGTGGCTGGTGTCAATATGCACTGTCCCCAACCAATCAACTGTGGCTCTGTCAGATTATGGCGAGATACTATATGTTTACGAAGGACAAAGCGTATCTCGAAAAAATTTACCCCTATATGAAAGAGGTCGGCGCGTTTTTATTAAGCATCTTAACTGAAAAAAACGGAGTCTGTAAGCTTCCGCTTTCCACCTCGCCCGAAATGCATGACAATTCCCTGAAAGCATGGCTGATGCCGAACAGCAATTACGATTTGGCGTTGATGCGATGCTTTGCCGAACAGATGGTGCTTTTGGGCACAGAGGCGGGAGACGGGAAAGCCGCCAAAGAATGGGAACAGCATCTCGGTAAATTCGAACCGCTTGCCGTGAACAGGGAAAATGTTTTAATGCTGTCCCCGAATGAAAGCCTGAAGACCTCACACCGCCACCATTCACACTGTATGTCCATTTACCCTCTGCGAACGCTTGCGTACACAACAGAGGAAAACAGGCGAATCATCGACAGCACAATAAAAAATCTTGAAGAACTCGGAATCAGCGAATGGGTAGGCTATTCCGTAGGCTGGATGGCACAGCTGTATATTATTCAGGGAAACGGCGATAAGGCTTGCAAAATGTTGCATGATTTTTTTAACTATAACTGCACGGCAAACGGATTTCATGTAAACGGAGATTTTAAACAAAAAACCGACTTTAATATGAAATACCGTTTATTCACGCTGGAGGGCAATTTTCTTGCCACCGACGCCATTCAGGAAATGCTGTTATACAGTGAATGGGGAAAAATTAAACTGTTTCCGGCAATACCGAAGGCGTGGAATACGGCTGCATTTGAAAATTTCCGCGCATACGGCGGGCTTTTGATAAGCAGCAAATTTTCAAACGGCAAAATCTCTGATTTAAGAATTACTGCAACAGCGGATTGCAGCTTCGGCATTGAAAATGATTTGTCGCATTTGAACATGAATATGCAAATATCTAACATAAAAAACATCACCTTAAAAAAAGGGGAAGTACTTATTTTTGCATAGAAGAAATTCTCAGCCTAAAAACGCGGGCTGAGAATTTTTCTGTTACAGGATATTTAATGTGAGTTCCTTTGCCGATACCGGTACGAGTTTATCAGAATAAAGCGGTACAGGTATTTCATGGTATACATTCGAAATGCCGAATTTGGTTTTCGGTGCAGTGCGGATAAGCAGGGTTTGATTTTTTTCGATATATTCTCTGTAATCCCGCAAATGCATCACAAACTTTCGATCAATATTAAAATAATCGTTCAGAAGTGTTTTGCCGCTGAATACCTGCAAATTGAGTCCGTCAAAATCAAATGTAAGCACAACATCCAAACGATTCTCCAAAATATCCTTCGGCAGTTTCAGTGCATAATCACTTCGTTTGCCCGCGGAATACAAAAAGTAATTGTACGGAAGCTTTTGCTTTTTGCAGCGTGTCAGCGAAATTTCATTTTTTAAATCCGTTCCGCTTTCCTGCTCGCAATATATTTTGCCGCGTTCACTGTAAACCGTACCGTCCAGAAAATAGGCTTTTCCGTTTATAAAATGAAACGTTCTTGCTTTTTCGTAGGGGATAACCACGGCGATTACATCGTCAATTACCGTACCGTTTGCGGAAAAATCAAGCGGGCATTCTTTGCCGTTTACACTATATTTCGGCGTAATTCCCTCGCACTGCACAAAATAACAAACTGTTTTGCCGTCAACAACGGCTTTGGCAACAGGTTGTGCAAGGATATAATCAAAGTGCACATGCCCGAGGGTAATGTTGAACGGGTAAAAGAACATTGCACCTGCCTGAATATCCACAGACGGCAGTTTTATTGCTTTATCTTGGATGGCAAAAGTTACATTTACATCCTTAAAATCCCTATACTGCAAGCCTTTTTCGTAGGTCGAGGCAAAGAAATATCCGCATCCGTTTTCATCCGCGCGGACGGAGCATTTCAAAAAAGAAATATCAAACGGGTCTTTGGATTTCCATTTGGGAAAATATGCCTGCTTTCGGCAGATTTCGGGGTCAAACTCGTTGATAAACAGATGCATCAGCCGCAGTCTGTCCCCATGCGGACGGCATACGCCGTAACGGCTGATGGGCGCCTGAAAATCGTAATCGATAATCGGATAATTGTTCGGATAGCCCGTAAGACGGTTTTCCTGCATCAGTCTGTCGTTCGGGTTTGCACCGCCGCAGAACATATAATAGCCGAGCCAGTTTACTCCGCTTGCAAATTTGGCAAAGCCAACGCCGTAGCCGTCCTTTTCGCTGATATACGGTCTGCGGTGCTGGGTGACCTGGTTGCCGGGGCCTGTTTCGCAGGAAGCATACGGAACATCGTCATAAGCCCCTTTTTGCGCGGTTTGGCTTTTGAATAAATCACCGCCGATTTCATCTTCGGTTTTGGCAGGCGTAACGGCAAAGCGGTTATTGGGCTTCAGGGCTTTTTTCCCGACATTCCACGGCCCGTCGGGATAGCCGCCAATCATCGGCAGAAAGTCGCGGTCGGGCTTGCCCGAAGGCCATGCAGTCATTGTGAAGAAAGGGACTTTAAAGCCGATTTTCTCTGCAATTTTGCGGAGTGTTCGGATATGCTCAGTTGGACCTGTATATTCATTTTCAAGCTGAATCCCGATTACCGTTTCACCGTCAAGATAGGGCTTCACCTCTTTGTATAAGCCCTGCCAGAATTCCTTTACCTCAGCAAGATATTTGGGGTTATCGCATCTTTTCTTTGCCATTTTGTTTATGCGCTTCGGAAAGCCGCCGCGAATCACCTCGCCGTGGCACCACGGACCGATGCGCAGAACACAGGGCATTCCGATGTCTTTACAAATCTGTAAAAACGCCGCAATGTCTTTATTGCCGGCAAAATCAAATTGTCCCTTGATTTCTTCGTGATAATTCCAGAAAACATAGGTGGAAACGGTATTGATTCCGCACTCGCGCATTTTTAAAAGGGTTTCTTTCCAGCGTGCGCGCGGCAGTCTTGAAAAATGCAGCTCGCCTGCAATCGGTGTAAAGGGCTTTCCGTCTTTTGTAAAATACTGTGTGTTTGCGCCGTAACGGCTTTTTATATTTGAATAATTGAATGCACCTGCGCGGACAGGATGCGGCTTTGCTTTAACCGTTATATCCATCTGTAATTCTCCTCTTATTTGCTAAGCGTTTTGTCAATTTTTTTATCTAACCGAGCAACTCTTTTTATAAGCCTGTCATATGAAATTTTCTTTTCTTTATACGGATTATCATGACCTACAAGCTCTTTGTAATAGCGGTGATAAAGGTTGCTTCTTTCAGCGATAAGCTTATACACCGCAGGGAGAGGGGTGCTTTCATATGTGCCGATGTTTAAATCAAATACCGCACTTAAAACGGCTTTGGCTATAATGAAATTGCCCTCCCTGCCTTGATGTATACCGTCACCTGTTTTAAAGGAACTGTCCTTATTTCTTTTCCGGAAAAGAAATTGCGTTATAGGGTTATAAACATCAACTGTTTTATCGGCAATACCGCAATTTATTATCCATTCGGCATATTTTTGCATAACAGCATTGTAATCTGCATAAACACTGCCGAACGGGCAGGTGTCCTCATACGATAAATTACCGTTGAAGGATATCGCATCAAACGGCGTGGGCGTCAGCAGCACAACCTTGAACGACGCTTTATGCAGTTCATCAACTAATTTTGTGATGCCACGCTTATAGAGGTCAAATCTGCTTTCGTCAAACGGCTGGTATACCGCATCGTTTTCACCGTACATAACAACCGCCCATTCTCCGCTTACATTTTTCAAAAGGCTGTTTAATCTGTTGAAAATACAGGGACGCGGAAAAGGGTGCCCCGGCTCTGTCAAAGCGGTTGTGTTTTCGCTTGATACGCCCAAATTGATATATTTGTCAAAATCATCTCTGCCGTTTATTCTGGCAAATGCTTCCGTAATCGAAATAAACGATCCGCCGTCAGTAATACTGTCACCTATAAAAACTATATTTTTCACTGCTTATGCCTTATTCATTACAATATGTTCAATATGAACCTTCTGATTATCCTGACTGCCTGTAATTGTAATCAGCGTGCCGCCTGTTTCCTTGGCATAGTTCCAGGGCACGGGGGAAGGACCCGTTTTCAGGCCGTAGGTATACGTAATGCCGTCATAGGTAATGCTTGCGTTATTCTCATGGTCGTGGCCGCAAAAGATGTATTTTGTGGAACCGAGCTCCTTGCACTTGTCCGCAAAACCTGATTTGACAGGCGCCACACCGGGAAGATACTGACAATAACCGAAGCCGTATGCCTCGGGAATGGTATAGATATCATTTTCGTCCTTCACGCCGTATTTTTCCACTGCCTCGCGGAATTCGGGCTGTGCAAAGTGCGAAAAGGTCATAGAGGGAACCGTTCTGCCTGCCGCTTCTGCAATGCCCTTCACGTTCCATTCGTACCAAGCTATCTGCTCATAGCCCATGTAAATCTCTTTGGTGTCGCCGTTGTCGTATTTTATGTATCTGCCGTTGTCGAACATAAATACCGTGTAAACAGGATTCGCATTTTCAACGATATTGATGACATAGTTGCCGCAGCCGTAAAGATTGGACGGACCCTTCTGCATCAGGCAATGCTCTGCCGCCATATATTGCTCCGTTTGCCAGTTGAGCGAGTTGGACGGGATTTCGTTATCGTGATTGCCATACACAGGTGCCCACGGAATCCCGTAGCTTTCCATATGCTTGATAAAGTTTTTAATAGAGAAACGGCTGGACATCGCCGACAAAACGTCACCCGGAAGCGTAATCAAATCCGGTTGTGTTTTCTCCACAAGCGCATCCATCTGTTCGTAGCATTCCTTGTTTTTGCCGAGATTTGCCCATAGCTGTGTATCGGTGAACATCAGGATTTTAAAGTCCTCTCTGGTCTTTTCCACCGTCTGAATTTTTGTCATGTCAAACGGCTGATTTTTGCTCCATACCTCTGTGTGATTTTTCCCCGTTAACGGGAAAAACAGTATGCCCGCAATAATAAGCGCAGCCGCCAGCAATACGCACACCGTGATTTTGATACCTTTTAGAATTTTCGTTTTTTTTGTCATTTCAAGTGTCTCCTTAACAATTTAAGACTTTAATCCTGCTGTCCGAAAGAAACAGAAAATGTAAAGGTGTTTTTTTGACAGAGATGAAACCGTTCACCCCAATAATTGCCCCATAAAACGGATGGCTTATAATGCCCTTTGCTAATCTGCAATTTTTCGTTAAAAGGATTGGCATAGGCATTTATATTACTGCAATCGGTTTGAATCCATATTCTTTGACCGTTTATTATATTAACAAGATACTTGCGTATTTTCAACCTTTTTGTCCTGAAATCATTGCTTGCCAGCTGATTGCATTGACTGTTTTTCTCATAATAAGCGAATGCAGACATATCCTGTGCCCAAGGAATTTCGTACATATCGGTGTCCGTATAATGATGCGGCGCTCCCGCCCGAACGGCAGTTCCGCAATCTCTTGCAATGTGATTTTGGGGATAGTCCCCATAAAGCGCGTCTCTTTGCCAGGAGACGGAATGTACCTCGCCGGCGGGTTCTATATCTATGCCGATTTCACCGACAGCATAGAAAGAAGACAGCTTATTTTTCGGTTTCACACGAATAAGCAGCTGCTTTTCTTCTGTATATGCCGTTAACAAAAATGCTCTGCCGAAGCCGAAATCCGCCGCATATGTATGTGCGCCGACTTTGGTAAGCGGACGGTGCAGACATTCGAATTTTTGCAGACCCGTATATAGATGCATACTGCCGATTACAGCGGAAGTATCTTCCGAGGTACTGATTTTGATAAAATTCTCTGCATATTCCGTATGTATCGGCTGCGGGCAGATAGAGATTTTCGGATATGTTCTTTGCAGAACAGTGCTTTCGACAACCGTGCCGTTTGCTGAAAATTCCAAGGTCATATTATCCGTGCAACGGAGCGGGGAAAGAGAAACGCTGCCGCTTGCGTGCGGTTCGATATTTTCTTTGAGTTTGCCGCTGTAAAGAACATTTGAAGCATCATCTGTGACTGTCACACGGATTTCGTTCAGATTTGTATGGTCAAAGCGGTTTTGAATGCACAATCGGATCTGATTGCCGTGTGTATCCGTACGGTGTATCTTTATCGGCGAAAACGCCTTCTTCGTGAGATATGCCTCAGGCTTTACCCGTTGAAAAGCGTCCAAAATACAACCCCATTCTCCGTAGCCTGCGCATGCGCCTTTCAGGTGGGATTGATGTTTTTCCATACGCTTTTCGGGCAGATAGAATACATCGTCTACCGCTGCCCAGATATCACAGCCGAGTGCCCCCGATGTATTAAAAATATTATCCCAGCCGCGTTGTATACTTTCTCCCCAAAACACTCGGCAGCTGTTGTCATACGCTAAATCGTCAGTATTATAGCAGGGCACATGTGCAAATTCGTCGTGCAGAATCGGCATATCGCTTTTTCCGAGCTTGGAAGTGACCTTCGCATAATGCTTACTGTAAATATCGTAGGGCAGGGGCTTGGATTTTACGGTGTCCGGATAGCTGAAAATGACAGGTCTTGTTCTATCCGTTTGTTTGATATAGGTATAGCAATCCCGAAAACCTCTTGATTTTTCAAAATTCGATTCATTTGCGATTGACCAAATGATTACACTCGGATGATTCCTTGAAAATGCAATCATTTCTTTGCAGGAATTCAGAAAATCCTCAGGCGGATTGTAAATATTAAAGCCGTTTGCCCCCTTAAAGCAGGCGGCATTTTCCTGCTCCACATACATACCGAGTTCATCGCAAACCGCAAGCATATACTCGCTTGCGGGGTAGTGAGAGGTACGGATATGATTGATATTGTGCTCTTTATACGTTTTAATTTCGTGATAAATATCTTCTTTGGTAATTGACCTGCCGTAAAGCCCGGAAACATCGTGACGGCAGACCCCTCGTAGTTTGATTTCCTTCCCGTTTACATAAATCCTGTTTTTTTCCGTACCGTTTTTTCCGCCGTATATAATTTCTCGAAATCCGAAGCGGAAAGCATTTTTTTGCAGAATTGTACCGTTTGCATCATATAAAGCGGTTTCCAGTGTGTATAAATTCGGATGCTCCGCATCCCATAGATCTGCCGATAAAACATCTATCGTAAATGAAATATTCTGAGAATGAATGGGGATTGTTTTTGTAGCCTTTGCTTCGTTTTTTCGAATAATGTTCACACGGCAGTACAGCCCCGCACATGCCGGGGATAAGGTCATATTTACTTTTGCCGAGGCGGTATTGCCATGCACAGCGGTATCAATGTGGGCTTGCAACACAGATGGCTTCGGTAGGCAGAACATGGTTATGTCCCGAAGAATTCCGCCGATGTTGTGATGTGCGTAATAGCTTGCCCAAGCAGAATTGCTTTGATATTTACCGCTCGGGTTCCAGGGGGATTTCCGGTTTCCCTCTAAATCCGCCACGCCTACAATCAGGGTGACTGTGCCGCAATCGGCAAACTCTGTAATATCGACATCCCAAGGTGTGAACCCGCCGATGTGTGATGCACAAAAAGTATTGTTTACCCATATCCTTGCATTGGAGTAGACACCCTCAAATCGGAGATACACACAGTTGCCCCGATAGTCCTGCGGAATACTTACAATTCTCTTATAATAGTATTCCGTATTGTTTTGAATCTCAAAACCCTGCATCAAGAGCGACGATGGCACAACCACGCTTTGCCATTTCCCCTCATCAATTCTGCTGAAGTCATAATCCTGATTACAGGCAAAAGCATCGGGAATCTCTTTGATTTCTTCAAATAAAAATTTCCAAGACTTGTCTGCTCTGTGCGTCAATCGCTTTGTGCATTCTTTTACGCCGTTTACCGACTGCGGCAGCGGCGGTAAATAGATTTCGGCGGCTGTGCTGTTTTTTCGGTCGTGCATTTTCATTTTCCCCTCTTATATATTGGCTTGTATTGCTGTCCGACGGCAATACAGGAGTTCATAAAAACAATCAGATAAAATACGGCAACGGACAGCCCTTGATTTGTTTTTAAGTACTGCACCGTCCACAGAACCGTTCCGAACAGACCGGAGAGCAGTGTAATGATATAAGCGTTTTTGAAATACGCTGCAAGCAGTAAGCAGGCGGATACACTGCAAACAAAGAAAATATCATCGAAAATGACAGAGCTGCTGCCAAGCGCCTGCAAAACAAAATACATCATCAGACCAAGCATTGCCATAAGAGAACAAAGCAAAACAAGCTGTCTGCGCGTCATAATTTTCATATGGCTGTCCGTATTGCTTTTTGCTTTTTTCCATTTTACATAACTGTAAACCGCCATAGGCGCCTGCAAAAAAATCATAAACGCAAATGTTGCATATACTCTCGTCTGAAAAGCAAGGATACCGTTTGTGACTGCATAAATAAATCCGAAAATAAAACCTGCAGGAAAATTCAGCGATACTAAAAAATTAAAGATAACGCCGACTGCTGCATTTGCACCTGCATACAATGAATCCCCTGAAATAAGACCTGCGGCAATAACCGCTCCGAGCTGTACGATCAGCAAAGCAAACTGCTTCTTATTCATAAATAAAACGCTTACCCCTTACAATGAAATCCGTCATATCCGCTCGAATAATATTTTTCATCCAACGGAATGTTTGTGGCAATCCAGGTTGTTCTTTCTTCCAGCGTCTGCGCCCCGTGCCCCGTACCGAGACCTCCGTGGTCATTTGCAAATATCATAAGCCATTCCTCGTTCTGATTTTTTTCCCGTTCGGCAACCGCATTTAAAACGGAAGCGGCATACAAATCGCAGTTCAAAACCGCAGCTTTGTACTGTGTGCTGACGCCGAAGCCGTAAGAATGGCCTGCGGAATCAATGTTGTGGAAAATGCCGCAGATGATGTCATCGCCCTGTGCCATTCTGTCTAAGATATAATCGCGCATCCCTGTGTCATACGGTGCGGAATCGGACGGCGCTTTCGGTGTGACGAAGTTGTAAAGCTCTAAGGTTTCCGCTCTTGTTTTTTTCAGCTTATCCGATTTTGCACGGTCAATGTCGCAAAACTGCATCGGCAGCTGATTTTCCAAAACACATTTTACTTCTTCTTTGACATTGACATCCAGATATTGATCCCAGTCAAAGGCAAGCGCGGTGTGCAAGCCTTTTTCGGCATACTCCAGCATGAAAGTCTTATACTGCATATTCTTGGCATCGTCGTTTGTCTTAATGCCGTGCTGCGCGCCCCAAACGCCTGTAAAGTGCGACGTCCAGCTTGCCGAGGTCGAGGTGGTCTGCTCGGTGTCCGTGCCTGTTTCGCCGCCGCAGTAGGCAAGATACACTCCGCCTGTCTGCTGTAATCTCTGTATAGCGCTTATGTTTGTGATGGAATTGTAGGCGGGGAGATCCTTGTTGTTTGCATCGGTGAGCACATACGGCAGTGCATCGGCGCGCATGCCGTCAAAACCGATGAAAAGTACTTTGCGGATTTTGCCGTTCGGTGCATACGCCTTGCCGTTCTTGATTTCGCATTCGTCCAGAAAATCATGCACGTGGTGGTATGTATGATACTCCGGGATGGCGGTATCTGCGGTATTGCTCCAGAACGAATAGGCGTTGACCTTTTCGAGGTAGGCACTGTCGCTTTGCGGCTGTTCGTCTTTTTTGCAGGCGCTGAGTGTGCCCGCGAGGATGCCGACTGCGGCAAGTACCGCCGCAGAAGAGACAATGATTTTGGATATTTTCATAGAAATCTTCCCCCCCTTTATAAGGATTTTATAGAGTTATTATACATTTGCTGCCGTCGAAATAATTTCGGAAACCTGCCGAATTGTTTAGAAAATCTGCTATTCTGGATTTTATGGTTGAATTTCGAAAGTTTTCAGCAGATTTTCGAAAGGAATACGGCGTGCAGTGTGCTATTCTGTTATCAGGTAAATACATTTGAAAAATGTGAGGGAAACTGTATGCATGAAGTTCTGAATTTCAACTATGATTATTCGAAATGTATGGTCATGAAGCTGAAAATGTCTGATCCCGAAAAAAACGTTCCGAATCAAAGCCGTGTATGGCTTACCTTTGCACAGGCACTGGAATATATCAAAAAAATAGACAGTATTACGCAGGGAATTCCGAAAATATATTATTTGGTCGGTTGGCAGTATCTCGGGCACGATGACCAATACCCCGATTTTTTCGAGGTGAACGAGGCGCTGAAAAGGCCGCAGGACAAAACTGCTTACGACAGCTTTAAATGGTTTTCGGAAGAGGCAAAAAAATACCATTCCGTTATCAGTGTACATATCAATTTTAACGATGCGTATGACAACGCACCTTCCTTTTCGGAATTCGTAAAGGCAGGTGCACTGATTCGGAAGAAAAACGGCAAGCTCCATGCGATTGAAAATTACAACGGCAGAAGGTGCTACAAAACCTGTCACAAGGCATATTGGGAATCAGGATTATTCAAAAAAATGTTTGACAGGTTTGTGAATACCTTCCCATTCATTGCCGAGACAGGCACAATCCATGTGGATAATTTCCAGTGCTATAAAAATTACGCCCCCGATGTCAGCATTCGGGAAATGCAGAACGCAAGGCGTGAAATGATAAAATATGTGCATGCAAAAGGTATGGATATTACCTCGGAATTCACCTATAAAGAAAGTGAAAGTCTGCCGAACAGACCGATTTTCGGATTGCCGCGTGACCATTTCCGAAAGTACCCGATGGATACCGTGGGGCTTATTCCTTTAAGCTGGTGGTGCTACAGAATGACGCCGAAGGAGTTGTTGGATACCCCGCCCGCAATTTACTGCGGCGGAGAGTTTCGGGAAGAAAAGTATAATAAGCTCTTTTACGGCAATATGCACGGCGAGGACATCATCGATGACAGCATAAAAAAAGAAAATCAAAATTGGGCGGAGAAATTTATACGCCGCTTTGCGACTTATCAGGTTCCGTGTCATTTTCTGAATACGCACAAAAGACTGGGCATGCACGGTTCGCGCAATAATCTTTCCTGTCAGTTTAGTGAAGATATTGTTTCGTATACCAAGGGGGAGAAAATTACGCGCAACGGCAAGGTGATCAAAGACGGCGACACGCTTTTCCTGCCGTTTGTGCATCGGGAAAAGCAGTATATTGCTTACAGTGAAAAAGGGGATGCAAGGGCCTGGGATATATTCGAAAACGGTGTTTCCAAAGCAGAACTATATAAAATCACCGAAAACGGGAATGTATTCTTAGAAGAAGTCAAAATTGCAAACGGCAAAATAAAATTATCCGTTCCCCCGAAAACCGCCTTGCTGGTTGTGTGTGCCTGAGAATGGGTTCGGTACAACGGGCAGATAAAGGAGAAGTAAATGAAACATTGTAAAATCAGCGTTATTTGCATACTGATTGCCTGTCTGATGTTCGGCGGCATTTTTTCAGTGAAGCAAAAACAAAAGAACAGTCCCGTTTTTCAGCCGAATTCCGAATACATTACGGCGGAGAATCTTGCACTTGCCTTTCACAGTAAAGCAACGGACGGCAAAAACAGCACTTGCTACAGAAGCACAAGCAAGAAAAATGTTGCGATTACGGTTGATTTAGGTACGGAAAAAGAATTCAATACCGTTTTGCTCAAGGAGGACGGCTTGCACATCAAAGCCTTTTCCGTTTTCATTTCGCAGGACGGGGAACGGTTTGAACAGATTTACAAAAGCGATAAAGCGGAATACCACCGCCTTTGCACCTTTGACGCGGTTTCGGCACGGTATGTCAGAATATTTGTTGATGAGGCCGATGCTTTCTTTCGGTTAAAGGAAATTGAAATATATAATCAAAAGCCCATCGTGTCCGAAGGTTTCAGAAGAACCGCATATGTTGTCAACTCCTGCTTCTATGAAATATTGAACAATCCGAAGCTGGATGCAAACGAAAAACGTACCGCGATGGAAAAAATGCTGCAAGACCATAACTTTGCCGCATTAACCCATGTGATTCTTTACAACGGTGTGTGGTTTGATAAAGACGGCAATGTTTTTATCGGCGATGCAGAGAAAGACCAAAGCAAAGCGCTCGAGGAATTTTGTTGTATGATGGACTGCATGCGTGCGTGCGGAAACTCTGATTTAAAAATATCCTACTGCATAGGCTTTAGTGCAAATGCCGATAAAAATACGGCAATGAAAGAACAAAACGCCCTGATTCGCAATCTCATTGCACTGGCAGAAAAAACAGGTGCGGACGGAATCGATATAGACTACGAGTTTCCCGTAACCGATACAGACTATCAGATTTTCGGCGACTTTTTAATTGCGTTAAAGGACAGTATGCGCAAGGAAATGCCGAACGGCGATGCATCGATTTTATCCTGTGCATTCGGCACAAGAGATATTGATTATCCGCAAGGCGTTATCGACAGCCTGGATATGGTAAATATGATGACTTACGATATTTTTGACCAGGACGGACAGCATTCCGGCTTCTGGAGCTGTGCGGTGCAGGGGGCAAAATATCTGGAAGAACGGGGATTTTCAAAAGAACAAATCAACATAGGGCTTCCGTTTTACGGTACGCAGACGGACGCCTTGATGGAACAGTATATTTACAAAAATATAGATGCATTTGATTATTTTGAAAACACCTATACATTTAATTCTTATCTTGACGCGTCCCCGACACAGGTGTATTTCAATTCACCTGCCATGGTAAGGGATAAAACCGCTTATGCACTGCTGGCAGGCTACGGCGGAATTATGGTGTGGTCGTTTGACTGTGACACGGAATACGCTTCGCCGAACTCCCTTTGGCGGGCGGTGGACACAGCCATAGAACAATTTGGGGGCGGTTCGAAATGATGGATAAATTAAAAAGGAATGCACACAGCATTTCCGCTTTTTCGGTTATATTTTATACGGTTACGCTTTTTCTCACTTTAGATACCTACTGTAAAAATCGGGTTACGCCGGAAACACCGCTGTTGAATATTGCAGGACTTCCGTTTTTAAGAATGGATTTTGTACTGATTATATTTACTGCGGCATTTCTCATCGGCACCGCAATTGTGTATTTGCTGAAAAAATCGGCACCGTTTCTTTTGCCGTTTGCGCTGGGCGTTGCAGGGCTTCTGTCCCTGTTTATTGCGCTTTTTGATGTGAATACGATGCAGCTTTTTGACCCGACTATGCGAATCAGCCATGTCATTATGACGGTGTCCAGAGTACTTGCAATTGTTGCGGGCGTATCGGGCGGTTTCATCGGCGCCGCCTGCACAATTCTTTGCAGACAAAAAATCTCCGCAAAATCAGCCGTGTTGTCGGCCGGCGCGGCGATTATTCTCAGCCTTTTGGCAAATGCGGAAAATTTGCAAAATCAACTTTTTGCTTTTTGCGCGGTACTGCTTTTGTTCGGTTCGGCGGTATGTGACTTTTCAAAAGAAAAAATCTGTTTGGAAAGCAAAGCAAAGCGTGCCGCTCCGAAAACAGCCATATGTGCTTTTTTGTCTGCTGTAAGCTTTACTGCGCTTGCAGGCAGTATATATGCTGTTCTGTGTGAAAACGCGGGTTTTTCCGCGCTTACCTGCACTGTGTTCTCGGGGATAGTCTGTATCGCATTCTGTGCAGTCCTGACGGTTGGCTACCGTGCTGTGCTGAGCCCCGCCGCGATGTTTACGGGAAGTGTGCTCAGCTATGTGCTGGTGCATTACGGGAGTCGGGTCGTGACCTATTCCGGTAATCGGGTCATTTATATTATGCCGTATTGGGTCGGCTCTGTATTGCTCGCTGTCAGCGCTGTGACTGCCGTTCTTTTATTTCGGCAAAAAAAGAAGGAACAACTGTAATATTCTGTAAAGCGATTATATAAAAACCGAGCACATTTGCATTTTTCAGATGTGCTCGGTTTTCTGTTATTTGATATTTTTAAAAACGGTATAGGACGGTTTTTCATTGGCATATAAGTCTGTTGAGCCGTGAATCCTTTGCTTAAATTTTCCTTCTCCCGCTTCACCGCAATGTGTTCTGTAGTCATTCAGGGAGAACCAAACATACCCGACCATGTTGGGAAGAGACTTGTAAATCGGGATTCTTTCCAGCAGGATTTCGGTTCTTCTTGCATCTCCGCCTTTAAAATGCGGTTCACACAGACCGAATTCCGTAACCATGGACGGCATATTGCCGCATCTTTTATGCGTTTTTATAATTGTTTTTTTCACATTTTTACACGCCTGCCACAGACCAAGATATTCATTCCACATTGCAATATCGCCATGAAGGGCAGCATCATCTCTTTGGAAAAATGTACTGTAATGAAGCGAATTTGAGACATAATTTACAAGTCTTGAACTATCCTTTGACTTGAAATATGAATACATTTTATCAACATATCTTATCGTCTGCTTTGATTTTGCACCGAGCTCGTTGCCGACGCCCCAACAGATAACGGACGGATGATGTGCATGATAGTGTACCATTGCATCCGCCTGGTTTTGGGCAATTTCCAGCTGTAACGGCGTTGCCTTTTTCGGACTGCCCCAATATGGGATTTCTTCCTGCACCAAAAGACCGTTTTCATCACACCAGTCAAAAATCGTTGTATCCTGCTGCCAATGAAAGCGCGTAAACACACAGTTCGCATTTTTCAGCTGAGAAAGACATTTGATACTGTGTTCCAAAGGCTCCGCCATACCGTAATCGGGGTGCGAGCCGGGCATCCATTCACAGCCCTTTAAATAGATTTTTTTGCCGTTCAGAAGTACGCCGGCATCTTTTATTTCTACGGTTCTGAACCCTGTGCGTTTTATAATTTCATCGTCTTTTGTTTTTGCTTTTATGATATAAAGATTCGGATTGTTTATATCCCAAAGCTTTAAATTTTCAAACGGCAGTGAAATCACACCGTCCATAAAAGCAGATTGAGAAATAACGGTTTCATTCGTTTTATAATCAAGAATTTCAATGTCCACGGTCTGCGGTGCGCAGGCGATATCCAGATTTATAACACCGCTGCAATAGGGATCTGTTATTTTACCTATGGAATACGCAATCTGCATATCGAATAAATCCGTATCGTCAAAAACCGTTAAAACCACATTTCGGATAAGACCGCCGTCATCCGCCCAGTCATAATCCAGCGCGTGCGGCAGCATTTCGTTTTTCTTATAATTGTCGACCGTTACGCGAACTGTGTTTGCGCCCGCCGTAAGATATTCGGTAACGTCTAACTCAAAAGGCGTGTAGCCTGAACCCGAATGACAGCCTGCCAGTCTGTCGTTCACATAAACATTCGCCGTATGATAAGCACAGCCGAAATAAAGCACGGCTGTTTTGTGCTCCAAAGCATCTATTTGCACTGTGGTTTTATACTCTGCAATGCCGCGGTAAAGCTGAACCTGCATATTATCATCAACATTCCAAGTATGCGGCAGGGTTACCGCTTTTTCAAAATGCAGGCTTTCGATTTTAAAATCCCAATTTTTCAAGTCAAGAATCTGTTTCATTTTTCAAGCTCCTTTAACCCTTTTTTACCTAAATCGGTCAGATATTTACAATAATCCGTATTTCTTTTCTGTATATCGTCCTGATATACTTCTAATTCAGGCATAGATACCGCAAAAAAGTCATATCCGATTTCATCGTGCAGATGCATTTCTCCGAAATCCACCAGCTGACAGAAAGAATTTTTCGCACTTGCCGTATCACCTAACTCATAAAATGCAAGCCCCTGATAATAAATATAATCACTCGGCTGGTCGTTGTAATATCTTACGGGGGCGGGGATATTGTTGCCTGCGGCGGCAAGTGTAAAATAGGTTTTGGATTTTTCGCCGTTGCCGAGCGCCTGAAAGCATTTTCCCAACAGATAATACGCTTGATTGTCAGGTACATTTTCAAGCTTCCCCTCGCCGAGATTTTCGGGATAAACCAATGTCCTTTTACACAGTTCAATCGCCTGTTCAAAATTACTGTCCGCAATTTCTTTTTCGGCAAGAGCAAAAAGTGCGGTTTTATATTCACCTGCCACCTTGCCCTCTCCGCCTTCCCATGGATGAAAGGTGTGCTTTTCCAGGCATTTTAACGCTTGCGCATGTTTTCCGTTTAAGTTCAGCAAAGCAATATATGCAAGGAACAGAACATCTCTGTCCGCAAGCAAAGCGCTGTGACGTTCAAGTGTATGCAGTCTTTCAGCCGCCGTCACACCCGCTTTTGCCGAAAGCTGATCGAGCTCCAGTAAAAATCTGCTGTTGCCGGGTTCGAGCGAAAATGCTTTCTGCATTGCCGATAAGGCTTTGCCTGCATCGTGCGCCTTGTTATAGTATGCAATGGACAAATTGCGGTAGGGCATTGCAAGATCGGGCTTATATTTTACTGCCGTTTCCCAGCATGCGGTCGCCTTTGCATATTGTTTTTTATCATAAAGCAAATTTCCCAAATAATAGCTTGCCATCGGCGCTTCTCCTAAAACCGCCACTGCATTTTCCAGAATAAGCATTTCTTCCACCGTATTCGGGAATATATAATCACTCGGCATTGCTTCTGCCCGAACATAATGTGCCTTTGCTTTTTCGGCATTACCTGCTTGATTTTCGGCATAACCCTTGTAATATTCCAAAAGCGGATTATTGTCTTTACAGCTGTTTAAAATTGCAACTGCCTGTTCATACAATCCGTACTGCATGTAATCAAGGGATAATTTTAGATAATTTACGGTTCTGCCGAGCGGCTTGCGGAGCAGATAAAGAATTCCGACGGACAGCGTATCCATTTCATAGCTTTCTTGCAGGAAAGCGGTATTGTCCATACCCAAAAGCCGCATAAGCTCTGCTTTCAGCACTCTTGCTTTCATATTGTGATAATTTCTTACAAGAGAATGCGCGATAAATTCCAGTGCCTTTGCATATTCCCGTTTTCTTGTGCAAGTGCAGGCAAGATGATAAAAGCCCTGCGTTTGGGTTTCGGCACTCCAGGTGGATTTGTAAAATGCGTCATAAGCTTTTTCGTATTCGCCGAGAAGTTCAAAAGCCAATCCCAAATTAAAATAACATTCGCCGCTGTACGGATTCGGATTTCTCCATGTCTGTTTTTCAATTGCCTGTTTAAAATACACCAGACTTTCCCGAATTTGTCCGTTCCTGAATAGAAGTAAACCGTAGGCATTGTTCAGGCGGATATCGGTGCGGTCGCGTTTTAATCCTTCTGAATAATAATCCGCGGGGGAATAGGTTGCATGGCGGTATTGCTCCAGGTGCTGCCCTGCCAAATACAATTCTTCAAGCGATTTTATGCTTTCAGGCTGGGGGAGTGCTTTGGCGGGCACGGGCACGGGCTGTTCGGTTTTCACATATTCTTGGTAACAGCAAAGTACCATGCCGTTTTCATCGTATACGGTTATAACATAATGATGCAGATGATCCACAGTATCCACAAAGCATTTCTCAGGTGAAAGCTTTACTGTGTTGGAATAAATTTCTTTTCCGTCTGAGGTTACCTTAATCACAGCATTGCTGTAAACGGCTGTGGCATATATTTTAATTTCATTTCCGTCCACACCGATTACAGCGTCTTTTGTCGCGTTGGATACCCTGCCTACGGTTTTGTACGGCATAAAATATTGCGTAAAGGTTTTTTCCTCGTGCGGTTTCATCCATGTGAAATCAGGTTGATTATCGGTAAATACACCCGTCATCAGCTCAATGTAAGGACCGTCTGCATCGGTAAGATTTTTATCCCACATCCGGCCGAAATTCCCGCATCCCCATGTCCATTGCTTTTTGCCGGGGGAAATATGGTGGTCGGCAATATGCAAAAGCCCCGCATCCTTGCCCTCGTCAAAATTGCCGATGAAATCAAAATCGGAATGTGCCGCCATATAAGAGGTGGGCACCTTGATGTTTTTATAGCGAGAGATGTCCACACCTGCCGAGTAATCATATTTATAGTATTCGCCCGTGGCAATCGGGAAGGTGGAAACATCCCGTTTCCCGTGGTCATACACTGCGTTTACATCGGGCGGAAATACTGAAAATGTATTGTCATTTACAGGAACGGCGGGATTTGCCCACCACAGAAAGGTTTGCGGGTAATCCGTCGGATTATAGAGCTGTCCCTGAATTTCAATATACGCTTTATCAGGATACAACGTGATTGCCGCCATGCCCTTGGTGCCGTACATCACGTCCGTTTCCCCTACAAAAGCAGTTACGGAGCCGTCTGCATTTTCACGGATGGCGTAATCCACAGGACTGAAGGTGGACGGCCTGTGATGCTGAGGCCAGTTAAACTCGATTCCGCCTGAAATCCACGGACCTGCAAGTCCCACGAGCGCCGGCTTGATGACATGATTATAGTAAACAAAATCATAACCGTTTGTTTTGTCGTAAGCACGCTGGATTCTGCCGCCCAGCTCCGGCAGAATCATAACATAAATATAATCATTTTCCAAAATCAGCGCTTTGTATTCTTTTAATTCTTTTTCATCATAAATTTTTTCGGTAACAGGCAGGGGATAGACCTTTCCTGTACTGCCCTGATACGCTCTTTTTTCAATAAACAGCGGACTTTTTTCAGGTTTTGCAGTTTTATATGTCGGAATTGTTATAGTTTCCTCACGAATGACAGCTTGCATAATACACCTCAAAAATATAGAAATATTGACCTTAAACTACTTTTATTATACAATGATTAAAGTTAGATTTCTTTTGAAAAACTGCTGAAAAGTTTATAAATCCTGCTGTGGGGGTTAGCTATGGAAGAATTACAAAAAGGTGTTTTAATCAAATCAAAAATGTTTTTTTATTCAAACACTCAAAATAAAGATATTTTCTTTTATCCGCTGAGCACAGGTCATTTTTATTGTAACAGCGATTACAGCGTTCAGAGAAATAGTTTTGACAGTATTCTGATTACACATATCATACGCGGAAGTTTTTCTTTTTTGGTAAACGGAAAGGAACTGACTGTCAAGACAGGTGAAACCGCTGTTATTGACTGCTTTAATCCGCACACTTATTATACAAATGACAGCTTTGAAGCTTACTGGATTCATATTAACGGAAGCAATATAAAAGCGCTTTTCACGGAATTGATAAACAGATTTGGAAACATTATCGGCTTTGATAATGAAATCGAAATACAGATAAAGGATATTTACAATCTGATAAAGAATAATGAGAGTATAAGTGAAAGTAATATGTCCTTAAAAATATACAGTCTGATAACAAGTCTTTTTAATGCAAATGAAAATAAGATATGTAACAATACTGTTGTTCAAACAGCGATAAAGTTTATGAACAAAAATTATCAGAACAGACTGACAATTGAAAATATTGCAAAACATATCAATATGAGCTCTTCGCAGTTTTCAAGGCAGTTTAAAAAGCAAACGGGCAAGTCGCCTTATGACTATCTCCTTGGCATAAGACTTACCAAAGCAAAGGAACTGTTAAAAAATACAAGCCTGCCGATAAGTGAAATCTCTTATCGGACAGGCTTTGCAAACGAGTCCAATTTTATATATTTTTTTAAAAAACAGGAGGGAATTTCCCCGCTGAAATTCAGAAATATTTTATTCTGACAACGATGGAACAATTTCCACCGTATCTTCCGTAACTGCATTGCCGGAAATATGCTTAGCTGAAATCTTAACAGGTTTATCAGCATAAACACTTACAACAGTACCTTTCTCCCATACAAAGCTGATTTTTACACCGTTTACGACCATATCCCTCACGGCACCTGAGACTGCAAAATTGTGGGGCAAAGCAGGCAGTAATTCGACTGTGCCGTGTTCCTCGGTTAACAGCATTTCATTTATGCCTGCAACAAAGCCGAGGTTGCCGTCAATCTGAAAATAAAATGGCGGGTGCACGCAGAAAAGATTCTTGAATACGGAATGGCTTAACATACTTCGAATAATCTTTCGTGCTGTTTCGCCCTCACGAAGCCTTGCGGCAAGACAGACTGCCCATGCCGCCGACCAGCCGATATATTGCTTGGAATTATTTGTTCTGTAATGAAACAGTTGTCTTATCCATTCGGTTTTCTCACTGTCGCTGTAATATCCGATAGTATCGGCGGGATAAAAGGCATACAACGGCGAAAAATGGCGATGTCCTTTTTCGGGTGTATCATATTCCTTATGCCATTCGCATATGCCGTTTGCACTGCTTTTAAACGGGTAAAGCTTCGGATATTTTTCATAGATTTCCGTTTTCAGAAGTGTGTTTTCCGAAAATTCCAGTGCGTTTTTAAAGGACTGCTTTACAAGACCCATATCGAAGGCGGAAGCGTAGTCGAGCTTACAGCGTTTGCCGTTATTTAAAAACACATTTTCGGGAGATGCGGAAGGGCACACGACATACTGTCCGTTATATAAGACAAGATATTCGTTTGCAAATCTTGCCGCCTCGGTAACAATCTCCCGAATTTTATCCGCATAGGTGTGCAGAAATCCGTTTTTGTAATGCGCATATATTTCATTGGCGAGCCACACCCCGCATAAGGGTGCAAGCATATAGTTTGCGTCCCCCTGCACGGGCGGCGTTTTGCGCCATAAATCAACATTGTGATTGCAGGCAAATCCGTGACAGCCGTAATTGATTTCAGCCGTTTTTTTGCCGTTTCCCAAGGCTTCGTAAACCATTTGAATCAACGGTTCAATGCATTCCGACAAGCCCGCGCGCGATGCGCCCCAGTAATTCATCTGTGTGTTTATGTTTACGGTATAATTACTGCTCCAGGGCGGGCGGACGGCGTGATTCCATATGCCTTGCAGGTTCAGTGCCTGCCCGCCGTTTCTGCTGCCCGAAATTATCATGTATTTTCCGTAGTTATATAAGAGCTCGCAAAGGGCCTTTTCGTCACTGCCTTTTCTTATGGCTTTAAGCAATTCGTCCGTCGGCATATCCGTATCCTGATGAAAGGAAATACTTTGCTGATTATACAGACGGGAAAAGTCAGCCATATGTCTTTTTTTCAGAACAGTATAGTTTTTCTCTACACTGTCCAAATGCGATTTACATTTTTTTATCACGGCAGTTGTATCTGTGCAGGGCATTTTATCAAAGCCGTTAAAGCCTGTCTCTGTTTTAAAATACATGGTTAGCTCTGTCGCATCCGTGATTTTCACACTGCTTTTTCGGCTTTCACTGACGCCGTCAGTATAAATCTGTGCGCAAAGGCAAAAAGCCATGCCTTTTTTCTCATTATATTTAATCGGAAAAAGCTCTGTCCGCAAATAGTTCGGCGCGGCATAATCGGGGGCGTTACCGTAAAGCGTGAAACTGTCGGCAGATGCACTTACACAATGGTGCAGTTTGCTTTTCGCCTTGATTTTGACGGAAAAGTGCCTGTCGGATTTGATTCTGTATACCGTTACCTTATCGGGATAGGAAGAGAAAATTTCCGATTCACAGTCGCCGGATTTTACACAGTGCACGCCTGTCGATAAATCCAAACTGCGTGCAATTATATTTTTATCCGTACCTTTCAAATTCAGTATAATATCGCCGAGCGGCAAAAAGGTTTCACTGTAAAAGCCCTTTAACTTCTTCTCGCAAAGCGTATCCGCTTCGCTGTTTCTGCCCTCAAAAATCAACTGCCTTACCTTGTTCAGATTTTCAAGGCTGTCTGCGGTATTATAATTTTTCGGGTAGCCCGACCAAAGCGTGCCGTCATTGAAGCACAGCCTTTCTTTTTTATTGGAACCGTATACCATAACGCCCGTAAATCCGTTGCCTATCGGCAAGGCTTCTCGCCAGTTTTCGGCGGATTTTTTGTACCGTAGTGTATGCATAATTTCTCCGATTTAAATTTAATTATTTTTCATTTGCACATGGTTGCAATTTTTGTATTTTATAATTTTGCTTGTGCGCAGGCGGTTATGTTCGACTTCAATCATATCAGATGACTTTGCCTTTATGCAATAGCCTTTATAATGTTTAAAGATATTTCCGCATATTTTAATGTTTTTGTGTACTGCGGCGCGGTGAATGCTGTTTTCGGGTTTTATCAAAATCGGCGTCTGACCGCAGTAGGCGAAGGTGTTATTTTGGATGGTTACATCGCGACACATACCGCTTTCATACCAGCTTTTTGCGTCGTCCGAAAGCAGAATCCCGCTCATGGAGGTGCTGATGAAACGATTATTTTCCACAATCACTTTGCCTCTTGTGGTGAGCAACAGACCTCTTGTGATGATACGGTTCAGCGTATTGTCGGAAAAAGTTACGGCGGGGCAGGCGGAAATATCCTCGATCACATCACCGATTACCGCTTGTTCGGCGGAATCCAGTGTGAGCTTGATTTCATATTCTCCTATCAGCTCTGATTGTAAAATGTTTGCCTGTGCTGTCTCCAGCAGAGTTTCCGGGCGGATAAAAGCTACCGTATCGCCCGTCCGCAGCGGATTAAACCCATGCGACTGCGGATGCATAAACCTGACGGTGATTTGATTTTCTTTTTTATCGGTGATTTTAAAGTGAATTCCGTGCACGTTCAGGCAGTCGTCGCCTGCACCGTCAAATCGGTTGCCGTCTATTAAAATTTTTCCTCTGCACATACATATCTGGATGAAATCGGCAACCGACGCCATTTTTCTCGACGCATTTTTCTCCGGAGCAAATTCGGAATGTATCAGGGAAACATTTTCGCTGTCCTGTGCAACCAGTGCAAGTGAATAATTAAAACGCTGTTTGATATTCTCTAAAACAATGTCGGTACATCTGTTTACAAATATGCCTGCAAACTGACGGCGGACATCAAACAGATAATAGCAGTCCCCGTTTTTAAAGCGGAAGGTGTTCAAGTATTTTACGCGTACTCTGCCGTTCTTTAACTCTGTTACTCCGGTACAGCCAACCAGCGGATGAGACACGCGTTTCAGCCGATCGGGTGTTTTGCTCCGTATCAGTCCAATCCAGTACGCCCGCAGTGCATCCTTGTCTGCGGCATAACAATAGTCTGCACCTTTAAAATACAGCTTTCCGTTTTTCACCTCGTAAGTGCTGTCCCTGTCTATGTCAAAATCTACGAAATGCAGTCCCTTTTTAACCGCCTTCAGTTCATGCATATCGGGATGGGCATGACGGATTTCCATATTCCTGAATGTGATGTCGGCACAGTCTTCCATAGCGATGTTTGTAACCTTGCCGCTGATGATGAAAATCGAATGGTTCCCATCGAATATAAGATGATTGATGCCGTTAAAATAAAACGGTACGGCATTCAGGTGCGGCGTTTCACCGTTGGAAAACTCACTGTCCCCTACGGTGTTTGTAATATAAAGCATATGCTTTTGGCATTTTTCACTGTCAATGTAATAGGTACCCTGCGGGAAATATACCGTTTTTTCGTCCGGATTATTTTTTAGAGCTTCTGTCAGTACATACAACTTTTCGGTTATATCCTCGTCAGGGTGAATTCCCCAATCAGCGGCATGGATGATTTTCATCGGACACATCCCTTTTTTGAAATGATATTTGTATACGGCTTTTCCGTATCGGCGGGAGCAACGGTTATGTATACCTGACTTTTGGACAATGTCCGAAATATTTTGCACGGGAAACCGTTGTATGGACCCTGTCATTTTTCACATAGTTCTACATATATCCCAATAAATTATACAACATCTGCAACCGTATAAATTTTGAAAAGCAACCATAAAATTTAGAAATCCTATCAATATGAGACAGGCGAAAGCCCAATCAGGAAAAAACGGCCCCGCACCCGAAAAAGAGACGCTCTATCCTGACAGGGCTTTGCCTGTATATATGTAAAAACTCCCGCCGAACCGCCTGCTGTGCAGAGGTAAGGGGGAGATTTTCTCTCACTTTTGTTTTTTACTGTCGAAGCCTTTCCAATATATTCCGTCGGTATCGTGCGCGGCGTACTGTTTTAACACGTTCAAATCCAAATCTAAAATATCGGAAAAAACAACAACCGTACGCAGCTTCGGTTCTACAAGACCGTTCTCGATGTTATAGATGTGTCGCAGCTCTATATCCGCGAGTCTGGCAAGCTGGTTTTGTTTCAGCCCTCTTTTTTCGCGCGTCTGCCGCACCATTTTTCCGAATTCTGCTTGAAATGACATAATCCTCACTCCTCAAACAGAATTTTATATGATGTGATTTATCACGTCTATGAAGAATATTTCAATTTTTGACAATATCGTTTGACCGGGCCTGTATAATGATTTTTCACTTGGTGTCCAATCTTAGTTCAAGTTTCCAGCAGACGGATATAATGGTTTGCTTCACGAAGGACATGGTCCGCAAGCAGCGGAAGAATTATTGAACGGATTTTACACGCTTCAATCCCTTCCACGCCGGCGCGTTTGAAATCACGAAATTTTTGAGTCAATGCAAGAGAATTTCCGTTGCACATGGTTCTGTCGTTGGCAGCGGCGGAGGCTTTGAGAAGACATTTGTAATCTTCGGCAAAATCATCGGCTGTATCAATCAGCGCATCCTCGCTTGGGTCAAGCAGACCGCGGATGAACATGGCATGTTCCATCATGATTTGGTTCCAAAACAGTTCGCTGTCACGGAGCTCACGGCAGCTGCAATGGCTTAACCCCTCCAGCCGCATCAGATGCGCACGGTAAAGCTGGGCCTCGCGCAGAATGTGTTCGATGAGCAATGGATAATTCGCTGTGAATATATTGCACGAATTGACACCGCACAGAAGTTTTTCTTTAAAGTCTATAATGCAGTTCACCAACTGTAACCCGTCTTGGTTTAACTGCTGTACCTGATGCATAAGGGAATGTGAAATATGCAAATTTGTATTGCAATTACAGCCTTTTAACCGCATTGCAGAGGCAGTCAAGCCGCGGTTGATAAACGTGCCGGTCAAACACTGCGTTTTGCGTTCGGCACAGTCTGTGAACTCAGTGAATATTTCTCCGGAGTTCAACACGCAACTGCGGACAACACAGTCACTTAACGCGATAGTGCGTGAGAGCAGAGCTTCGAATTTTCTCATGAGATGTTCACTTTTTTTGGGCAAGGTCTGTATTCGGCGGCAAAAATCCCACCTTTAAAAACAATGCGTGTTCCTTCATGATACGTGCAAAAAACAAATGCTGTTCCAAAGAATCAATTATATAATTTTGAGATTTATCCATAACAAATGCTCCTTCCGATAACTCAGTATATGCATGGACATAAGAATCGGTTCGATGCTTAAAATCCGTGATGCTGCTGTATGTTAACACTTGAAAATCGTCAGGTACGGCACAATTGCAACAATAATTATATTCAAGAAGAATATAAAACGAAAAATACCGTTCCGAAAATGAGTTCGGAACGGCGGCGGGTAAGTATATTATTGTGAATAACACGAAATGTCACACCGGAAGCAGCAATATAGGATTTCCGAACAGAAAAAACAGGCGTACGCTCTGCGGAAAATGGATAGACGGAGCGCAGACAAATAAGGCAAAGGGGTTATAAATGTTGGCTTTTATTTCTTTTGCTCCACAATTTGCTCTTTTCCTTTGTGAAGTTCCAATACGGAAAAAAGACATTAAAAGGGCGCTTAAATGAGGGCTGTAAAGTGAACAACATGGAGCCTAAATCATAGGGGCCTGAATTGCAAGAGGGCTTTCATCCGGCGGAGATGAAGGTGTTTCTGCGATTGCTTGCAGAATTTATTCTTCTTTATGCTTTATTATTATTTTGATTTGCAGCAGTGGCAGAAACTGCTTTGCCATAGTTACGGCCAAACAACAATCCGGCTACCAAAAGGGAAGCACCCAGCCCGGTAGAGAAAACTGCGATAAAGCGCTCAGGTGCAAACCCGCTTGCCCGCAAACCTATGCCGCCGGTCATCATCACCGCCATAATTGCAAATGATTTTCCGTCAAAGAACTTCAGGAAGAAATGCCGTTCTTCTAAATAGGCGTTGATTCTGGCAGTGTGCTTTTTTACCAGTTTTCCAAAAACAAATCTTTGAAACACCGCAAAAACCAATACAGATAATAGGCAATTTAACACAGTAAGATAGGACGGATAAGACATCAACCCGATTCGCAATATATTAAATCCCGCCGCGCTCCACACCAGACAGGCAAGAAGCAACAACGTATTCCGTTTGACTTTCATAATCTGACTCCTTTAGTGAACATTGTTCAATTTGCAGGATAAAAATTACCGCAATGCAGTGGTATTTAATAAAGAGTCCTGCTGATAATCTCCAAGACAGTGGTGGGTTCATAGTCCTGACGCAGTAGAGCAGACAGCATCAGAGAAAATAAAACATCAGCAAATCTTTCCTCTGTAAACTGCTCCGTAAATGCATCGGCCCGAATCCTTACATCCTGTTTTAACGCAGCACACAGCTCATCCAGGATATGCTGCCTGGTCTGCTGCATTTTTCGTTTCCCATCGGATTTACCTTCCTGCATAAAGCCCAGAGAGTGTAGCGTAAAAAATCCGGGATACTGTTTGCAACCATATTCCATGCGCCCATATATCCACACAACGCAGGTCTGAATGTCCTGAAACACAGCAGTGTCTTCCGGGCGGTGGAAAATCTCGCGCCAAACGCTTTCTACCGTAGCACACACCAATGTAGCTTTAGAATCAAAGTAGTTGTAGATGGAACCCACTGATACCCCACAGGTTGCCGCAACAGAACGAATACTAATCGCAGACCATCCCTGTTGCTGAATCAGTTTTCGACTGGTTTGCAAAATATCCTCTTTTGATGTTATAACTGTATTCATCCAATCACCTCAATATGAACAATGTTCAGTATAACGGTTTATTTCCGTGTTGTCAAGCACACTTATTAAGAACTAGAAAACCGTATTTTTACCCAACATTGTTTTTACGCAAGCACTTGGTGAAGTGAGGGGGCGGAAGTCATTAAAAAGACCCGTTTGCCATAATGCTGTCCGCCAAAATAATCTACCCACACATAACCGTACTTTTTCCGTTTTCTTCAATATTTTTAAATTTCATATTCCTGTTGTATTTTTGCTCTGATTTTAACAGTTTCCATAGGTTTGTCCTCACAAAAAATTAAATAGAAACACACGGATTTTCAGCCTTTCTGACGCCGGCGTTGTCATAAATGCGCTGTTTGTTTTTTCGCCAATCGGAGTTGATTGAAGAAATGTTGTTGCGGAATCGGATGTTTCTTTCCTTTTTGGTTTTCGGTTTTACGGCATTATTCGGAGAATAGCTGTTTATATATTTTCTTGTGATTTCGATGAAGTTATCTTCAACCGAAATATCGTGCAGACCGTAGTCAATATCATGCATGAGTAAAAACCATTTTCTGCCTCTGCCGATATAGTTGTTTTTCGCAATATAGTTATCTGCCTTTTCATCAAAATACAGTCCCGCATAACCGTGACCGCCTTCAAGATAATTACCGCTTACGACATTCTTTTTACCCATTAAATGTCTGCCCAAAATATAAAGTCCGGCACCGTCATACAAATGATTTTCAATGATATGTGTTACACGGTTATTGCGGATTTTGCAGTTGCACATGGGTGTTTCAAGACCCCAGCCCCAGCCTACTGAAATACCTGTATAACTTCCATAGGATACATCATTATGGTCAACAACAACATTCTGCACATAACCTATGAGAATTCCTACGCCGCCCAAATAGCTTTGTCCGAACCGACTTACAATGTTGTCGCAGATAACTATGCCTTTTGAAACACTTGATTTAAATGGTTCTTCAACTATGAAACTACCTGCTGAAATTGCGCCCGCCCCGATTTCATAAAAATGATTACGGTACAGCAATATATCATTGGATTCGCCGTCATATTTGACGCCCATTCCACCGACGCCGTGTACGGTGCATCCGATAAAATGAATGCCGTCGGCGGCTGAGATATTTAAAGCCGCAGGGGGAGTTCTCCATGCAGTTACGCCGTCTAGCGTGTCAAGCCGGCTGACTCCCTGTCCGTCAACATATCCGATTTCCGACGGACTGTTCCAGTTGGTATAGCTGAACTCGATATTCTCAAATCTGATGTTGCCGCACCCGTTTATGTCAAAAATCGTTTCGATTTGCGGTATTTCAAAAACAAGCTCGTTAATCTTTGTTGCGTCTTGCGGATAATAGTATAAATCCTTGTTTTCAAAGTCGTAATACCATTCATTTGGTTCGCTTAAAAGGGAAAGCGCATTTTCAAGCCACACTTTCGGCTTTGCAATTTTTGAACTTCTGGGCTCATAAAACCTTTCTTTACATATTTCATCTAAATCTACAACAATACCCTTTTTCTCAGTTGTAAAATTACCCGGCTTGATTATTGAATGTGTCCAAGCCTCAATTATATGTATTTCACCGTTGTTTAAATTAAAAATTTTCATTGCGCTGTCAAACGCATGGGGCAAAAGGATTTGCTTGGTTTTATCAAGCCACTTCCCCTCAAAAACTTCCTTGGTACAGTCAGCGTTTTTCTTTGGAAATCTTGCACGAACCGCCAAATTTCCGTTCACATAAAGCTGACGGAATTTTTCGACATCAACATGAGCTTTATAGATTCCGTTTTTATACTCTTTCCAACCGCCGCACAGCCTGATGCTTGCCAGCATTGATGTTTTACCCGAAGAGCAAAATACAATAGGTAAATTGCTTTTTGGCGTTTTATTCAGATGCAATGTTTCTTTAAAGCGGTAGTCGCCGTTTTTAAGTTCAATAAAAATGCTGTCATTTTCACTTGCATCATCAATACTGAGACTGACTGCCTGATTATAAGCTCTTTCTATATCCTGCATTTCATTGCCTTGCACGTAAATAACATAAGGTTTACTGTATTCTCGGATTTTCACATCGTCTATATGCAGATTATAAGGCTTTGCTTTTTTTAAAGTTGGAAAACAATATGTAGTTCTCATTTCTGCCTCCGATAAAAACTATTTTATTTGTTCATTGTTATGATTTTTCCGATTATAGATTAAAAATATTAAAGCCGCATTGTCGGAGAGAGTGAGATTCGAACTCACGTGCCCGTTAGAGCAAGCGCATTTCGAGTCA
>DKUE01000020.1 GCA_002490525.1 Ruminococcaceae bacterium UBA7212
TCAAAGATTTCAAGAGCTTCGGGAGAACATTGTATCATAGCGTTCGGCGACTTTCCCCACCTCACACTTATGGTATAATCCATATGTTAAATAAAAAATGAGTGTATTTATATGATGAGAAAACACTATATTGACAACTTAAGATAGATTACAATTTTACTGCTTATTCCATATCATGCTGCAATGGCTTGGAATGTATGGGACGAACCGAATTACATATTTTTTGAAAGCAATAAAATAATCAGCAGTATTATCGTATTTTTAAGTCCGTATTTTATGCCGATTTTATTTCTTCTCGCAGGAATCAGTACAAATTTTGCGTTGCGGAAGAGAACGATAAAGCTATATATTTTGGAAAGAGTTAAAAAATTATTGCTCCCCTTTATATTCGGTACATTATTTCTTATGCCCATAATGACAGTATATTGCAGATAAGTTTAATTTGGGTTATAAAGGCAACTTTTTTAGACATTATGGCGTGTTCTTTACAAAATTCACAGATTTAACAGGTGCCGACAGCGGCTTTTCTGTAGGACAATTCTGGTTTGTTCTGTATCTTTTCGTTATTTCAATTATAGCAATCGGAGTAATTGCTTTGCAGAAAAAATTTATTTCGAAATATAAAAACAGGATATCGCTTTGGAGGATATGTATTCTTGGTTTACCGTTGCCGTTATTAAACGGCTTGCTTTCCATAGGCGGTAAAAGTTTTGCGGAATTTACATGCATTTTTCTGATTGGTTATTATATTTTTTCAAATGGTGATGCAATCAGTCATATAAAAAATATAAATTTATTTTCTTAATCATTGGCTTAACGTTTTCCGCTTTAAATGTATATCTGTTTATATGGTCCGATATACAGTACCGCATATTCAATACAATTACGAAATATATATCTGAATGGTTTATGCTTATTGCCTTGGTTGGAATAGGAAAAGATTGTCTGAATTTCAAATCAAAATTATCGGCATATATGACACAACGGTCTTTTGCCTTTTATATTCTGCATTTTCTATGGGTTATTATATTTCAATATTTAATGTGTGATATTTTCTTCGGCAATACAACTTTACTGTATATTGTTCCCGTGCTTTTGGCTTATTGCGTTACATTTGTATCGTGTGAAATATGTTTAAGATTACCACTCTTATGTTCAATTATGGGACTAAAATATATTGATATTAAGAAGAATAGCTATAAGAAAAATCACGGTCGCTGATAATACTGTCTATTTAAAATTCTTTCTCCTTGACAATCGATTTGGGGTTTGTTATAGTAAGATTGACCGAAAAAACACTGCGTTGAGAAATGGAATTTATATGTTTTTACGGGATTTAATCTCACTTTCCGATGTATTTGCACCTGCCGCGTATGCAAATATGCAGCGAACGGATTGGGGTGTTCTGTTTTGGGATGATAACAATCCCACAAAGCACGATATTAACCACGCCTGTATTTTAAACGAAGAAAAATTCTCCGAGGCACTGTCGGAGATTCGGGAATTCTATATGCGCAAGGGCTTGCCGCCGCGCGTGTATCTTTGCCGCAATCAGCAAAAGACACAACAAACAGCGCTTGTTGCAAACGGGTACAAGCTGTACGGCGATTGGGGCTTTCAGCATTTTTTGCTGACCGAGCAAAACCGTATTCCGGAAATGCATCATCTGGAAATTCGAGAGATGACGGACCCCGAGGCGGTCACTGAACGGTTGCTGCAAAATTTATACGGTATCTATCAATCGGAAGATCCCGACACAATCAACCGTATGTCGCGCTTACTGCCGCGCTGTATTGAAAGCAAAATGTGCCGTGTGTGGTGCGGGTATTTTGAAGGTGACCCCGCCTGCTTTGCTATGGCGGCTGATTCCCTTTTCGGCATGCAGTTTTTCGACTTGGTGGAAACTGCAAAACAATATCAAAACCGTGGATTTGCACGCGAATTGATTTCCTTTATGGTAGACCGTGCCGAACGCCCGACTTTTCTGTATTCCGAAAATCCGACCGCAATTCGTATTTATGAGCAAGCCGGCTTTCGTCCGATTGATTTGTCTGATGACCCTGTCAGTTGGCGCGCCGTATATGAAAAGTGAGGAAAGCTATGCAATATGAAAAAGAACTATTTTCGCTGTACCGTGACAAAACGGGCAGTAAGCCTGTAAAAGCCGAACGCTTAGGCGGCGGTTATTACGCGGATGTTTACCGTATGTATTCAGAGGTGGGCGCATGTTCCGATGTGGTTAAGGTTTATAAAAATAAAGGCATGATGGCGCAGGAGTGCACTTCGCTTGCGGTTTTGCGCGCACATGCGCTTTTCCCGATGCCGCGGGTATTGTGGACGCAGACAGCAGAAGAAGGTTGTCCGTTTGATGCAATGGCAATGGAATACCTTGCGGGGGCGAACGGCGGCGGTGTGCGGTATTTTTCGAAACACAGGCGCGAACAGCTCGCTGAACAGGTTGTAGATAATTTGCTTGCCTGGCACAATACGGTCAATCCGTCGGGTTTCGGTGCACTGCATGCAAAGGCGTTTTCCCCTGCGTGGCAGATCTATTATTTTGAAAGAGCGCAAAACATTTTGCATGCGGCAGAAGAGATGCATCAAAATGGGCAGTGCCCGAACGATGTTTTGCAAACAATGCACACGGCGGTTGCGCGGTTTGACACCGTATTTTCACAGCCCATCCGTCAAGCCTCTCTGATTCACGGGGACTACAATATGTGGAACGTACTGGTCGATAAAAAAGCATGCGCGGTTACGGCTGTAATAGACCCCTGTAACTGTATGTGGGCAGACAGTGAAATGGATTTGTATCAATTAAACAACGCAAACGGCAAGCATCTGGGGCTGTTGGAGATGTATGCGAAAAAAAGACCGCTTTCCGAAAATTTCGGGGCAAAATGTGCGTTTTACGAATTGTTTACCGAGATAGAGCACTATTATCATTCAGGGCATCCGATGGATAAACGGCGTGTGCAGACGCAAGCAGATGCCTTGAAAAAATATTTATAGACTGTGAGGAAAATATAATGCCTTTTATCCACGTAAAGCTTTCGGGGAAGTTAGAGCCCGAAAAAATCGAATTTGTTAAAACGAAGCTCGGTAAGGCGATTTCCCTGTTGCCGGGCAAGAGCGAGAATTATTTAATGGTCAATATTGAACCCGAATGTCATCTGTATTTCGGAGGGAACTGCAATACACCGACGGCGATGTGCTGTGTCAGTGTGTTCGGCAAAGCGTCACGTGACGCGTGTGAGGCGCTCACTGCGGAAATCTGCAATATTTTAAAATCGGAAGCCGCCGTGCCGCCCAATCGTTGCTACGTGAAATTCGAATTCTGCGATACCTGGGGTTATGACGGATATTTGTTCTGAACGGTTTGACAATCCGCGCAATTTATACTAAAATATATCCGTGAGCAGACTGAGCAATTGCGGGGCGGCGTGAGCCGCCATGAGGAAAGTCCGAGCATCACACAGCAGGGTAACGGCTAACGGCCGCCGAGGGTGACCTCCGGGAAAGTGCATAGAGATATACCGCCGCATTTTTGCGGTAAGGGTGGAAAGGCGAGGTAAGAGCTCACCGGGATGTCGGTAACGGCATTGCCAAGTAAACCCTACCCGATGCAACATCGACTGAAGTTGTCAGCTGGGCAGATACTTCGAAGGATGGCTCCAGCACATCGGCAACGGTGTGCGTAGATAGATAATTGCTTTTAATGACAGAACTCGGCTTACAGGTTTGCTCACATCTTTTTTTTCGCCTCATACACTGTTATGGGGTGATTTTCATGTTAGAGACTTTCTTTGGCGCGGTGTTTGTGGGATTGGTCTTGTTCGGGCTTTTGGCGCTTTGCTATTTGCTGATGCTCAAAGTCTGCCTGCCGAAAAAGAAGTATCCGTTTTATTTAGTGATTCCCGCGAAACGCTGTGACAGCGATGTGACTGCCGCGGCATATGCCATGCGCATGAAAATGAATTTTTTGGGTGATGAAAGCTACGGTTCGGTGATTGTTCTGGACTGCGGCATGGAAGAAACGCAAAGACTCAGCTGTCTGAATGTTTGCCGTGAGACAAACGGGATTTATCTTTGTGACATAAAGGATTTTTCGGAGTTTGTCCGCTGAAGTGTTTTCTGAATTTTAAACCTTGTTAACACGCCCTCTGTGCGGGTGATTCCCCACAGTCAGCGCTGTCGAGCCCGGTGAGACGGGGGGCGCACTGCGTGGCAACACATGGATATCCTATAAAAACTTTAAAGTGTGGAACATATGGAAGAAGCAAAAACGGAATTTCTGAACGGAACGGTTGAGGACATTAAATTCCGCAACGAACAAAACGGATATACGGTGCTGGAAATCGGCTGTGACGATGAGCTTGTCACGGCCGTAGGTACTTTTTCCGATATTTCCGTCGGCGAAACGGTAAAGCTGTCGGGTATGTGGACTTTCCACCGTACCTTCGGGCGGCAGTTTAAAGTCGAGGCATTTGAACGCGAAATGCCTGCAACTGCCGAACAGCTGTATAATTATCTTGCGGCAGGTGCGGTTAAGGGCATCGGCCCTGCCACTGCAACCAAAATCATTGAAAAATTCGGAGAAGAGACCTTTGATATATTAGAAAATTATCCGGAACGGCTGGCAACGGTGAAGGGCATCTCCATAGAAAAAGCAGAAAAAATTCAGGAGAATTTCAGAAAACAGTTCGCTGTCCGCAATATTATGATTGCGCTGGAAACTTACGGTATGACACCGCGCGAGTGCATTGCCGCTTATGAGGCGTTCGGTTCCAATGCTGTAGAACGTGTGTTGCAAAATCCGTTTGAGCTCTGCGAGCGCGAAACGGGTATCGGCTTTGAACGCGCTGAAGCAATTGCCGAAGCCTTACCGTCTCCGCCTGAAAATGCATTTCGCGTGCGTGCGGGCTTACAGCACATTGTACGGCAGAATCTGTACAGCAACGGGCACACCTGTATTCCGCGCGAAAAACTTTTGAAGATTGCCGCGGAATACTTAAATATCAGTGAGGATACGGCGGATATTGAGACGGACAAGCTGACGGAATCTGGTGCATTTGTTTTGAAAGTGCTCTTTGACCGCGAATTTATTTTTCAGGCGAGCGCCTACCGTGATGAAAAATCCATCAGCGACCGCATCAAGATTCTTCTGCGCTTTCCTCCGCCGCAGTGCGAGACGCTTCAAAAGGATATAGAAAAGATTGAGAAAGAAGACGGCATTACATATGCCGACACCCAAAGGGAAGCAATAAAAACCGCCATAGACCGCGGCATACTGATTTTGACGGGCGGTCCGGGCACAGGTAAGACCACTACCCTCAACGGTATTTTGCGTCTGTTTGAAAAACAGGAATTGGATATTGCCCTTGCCGCACCGACAGGGCGCGCCGCAAAGCGCATGACGGAATTAACGGGACGGGAAGCCAAAACGATTCACCGTCTTTTAGAGGTGGAGTGGGATGACCGTGACCGCCCTGTATTTAAGCGCAATCTTCGCAATCCTTTGGAATGTGAGGCGTTGATTTTAGATGAGCTGTCTATGGTGGATATCAGCCTGTTCGCAAGCCTTTTGCAGGCACTGCCGTTCGGATGCCGTCTGATTATGGTCGGCGACAGTGACCAATTGCCGCCTGTGGGTGCGGGCAATGTACTTTCCGATTTGATTAAAAGCGGGCTTTTGCCTGTGGTACAGCTGACGGAAGTTTTCCGCCAGGCAATGGGCAGCTTGATTGTCACAAACGCACATCGTATTGTCGGCGGTGAAATGCCCGTGCTGAACCGCAAGGACGGTGACTTTTTCCTGCTGGAGCGGTCTAATCCGTATGCGGCGGCGAAAACGATTGCCGAGCTGTATGCGAAGCGTCTGCCCGATGCCTATGGGTATTCTCCGCAAAATGACATCCAGGTGCTTTGCCCCTCGAAAAAGGGCGAAGCGGGTGCGGTGCATCTCAATAGGCTGTTGCAGGAGATGGTCAATCCGCCGTCAGATGAGAAAAAAGAGCTGACTGTAGGCTTCCGGACCTTCCGTATGGGCGACAAGGTGATGCAGACCAAAAACAATTATGATATTGTTTGGGAAAAAGCAGACGGCGAAACGGGCGAGGGGATATTCAACGGGGACATTGGTGTGATAGACAATATAGACATTCACACAGAAACCGCACAAATTTGCTTTGATGACCGCAGTGCCGTGTTTGCCAAAGAACAGTTGATTGAAGTGGATTTGGCCTATGCCGTTACGGTACACAAAAGTCAGGGCAGTGAATTCCCCGCTGTGATTATACCCGTGGTGTCGGTGTTGCCGAATCTCTGTTACCGCAATCTTTTGTATACAGCAGTTACGCGTGCAAAACAGCTCATGATTTTGGTCGGCACGCCGCAGGAAATTCAAAAAATGGTCGAAAACGACAAAAAAACCAGACGGTATTCGGCACTCGAAACATTCCTGCGGGAATCCTAAAAAGATTTAAAAAAAATTGCCCGTAAAAAGGGGAAAGTCCTCTTTTTACGGGCGGCTTTATACTTTCGGATTACTTTTTGCGCGGCACAAGGATATTTTCGTTATAGAATTTACTGCGGTTTTCAAGCGCATCATTGACATAGTCAATACCGTCACGCTCAAACAATGTTTTTTCATCGGAGAATAGATTTGCACCGATACCCAGGCGGTTGCCTTCAATCTCTACGCCGATACTCGCGAGAATCGTGGGGAACATGTCAAAGTTTGCCCAATCGCGGTTATGCAGGCGGGTGCTGTTTACACCCTGCACGCTCGGTGCCGGATTCAGAATCAGATTAAAGCAGGTGCGTTTGTAATTAGGGTCAAAGCCCTCGAAAAATTTCTGATCCATGCTCAAATGGTCACCGATGAGTACAATGGTCGTATTCTCATAAAACGGCTGCTGCTGAATCCAACGGACAAATTTTACGGTTTGCTCTTGACTGTACAAAATGACATTCGCGTAAGGGCTTTCATACGGTGTAGGCATCCCGGGGGTCTGATATCCGTCGGGGAAATGCGTGTCTGCGGTTTCCATGCAGAAGTGGAAGGGTTTGCCGGTTTCCGAAAGACGCGTCAATTCCTGTTTTGCAAATTCATACAGCTTTTCATCCTCATACCCCCACCAAACGGAGTAGTCCTCGGGAATCCATCCTTTGGCCTTTACGCCTCTCCAGTCAAGCAGATTAAAATTGCCGTGTGAGGTATAATAGAAATTCAGTCCGCCGAAGTTTGCGTCCGAACCGAGCATTAAGGTTTGCTCGTAGCCCTGTTCGTTTAAAATGTCACCCAAAGCGGTGGCACCGGGCAGGAAATTGTTTTCCGCACCGTACGCATTGCCGTCCACCGGCACTTTCATCGGCAGACCCGTACCCATATTTACCATAGAGGCAACTGACCAGTGTCCGCCGGTAGTCCAGGGCGGACCGCCGAACCCGTCTGATAAATGGGAGAAACTGTAGCCTTCTTTGGAGAGCTCTGCCAAATCGGGCATCAGATTTTCTTCCATATAGCCGCCGAGCTCTTTGGAAAAATACGTGTTTTCCATAGATTCGAGATAGATATGAATCAGATTGCGTTTTTTCTCGGGAAATACAAGCTTTGTTGTGTTCGGGTCGGCATAATTTTCTTCAATATAGGGGGAGTCTGAGACATATGCGGCATACAGCTTCTGAAGCTGAAATTTCTGTACGCCGAACGTGACACCGCCCGCAAGCATGGCGATTGCCAAAACCAAACTGACAATTCGGCGCGCAAGTCCCGAAAAGACAGTGTGTTTCTTTTCATGCAGGCAGTATTGCAGTTTGCGGGGCGAAAATACAAACAGACAGAATAGGCTTGTTAAGAGAGCTGTCTGTAAAACAGGACCTGTAAACAGAGTGTCCATAACTTCAGAGCTTGTTCCTTCAATCGGGGAATTTAAATTGATAAGCATTTGGTCCGGTGTCATATCGCCGAAGGTATCTTTTCCCCAGAAGGTGCCTGTTAAAGCCGCTGTGCCGAGTGCAAAAAACACTGTGGATACAATACGGACGGTCATAGCGCCTGCCTTGTGCTTCGGCTCTGTGCGTGAGAAGGCGAATACGCCTTCTGCTATGCCGCGCAGGAACAAGCCGACTGCACCGACGGCAAGCACAACGGCAAAAAATTTAAACGGATACAAAGTACTGTGGAGTTCCGAATGGAACAGCGCGACAGTTTTAAATACATATTGCATCAAGGCGAGTGCGGTAAGCACGGAAAGAATCGTATCGCGAAATACCGTGTGCACACATACCGATGCTTTTCGTTGGCGCGTCAGCAAAAAAATATCTGCTGTACTAATCAGAAGTCCGGCAAGAATGCCGCAGAACCAAAACATATTTTCTCCTCTTCTTTCAGCTGAATTTGATGAAAACGTGCTCCATCTAAAAGAGATTTTACCATATCTGTGCAAAATTTACAATAGGCGGCTGTTATGGTTCTGCAAAAACAGCACACTCGGCAGATTTTCGGTCTGCCGAGTGTGTCTTTAGAGGAATAGTATCATTCGATACAACTTCATGAAAAAGTCAGGAGAATTGTTTACACTAATCCGCTGAGTTTTAAATCCAAAATTGCGGCGTCAAATGCATCTACAGCGCCGTCACTGTTTATATCGGCAGCCGCCAGGATGTATGGGTCGTCTGTAACATAGCTTCCGATAGACAGGGATGTGATGAGCGCGTAGTCTGTCAGCGCCAGCTGTCCGTCACCGTCAATATCACCGGGTAATGTCACTTCAGGCGTTCCTGAGGGGGTTTCCAAAATGGTGAAGCTGAGGGTTGTGCTGCCTTTAAAGTTTCCGATACCTGTAATGGCGACTGTGGCTGTTCCGGGTTTCGTGTTGTTTTCGTATGTGACTGTGTAGTCGATGTCTTTTTGCAGAATGTAACTGCCGCAGCTGAGCGCCAATTCAGGTTCCGTACCGTTTGCGTTTACGGTTTGCGGCAGAATGTTGCTGATTTGTACATCGGAGAGGTCGCGGCGAAGAATGGCGAATTTTGCGAGCGCGGCGAAGATGCTGTAGTTGCCTTTGCCGAGTACGGTGATGCTTGCAGTGCCGGCTTCGATGTTATCCTTATAGAACACTTCGTAATCTACGTCGCGGGTAAGCTTTTTACCGCTTGCCGTTACTGTGAATTCGGGTTCAATCGCTTTCCCCGTATAGGTTTGGTTTGAAATTGCGGAAATCACCATGGTGGTGACGGGAATGTTGTTTTTCACAGCATATCTGTAAGCACCGCAGTCCGCATTCGGAACAATGATGGTCAGATTCTCACAGCCTTGAAATGCGGTATCGCTGATGTTTTCCTCTGCAATGTTATCGGAAATATAGGCGGTTGTGAGATTTTTGCAGTTTGCAAAGGCGAGATTGTCGATTTTACCGACGGAACTGCCGAGCATAACGGTTTTCAGAGAGTCCGTATTTTCAAACGCCGATGCGGAAACGGTGGATTTTGTGCTTACTGCGTCCGTATCTGCCAAGAAGCGTTTTGCCGCGTAGCTTTGCACCTCTTCTGCTGTGTCTGCCGTATCGCGGTAAATAACTTCGGAAAGGTTGGTACAGTCGTCAAATGCGGTTGCATCCAGTGAAAGCACATTTGTCAGGTCAATTGATTCAATCGTAGAGCAGTTGCCGAATGCCAAGGCGGCAAGATAGTCCACTTTGCCGAACGTGACATTTTTCAGGGCTGCACAGTCCTTAAAGCATTGCTCGGGCAGTTCCTTATAGGTGGAATTGCGGTCAAATCCGACGGTGGCAAGGTTACGGCAGTGCCAAAATGCCTTTTGACCGATAACAGTCACATTTTTCGGAATGTAAATGCTTGTAAGCCCGGTGTTGTAGAACGCCGCGTAGCAAATAGAAGTTACACTTGCGGGAATCACAACGCTTTTGAGCGGATTGTTCGAACCAAAGTCTGTCCAGTCGGGAAGCGTTACAAGACCGTTGCCGTTGTCATCCATCAGGTCGATTGTCTTGCCGAATAAGCTGAAGGATGCGGGCGGCATATGGAATCCGCCGAACGAGTTGTAGAAATTGCGCACGGTCAACGGGATGATGTATGTATGCATCTGTTTGCCGCTGGGGTAGCAGTACATTTCCGTCATATCCTCGTTAAACAGGACGCCGCCGTAAGAACGTAAATAGGGATTTTTGCTATCTACCGTAATTTTGGTCAGATTCAGACAGTTCATAGCGATATTGCGTTCGCTTTCCGTGGAACTGTAAGGCTTCAGCAGGCTGTCCACGAACACAGCGTAAGAGGGCAGTACGGTTTTTACAATCGTGTTCCACGGTTTTCCGGTTTGCACGGATACAGGTTTTACGTTTTTGCCGAGATGCAGAGAGGTGATTTCCGTCATGGAAAATGCACCCGCGCCGATTTCGGTGACGGCTTCGGGAAGAACCAAATTGCCTGAAAGAGCTGTATCCACAAACGCATATGCGCCGATGTAGGTCAGATTTTCAAGGTCTGCCAAGTTGATAATGATGTCGGTTGCCCCCATAAATGCCATTATACCGATTTTGGTAATGGTTTTCGGCAGTTGAACGTTTTTTAATTTGACCACTGCGAATGCAGCGTCGCCTATGACGGTTACAGGTTTTCCGTCAATTTCCGCAGGTACGGTAACCGTTTCGTCAGCGCCTGTGTATCTAGTAATTGTGATTTCGCCGTTTATAATCTTATACTCTAAATTGTTGTAGGTGGGTGTTGCGGCGAAAGCTACTGTGGGTACCGCCGCCGGCAGCAGAACTGCACTCAACACAATGGATAAAAGCTTGTAAATGCGGTTAGACTTTTTCATATTATTGCGCCTCCTTGGTGAGAATGAATGAAAATGCACGGTCTTCATAGGTAACGGTTACAAGTGCTTTGTTTTCGAGTCCCATGAAATCTTTTTCTACCGTGATTTCACAAGCGTTCAGCGGAATTGCTTCTTCACTGCTGTCGGAATAGACTGCCGTGACGGTCATGCCGCTGAAGTCCAAATCGTCAAAGGATTCCACAGTGAATGTGAAATTGTCAGAGAATGTGCCGTAGATGGAGTTCAGAATTTTGGTGTCCCGTTCGGCATCTACCGTCACCGTGTAACTGAAAGAAAGTCCTTTGTAAAATACGGTCACGTTGTAGCTGCCGGGATCGCGGGAGAACCCGCGTTCCGTGGTAACGCTGCAATCAGACAGTGCAATTTCCGTTTCATTGCCGTTTGCCATAACCGCCATAACGCGCACGCCGCGCATATCCAGCGCTTCACCGATTTTGTACTCGGTTTTGAGTGATTCGGGGAAAATCCCGTAAATGCGGTTCGGAAGCTGTTCGGCTGTTGTTTTGACCGCGGACGGCTTTTTTTGTGTAACCGCTTCGGTCGTTTCGGCGGCAGTCGATTCGGCTGAAGTCTCCTCCGCCGGAGGAGTGGTGAGAACGGGGGAGGAAACTTCTGTCGGGTCGGTTAAATCGGTCGTCCCCTCAACGGTGAATATGGCGGCAAGCTTATTGCCGATTTGTTTTGAGAGAGAGGCACCTGTTTCGGTCTGGAAATACATGCCGCCGACCGCGAGGAGCAGTGCGGCACAGGCACAAATTGCAGTGAGTTTTTTGTATTTGCCTGTGCTTTTTGCGGAACGTTTTTGTATGGCTTTGAGGAATTTATCCTGCGAGAGTAAAACGGTCAGGATGTTCTGCGAAACGCCGTTTTCTTTTTGGAGCGTTTCCAGTGCGTCTGTGCACGCATCGATGAAATCACAGTCCATTAAGTCGCCCTTTTGGAGTTCTTCGTCAATGGCATCGTTTAAAAACGCGGAAAGCTCTTCGAATGTTTGTCTGTCCTGAAAAACAGACAGTAAAACGGCTTCGTTTACATACAATTTTTCCAACTCAAATCCCTCCTTTTCTGTGAGATTGAATGGTATCGGTTAGTTTGTCTTTTATCTGACTTCGCAATCGGGATGTCCGCTTTGCCGTCGCCGTAGGAGAAATACCGAGTAGATCGGCAATTTCGGAAAGCGGCCTTCGCTCTATGTATTTCAGTCTGTAAAGTGTTTGCTCTTCCTGCGAGAGGGAGTCGATTAACACTGCGGCGAGTTTGTCATAATCCAAATCGGAAGTATCGAAAGGCAGGGGAGCTGCGGAAAGGTTTTCTGCATCTTCCAACGGTACGGTGCGGTTTCGTGTGCGCGTGTACTGTTCGATTGCCTGCTTCAAAAAATTATCGGTGGTCCGGTAGAGAAAGGCGCGCGGGTTTTGAAACTCTTCGCCCGAAAGCAGTTTGTTGTAATATACCAAAAATGCTTCCTGTACGCAGTCATCCGCCGACACTGCGGCATCGCCCATTCGGACTCTGCAATATTTGATTAAAGGCATGAAACACAGCTCGTAAGCGTTTTTCAGTGCTTCATCCGCCTGATGTTTTACAGCGCTGTTCAACGGATTCTCCTCCCTTTCGTTTAGTAGTCGCGGAAAATGCAAAATATGACATGAAAAAATGCTTTTTTTCAAATTTTTTGAAAATATTGTTCGAGTTCTCTTTGAATGAGATGCTTTATCACAAAAAGATGCGCAAAAAGAAAAAAATCCCCGCAAAGGGGAAAGGAATATTTCGTATAAATCTGTCATTCTGAGCCGTGGGCGAAGAATCTCATATCGCACAAAGTGGATTTGTCCCGATTAAGATTTTGCAGGGCGCAGAAAAATGCCTTATCCCAACGCCTGCACGGAATTGTAAAATTCCAAGGTTTTGAATCTGCGCTCAGCTTTGCGCAGTAAATAGGTTTCCGTAATATAAGAAAGCTCATCCAAAAGTGCGGAATCCAGCTTGAAATTATAAAGCGACTTTATTTCCGAAAAAATGATGTGCCGCATAGCACTGACAAGTCCGAGCGGCAGAGCAAACGGGGCAGAAGCAGGTGCACAGTTGTCACAGTATAAAAGACCGTGCTCCATATCAAAATACATGGTGGTACTTTCAAAACAGCCGCAGCGGTCGCATGCGACTAAATTCGGCGCATAGCCCGAAAGAGAGAGCAGTCGCAGTTCGGTAACGGATTTCAGCTGCTTCGGCGGATATGTATCATTACAGAGAAAATACAGCGAATTTAAAATAATCCGCAGGTTTTCTTTTGCATTTTCTTCTTCGGGAGAAAATGCAAATCCCAGCTCCAGCAGATATTCTGCAAGCGCGAGACGGTCCAAGCTGTCACGCAGTTTGAAAAACATTTCAATCGGACGTGCCTCGTCAATAATATAGCTGTCTTTGGTTTTGGCAAGTGTCAGTTCCGCATAACAGAATTTTGAGGTCGCCGCCGCCTTTTTGCTTTTGACGGATTTTGCGCCGTGCACAAAAGCGCGCAGAGTGCCGCGGGCTTCCGTCAGTACGGTGACAAGCTTGTCCCGCTCACCGATATTCTGTTCCTTGAGAATCAATCCCCGTGTTTTCAGGTGCATAGGGTTTTACCTCGGCTGTATCGTTTTGCAGTTCGGGACGGTGCGCACAAAATGCCAGATAATCTTCTATACTGCCGCTTTTTGTGAAAACATCCCAATAATTTATATCCAAAAGAAACACCGCTTTCATGGAGAATCTTGTACAATTAAGATAGCCCGAAGAAAGCGGCAAATACCTGTTAATCTAATCCAAAATTGTGAATGAGTCCCTCGCGGTTGCGCCAGCCCTCTTTGACCTTGACCCAGCATTGCAAATTGATTTTACAGTCAAAGAAACGCTCCATATCGTGCCGCGCGAGGGTAGAAATTTTTTTAAGCATCGCACCGCCTTTTCCGATGATGATGCCTTTGTGCGATTCACGCTCACAGTAAACAGTAGCTTCAATATCCAAAATATTACTGTCATCGCGTTCACGCATTTTTTCAATGGAAACTGCCGCGCCGTGCGGGATTTCCTTGTCCAACAGCCGCAGCATTTTTTCGCGGATAATTTCGCCCGCAAGCACGCGTTCGGGTTGGTCCGTTAAGGTGTCATCGGGAAAGAAATGTTCGCAGTCGAAGGCTTGTTTTTTGAGTTCGGCAAGTAAAATGTCCATGCCGTTGCCATCTATGGCGGAAACGGGTATGACCGATTCAAAGTCGGCAAGCTGTGACAGATACGCGATCTGTGTCATCAAATCTTCTTTGTTTTTGACGGTATCAATTTTATTGATGGCAAGCAGGGCGGGGATTTTGGCTTTGCGGATTTTTTCAAGCAGCTCTATTTCCGCCTCGTTGCACTCCCGTTCGCCCGCTTCTGTGACAAACAAACAGGCGTCCACACCGGAAATACTGTCAGAAACCGCTTTCACCATTTTTTCGCCGAGTTTTGTGCGCGGACGGTGAAAACCGGGGGTGTCGGTAAATACCAGCTGAATATTGTCGTCTGTTGTCAGCACGCCCATAATGCGCGTGCGCGTGGTCTGCGGCTTGTTGGAGACGATGGCAATTTTACTGCCCAACAGCCGGTTTAAGATAGACGATTTGCCGACATTGGCTTTGCCGACAATTGCAATAAATGCCGTTTTCGGTGTATTCATAAAAAAGTAAAGCCCTTTCTTAGCCGGACGGTTCCATTTCGCGCCATCCGGCTATTTTGAACTGTTGTCCTGTGTACTGTATTTTCCGAAGCCTTTGAAGATGAAAACCGTTGCAAGCGCCACGGAAAGCACAAAAATGAGCAGCATCAGCGGATGTTCCCGATAATAGGTAAACAACGCTGTAAACGCCTGCTTTTGCCCGAGCACGGCAATTCCCGCGCAGACGGCAAAAACGGCGCAGACCAACACCGCGCCTGCGGCGGTATCCTTAGCAATTTTGCCTTTTTCGGTGTGCACTTCGCTCGCAAGGTCAACGGTGCGCTCCACCGCCGTGTTCATAAGCTCTGCCGCCACAACAAGCGCATTTGCCAAAAATAATACAGCGAATTGTGTACGGGTGACCTCGAAGAAATCGTACACACCTAAAAAGCTGTACATATAAATCATGCAGACAAAGTGAATCCGCATGTTACGTTCATATAAAAGCGCATACCAAATGCCCCGAAAGGCGTAACCGAAGCTTTTTAATAAACTCTTCATTATTTATTCGCCGTCAAAATAATAGCTGCCGTTGCGCTTGAGTCCGAGCTGTGTCAAAACTGCCTCTTCCTTTTCGCGCATATGTACAGCCTCTAAACCGCCGTTTACATGGTCGTAGCCCAGTAAGTGCAGCATAGAGTGTACGGTCAAAAAAGCAACCTCACGCTGTAAAGGATGTCCGTATTCTTCTGCCTGTGCCACGGCGTGCTCCATGGATATGACAATATCCCCAAGCATTTTTGCGCCGGTTTCGGGGTTTACATCGTAGACGCCGTTTTCACCCAAAGGAAAGGAAAGCACGTCCGTGGACTTGTCCAGATTGCGGTGTTTTGCATTCAGCACCCGAATTCCGGCATCGTCCGTGAAGGTGACGCTGATTTCTGCGGAGCCTTCGAATTTTTCCTGTACCAAAACGGCATGACAGCAACGGCGGACAAGCATGCGTACGCCGGTCGGAATTTTCACTGCCTTTTGCGAATTTTGAATAATTACTTTGATTTTGTCTGTCATTTTCGTTTGGCCTCCTCATTTTTTTCGTATGCCTTAATAATTTCCTGCACCAGTTTATGCCGCACAACGTCTTTTTCCGTAAAACGGCAAACAGAGATGTCGGGAATGTTTTTAAGAATTTTCATGGCTTCCAAAAGCCCTGATTTTTTGCCGTCTGGCAAATCGATTTGTGTAACATCGCCCGTGACCACCATTTTGGAGTTAAAGCCGAGCCTTGTCAAGAACATTTTCATTTGTTCTTTGGTGGTATTCTGCGCCTCGTCCAAAATAATAAAGCTGTCGTCGAGCGTTCGGCCACGCATATAGGCGAGGGGAGCAACCTCAATACTGCCGCGCTCCTGATAACGTGCGAAGGCCTCTGCGCCGAGCATGTCAAACAACGCGTCGTATAAAGGGCGGAGATACGGGTCTACCTTTTGTTGTAAATCCCCGGGCAGAAAGCCGAGCTTTTCGCCTGCCTCCACGGCGGGGCGGGTTAAAATGATACGGTTTACTTCTTTTGCGCGGAACGCCGTAACCGCCATGGCAACAGCAAGATACGTTTTGCCCGTACCCGCAGGACCTGCGCCCAAGGTGATGGTGTTTTGCCGAATGGCTTCAACATATTTTTTCTGTCCGAGCGTTTTTGGCTTAACAGGCTTGCCTTTGGCGGTGATGCATATGCAGTCTCCGCAAAGCCCCGAAAGCTTGTCCTCTGCACCTTCGCGCACCAGCGAGAGTACATAACGCACATTTTGTTCGGAAAGTGTTTCACCCTTGTTAATGAGCGTCAGCAGACCGTGAATGGCGCGCGTGGCTTTTGCAACTGCATCCGCTTCGCCGCTGATTTTTAAATCCGACCCGCGGCTGATGACCTGCACATTATACTCCTGCTCAATTTGGCGAATGTTCTCATCAAAGCTTCCGAACAGGCTGACGGCGTGTTCCATGCGGTCAACGCTTATAATCTGTTCAAACAAAGAACCTCTCCTTTAAAAATCTGTGTAATTTTAATATATTATATCATGGATTTTGTGATTAGTCACTAATTTTTTCTACAAAAATCTCCCGATTTATACCAATTTCTTTTTCACAAGTGACAGTTCCGTGTATAAACGGCTCTGTATTTTCAAAATCAAAGGTGATATGCTCCGCAAGAATCACGCTGTCGTTCCATATGGATTTATAAGCAGAGGCGAATTGTTTTGCCGCAAAACGCGCACGGTCGGCAGATGCTTCGAGTGTTGTTTCCGTGTTGAAATTTTCGGCTCGCTCGCGTGTGATACCGACGGGGAGCTGTGTTTTCCCGTCAGAGAGATATTGTTTTACTGCATAGCTTTCCGTACCTATGGGACGCCCCAACGGAATGTGCAGACCGAAAAATTCCAGAATATACCGCTCTTTCACAGCGGAACACGTCAAAAACGCAGTGTTTTCACAGGAAAAATCCATGTTGCGTTCTACCTGTGCATACACATTGCCCTGCGCGCCCTTGAGTGTTTCGGAATGATCCAGATTTTGTACAACCCCTGAAATGAGCAAGTCATCCTTCAGTACTGCCGAGCCGACAGGCAGTGCGGCGGTGCCCGAATACACTTCAATCTTTGTCAGTATGCCCGCCTCGTCCGCGATTATGTTCGAAGGCGTTTCTGTATCCAGAATTTCCGGCTGCGCAATACTTTCACGTACCTCTATCACCGCTTTGCACGCGTCAATATTGACGGCGGCAAAAGAGAGTCCGTCGATTTCATACAGCAGTTCGTCGGCAAGTGCCTTTGCATCTAAAGATTTTCTCCGCGCGCCGACGGTAATCCCGAGCCGTTCGGCGGTTTCCAAAACGGTTTCAGTCGGAATGTTTACGTTGCCCGACACCTCCACGGTCCAAATATGCATAGAAAGTATACCAATCAGTGCCGCGCAGACGGCAAATCCAATCAATAGTCCCATGCGTTTTTTATTTTGCGCCGTCAAAAAGGGAAGACCGCGTTTTTCATGAATCCGCAGTCGAACACCTGCACGGAATGCGGCAGGGCGGATATGCTTGTAGCCTCGAATTGTCGTTTTTCCTTCAAAGGTTTCGCCGTGATTTTTCAAATCCCACAGCGGGATTCTGTATTTGACACACAAATTTAAAAAGCGCTCGGGGAAGCCGCCCGCGCCCGTAAAAACAACATACCCTAAAAAGAACCGAATCAGTTTGACAATCAGCAAAAGCGCAGCGCCTCCTCCGTTTAATTTTCAAAATCGATTTGCAGTATTTTACCGTTAATTTCGGTCTGGTTTTCCGAATACGTCCGAATCGTCAAATCTTCGCCGCTGAAACGGATGACACAGGTGCCTGCGTTTAATTTGATTTGGTCGGATGTATATTCGAGCACGCCGCGGCAGCCATCGACAATCACCTCACGGTTGCCCTGCATTTCAATATGCGGTACATCGCGACGCACCATTTCGGGAATATCCAACGCCTGCCGCGCCGCCGTTTGCCGCGTTTTAGCGGATTTCTTTTTTCGCACTGTTTTCCACCCCCGCTCATAGAAATTTATGCGCGTGCATATGGTTTAATGACCGAATCTTGGAAGAGGGGAGAATGCAAAATGCAAAAACCGCAGTTTTTAAAATGGCTGCCCCTGCTTTTATGCTGTGCGGTTTGCTGTATTCTGTTTTCCGAACCCGAGGTCTGTGCGCGCGGTGTGCGTGAGGCATTGGGGATTTGCGGAAATACCGTACTGCCGTCTTTATTTCCGTTTATGGTCATTTCGGGCTTTTTGGTACACTCGGGGATGCTCTCGGCGTTTGCACGTGCGGCGACTCCTGTTACCTCACGGCTGTTCCGTCTGCCGGGGGTAAGTGCCGGCACCGTTTTTATGTCGCTTATAGGCGGTTTCCCCGTTGGCATTAAAATGATTGTACAGCTTTTGGAAACGGAACAGCTGACTATGCACCAGGCAAAACGTATGTGTCTGTTTTGCGTGAATGCAGGTCCTGCGTTTGTCATTTCTGCCGTGGGAACAACAGTGCTCGGCAGTACGCGTGCAGGTGTTTTGTTGTATGCATCTGTAAGTCTTGCCGCTTTACTGCTCGGCGTGGTATTGCGGTTCTGTGCCGAGCCGCAGCCGATACCCGTAAAAAAAATCTATGCAGTTATTTTTGCAAATCCGGCAACCGCACTGTCGGATGCCGTGCGGGAATCCGTATATTCCATGTTGCAAATTTGCGCTTGGGTGCTTTTGTTCGGCGCACTCGGTGCATACTTGAATACACTTTCTCTGCCGCCTGCCGTGACCGTTTTTTTGAATTCTGTCTTAGAAGTTACGGCAGGGGTGCATACAGCGGCGGGGAAGGTATCTTTGCCGATGCTTGCCTGTATTCTTGCATTTTCGGGACTGTCCGTACACTGTCAGCTGTTGGGGGATTTAAAGCGTTGCGGCGTGCGGTACGGGGCTTTTTTACTGGCACGTCTTGCAGCCGCAGGGATTTCCTTCGGCATCTGCACATTGCTTTTACAGGTGTTTCCGTGTGAAATCAGTGTGTTTTCCGCAAACGGTACGGTTGTGCCGGCGGCGTATTCTGTTTCGGCGCCGTCGTTTCTTGCACTGATGCTGATGAGTATTTTACTGATTTTAGAGGTTGAACCGCGTCAAAAGGTGTGTTAAAATAAAAACAGATAAATTTTTTTGACTGGGATGTGAGCATGTTGCGCGAAAAACGGGAAATTGCACCGAAATGTGAATATTGCCGATACGGGCGACTGTCACCGGACGGAGAAACCGTACTTTGCGAAAAAAAAGGCATAGTAGAGCGTGACGGAACCTGCCGAAAATATAAATATGATATTTTAAAGCGTCAGCCGAAACGCCGTCCCGCAATGCCTGCATTTTCAGCAGAGGATTTTGAACTTTAAGCGAAACCGCGAATCGTGTTCGGATTCATCGGGTATGATTGATAAGGATTAAAAATGATGAATAAGCATTATGAAGCTTTGGAGCTTCCGAAAATTTTAGAACGTCTTGCGGCGCTGACCGCCTGTGCGGAGGCGCATGAGCGGGCGCTTGCCCTGACCCCCGCCACGGATTTTTTTGAAGCAACGCGGCTGCTTTCGCAAACCGAAGCGGCACACATTTTGATTGCCAAATTCGGCGCACCGTCCTTCGGTGGTCTTTTGAATGTCAATAATGCCCTTTGGCGCGCACAGTCGGGCGGTACGCTTTCCATGCGGGAACTGCTCGATATTGCGCAGACCCTGCGTGTCATTCGCGGAATTCTTACGTGGCGTGAAAAAAGCGCAGGTATGGAAACGGCGATTGACGATTTGTTTTCGGCGCTTTGTTCCAACAAGTATTTGGAGGATAAAATCAATACAGCGATTATTTCTGATGAGGAAATGAGCGACAATGCCTCGGCGGAACTGAAAAATATCCGCCGTAAAAAGCGTGTACAGGACTCGAAAATCCGCGAACAGCTGGAAAAGCTTTTGCGCTCCCCGACCTATAAGAACAGCTTGCAGGAGGCTATTGTTACACAGCGGAACGGTCGTTTTGTTGTCCCGGTTAAAAGCGAACACCGTGCAGAGGTCGCGGGTATGGTGCACGACACCTCGGGCAGCGGCTCAACGGTGTTTATCGAACCTGCATCCGTCGTGGAAGCGAATAACGAAATTAAGGTGCTGGAAAGCAAAGAACGCGATGAAATCGAGCGTATTCTTGCGGAGCTTTCTGCCGAGGCGGGCAGTTTTTATGACAGCATCCGCATCAGCTACGAGAGCGCGGCAGAGCTGAATCTGATATTTTCCAAAGCAAATTTGGCGTACAGCATGAAAGCCAGCAAACCTATCTTAAATGCTATGGGGGAAATTGAGCTGAAAAAAGCACGACATCCGCTTTTAAATATGAAAACAGCTGTGCCGATTGATATTCGTTTGGGAACGGATTTTGATTCGCTTGTGATTACGGGACCGAATACGGGCGGTAAGACGGTTTCCATTAAAACTTTGGGGCTTTTGACGCTGATGGCGGCGTGTGGGATGTACATTCCCGCTTCGGACAACTCCCGCGTGGCGGTGTTCGGAAAGGTACTTGCCGACATCGGCGAGGAGCAGAGCATCGAGCAGTCACTGTCTACCTTCTCGGCACATATGACAAATATTGTTTCTATTGACCGCGAGACAGATGAAAATACCTTGGTTTTGATTGACGAACTGGGTGCGGGCACAGACCCCGTGGAAGGTGCGGCACTTGCCGTGGCAGTGCTGGAAGCGTTCCGCCGCAAAGGTGCAAAGCTTGCCGCAACCACACACTATTCCGAATTAAAAGAATATGCGCTTTCCACCAGCCGTGTGGAAAATGCTTCCTGCGAGTTTTCCGTAGAAACGCTCAGCCCGACCTATAAATTGCTGATTGGTATTCCGGGGCGTTCCAATGCCTTTGCCATTTCCGAACGGCTGGGACTGCGTGCAGAGATTATTTCTGCCGCAAAAGCGCAGGTTGCCGCAGAAAATCGGCGTTTTGAAGATGTAGTGGATACATTGGAAACTGCCCGTGCCGAAATGGAGCGGGAGAAAGAAAAAACACGCGCTCTGCAAAATGAAATAGACGGATTGCGTGCGAAGGCAGAACAAAAATATGCGGATACTGTCAAAAAGAGCGAAAAGGAATTGGAAAGAGCGCGGCTCGAGGCATCCCGATTGGTCGAGAATGCCCGCCGCGCGGCGAATTCCCTGCTTATGGAGGTTGACCGTCTGAAAAAAGAACAGACGAAAGAGAAAAACGCCGCGGAAATGGCACGCAAGGCGAAGGCGGCAATGAAATCCCATTTGGGCGCGATTGACGACTTGACCGCGGAACAGTTTGAAAGCTTTGACGACGGTGACTATATATTGCCGCGCGCCCTTAAAATCGGAGACACCGTTCTTGTGACAACACTCGGTACACGCGCCACCGTAACTGCCCTGCCCGATTTGAAAAAGCAGGTCGAGGTGCAGGCGGGCGCCATGAAAATGAAGGCCGCGCTTGAAAATCTGCGGCTGGTATCCGGTAAATCACAGCAAAATACCGCGCCACGCCGCACAGCCGTTACCTGTGACCGTGCGCCTGTATCTGCCGCAATGCGTGTGGATTTGCGCGGCAAAAATGCCGAAGAAGCACTGATGGATTTGGATATGTTCTTGGACGGGGCCGTGCGCGCAGGACTGAATGAGGTCACAATTGTACACGGAAAGGGTACAGGCGTCTTGCGAAAAGCCGTGCAGACGCATCTTCGCAAGCATCCGAATATCCGTACGTTCCGTCTCGGTGTGTACGGCGAGGGTGAGGACGGTGTAACGATTGCGGAACTGAAATAAATTTTGAATCCGGTGCTCTGTTTTCGTGGTTGCAAAACAAGGCGGGATGTGTTATGATAAAAGAAACAAAGCATTCCGCCGAAGAATGGCTATGGAGGTCTGAATGAATATGCAGAAAAAAGTGCTGATTATCTCAGTTTGTCTGCTGGCTGTCACTTTGCTGACGGTTGCCTGCAATAAAAAAGAGGAAAAAGAACCCGAAAAAAACTATGTGCCGATAGACTATACAGTCGGGGAGGACGGCGAAAAATATATCACCAATGTTTACGGTGACCTGATTCCCGTAACCACTTCCAAGGACGGCAGCATGGAATTGATGGAGGATTTGCTTACAAAAACCAAAGAACAGGCGGAAAAAGAAGAGCAGGAAAAGCCAAAGGATTCCGAGGGCGGTGCGGAACAGCCGAACGACCAACCGAATGACACTCCGAACGAAAAACCAAATGAGAATCCGAATGATAAACCGAACGGCATACAAGTCGGTACCGATGATATTCGGAACAACACGGATAAGGATGCCGTCATTGTTTGGTAACGGGAATACACAATTCGGCAAATTTTTGCTTGACAACAGAATATTTATTTAGTATAATATCACCCTGTAAAGCCTTTGACTTTACAGGGCTTTTCGTTTGGAAAGGAAAGGGAGCGCCATGGCGAATAATGTTGAAATAACCATTTTGCTGGATTTTTACGGCGAAATGCTGACTGAAAAACAGCGGGATTTCCTGAGTTATTATTATAACGACGACCTTTCCCTTTCGGAAATTGCCGAAAATGAAGGCATTACCCGTCAGGGTGTGCGCGATGCGATTAAACGTGCGGAAACCTTGCTTTATGAAATGGAAAGTAAATTGGGCTTTGCCGCCAAGTTGGACGGCATTAAAGAAAATCTCCGCCAAATTATAGCGTGTGCCGAGTCCATTAACGCTTACAATCTTGACCACGGTCTTTCCCGTGAAATTAACGAGACTACCGTCCGAATCAAATCTCTGGCGTTAGATGTGATTGAATAGAGGAACAGAACTATGGCATTTGAAGGCTTATCCGATAAACTGGAATCTGCGTTTAAACGGCTTCGGCAGAAAGGCAGTTTGAACGAAGGCGATGTAAAAGAAGCTATGCGTGAGGTGCGTTTGGCTCTTTTGGAGGCGGACGTTAACTATAAGGTTGCCAAAGACTTTACCAACAAGGTTACCGAGCGCGCCATCGGTGCGCAGGTTATGGAAAGTCTGACCCCTGCGCAAATGGTTATCAAAATTGTCAACGAAGAGCTGACCGCGCTTATGGGCGGCACGGGCAGCAGGCTGGCAAGTGCTTCACACCCGCCTACAATTGTGATGATGTGCGGTTTGCAGGGCTCAGGTAAAACGACGCACTGTGCAAAAATCGCGCTGAAACTGAAAAAAGAAGGCCACCGTCCGTTGCTTGTTGCTTGCGATGTGTACCGTCCTGCGGCGATTAAACAGTTGCAGGTTGTCGGTGCGCAGGTGGATGTGCCTGTCTTTGAAATGGGGCAGATTGACCCTGTTGAAATTGCCTCAAACGCATTAAAGCTTGCCAAGGACCATGGCTATGACTATGTGTTCTTAGACACGGCGGGCCGTCTGCATATTGATGAAGCCCTGATGCAGGAACTGAAAAATATCAAATCCGCGGTACATCCGCATGAAATTCTGTTGGTTGTGGATGCCATGACGGGTCAGGATGCAGTTACGGTGGCAACCTCGTTTGACGAAGCACTTGGTATTGATGGTTTGGTGCTGACCAAAATGGACGGCGATACCCGAGGCGGTGCGGCGCTTTCCGCCAGAGCTGTTACAGGTAAGCCGATTAAATTTGTCGGTATGGGTGAAAAGCTTGACGAGCTGGATTATTTCTACCCCGACCGTATGGCGTCGCGAATCCTCGGTATGGGCGATGTGCTGTCGCTGATCGAAAAAGCGGAAACCGCACTCGATGAGAAAAAAGCCGCTGAGCTTGAAAAAAAACTTCGCAAAAATAAATTTGATTTAAACGATTTGTTGGACCAATTGCAGCAGGTGCGTAAAATGGGCTCCATGAAAGACATTTTGTCTATGTTGCCGGGTGTGGGCAATAAGCTCAAGGATGTGGATATTGACGAGCGGCAGTTTGACCGCGTGCAGGCCATTATCCGCTCCATGACGCCTGAGGAACGTGCAAAGCCTGAAATTATCAATCCTTCCCGCAAGCGCCGCATTGCCGCAGGCTGCGGCATGCAGGTGGAGGATGTCAATAAATTGCTCGCACAGCATAAACAAATGCTGAAAATGTTTAAACAGTTTAATTCCAAAGGCGCGCGCCGCCGCATGAGCCGCATGGGCGGGTTCGGCGGATTCGGCATGTAACTTGTTTCCGACACGGTTGTGTTTGGTATATATTGGGCGATAGCCTATCTATAAAATTTGGAGGAAAATCAAATGGCAGTAAAAATCAGACTGCGCCGCATGGGCGCAAAAAGAGCACCTTTCTATCGTGTAGTTGTGGCAGATTCCAAATCTCCGCGCGATGGCAAATTCATTGAAGAAATCGGTACTTATGACCCGATGAAGAATCCCGCGGCTATCAACATTGATGTTGAAAAAGCACAGCAGTGGATTAAGAACGGTGCACAGCCGACAGATACGGCAAAGGCACTTCTCAAACAGTGCGGCGCGATTAAATAATCGGGAGGTCTTTTATCTTGGAAGAACTTCTGAAAACCATCGCAATGGGACTTGTGGACGAACCCGACTCCGTAACGGTGACTGTAGAAGAGGATGAGAGAGGCAATGCTGTTTACCATCTGCACGTTGCGGAAAGCGACATGGGGCGCGTCATCGGCAAGCAGGGCAGAATTGCCAAAGCTATCCGTACGGTTATGAAAGCGCGTGCCACGAAGGACGGCGTTCGCGTGCAGGTCGAAATCGACTGAGGAATGATACAAACACAGCGCGCAGTATTTCTGTGCGCTTTTGTTTTTGGAGAGGAATTGCATTTATGAAAAAACCTTATCTGGAAATCGGAAAAATTGTGGGCACACATGGTGTACGCGGTGAACTGAAGATACAGCCGTGGTGCGACAGTGCGGAATTTTTCTGTAAATTTTCTGTTTTATATTTGGATGCCTATGGCGCACAGCCGTTAAAAGCTTCCCGTCTGCGTCCGCATAAGAATGTGGTGCTCGGTGTGTTTGAGACTGTTGATTCCATGGAAAAAGCTGAAGCGCTGCGCGGTAAAATTTTATACATGAACCGCAAAGATGCACCGCTTTCGGAAGGTACTTTTTTTGTGCAGGACCTCATCGGATGTAAGGTCGCAGATGCGGATACGTCTGCGGTGTACGGTACGATTTCCGAGGTGATTCCCGGCGCGGGCGCAAACGATATATGGGCGGTCAAAGATGCGGACGGCAAAGAAACCCTGATTCCGGCCGTGCCGAGTGTGGTGATTGAAACCGATGTAGACGCGGGTGTAATTTTGATTCGACCGATACAGGGGTTGTTCGACGGTAAAGAAAGTGTGATACGGGATGCGGATTGATATTATGACGCTGTTCCCCGAAATGTGCGAGGCCGTGCTTTCCGAAAGCATTCTCGGCAGAGCGCAGGAGCGGGGGGCTGTGGATTTGCGAACGGTGAATATTCGTGATTTTACAGAAGATAAGCATAACCGTGTGGACGATGCGCCTTACGGCGGCGGTATGGGTATGCTTATGCAGACCCAGCCGATTTATGACTGTTATCAATCTTTATATGACAAAAATGAAGAAAAACCGCATTTGATTTATCTTTCTCCGCAGGGGCAGATGCTGACACAGGAGAAGGTGAAAGTGCTTGCAAAGCTGCCGCGTCTTGTATTGCTGTGCGGGCATTATGAGGGTGTGGATGAACGCGTGCTGGAAGAAATTGTCGATGAAGAAATTTCTGTCGGTGATTATGTGCTGACAGGCGGCGAATTGCCCGCGTTGGTGCTGACTGATGCCGTTTGCCGCATGTGTGAAGGCGTACTGCCGAACGATGAAGCCAAGGAATTGGAAAGCCATTATCATTCGCTTCTCGAATATCCGCAGTATACGCGTCCGCCGATTTGGCGCGGACGTGCCGTGCCGGAGGTGCTTTTATCGGGACACCATGCCCATATCGAAAAATGGCGGCGCGAACAGTCTTTGCTTCGCACCTGTGCACGCCGTCCCGACTTGCTGGCGCATGCCGATTTGACAGAAAAAGAGAAACAGTTTTTGGCGGAGTTGAAACATAAAACGAGTCTGTAATTTTGAAAAAAATTTTTTTAAAATACTGACAAACCTGTAAATCTGTGATATACTTAGCAAAAACAGACATATCGGTCTGTAATTTTCGGCGTTTACGGAGGTACGAATGAAAAGCTTTATCGATTATATTGAAGATACTTTTCAGGGCGAAAAGGATGACGGTACACTTTACCGTTACAAACGGCTTGTTTTGGAACGTATGACGGCGCGTGCAAATGAGGTGACACATGCCGGACTTCAGGATGAACAGGTTTTAAATGATTTGATCATCAGCGAATTTCCTCGTTTGAAAGAGAATTATCAGAAATTCTATGCGGAAGAACGTGCCAAAAAATATGAAAAGTTTTTAAATAAATTCATGATTTTCGGCTCAGTGGCAGTCGTGCTTTTGTTGGTGATTGTCTATTTGGCGATTAGCTTCCTTACGGACGCATGGGATGCCACATGGGTGATTATTGTGGACGGCATTCTCACATGGGTTGTGTTTATTTTCAGTGTATTTATCCGTCGGGTTTCGGGCATGCGCCGCATTTTTCATCCGATTGCACGCGTGCTGCTGGCGCTGAGTGTGATGTGCGGTACGACGGTCGTATTTTTGATTGCGCTTGCTGTATTCCATTTACCGAACAGCTGGCTGATTTATCCGTTCGGCGTCACTATGATTTATGTCGCAGACGCTATTTATGCGACCGTTACCAAACAAAAACTGCGTATCATCAACTATCTTGTCTACATCCCTGCCGCTATGCCGATGCTGTATGTATTCCTCGGTGCGCTCGATATCATTCCGTGGCATCCGGGTTGGTTGTTGATGCCGCTTGCGGTGTTGATTGACTTGGTCATTGTTTTTGCAAAAATGATAAGCAATAAAAAATATAAATATAAATATAAGCCGGAGGTGGATGCAGCATGGAACGAAAATTAAATGCCGAACTGTGGGACAAAATGCATTATTTGTTCCGTGACTACAATGACCGCATGGTGCATGTAGAACTGCACTATGATTTTGAATTGGATGTGGATGTGCTCAAAACGGTACTGATTTGCTTTTTTGAAAAAGCGCCCGTACTGCATTCCAGCTTTAAAGATAATCACGTCAGTCCCTATTGGATTGTCAAGCCCTACCGCATTGACGATGTTCTGTCGGTTTCCTATCCTGCGGATGTGGAAAGTGCCGTGAACGACTTTTTGACGCAGTGCATTTCCCCTGACAGTGACATTCAAATGAAGGTTGCCGTATTCTTCCACGACGGAAAAACCACCTTATGCATTGTGGAAAATCATATGTGTATGGACGGCGGCGATTTTAAATATTTCCTCAAAGCCTTCTGCAAAAATTATAACGATTACGCGGAACGTGGGTTAAGCCCGATTGATTTGCGCGAGGGCTCCCGCTCCTACGACCAGGTGTATAACGATTTCTCGAAAACCGAGCAGCGTATGGCACGGAATCTTTATAAAAATGTTTCTTCAAAGGACAATCACAAATTCCCGTTAACGCCCGACAGCATCCGCGACCATTCGTTTATCGCTCGCAGAAAAATCAGTGCGGAAAAGCTGGCACAGATTAAAGCCGCAGGCAAAAAGCACAGCGCAACCGTCAACGATATGCTGTTGACTGCTTACTTTTTCAGCCTGTACGAGCTGGCGAACTATAATGCATACGACAGTGTCACAATTGCATGTGCGATTGATTTGCGTCGCCATTTAAAGGATGTCAGCGATGAGGGACTAACGAATCACACTGCTTGGATGCAGTGCAATATCCCCGAACGCGGGCAAAATATTTTTGAGACGCTCAAATATGTGGTGTACAGTTCCAATCAGTTTAAGCAGGACAAATTTATGGGGCTGTACGGTCTGCCGCTCTTAAAGCTCGGCTATAATATTCTGCCGCACGCCGCGAGTGAAGAAATCATCAAGATTGGCTATTCCAATCCGTTGCTTGCCATGAGCAATATCGGTATTTTAGAGAATGATAAATTGGCACTTTGCGGCCACGAGCCGACCGACGGTTTTATGACAGGCGCTGTGAAATACAAGCCGTTTGTATTGTTGAGCGCCACCACGCTCCGAAATGTCGTCACGCTTTCCATGTGTGTGCGCGGCAACGATGAGGACAGAAAAATTGTCGAGCAGTTCTTTGATTTAATGGAAAAAAATCTTGATACCTTGGCGCAGGGCTGATGGGAAAAGAAATGAAAATACCGTAAAGCTTTACAGGGACGGTTTACCGAAAAACCGTCCCTGCTGTCATTCTTTGCTTCGCTCAGAATGACAAATTTACAGAAATCCGTATAGCGCGCGTATCCGCTTGCCAAAATCCGAAAAATCGGCTAAAATATCCATAGTGTTAGCCATAAAAACAAAAAGGGGAAACAAAATGGAAAAAAGCAAACCTTGGATTATCCGCGGGCTTGCCGTTCTTGGGCTGTTGATTTTTATCACCGCATTTATTTCACAATATCAGGCGCACGGGCTGGATGCGGTGTTGACACGTCGTCTGCCGCAAATGATTTTAGCGGTCGCCGCGCTGTTTGCCATGCTTGTGAAAAGCTTTTTGCCGTCAAATCGTACGAAAGCTTCTAAAGCGGAAATACAGGCAGGGTTTGACCATGCAACACAATCCTTTCGTCCCGAAGACAAGCGCGCGAAAAAGATATTTTACCGCGGTTATACCGCCTCTTGTGAAAATAATTACCGTCCATCAGACTTTTGGTACAAACATGCGCTAAAAGCGGCAAAAAGCGCGGCGGCGCGCGCGGAAATTCTGTCTTTTCTCGGAATGAATGCGCTGGAGCAGGGGAAGTATTCCGAAGCACAGCAGATTTTAGAGGAATCTGCCGCGACCGACAGAACCTGCGTTGGTGCCTGGTGCAAACTTGCGGATGTATACGCGGCGCGCAGAGATATTGCAGGCGCGATGCAGATTGCCGAACGCGGCTTGAGCTTTTGCCCGCAAAGTGTAGCATTGCTGTCGAGAACAGGGGACTGCGCATTCCGTTTGGAGAATTATGAAACCGCCCTGCGGGATTTCAGGGCGGCACAACGTTTGGACCCGTCCTCTGCGGTGCTGGCGGGCAATATAGCTGTGGCGTATGCAGGATTGGGGGATGCGCAGAATGCCTATGCCGAGGCGGCGCACGCACAGGCGCTCGGGCACAAAAATTACAGTGCCGTTCTGCAAAAGGTTGAGCATTTACTGCATGTGTACGAAGCGCGGCGCATTCATTATACGGGCGCGTTTACTTTAGAAACGGCGGACGGCGATTTTATCGAGGACTGCAACGAGACACAGCTTTACAGTGCGCTGCAGGCGGTGTTCCGAGAAGAATCTGAATTTTTGATTCTCACACCGCCTGCACCGATTCAGGATGTGCTGTTTATGCAGACTACGAAAGCCGAAGGTGCCGTGATTATAGAAGTCTGTGTCGGTGAGGATTGCCGATTCCGCGAAGCTTACCACTGTGTTTGTTCCGAAGTTGAGGCGGCACAGATGTTTATGGCGTTTTTAACCGAACAGCGCCTGCCGGATGCGCATCGGTTTTCCAAAACGGAGAAGGAAAACAATTATGACAATTGAAAAATGCTGTATTTCTACCTTTTATAATCACAATTTTGACCCGACTTTGCCGACGGTTGCGGATATTTGTATAGAAGATATTGCACATGCACTGTCTTATATCTGCCGTGCAAACGGACATTTTCGGGAGTTTTACTCGGTGGCGCGCCATTCGCTGAATTGCGCTTACGAAATGAAAGCGCGCGGTTTTTCCGAAAAAGTGCAGTTGTTGGCGCTTCTGCACGATGGCGCCGAAAGCTATATCGGGGATTTGACGCGTCCTCTGCGGCGGCATATTCCTGAATTTACCGAATATGAAAAACAACTGCAAACGCTGATTTATACAAAGCTTGCCACGACCGCCGTTACAAACGAAGAAGCCGCCGCTGTAAAAGCGGCGGACGACAGCCTTTTATATCACGAATTCCGTACCTTTCACGGCGCAGAATTGTTCGAAACGGCACCTGAACTGCATATTACACTGCAATCTGACAAACCTTTTGCAGAAACCGAACAGGAATTTTTAGCACTGTATCGATATTTGTTTTCGTTTGTCTGAGAACACTGAACGGATAGGGAAGAATAGAGCACATACAGGTTCTATTCTTCTTCATTTTTGATTTTTTTTACGGTTTTTACCGTGAGATAGATGTTGACAGCCGACAGACAAACAAGTCCGACCGAAGAAAGAATAAATACGATATATGTGCCGGAAACAGCTTTCTCGAAGTCTCTGAATGTGTCTACAGGCGCATATGCATTGTAATTTCTCTGCACTAATTCGGACGCGATTCCGCTGACCGCGCCGAGGCTGTCAGAGCAGATGTAAATGCCGTCCAGTACAATCAAGGCATCGTACGGTTCTAAATCTATTTCCTCGGTGATTTCCGTTTCAAACATCGCAGAGGCAATTTCATAAAGCGACTGCATTGTGACAAAGCAAGTCGGTGTTTCATTCGGCATCGTATCTTTTTGCATAAGTGCTATCAGGCTGTTTTCAGATACGCTGTTATCCGCTTGAAACGTCATATATTCCAGTTTGTCGGATGCAAAGCCTCCCTCTGTAATCTCAGTTACACAAATTTCGAAATCAGCCTGACGGATTTTTTGATTACAGAAATACGCGGTGTTGTCCTGCATTTCCAAAAGTCCTAAAAATCGGCAATCCGCTTTCGGCACGGCATACAGCTGAATGGGCTCTTAATTCAAATAAATACCGCCGCAAACACGGTATACGGGAATCACATTTATGTTTTTGTACGGATATTTTTTCGTAAGAATTTGCTTGATATTTTCCGCATCTGCCGTGTTCACACCGCGCAGAGTACCGCTTTCAAAGCTGTAATCGACAAAAACCGTGCGTCCCGAGATATTTTCGGCAGTGCCCTTTTCATATTTAAAATAATTTTTTGCATAAATCAGACCCGAAACGCTTGTCAGAGCGATGGCAGAGGAGACCAAAAATACAATCAGCACAAAAACCAATTTATACGGTGCAATCATGCGCTTGGTTTCCTGCGTGCCGCCTTGCAGTGCACGGTTGATATGTTTTTTATAGATTTGAAGATAGATAAACACGCCGAGGCACAGCAGTAGGATGACTGCCGCCGTGATTAGTACCACCGAAGAAAAACGCATATACATTAAATATGAAAGGCCTCTTTAAAAGCATGATAGTTTCTCAAGGCTGTTTCTCTGCTCATTGCGTTGACAAGGTTAAACTCCATTGCAGAAAGCTCAAGGTTTGCCGGAACAAGGTCAACACCTTCGTCGTGGTGCAGAATACCGACCGTAGGGTCATTCATCGTTTCATTTATGACATCTGTGAGTTTCGTCGCAAGCGTGATACCCAAGTTATCCGTATCCTGCCAACCGAGACAAGTGGTTAAGTCGCCCTGCGGGTCTGCGTCAATGAGCAATACTTTCTTTCCCTGCATTGCAAGACCGACACCGAGGTTTACCGTAGTGGTCGTC